>WLPT01000003.1 GCA_009698675.1 Actinomycetota bacterium
CAATGGGGTTGAGTCGGCATGTACTGCACTGACCGAGCCTGCAATCAGGCCAGTGGCCAGAAGGGCCACACTTAAAACTCTTTGTACTTTCATGGTTCGCTCCTCGTAAATGATGCGGGTCGAACTGGCCCGTGATCAAAAAGTAAGCCCCGCCCTTGTGCTTATCCGGAGAGAATTCTCAGTTGTTTCTGTAGTAATTCCTCTCAAAAAGAGCCCTTTTGTGATGCAGAGAACTGGCGCTAACACTCACATTCCATACAATTAAGTATTGTGTGAAATCTCCAGAAAGTAGAATTGATATATGAAATTACATCGAGTCGCCATCGTATTGATCAGCACTCTCATGTTCAGTACTGCGAATCCGGTTTTAGCGCCTTTTGAAGCAAAAGCGCCTGCCAAAGATGCAACTTTGCCATTTAGCCCGTGAAATCGGCGGATTGAATTGTGCGCATCCCAGAAAACTCCCTATTCTTACAGCCATGTCGCTGCTGCATATCCTGGACCTTCTCTCTACATTCACTTTCGCGCTAGTTGGCGCGCGAGTTGCAGCAGATAAAGCACTCGATTACGGTGGCATCGCATTTGTCGCTGCAATTGCATCCGTTTCAGGCGGAACCCTTCGCAATGTATTTCTAGGATTGCGCCCTATTTGGATTATTGATCCCTGGATTATCAGCAGCATTATCGCTGCAGTAATTTTAACTTTGGTATTTCGACGAGTTACACATATTGGCCGATCACTCTTAATTATGGACACTTTTGGTCTTGCGGTGGCCACCATGTCAGGAGTCCAATTGGCTCGCGAAATGAATACGACCTGGTTTGCAGCCATACTTCTTGGCGTAATTACCGCTGTGACAGGTGGCCTCCTGCGCGATGTTCTGTGCCAAGTTGAGCCAGTATTGCTCCACCGTGAAACTATTGGTACATCATCGTTGGTTGGTGCTGCAACATTTGTAGCACTTCTCCAATTGAATGTCGCTGGAAATCTCTCTGCCATTCTCGGGGGAGCCGTTGTAGTGGCTACCCGAACTATTTCAATCCATTTTGACCTTCATCTTCCAAGGTTTAACAGCCAACGCTAAGTCAGCAAAAGTGTTCTGGAAAGCGCCTTTTAGTAAGAAAATCAATCCTCATTTCATAGGTTGCACATAGATTTGTGAGCAATTGAGCGCCCTGCAAGAGTAGGCTCGATCTATGACTGAACGGCAAGAGTTTAAAGTGCTACGAACTTATGAGGATTTCGAGCTTCGTGAGTATCTGCCTTGCGTCATCGCAGAGGTCAAAGTTCCGGCCCAATATTCAACTGCCGCAAGCAGCGCTTTCTCGACATTATTTAATTACATTTCAAAGGGAAATAAGTCTTCGCAAAAAATCGCGATGACTGCCCCAGTAATCACCGCCCAAAAAGGAGATAGATCGGAATCGGCCGGATGGTACGTCTCGTTTGTAATGCCATCGGGTAGCACCTTTGGCCACTTGCCACATCCAAACGATTCACAAGTCATATTACGCGAATTAGATACGGAAACATGCATCGCCAAATCATTCCGGGGAAGAGCAACCGATGAGCTATCACGAAAGATAACTGAAGAGCTTCGCACAAGCGCTTCTAAAGTTAACATCGCACTCTCTAATGAAACTCGAATATGTCGTTTTGATCCGCCATTTAAACCTGGCTTCTTGCAGTACAACGAAATCGTGATTCCTGCATATCTTGATGGGCTTTAGCTTCACATCCAACATCCGTAAGTAAACGACAGCTACATCCCAAACGTGGACTCAGATCTCGGATGCACCAACTTTGGTAGGTTGTGAGGGACTCGTTATCAAACCTTCAAACCATTCCCTTTAACCCAATATGCGGATATATCCGTTCTTGACTCATCTCCAATATTAAGGGGTATGGGAGACAAACCCAATAGGGGCTAATTGGTTTTCAAGGCAAATCAAGGAATTCAGATGGTTTTGCGGTACATGATGGCACTCGTTTGAATGTCTCCTGCTGGGCAAGTTCTCCCTGCAACTTCTGATTTAGTTAATCCTGCTGATTCTGCAACTTTTTGGGAGACTATATTCAAATCCGAAATGCATGCTACCAATGAAACTATTTCTGGATCATCCTGCGAATACTGCTCAACTAAATTAATCGCATTTTTCCCTGCACCTTTGCCTCTACCCCAAGGTGCAACCATGAGTCCAAGATCAGCGTCACCATTTTTATCTACTTCATGAATTGATATTAGGCCAACAGGTCTTGATTCTTCATCTTCAATCACCCATATTTTATATTCAGGGAAATCTCCATTTGCATAACCGTGAGCATGTTCAAGTAAGTAAGGCCTGGGGATTGTTGTCCAGAATTGAGTTTGCTCATCCTGGCAGGCGTCAAAAATCCAGGAAGCATCGGAAGTCATAATTTCCCGAATTTTGTGATTTGACATGGTGAAATTTTAGCAATACTTGCATTAGAAATAAATTAAAACAAGAAAAATCTTTCTTGTCTGATACTTATAGGGCCTTGTGTTTATAACTTCCGTTGCATATTCACTAACTAACATCATCTTCTCCTTTTGAATTAAGGAGTCAAGAGATCAAATACTGGATATAAAGGTTTGGCAGATATATCCACTATTCAAGGGTTTGAACTACATCCAAGGTTTGGATATAGAACTCGGATTCACCTACATAAGTGGGTTGTGAGGGACTCGAACCCCCGACCCAGGCATTAAGAGTGCCTTGCTCTACCAACTGAGCTAACAACCCGAAACAGCCAAGCGCCGAAACGCTCGATTGCAGGTGGAAACCTATCAGGAACTGGCCCCTTGCTGCACATCCCTACGCCCGCCAGACTGAGGCAATGAGCCGTTGGGAAATTCGGATAGCCCTTGTAATTTCTCTTGCCGTATCTGTGATCCCTCAAGGGGCAGTTGGGGCCGCTCCAACGACCTCGGATTTAGTTGCATCCTTGGTCGTTAAGGGCAGGGCGCCAAAAACTGGTTATACACGTGCACAGTTTGGGCCAGCCTGGAGTGATGTTGATAGAAATGGCTGCGATACCCGTAATGATATTTTAAAACGGGATTTAAAGGCCATTGCTTATAAGAGCGCTGGCGATTCTTGCGTGATCTTGTCCGGGCTCTTAATCGACCCATATTCGGGGGAGAGTATTAACTTCCTGCGGGGAGTTGCAACGAGTTCAGAGGTGCAGATCGACCACGTTGTAGCCCTATCAAATGCTTGGCAGACCGGAGCATTCAAACTCAGCGCCGATACCAGGAAGGCCTTTGCCAACGATCCATTGAATCTATTGGCGGTAAAGGGCAGTTTGAACTCGCAAAAAAGCGATGGAGATGCGGCCACATGGCTGCCACCTAGAAAGAGTTATCGCTGCGCTTATGTGAGTCGACAAGTAGCCGTCAAGGTCAAGTATGGATTGTGGATTACCGCGCCAGAAAAAGCTGCAATTTTAGGAGTTCTAAAGAGCTGTCTCTAGAGATTAAAGTTCGCGCTTAAAAATTAATGTGCGGAATTAGTAAAGCGCACGCGAGATCGTTCGATCTCTAACTGAGCTTCGCTGTGATTTACCCAGTTGCCACCAGTGACACTCTTTCCAGGTTCGAGCGCTTTATAGACTTCAAAGAAGTGTTGAATTTCAGAGAGTTCAAACTTAGGAACATCCTCTAAATCTTGCAGCGATGATTTACGGATATCTCCTGCGGCAACACAGAGCAGTTTGTCATCTCCGCCAGCCTCATCGGTCATATTGAACATTCCAATTGCTCGGCAAGAAACTACGCAGCCTGGAAATGTTGGCTCATCTAACATGACTAAAGCATCGAGCGGATCGCCATCTAGAGACAGAGTATTTTTTACGAAGCCATAGTCATATGGATAGCGCGTGGACGTAAAGAGCATTCGGTCAAGGCGAATCTCACCGGTTAGGTGATCGACTTCGTATTTGTTTCGACTGCCGGCTGGGATTTCAATAATGACATCAAAGATCATTGCTGCCGACTCTCTATTAGGCCCTGCATGTTAAAAAAACTGGGGTGAACGACGGGGCTCGAACCCGCGACATCCCGGACCACAACCGGGTGCTCTACCAGCTGAGCTACGTCCACCATGAGTGGCACAGTCTACCTTCTACTAAGGCTGTGGTGAAACGAATATTGCACTGCGGTAATAGGCCAACTCGGCGATTGAATCTTGGATATCGCCCAACGCGCGGTGGTTGCCCGTCTTAGCAGGGGCGGCAAAGTAGGCCTTAGGATGCCAGCGACGGGCCAACTCCTTTATGGAAGATACGTCGATGGTTCGGTAATGCAGGAACTCATTTAAGACCGGCATATCGCGAGTGATAAATGTGCGATCAACGCTGACCGAGTTTCCAGCCAATGGAGATTTGCCGGGTTGTAATCCGCAGTCGAGCAGATAAGTAATCACTTGCAGTTCGGCCTCGATGAGTGAGATTCCATTGGGAATCTCGGTAATCAATCCCGAGCTGGTATGCATCGCGGTGACGAAATCATTCATACCCGCTAACTCTTCGGCGCTCGCCCGAATCACGACGTCGACACCATCACCGATGACGCTCAACTCAGAGTCGGTTACAAGGACGGCGATTTCGACCAGGACATCCTTTTCAAGGGAGAGCCCAGTCATCTCACAGTCGATCCAGATCAAGTGCGGTTGTTCATTGGCCATGCGCGCCTGGCAGGAATCGAACCTGCGACAACCCGCTTAGAAGGCGGGTGCTCTATCCGACTGAGCTACAGGCGCCTGTAGGGGGTCGTGGATGCTAAGTCTACCGACACATACCGATAAGGTTTCGTCTCATGGCTGAGTTCATTTATACGATGAAAAAGGCGCGAAAAGCGCATGGCGAGAAAGTAATTCTCGATGACGTGACCTTGATGTTTTACCCCGGTGCCAAGATCGGCGTCGTCGGGCCCAACGGTGCCGGTAAATCCACGGTTCTGCAGATTATGGCCGGGCTACAGCAGCCGTCCAATGGCGAGGCGTATTTGACGCCAGGTTTTAGCGTTGGAATTTTGATGCAGGAGCCCGTTCTCAATGAGAGCAAGAATGTTATTGATAACGTTAAAGAGGGCGTGGCTGAAACTGTAGCGATGCTCGATCGCTTCAATGCAATTAGCGAAGAGCTCGGCAACCCCGATGCAGATTACGACAAGTTATTGGCAGAAATGGGCGAACTTCAGGAGCAGCTAGATCACCGCAATGCATGGGAGCTTGATTCGCAGTTGGAACAGGCGATGGATGCACTTCGTTGTCCGCCACCTGATGCCGATGTCAGTGTTTTATCTGGCGGAGAAAAGCGCCGCGTTGCTTTGTGCAAACTACTCTTGCAAGCTCCAGATTTATTGTTGCTCGATGAGCCAACAAACCATTTAGATGCCGAATCGGTTTTATGGCTTGAACAACACTTAAATAAATATCACGGAGCAGTCGTTGCGATTACACACGATAGATATTTCTTGGACAATGTCGCCCAGTGGATTCTCGAACTCGATCGTGGTCGTGCATATCCATATGAAGGAAATTACACAACTTACTTGGAAACCAAATCTGCGCGTTTAAAGATTGAAGGTCAGAAAGATGCCAAGCGCGCGAAGCGTTTGACTGAAGAGCTTGAGTGGGTTCGCCAAAATGCAAAGGGTCGCCAAGTTAAGTCAAAGGCCCGTCTTGCGCGTTACGAAGAGATGGCGGCCGAGGCCGACAAAATGCGCAAACTAGACTTTGAAGAGATTCAGATTCCACCTGGGCCGCGCCTTGGAAACGTGGTTATCGAGGTTGAGCATTTAACAAAGGGCTTTGGAGATCGAGTCTTAATCGATGACCTCTCATTTACTCTGCCCCGCAATGGAATTGTCGGCGTCATCGGACCTAACGGTGCGGGTAAGACAACGCTCTTTAAAACGATTCTGGGTCTTGAAACTCCAGACTCTGGAAATGTAAAAATCGGTGAGACGGTAAAGATTTCCTACGTTGATCAGTCACGTGGTGGAATCGATCCTAAGAAATCATTGTGGGAAGTTGTATCTGATGGCCTTGATTTTATAAAAGTTGGAATGGTTGAGATGCCATCGCGTGCTTACGTATCCTGCTTTGGTTTTAAAGGCCCAGATCAGCAAAAGCCGGCAGGGATTCTCTCGGGTGGAGAGCGCAACCGCTTAAACTTGGCATTAACTCTCAAGCAGGGTGGCAACTTGCTCCTACTCGATGAGCCAACAAACGACTTAGATGTTGAAACTTTGGGCTCGCTTGAAAATGCTCTACTTGAATTCCCAGGATGTGCCGTAGTGATCTCTCACGACCGTTGGTTCCTCGATCGCGTTGCAACTCACATCTTGGCCTACGAAGGTGAATCAAAGTGGTTCTGGTTTGAGGGAAACTTCGAATCATATGAAGAAAATAAAATCCAACGCCTAGGTGCCGATGCTGCACGTCCACACCGCGTTACGTATAGAAAGCTCACTCGATAAATGAAGTACACAAATAGGCAGTATGTACGCTGGGATGATTTAGATGCAATGGGTCATGTCAACAATGCAAAGTATTTAACCTTTGCCCAAGAGGCTAGATTTGCAATGCTTGGACTGTTCAACATGGTAGTTGCGCGCGCCGAAGTCGATTTTAAAGCGCCGATTAACGAGGGTAATATCTTTATCGACGTAACTATTTGGGTTGAGTCCATTGGCACTTCATCGTTTTCTATGGTTTACGAAGTTGCAAATAATGGAGTTTTGTTTGCTCGAATTAAGTCGGTACAAGTTACAGTGTCAGAGGATACGCGAAGCTCTCGGCCAATTTCTGATGAACAGCGGAAAATTTTAAGTATGTATCTAGAAACGGATTAATTGTGACTAAGCCCGCATTACGCGCAGATCGCCCATGGTGGCGAGATGCGGTCACGTACCAGATTTATATTCGTTCTTTCGCTGATTCAAATGGTGATGGAATTGGTGATGTGGAGGGCATTAGATCGCGCCTTCCGTATCTAAAGAAACTTGGTGTAGATGCAATTTGGATAACCCCGTGGTACCCATCACCACAACATGATCACGGTTATGACGTTGCCGATTATTTGGATATCGAACCTGAGTATGGAACGTTGGCCGAGGCCGAAGCGTTGATTAAACAGACGCATGAGTTTGGAATTAAATTTATTGTTGACATTGTTCCTAATCACACATCTAATGAACATAAATGGTTTCAAGCAGCACTTAAGGCCGCGCCAGGTTCGATAGAACGCAATCGATATATGTTTCGGGATGGCAAAGGAGCTAATGGGGATCTACCGCCCAATAATTGGGAGGCGGTATTCGGTGGGCCTGCATGGAAGCGCGTAACCGAGGCCGATGGAAAGTTAGGTCAGTGGTACTTACATTTATTCGCCGTTGAGCAGCCCGATTTAAACTGGGAAAATCCGGAAGTGGTTGCACACTTTGAAGATGTTTTAAAGTTTTGGCTCGATCGTGGCGTCGATGGCTTCAGAATCGATGTTGCCCATGGGATGTTTAAAGAGGCGGGCTTGCCCGATATTAAGAAAGACCCGGCAGCTCAGATGCTTGGTACCGAGCACAAACCTTTCTGGGATCAAGAGGGAGTTCACGATATCTATCGCTCATGGCGAAAGATTTTTGATTCATATCCTGGAGATCGAATGGCAGTTGCCGAAGCGTGGGTCAGCCCCGCATCGCGAATTGCGCGCTATGTTCGCCACGATGAACTACAAAACTCTTTTAACTTTGAAATGCTCACTACTTTGTGGAAAGCCGATCAGATTAAAAAGAAGATTGATCACTCCATCGATGCTTTATCTGATGTTGGCGCACCAACATCATGGGTATTTAATAACCACGATGTAGTCCGCTCAGTTGATCGTTTAGATTTGGGACTTACCAATCATGGCGATACGACCTTATCTAGGCAGGGCGATGCCAGTAAATTTAATATCGAACGCGGAACGTTGCGTGCTCGAAGCGCTGCATTGATGATGCTGGCACTTCCGGGAGGTGCGTATATGTACCAAGGCGAGGAGTTAGCTCTCCCTGAAGTTCGCGACATACCTGAATCCCGATTGACCGATCCACGGTGGGCGATGAGTGGCCACTCCGATCGCGGACGCGATGGCTGCCGAGTTCCACTTCCATGGTCGAGTAATCCTGCGGGCGCATTTGGTTTTTCTAGCAATGATTCGTTGCAACCAGATCAAAGTTGGCTGCCACAATCTCCATGGTGGGGCAAGTTTTCCGTTGACTCACAAGATGGGGTTGAGAATTCAACGTTGTCTATGTATCGCGAAGCCTTAGCACTTCGAAAAAACGAAGAGGGCTTAGGTGATGGCCTCATGGAGTGGATTCAAGCAGGCCAGGATGTCGTTGCCTTCGAACGACCCGGTAATTTCGCCTGCTATATCAACTTTGGTACAGCTATTGAGCTTCCAACCAACTCGCAGATCTTGGTTGCAAGCGGGGAAGTCCATGGGCACACTTTGCCAACCGATACCGCAGTCTGGTTGAGATTTACTGACTAATGCCAAATACACAACTTCAACATCGCGTTATTCGAACGCTTGCTAGCGCGCAGGTCCTTAACGGGGTTGGCGTTGCGGGCACGGTTGCAGCTGGTTCACTACTTGTTTCATCAATTACCGACTCTGAAACTCTTGCTGGCCTTGCACAAACAAGTGCGGTTTTGGGTGCGGCAGCTCTTGCCCTTCCTTTGGCGCGATTAACTGCTCGAGGCGGACGCCGCTTGGCGCTTTCAGTTGGATATATCTCTGGGGTAATTGGATCAATCTTTGCAATTACTGGTGGTGCTCAACGAAATCTATTTTTCATGCTGCTCGGAACTTTCTTAGTCGGTGCAGCTTCAGCTGCTGGCTATCAAGCGCGATTTGCTGCCATAGATTTGGCAACGAAGCAGTCTCGTGCCAAGCAGTTATCGTTTGTGGTCTGGGGGTCAACTATTGGCGCAGTTGCTGGGCCAAATCTTATGGATCCTTCCGGAAACTTAGCTGAATTATTTAACTTGCCACGCCTAGTGGGCCCATATTTAGTATCAGCTACAACTCTTTTGTGTGCCACTGTTGTAATTCAAATTTTCTTACGCCCTGATCCATACTTAACTGCAGAAAAGCAGGCCCAAGTCGTTCAACATAAAGGCTCGACAAAGGCTGCACTTTCCCACATACGATCTAACCCGAAAGCCCTATTTGCTATCTCTGCTATTGCAATTGGACACGTAGCGATGGTGTCTGTCATGGTGATGACTCCGATTCATATGAAACATGTCGACGTCTCCTTACGGATTATCGGGTTTGTTATTAGCGTCCACGTACTTGGAATGTATGCATTTTCACCTCTGGTTGGTTCACTCAGTGATCGCTTAGGCCGAGTTCGAGTTATTCAGATCGGATTAGTAATTCTTTTGGCATCTACAGTTGTTGCAGGTAGTTCGGCGGCAGATAATGCAGTGCAACTTGGCATAGGACTCTTTTTACTCGGTTTAGGCTGGTCATGCACTCTTATTGCTGGCTCAGCTTATTTGTCTGAGTCGGTTTCACTTGAAATGCGACCGGCCTCCCAAGGCGCCAGTGACCTAGTCATGAACCTATCGGGAGCTGGCGGTGGCGCATTAGCGGGGGTAATTATCGGTTCGTTGTCCTATGGTTGGCTCTGCCTGTTCGCAGCTATCCCAGTTTTATTCTTGGGAATAAAATCTGTGAGGATTGCACGCAATGTCGAGTAAGAAGAGAATTCATCCAGCGTGGTTTGCTGCAGGTGTA
Organism: Actinomycetota bacterium; assembly: GCA_009698675.1. GTDB lineage: Bacteria > Actinomycetota > Actinomycetes > Nanopelagicales > Nanopelagicaceae > Planktophila. The sequence continues at coordinate 9,815 of WLPT01000003.1, forward strand.
ACTTTCTTTACCCTTGTGGCAACGGCTGGCTTTAGATCAGCACCTTCCGTACTGATTGTTCCCCTTGAAGATGCATTTGGTTGGAATCGCGAACAGATATCTCTTGCAATCTCGGTCAATGTTTTGTTCTATGGATTAACCGCCCCATTTGCTGCTGCGTTAATGGAGAGATTTACGGTTCGCAAAACCGTTATGGCCGCACTTACCACTGTCAGCATGGGCGCGTTCTTAACCACTCAGATTCACGCACCTTGGCAGTTAGTTGCAACCTGGGGAGTGATTGTCGGCATTGGAACTGGTTCTATGGCACTTGTATTTGCTGCAACCGTTGCAAATAGATGGTTTGTAAAACGCCGCGGAATTGTAATTGGCGGATTGACATCAGCTGCGGCGATGGGGCAGCTGATTTTTCTTCCCGGACTTACACGTTTATCGGAACTCCATGGGTGGCGCTCAATCGGATTGACGATAGGAGCAGCCTCACTCTTTATGGTTCCGATGATTTATTTATTCCTTCGAGAAAAACCATCAGATCTTGGCGCACTTCCATATGGTGCGCCGGATGATTGGAAGCCACCGGTTCACTCGGGAATGAATGCCGGTCGACTCGCACTCGTCTCTTTAAAAGAGGCAAGTGCCCATAGAGATTTCTGGTATTTAACTGGATCATTCTTTGTTTGCGGACTATCGACAAGTGGATTGATTGGAACGCACTTTATTCCTGCCGCACATGATCATGGAATGGGACAAGTAATGGCGGCAAGCCTTCTTGCCCTCGTCGGCGTCTTTGATGTGATCGGAACTTTGTTCTCTGGCTGGCTTACCGATAAATATGATCCACGCAAACTTTTATTTTTCTACTATGGTCTACGCGGACTATCTCTATTTCTATTGCCGTCAATTCTCTTTTCAACTATGCATCCCTCAACTTTAGTTTTCATCATCTTTTATGGTTTGGATTGGGTAGCAACCGTGCCACCGACTGTGATGTTGTGCCGTACGGTATTAGGGCCTGAGCGAGGAACTGTTATCTATGGCTGGGTTTTTGCCGCCCATCAAATCGGAGGTTCAATCGCAGCCCTTGGGGCGGCCATCGTCCGCGTTAAATTTGGCGACTATGCAGCGGCATTTTATGTGAGTGGTGCCCTTTGTTTAGTTACAAGTTACTTTGTTTTACAGATTGCTAAAGATAAAGACACCGCTAGCCTTACCGTATGAGTAGTTTTTACGAAGAGGTAGGCGGTGAGAAGTTCTTCGCCGACTTAGTTTCTCAGTTTTATGCGCACGTAGCAATTAATCCAATTTTACGTCCCATGTATCCTGATTCCGATATGAAAGGCGCAGCCCAGCGCTTGCAGATGTTCTTAGAACAGTATTGGGGCGGTCCAAGTGCCTATCAAGAACAACGGGGACATCCACGACTTCGAATGCGCCATGCAGGTTTTCATATTGATTCGGCAGCACGCGATGCATGGCTTGATGCGATGCATGAAGTAGTCGATGCCACTGAGATGGATCCGATTTTACGCGCACAGTTGTGGAGCTATTTAGAGATGGCCGCGAACTCTATGGTGAATCAGCCAGATTGAGATTGATTTCCCACCTTTAAAATCTCGCCATTTCGTAAATACCACAACGTTGCATTGGCATCTCGAACAGTTGTTACTCGTAGCCCTACTTTTTCGACAGTTCCTTTGACATCTAGAACATCAACGCTGTCACCAACTCCATATTGATCTTCAACAAGCATGAAGATTCCAGATAAAATATCGCGAACCAGAGTCTGCGCACCAAGGCCAAGTGCCACACCTAGAATTCCAGCCGATGCGATTAAAGGCCCCAAATTAAATCCAAACTCACCAAGGACCATTCCTGTTGCAACGATCCAGATAAGGGCCTTAAGGGTTGCCGCGAGGACTCCGCCGATTGTTCGTGCACGCTCTTTTTGCCGTGCAACTATGTTTCGAGGGCCCGGAACTAAATCGGCAGTGGCTAAACGGTTCATAGCACGGGCAATTGCTCGGCTACCAAAGCTCTGGAGCAGGATCGCCGTTAAAAGGATGACAAAGACTCGAAGGGGAGTGCCGCTGACCCAATCGATGAAATTTTGCGCTGAATCGCTCATAGGACTATGACTGTAGCCAAAACTTTACCTAAATACCGCTTTGAAATACCCAGTTGGAGCCGTGTTGTAGTGCAAGATAATGCAATCGGCGCAGGCCATGCGCCAGATCGGGAGCGATTATGTCGCGCACACTAGTTCTCAACGCCACCTATGAACCTCTGGGTGTCATAACAGAGCGTCGCGCCCTCATTCTTGTTCTCAACCATCGGGCGACAATGATGGAGGCCTCTGGAGATGTCGTGCATTTTTCTGGCGGCGCTATGGATCTTCCTTCAGTCATCCGCCTAAATAAATTTGTTCGTATTCCTTATCGTCACGCCGTTCCTTTGTCTCGCCGAGCAATCTTTGCTCGAGATGGTGGCCGATGTGTTTATTGCACAGCTCCTGCAACATCCATTGATCACGTAATCCCTCGAAGTCGCGGTGGCGGTCACAACTGGGAAAATGTCGTATCGGCATGTCATAAATGCAACCATTTAAAGGCCGACAAACACCTTAAAGAGATCGGTTGGCGTCTTCGTCAATTACCGCGTGAACCAGTAGGTGCTGCTTGGAGAATTCTTGGCACAGGGCGAACCGATGATCGCTGGCTGCAGTATTTGCAGCCATTTGGTGTGGCAGCGGCAACTGCCTAAGTAAATTACACTCAAGCCATGCATTTACTTATGAGCTCAGTTGAAGATGGAACAGTCGCAGGCCAGGGCCTTAGCGCAATTCAAACCGTTATTACTTTTATAGTAATTCCAGTTGCACTATTCGTAGTGATCGCAGGGTTATCGTGGTTTGGATCTGCGCCCCGTAAGGCAAAAAGCCAATCCTCAATTACATCGATAGATTAATTAATTCCAGCCTGAACTTTTAGAGCACGAACTAATCCATCTCGAGCCTCAACAACTAATTTGCGCAGTACCGTTGGCGAATCTTTGCCTGTTGTATCGAGCCAGTTAGCGGTTTTATCGATAGTTGATTGAGCAACTACCCATGTTGGATAGAGACCTGAAACGATTTTAGCCCCACCCTCATATGACTTTGATTCCCATACTGCGATTATTGAGTCGAAGTATTGATCTACGTATTCTGCCAATAGTTCTCGCTGAATTGGTCGTTGGAAACCGGCAACCAACGCCGATCTGACAGAGGTTTGAATATCTTCGTTGATTATTTTATTCCACGCGTAATCTTTTGCCTCTTGAGTCGGTGCCGCAGCAACTGCCGTTTCATAGAAGCAGTTACCGCTAGTGGTGTTATCGCGAGCACGCTCTGCATCGAGTTCGGTGATATCAATTGCTCCGCGCTCAGATAGAGCGATAATAAAGAACCAACGTTGATCGGCATCGATAATAAATCCAGGCGCCGAGCCATTGAGAAGTCCTCGTACGGCCGTGATGTGTTCGGACGTCACGGCGTTTTGTGCAAATGCCCGCGCGAACAACATCTGTAGATCACTGCCAGGTGCTGCACTCAACATCAGCGCCTCTAAGCCTGTTGCAAGCTTGATGCGCATCTGATTGCGTGTGGCATCGGTTGAGTAGGCCTCAACTGAGGTGTACATCTGTGCCAAGGTAATATTTACCACTGCGTCATCATTTTCACCAGGAAGTCCAGCAAAGGCGATATCTAAGAAGTCGCGTGAAGAGATCTCCCCATCACGATGCATATCCCATACCGCTGCCCAACATAGAGCGCGGGTGAGTGGATCGGAGATATTTCCAAGATGCGGAGTTAATGTTTTCAAGGAACGTGGATCAAAGCGAAGTTTTGCATAAGAGAGGTCTCCATTATTGATCAGGAGAAGATCTGCAACCTTTTCTCCAGTCAAACTCGGAACATCAGTTAGCGCACCAACAACATCGAGCTCGATTGATGTACGCAGTTTTATCGAATCACCATCGACGTCATAGAGGGCAATTGCTAAACGGTGTGGTCGCAGCTCTTTCGAACCTGCTGGCACTAGCGGTGGCTCTTGCACGATTGCCACTGATTTGTAAGTATCACCATCGAGCACGAGTTCGGGGCGAAGCGTATTAACGCCGGCAGTTTGCAGCCATGTTGATGCCCAAGCATCTAATGAACGCCCACTAGTTGCCTCTAACTGATCGAATAGATCCTTAAGAGTTGTATTACCCCATGCATGCTTGGCGAAGTATTTTTGTAGACCTGAAATAAAGTTTTCACGACCAACATGTGCAACTAACTGTTGCAATACAGATGCGCCCTTTGCATATGTGATTCCATCAAAGTTAGCGTTAACGGCTTGAATATCGACCATATCGGCCACGATTGGGTGTGTAGATGAAAGTTGATCTTGACGGTAAGCCCAGTTCTTTCGCTCGCTATTGAAGCCGGCCCATCCGCCCTTAAAGCGTGTGCCTTCGGCCATCGCAAGGTATGCCATAAATTCAGCAAAGGATTCATTGAGCCAGAGATCATCCCACCATGACATAGTGACGAGATTTCCAAACCACATATGCGCCATCTCATGCAAAATTACATTTGCTCGTGACATATACATTTTTTCCGGCATGTGGCTGCGGAAAACCAATAAATCTTCACGGAAAGTTACTGCGCCAGCATTTTCCATCGCTCCGAAGTTGAAATCGACGACGGCGATTTGATCGTACTTATCAAATGGATATGCCAGACCGAAAGTTTTTTCAAAGTAATCAAAGCCCTGCTTGGTTAGGAGGAAGATATCTTCAGGTTCTAAATGCTGCGCCATAGATTTACGGCAGTAGATTCCAAGGGGAACTTCCTTGCTTCCCTTATAAACATCATGCACATGTGAGTAGGGACCGGCGATTAATACGGCCAAATACATTGGAATTCGTGGAGTTGTTGTGAATTTCCAGAGCGCCTTTTCACCAATAATCTCTTTCGATGCGAGTGGATTATTTGAAATCGCTTCCCAGTGCCCAGGTGTTGTAACGGCAAAAGTAAAGGTCGCCTTAAGCGAAGGTTGATCAAAGCAAGGGAACATATGTCGGATATAGGCAGTCTCGCCCTGTGAGTACAGATAAACCTCTCCATCGGATGGATCAACTGAGCGTTGCAACCCTTCACCAGATTTTGAGTAGACACCCTCAATCTCAATTACCAAGTGATTTTCGGCAGCTAGATTTTTCAGAAAAATACTTTCTCCATCGAAGGCGGAGGTATCTACAGGGACACCATTTAACGATGCCGATATAACGCGACGTCCGCAGGCATCGATAAAAGTTGAATAACCAGGCGTTGTACATGAGAAGTCAACCTCGGACTTGGCGTAGAAAGTTTCAGCGCCCGTCGTAACATCGAGAGTGACGTTGTAGCCCTTAATGTGTAAGTTCGCCGCACGCTCTACTGCCTCAACTCGAGAGATATTAATTCCTGGCACGTAATGCTCCTTTTGTAGGTATCAATCCAACCATGACATTCTTATCCCATGGAACGCCCCTCGATTCGAAGCTACAGCATCAGAGGTACCCGAATCACCGAGGCCCAAAGAGCGGCCAAGAGATCCCTGCAAGAAATCTACGGAATCCCAGTAGAGGAGAAAAAGCTAGATCTCAAAGCCATTTTCCCTACCTCTGAAAAAATAATCATGGAGATTGGCTTTGGAATGGGGGAAACCACAGCCATCATCGCTGCCAACTTCCCCGAAAATGCATATATCGCCGTAGATCTTCACCCCCCGGGAATCGGCAAACTCTTATCACGCATTCAGGAGCAGGCGATTACAAATATTAAAGTCATCGAGGACGATGTCCATGTCGTTCTCGCCTACATGATTGATGATCAGGCATTGGATGGAGTGCATCTCTACTTTCCAGATCCGTGGCCAAAGTCCAAGCACCACAAACGCCGAATAGTTCAGCCGGCATTTCTAGAACTTATTGCCTCCAAACTTAAGCCTGGTGGTTATTTTCATTTAGCAACCGATTGGGTGCCTTATGCCGAGGCGATGCAGAGTGTTTTTAGCAGTTCATCTCAATTCAGTGGAGGCATCATCGAGAAACCTGATTGGCGCCCAGTTACACGTTTTGAAGGACAGGGAATCGATAAAAATCACCGAGTTACTGACCTGCTTTATCTTCGTAATCACTAATCTTTTTAATGCGTCGGATATGACGTTCATCATTTGAAAACGGTGTTTCAATAAAGGCATCGATTATCGCCTTGCACTCATCAATTGAGTGCATACGCCCACCGATTCCGACAACATTTGCATCATTGTGTTCTTTAGCTAACTTCGCTGTTTCAACGCTCCAGGCAAGGGCGGCGCGCACACCTTTAACTTTATTTGCCGCAATCTGCTCGCCATTTCCAGAGCCACCTAAGACGATGCCAAGTGAGCCTTTATCGGCAACGGTTGCGATGGCCGCTGGAATACAAAAATCGGGGTAATCATCAAGGGCATCGAATTCATGAGGTCCATGATCTGTGACCGAATGTCCCTTCGACTCTAGATATGTAACGAGGGCGCTTTTTAATTCAAGACCTGCATGATCGCTACCGATATGTATTCTCATGAGCGCATTGTGTCATCAGTAAGCATTAGATAAAGAAAAACCCGCCACGCGATTTCTCACGTGGCGGGTTTTTCACCCTTAGGAGGCTACTTATTAAAGTAAGTAGTTAGAACTTAACCCTTCATTCCCATACCGTGATCGCCATCCATGTCTCCAGGACCGCGTCCACCCATCGGACCACCCTTACCCATTCCCATATTTAGACCCATTGCGCCACGAGTTGAATCAACCTGTGCAGTTACCTGTGCAGTGAGACCGGCTTTAAGAGTTGTTGCATTGGCTGCAGTCAACTTGCCTGCAGTTACTGCGGCATCAATGTTGCGAGTTGCCTCGGCAACGAGGGCGGTAATTAGTGCAGCTTTCTTTGCGCCTGCGATTGCACCCAGTGTTTCTCCAGCTGCAAGTCGCGTCTTAATTGTCGCTGCATCAATACCAATAGTTGTAGCGATTAGCGCCTCATGCGCTGCACGCTGTGCGTTATTGGTAGCTTGTCCTGCAATGCGAGCGGCGTCATGAGCAGTGCGTGCCGCAGTTAGAGCTGCAGTTATCGCATCTGATTGAGCCTGAGTGATTGTTCCCTTTGTTACAAGTCCAGCAAGAACAGATGTCAACTCTGCCTCTTGCCCACCCATCATCTGTGCGCCCATTGGGTTACCAATTGCGTTAACAGAAGTTCTCGCGGATGTTGCTCGTATGGAAACAGATTTTGACTTTGATTGCGAAGCAGTTGCTATCCCAACTGAACCAATCGAAAGCGCAACAGTTGTAAGTACAACTGCGGCGATTTTTTTATTAGATGACATTTATATGCCGTCCTCTCTTCTAGCTGAACTGTCTGTGACCTTTCGTCATCGACTACCTGTAATTAACACCTCGATACTTAATATGTTAATAAGCAAGCCTTAGAACACCGTGTGAGTATGAGTGAGATTAGAGCCAAAATTGTGGGGGATACCCGCTTGAGGCTCACAAATGCGCACTAGGAACTCCTTATTTCTGAGCCATGTCGTCTACTTCACACTGAGTCACAGTTCATTCCCAGTATTGAGAAAAGGATTTCTCCATGAATCGCTATCGCCAATTCACCGCAGTTGCATTAACTCTCTCCCTCTTAATTCCAACAACGGCCTTTGCCGCAGGAAAGACGGCAGTGACGATCAAAAAAGCAGGTCGTGCAGCAACCTTTATTCCAAACACAATTTTGAGTGGAAATGGAGTTCCCGCAAAGTCGTTAGGTATCGACGGTGACTTCTATATCGATTTAAAAAATGCAAATCTCTACGGACCAAAGACAAAGGGTGTCTGGAAGTTTGCAATCTCACTTAAAGCCGCAGATTCAAAGGCAGTAATTACTTCAACGCCGGGAGCAGATGGCGCAAAGGGAGCAGTTGGAGATCGTGGACTTACGGGTGCAACGGGTGCAGCAGGTACCCCTGGAGTAAAGGGCGAGGTAGGTGCTGCAGGTCCCGCTGGCCAAGCGGGTCCATCTGGTGCAGCTGGAATGCCTGGTGCAAAAGGAGATGCAGGTGTAGCTGGAGCTGTAGGACTTTCTGGCGGTCCAGGTTCCCAAGGTGCACCGGGAAGCTCTGGCGCGAAAGGTGATGCGGGTGCGCAAGGTCTTCAAGGTAATGTCGGATTAACTGGCGCACAGGGTGATGTAGGTGCAGTTGGCGCAACAGGATCAGCAGGTGCAAAAGGAGATACAGGTTCAACTGGTTCACAAGGTGCACAAGGTGATGTTGGTGCAGTTGGCGCAACAGGATCAGCAGGTGCAAAAGGAGATACTGGTTCAACTGGTTCAACTGGTTCAACTGGTTCACAAGGTGCACAAGGTGATGTTGGTGCAGTTGGCGCAACAGGATCAGCAGGTGCAAAAGGAGAGACAGGTTCAACTGGTTCACAAGGTGTTGCGGGTGTTGCGGGTGCAGCGGGTGCAACAGGATCGTCTGGCTCAAACGGTGCAGCAGGTGTGCAAGGTGTTCAAGGAGATGTGGGCGCAACTGGTGCTCAAGGTGCAACTGGATCTTCAGGTTCGAAGGGAGATACGGGTTTAACTGGTTCGCAAGGCGCGCAAGGCGTTGCAGGTGCAGCTGGTGCAACAGGATCGTCTGGTTCAAATGGTGCGCAAGGCTCTCAAGGCGTTCAAGGTGATGCAGGAGTAGCTGGTGTTCAAGGCGCAACTGGCCTGCAGGGCCTACAAGGATTGAAAGGTGATGCAGGAGAACAAGGACCAGTTGGCCTAACTGGAGAAATTGGTTTAACAGGTCCAGCAGGAATTTCTAATTCGTATTTTGAGCCGATTGCAAGTTTTACTTTGAATGCCGGAACTGATGGTGCTTGGGCTAATTCCACAGATTTCTTCACACTAGAAGCAAATAGTAAATACACGTTCGAAATTATCGTGAATGGTATTTTCTCTCCTTCGAGTCCGGAGTCAGTAAATATTGGAATGGATTTAGTAAATAGTCTGAATCTTTCAAGTCTTGTTTATACTTCAATCGCTAGCGATTCGATAAGTTTTGCGAATGGAACTGCAGGAAGACACTATGCATTTTTAATTATTGGGAAAATTGTTACAGGGGGAAGTTCTTCGACTTTAAAGCTACATGCATCAATCCAGTACGGAATGTCACCTTCGAGGGATGTACTTTTTTCTGGCTATGCCCTGTTTAATATGGTGGGCGCGATTGGCTAGGGAAAGTATGGAGCGGGTGACCGGGATCGAACCGGCATGGCCAGCTTGGAAGGCTGGGGCTCTACCATTGAGCTACACCCGCAGATGAAGATTCCCTGCGTAGGACCGTACAAATACACATAAATTGACGAGATGTCCCATCGATTCGGCCAAATACTACACCGTAGTAATCGGATGGAAACCACTGAGAATTTTGGGCTAAGCCATGTCAGGCCCATATAAATGCCTTCGGGGTGCATGATTGGGGCATGAAAAATTGGAAGTCAGCAGTAAGCGGATTGGCCGGAGCATTCATAGCGTTGGCCATCTCACGCTCCTTAGGCCTAAGTACGATTCCCGAAATTATTCTTCTCTTGGTATGTATTGGAATCGGTAATTCACTAGGCGCGATGACGGGCCGCAAGTAGCCAACTCTGGAATATAGGCCTGAGTATGTAGAGCTGTTGGGCCTTGAGTGCTGGGTGGGTAAACAAGGGGTGAAATCTCGTCTAGACTCCTGCATTGCGCCTCGGGGCGTAGCGTAGTGGCTAGCGCGCCTGCTTTGGGAGCAGGAGACCGGGAGTTCGAATCTCCCCGCCCCGACCAGTTCTTTCTCGTAGTTCATAACTTATTTAGGAGCATCTGTGAAAAGCACCGTCGAGACTCTTTCTCCAACTCGCGTTCGCCTCGATATCGAAATTGAATTTAGCGAGATGGCTACGCATGTAGCTGATGCCTATAAGAAAGTTGCAACCCAAGTAAACATTCCTGGATTCCGTAAAGGAAAAGTTCCAGCTTCAATGATCGATCAACGCGTTGGACGTGGAACGGTTTTGGACGAGGCGATTAATGCCGCACTTCCAGATTTCTATGGCCAAGCAGCTCGCGAGCATTCAGTGGCTGTAATTGGTCGCCCAGTTGTAGATGTTAAAGAGTTCGTTGATAATGAAAAACTTACTTTCACTGTTGAGGTTGATGTTCGACCAGAGGTTAAGTTGCCAGATTTTTCAAAGATTACGATTGAAGTCGATGACGTTGTCGTCGCAGATGCAGATGTAGATGAGCAGATTGAATCACTTCGTACTCGCTTTGGAACCTTGACCACAGTTGAGCGACCAGTTGTTAACGGGGACTTTGCAACCTTAGATATGGATGCATTTATCAATGGTGAGTCTGTAGAAGGTGGACAGGCCAACGATATTTCCTACGAAGTCGGCTCTGATCGCATGATTGATGGACTCGATGATGTTTTAATTGGAATGTCAGCAGGAGAGACCAAGAAGTTTGAGACACAACTCGTTGGTCAGGCCGAAGGCGAAAAAGGCGAAGTTGAGGCCACTGTAAAGGCTGTTAAAGAGCGCGAACTCCCACCAGTAGATGATGCCTTTGCAAAGCTTGCATCTGAGTTTGATACTTTGGAAGAGCTCAAGGCTGATTTTGTTGAGCGCTTAGGTCGCGTAAAGAAGATGGAACAGGGAACACAGGCTCGTGATCGCCTTGTAGAAAAACTTCTTGCAGATCTAGATATTCCAGTCCCAGATAATTTGGTCGAGCTTGAGGTAAATGATCACCTCGAAGGCGAAGGCCGCATGGAGGATGCAGAACACCGAGCAGAGGTTGATGGACAGGTTCGTTCTTCGCTCAAGTCAGATTTCTTGCTCGATGCAATCGTGCAGGTTGAAGATGTACAAGTCACTGAGATCGAATTGACCGAGTATTTGGTCCGTACATCTCAGCGCTATGGAATGGCACCTCAACAGTTTGCAGAAGAGTTGCAAAAGGCCGGACAGATTTCACAGCTCGTAGCCGAAGTAACTCGTGCGAAGGCTTTGGCATCGGTTTTGGGTCGCATCACAGTCAAAGATGCATCCGGAACTGTTATCGACCTTGAAGCGCTGCGTCCATCGGCCGAGCTCTCTGATCTAGTCGACCAGGCTTAATCTCTTCAGGGCTTTAGCCCTAAGCGAACACCACGCCGTTCACGCTCCATTTTCACCAAATTGGGAAGCATTTAGCACGCAACATTGTTAGCCTCACTACAGGTAATAAAGATGCAATCGGAAGGAATACACGTGGATTTTCTTAGCCCACAAGTTGGCCAACTACATGCCCGTTCATCGAGCATTGGAATGATTGGCCTTGATGATCAGGTTTATAACCGACTGCTTCGCGAGCGCATTATTTTCCTCGCCGGTGAAGTTCGTGACGATATGGCCAATGCAATCTGCGCGCAGATATTGCTCTTAGCTGCCGAGGACTCCAATAAAGATATTTATTTATACGTTAACTCACCTGGCGGTTCAGTCACCGCTGGAATGGCGATTTACGACACGATGCAATACGTCAAGAACGATATTGCAACAGTTGGAATGGGAATTGCAGCTTCGATGGGTCAGTTCTTGCTTACTGCAGGGGCTCCTGGCAAGCGATATGCAACACCGAACGCTCGCATCTTGATGCACCAACCTCTCGGCGGAATTGGTGGCACTGCGACCGATATTCGTATTCAGGCCGAACAAATGGCGATCACAAAGCGCACAATGGCCGAGATAAATGCCAAGCACACCGGGCAGACACTTGAAAAGATTCTTATCGATTCAGATCGCGACAACTGGTTCAATGCCGAAGATGCTAAGGCATACGGCTTCATCGATCACATCGCAACATCTGATGGTCAAGTATCAGGAGGAAAAGCTTAATGAAGCACATTCAGGATTTCAGCGCACGCTACGTTCTTCCAACAATCGAGGAAAAGACCGCTTATGGTTTTAAGCGTCTTGATCCTTACACAAAACTATTTGAAGAGCGCATTATCTTCATGGGTCAGCCAATCGATGACACCGTTGCAAACGATGTTATGGCACAGTTGCTAACACTGGAATCAATGGATCCAGATCGCGACATCATGATTTATATCAACTCACCTGGTGGCTCATTTACAGCGCTCACTGCAATTTATGACACGATGCAGTTTGTGCGTCCAGATATCAGCACTATCTGTTTAGGACAGGCTGCATCTGCGGCTGCAGTAATCCTTGCAGGTGGGGCAAAGGGCAAGCGTTACGCTCTCGAGCACTCACGAATCTTGATTCACCAACCATCATCTGAAGGTGGCGGACAGGCATCTGATGTTGAGATCCAAGCGAAAGAGATCGCACGTATTGCACGTTTGCAAGAGGAGCTTCTTGCACGTCACGTTGTTAAATCTGCAGCTGAGATTGAAAAAGATATTGAACGCGACAAGATTTTAACTGCTGCCGAAGCAGTTGAATATGGAATTATCGATCAAGTATTGGCCTCACGTAAGGCCAAGCCTGTCCAGTAATATTCTTCTATGAAGCTCTTTGAGGCGGGATCCCTTTGGTCATTTAAGGGGTACCGTCTCTTTTGGTATTCGACAACAATTTTCGTTCTCGGTGCATCGGCATTTCCAATTGCACTTGCAGTTACTGTCTTGGATGCCGGAGGTACTGCAACATCCTTAGGATTAATTCTTGGCGCTAGGGTCTTATCGGCAGTTGTCTTCGCGCCTTTTGCAGGAGTGTGGTCAGATCGATTACCACGTAAACAGGTAATGATTACCGCCGATTTATCTCGTGCTGCAATTGTTTTTGCAATGGTCTTTGTCTCGGCTCCAAAACTTCCGCATTATTTAATGGCGCTAGCGGTTTTCTTAATGGGAATCGGTGATGCATTCGGTGCGGCGTCGGCCGGTGCGATCATGCCATCACTTATTCCTGAAGATAAACTGCCCGCAGGAAATGTAGCACGAGGAATTGTCGTCAAAACTGCAACAATCATCGGTCCAGGAATCGGTGGATTTTCCGTCTTTTTAATCGGTGGGCGCTTAACCTTTCTCTTTACCGCAATTTCATTTGCCTTTGGGACATATTTTCTTGCTCAGATAAAAGAGGATATAAACGCTGATAGAAAAGAGCAGGAATCTTTTATGGTCGAGATGCGTGAAGGTTTGCGCACAGTTCGAGATATTCCTTGGATCGGCGCCATGATTGCGATGGCTTCAGTGCAGTTAATGGTGATTCTGGCGGCAGAAAATGTACTTTTGCCCGTTATTACACGACGTGAGTTTGGAACCAACACGACCTTTGCATTATCGGCTGCTGCTTTTTCCGTTGGTGGAATCATCTCTGCTATCGCCTGCGTAAAACTTAGGATTAAGCACCAGGGTCGCTTCTCCGTGCTCGTATGGATGCTTCTGGTTATCACTACGCTCTCGTTAGCATTTCCAATATCGCAGACATTTGTCGTGGTCGCATATCTTTTTGCCGGCTTCTCGGTTGGTCCTTGGGAGGCTTTTTGGTCCTCTGCTATCCAACGCGAAGTTCCTCGCGAATTGCAGGGTCGCGTCTTTAGTATCGATCACATGGGGTCGGCAGGTTTGATGCCACTTGGAATGGCGTTAGTGGGTCCTGCAGTCTCACTCTTTGGGGAAAAAGAGCTACTCATCGGCGCCTCGGTTTTTCATATCGTTATCTGTTTGGCGGTTTTAGGGATTCCAGGAGTTAAAGATTTCAAAACACCCACGAAATTAGCTTAATTATTCTCTCGGCGAACAATCTCAGGCGTAAAAACTCCAGCGTAAAAAGCCTTAAGAATCTAAACTTTACCCATGACAAGAATCGGCGAAACTAGCGACCTGCTCAAGTGCTCCTTCTGCGGAAAAACTCAGAAGCAGGTTAAAAAACTCATTGCCGGTCCTGGCGTCTATATCTGCGATGAATGTATCGAACTCTGTAACGAGATCATCGTTGAGGAGCTTTCAGAGGCATCATCGCTGGGGCTTGCTGAACTTCCAAAACCTCAAGAGATTTTTGAGTTCCTTGATCAGTATGTCATCGGACAAGATCGCGCAAAGAAATCTCTATCGGTGGCCGTCTATAACCACTACAAGCGCGTGCAAGGTGGACATCGCGAGGATTCAATCGAGTTAGCGAAATCAAATATCTTGCTACTTGGTCCAACGGGCTGCGGCAAGACGCTTATGGCACAGACTTTGGCTCGAATGCTCAATGTGCCATTTGCAATCGCGGATGCAACTGCGCTCACCGAGGCTGGATATGTTGGCGAAGATGTTGAGAATATTTTGCTTAAGCTGCTTCAGGCCGCAGATTACGATGTTAAAAAAGCTGAAACGGGAATTATTTATATTGATGAGATTGATAAAGTCGCACGCAAATCTGAAAATCCATCGATCACTCGCGATGTTTCTGGTGAAGGCGTGCAGCAGGCGTTATTAAAAATTCTTGAAGGAACAGTTGCATCTGTGCCGCCACAAGGTGGACGAAAGCACCCGCATCAAGAGTTTATTCAAATAGATACCACAAATGTTTTATTCATCGTCGGTGGTGCATTTGCAGGACTCGAGAAGATTATCGAATCTCGTAGCGGCAAAGCTGGAGTTGGCTTCAATGCAACTTTGCAGGATGCCTCCGAAAAGAACCGCAGAGATATTTTCGCCGACGTTATGCCTGAAGATTTATTAAAATTTGGAATGATTCCTGAGTTCATCGGTCGACTTCCAGTTTTGACCAGCGTCGAAAATTTGGATAAGCCTGCACTTATGCAGATTCTTACCGAGCCAAAGAACGCCCTCGTTAAGCAGTATCAGCGCCTCTTTGATTTAGATCATGTAGAGCTTGAATTTTCAGTAGAGGCCCTAGATGCAATCGCAGATCTTGCATTATTGCGGGGAACAGGTGCACGAGGTCTACGCGCGATCATGGAATCGGTCCTTCTATCTGTGATGTACGACGTACCTAGCCGAAGCGATATCGCAAAGGTCTTAGTCACAAAAGATTGCATCGAAACAGGTGCTCAACCTGAGTTCATCCTTCATACAGGCGATATTCCAAAGCGTTCACGCGGGCAAAAGGGTCAAGAGGAGAAGAGCGCATAATCTAGACTGCTCCCTATGTCCCGCGAACTAGCTTCGAGCTTTTCACCAGCTGAAATCGAAGCACCACTCTATGAAAAGTGGGTTGCGGCTGGATACTTCACGGCCGATCCACAATCAGATAAGCCACCCTTCACAATCGTGATCCCGCCTCCAAACGTCACCGGTTCACTTCACATTGGTCATGCACTCGATCACACACTTCAAGATCTCCTTACTCGTATGAAGCGCATGAAGGGTTTCGAAGCGTTGTGGTTACCTGGAATGGATCACGCTGGAATCGCAACACAGAATGTTGTAGAAAAACAGTTAGCCGCCCAAGGTATGACGCGCCATGATTTAGGGCGCGAAGATTTTGTTAAAAAAGTTTGGGAGTGGAAAGCTGAATCCGGCGGTGCAATATTAGATCAGATGCGTCGCTTAGGCGATAGCGTCGATTGGTCACGTGAGGCATTCACTATGGATGCCGGTTTATCAACGGCAGTTCTGACAATTTTCAAAAAACTTTACGACCAGGGGCTGATCTATCGTGCAGAGCGAATCATTAACTGGTGCCCGAGATGTTTAACTGCACTCTCAGATATTGAAGTTGAGCACCAAGATGATGCTGGTGAGTTTGTTCAAGTTCGCTACGGTGACGGTGACATTGAAATTACTGTAGCTACAACGCGTGCAGAAACTATGCTGGGCGATGGTGCAGTTGCAGTTCATCCCGACGATCCCAGGTATAAGCACTTAGTTGGAAAAGAAGTTTTACTTCCACTTGCTAATCGCTATATTCCAATTATCGCTGACGAATTAGTTGAGATGGAGTTTGGTACGGGCGCTGTGAAAGTTACCGCCGCGCACGATCCAAATGACTTTGAGATGGCAGTGCGTCATAACGTTCCATTTGTTGTCATTATGAATGAGCATGGCGTGATGGCTGGCTCGGGCACTGAATTTGATGGCATGGATCGCTTTGATGCACGAAAAGCAGTAGTAGAGGCACTTCGTGCCCAAGGCCGCATCATGGACGAGAAGCGTCCATACATTCACGCCGTCGGACACTGTTCTCGATGCGATACAACTGTTGAACCACGTTTATCTAAGCAGTGGTTTGTAAAGGTTGCTCCACTTGCAAAAGCTGCCGGCGATGCCGTGCGCGATGGTCGCGTAAAGATTGAGCCAGAAGAGTTGGCTCCGCGTTATTTTGATTGGATTAACAATATGCATGACTGGTGTATTTCACGCCAGTTATGGTGGGGGCATCGAATTCCAGTTTGGTATGGACCTAACGATGAAGTGGTGGTTGTTGGTCCTGGAGAGAGCGCACCTGCTGGCTACACACAAGATCCCGATGTTTTAGATACTTGGTTCTCATCGGCGCTGTGGCCATTTTCAACCCTTGGTTGGCCGACACAGAGTGAAGATTTAAAGAAGTTTTATCCAACATCCGTGCTGGTAACGGGCTATGACATCTTGTTCTTTTGGGTAGCTCGAATGATGATGTTCGGCCTATTTGCGATGGATGGGGTACAGCCATTCAATACGATTGCACTTCACGGTTTAGTTCGTGACCAATTCGGAAAGAAGATGTCAAAGTCCAAGGGAAATACCGTTGATCCAATCGAGTTTATGGATAAGTACGGCGCCGATGCCCTTCGCTTTACATTGGCACGCGGAGCCAATCCCGGGAAAGATCAAGCATTAGCCGAAGATTGGATTGGCGGCTCCCGAAACTTTGCAACAAAGCTATGGAATGCAACTCGCTTTGCGATGATGAATGGTGCCAGCGTAG
Organism: Actinomycetota bacterium; assembly: GCA_009698675.1. Taxonomy (GTDB): domain Bacteria; phylum Actinomycetota; class Actinomycetes; order Nanopelagicales; family Nanopelagicaceae; genus Planktophila. Next base: position 26,816 of record WLPT01000003.1, read on the forward strand.
TTGGCGAGCTGCCAGATGTTTCGACATTGAATGCAATCGACAAGTGGATCTTAAGTCGACTGTCGGAAACAGTCTCTGAAGTTGACTCGTTGCTTGAGCAGTACGAGTTCTCTCGTGCCTGCGAACTCATGTATCACTTTGCATGGGATGACTTGTGTGACTGGTATCTAGAGCTCTCAAAAGAGAGTTTCGCATCTGGCAACTGTGATTCAACTAAGCGCGTACTTGGCTTTGTTTTAGACCAACTCTTTCGCTTAATGCATCCGGTCATGCCATTTATTACCGAGACAATGTGGACTGCCCTGACTGGCGGGCAGTCTTTGGTAGTTGCCGAGTGGCCCGTTGCCAATAAGAACCATGTTGATAAGAAGGCAGAGAAATTAGTTGTTGAGCTACAAGAGATTATTACAGATGTACGCAGGTTCCGAAACGATCAAGGGATAAAGACGTCACAGAAAATTCCTGCGCGTTTTAATGCACCAGCCCATATCAATGATTACGCGGGAGCAATGGCCTTTGTGCTTCGCTTGGAGCTAGGGGATATAACTCCAAGTGCCCACTGCGAAATCGGTGATGTAAAAGTTGAGTTTGATTTAACGGGATCAATTGATGTTGCTGCCGAACGCGCGCGACTTGATAAAGATTTATCAACTGCTCAAAAAGATAAGCAGACGGCCGAAGTTAAGTTAAATAACCAGGGATTTATGGCTAAGGCACCCGATGCCGTTGTCGTTGAAATTCGCGAGCGTTTAGAAAAGACTTCGGCCGATATCGAGCGAATTACCGCGCAGCTAGCGCAACTGCCCAGAGAATGATTATCACTCCGGATGACCAAGAGCGAGTAGATGCAATTGAAGCCGCCCTTCTAGCGCGCTGGCCAGAAACTCGAATTGCACCAACGACCGAGCGCATTGCCGCCCTTGTAGATATCTTGGGCTCACCGCAGTTGACCTATCCAACAATTCACGTTGGAGGCACGAACGGAAAGACTTCAACTTCGCGGATGATCGACTCACTCTTATTCGCGCATGGGCTGCGGACTGGTCGATTCACTAGCCCACACCTTGAAAGCTATCGCGAGCGAATTGCAATCAACGGGCAGCCAATTGATCCTAAAGAGTTGATATTTGCTTACAACGATATCGCTGCCTATTTAGATTTAATGGATACAAAGTTCGAGAATCCAATCTCTTTTTTCGAGGCGGTCACAGCATTGGGTTTTGTAGCCTTTGCCGAACACCCCGTTGATGTAGCTGTAATTGAAGTGGGTATGGGCGGGGAGTGGGATGCAACGAATGTAGTCGATGCCGATATCTCAGTGCTGATGCCCATAGGTTTTGATCACATGGAGTATTTAGGGAATTCGCTGCATGAGATTGCCGCAACCAAGGCCGGGATCATAAAAGCCGGGGGATTTATAGTTCTTGCTCAACAGGAGCCAGAGGCTGCAAAAGAGTTAATTCGAAAGGCCGCCGAAGTTGGTGCCGATGTTGTGCGAGAAGGAATTGAGTATTCAATTACCTCACGGGCAGTTGCAGTTGGCGGTCAACTGATTACTATCAAAGGGTTGCACGATACTTACGACGATATTTTTCTTCCCTTGCATGGAAAGCATCAAGCATCTAACGCCGCCAGTGCCCTTGCCGCAGTTGAAGCTTTCTTTGGAGATCAGCCATTAGATATTGAAGCCGTGCGCGCCGGTTTTGCCGATGTTACTTCCCCTGGACGCTGCGAAGTTGTACACCGAGATCCAACGATAATTTTAGATGCCGCCCATAATCCTCACGGCGCTGCCGCCCTTGCCGACACCGTGGCAAATGAATTTAACTTCGATGAAGTTGTGGCGGTGGTTGGAGTCTTTGCTGATAAAGATGCAGAGGGGATTTTGCAAGCACTTGAGCCGATTGTCGACCATGTAATTATTACCCAAAGCGCATCTGACCGTGCCATGGCTTCAGGGGAGCTTGAAAAAATCGCCTCAAAAATCTTTGGCAAAGATCGCGTCTTTGAAATCAATAATTTCCACACTGCCCTTGATCGTGCCGTGGCCGATGCAACCCGTCCGTTGAGCGAAGATACAATTGGAATCATTGTGACCGGTTCTGTTGTAACCGTTGGTCAAGCTCGCACTTATCTAAGAAGGAAATTTGCTCAATGAGAGTTTTAGGTGCATCGGTATTAGTTATGGAGTCTTTGACTTTAGGCTTTGCAATTTTGTTAGCGATTAAGAATCAATCTACCCTCGGTATTATTTACGGCTCAATTATCTGCCTCCTACTTTTTTTGACTGCCGGCCTTCTCAAGAGAAGTTCAGGCTTCTACATCGGCTCGATTCTGCAGATCTTCGTCATCGGTTTTGGCTTTTTTGTATCGGCCTTTTTCATAATGGGCGCCGTCTTCGTGGCGCTGTGGGCTGCGGCCATCATTGTCGGGCGAAAGGGTGAGGCAGCCCGTGCCGCCCTTGTGGCACAGGCAGGCGTCAAGGCCTAATACACTAGGCAAGTGAATATCGAGAAAACATTAATCCTTGTAAAGCCCGATGGCGTCCGCCGTGGCTTGGTGGGCGAAGTTATCTCTCGTGTTGAAACAAAGGGCTATGCCATTGAGGCGCTTCGATTGTTGAATGCAGATCGCGGGCTATTGGAAAAGCATTACGCCGAACATATAGGTAAGCCATTTTATGAGCCTCTCGTCGAATTCATGATGTCTGGACCAATCGTTGCGATTGTTGCATCAGGTAATCGTGTTATCGAAGGGTTTCGCTCACTAGCTGGCGTAACAGATCCAACGCTGGCAGCCCCTGGAACTATCCGCGGAGATTTAGCTCGAGATCAAGGAACCAAAGTTGTACAAAACATTGTGCATGGATCGGATTCACCAGAGTCGGCCGCGCGCGAGATTGAAATTTTCTTCCCAAAATAATCAAGGAGTAATAAAGTATGAGTTCACAAAGCAAACTCTCATTTATCGGCCGTGATATGGCCGTTGACCTCGGTACTGCAAACACGCTTGTCTATGTTCGCGGTCGTGGAATTGTTTTGAATGAACCGTCGGTTGTTGCAGTCAACCAAGATACTGGCGGAATTTTAGCCGTAGGTCTTGAGGCGAAAAAGATGATCGGGCGCACGCCTGGAAATATCGTAGCTATCCGTCCACTCAAAGACGGCGTTATTGCAGATTTCGAAACTACCGAACGCATGTTGCGTTACTTCATTCAGAAAGTTCACCGTCGTCGTTACTTAGCTAAGCCTCGTATTGTCGTCTGCGTTCCATCTGGAATCACGGGTGTCGAGCAGCGCGCGGTAAAAGATGCTGCATATGCAGCTGGAGCACGTAAGGTTTACATTATTGAAGAGCCAATGGCTGCAGCAATTGGTGCTGGACTTCCAATCCATGAGCCAACTGGAAATATGGTTGTAGATATTGGCGGCGGCACAACAGAGGTTGCAGTTATCTCACTCGGCGGAATCGTGACATCACTATCAATCCGTGTTGGTGGTGATGAGCTAGACCAGTCGATTATTAACTGGGTTAAGCGTGAATTCTCACTACTTTTGGGCGAGCGGACGGCTGAGGAAATTAAGATGGCAATTGGCTCTGCATATCCACTAGCTGGTGAAAATGATGCAGAGATCCGTGGACGCGACTTGGCAACTGGCCTACCTAAGACAATCGTGGTTTCAGCCGCAGAGATTCGCAAAGCTATTGAAGAGCCGGTTAATGCGATCATCAATGCCGTGAAGAGCACTCTTGATAAGACTCCACCAGAGTTAGCCTCTGATCTAATGGATCGTGGAATCGTATTGACTGGCGGAGGAGCTCTCCTGAAAGGCCTCGATGAGCGTTTGCGCAAAGAGACAGGAATGCCAATTCATGTTGCAGAGCGTCCACTGGATGCAGTTGTTGAGGGCTCAGGTAAGTGTATTGAAGAGTTTGAAGCCTTAGAGAAGGTCTTAATCTCCGAACCACGTCGATAGGGTTTTTGAACGATGCGTAGGGGTGGTGAAGGGCGCGGGCGACTGCTCTTAATTTCTCTCATCGTTACAGCTCTATTTCTAATTACGCTAGATCTTCGTGGTGTGGGTTTACTTGAAGGGGCTCGTCAAGCTACTCAAACAGTTCTCTCACCCTTTCAGCGGGCTGGCAGCGTTGCTGTTTCTCCATTTAAAAATTTCTTTTCGGACATAACGCATTTAGGTCGCACTCGTAATGAAATTGAAAAGCTGCGTGCCGAAAATGCCAAACTCAAATCTGTCCTCATTAACCGCAAGAATGCAGATGCACAGTTAAAACAACTTAAAAATCTCTTGGATTTGGCAGGTACCGCGGGATATAAAGTTATTAACGCCCGAGTTATAAGCCAAGGATCGAGTCAGTCGTTCGCGCAGACAATTACTATCGATGCTGGAGCCACTGCAGGGATCAAGAAAAATATGACCGTCTTATCGGAATCGGGCCTTGCGGGCGTTGTCAAAGATGTCTATCCCCGCACAGCGTTAATATCATTGGCAACCGATCCAACATTTCGAATTGGAATTAGAATCGCAGGAACCCAGCAGATAGGTATTCTCTCAGGACGAGGCAACCGATCCTCAAACCTTCAGCTAATAGATAATTTAACGACCGTTAAGGTCGGGGATATATTGCTCTCTCGCGGCAGCGTTGCAAATCGCCCATTTGTCCCTGGAGTTCCAGTGGGATACGTAACTGCAGTCGATAACTCCGCTGGAGCTATAGCGCAAAGTGCAACGGTCCACTTATATACAGACTTTGCAACCCTTGGCGTTGTTTCAATTGTCGTAGGCGCTCCAACCATCAACCCAGGAGATGCGTTAGTTCCAGCGAAGCCACAGCCGACACCTGTACCAACGGTCACGGTCTATGCAACTCCTTCACCAAGCCCAACGAATTAATGTGAAATGCTAATTCGACAATTATCTTTAGCGGCGTCGTTATTTTTTGTCGTCTATCTCATCCAGGAGTCGGTAATAAATCAATTTAGACTTCCTGGCGGTGGTTTCTCAATCCTCTTAATATTTACTTTAGTCTGGGCAATTTTGAGCACACCAGAGATCGCAGCACTTGGCGGATTTCTCGCCGGTCTTTTAATGGATCTCTCACAGAGCTCAAGTGGACCTATCGGGCAATGGACGCTGCTTATGATTGCTGCATGTTATGTCGCAGGGTACTTAGGCTCTGGAAATGAAATTCTTGCGGGAAATCCCTTAGGTTTTACTTTCTTTACGGCCGCTGCAACTTTCTTCATCGAAATCGCATATGTTGTAACAGGTGCGCTATTAGGTGTACAGGCAGGCAGTTTTGGACAGGTTTTAATCACGCTCTTAGGTATCTCGCTGTGGACTTTAGTTGTGACACCGATTTTATTGCCGATTTTTTCACGTCTTCATGAGTTGATTTTTAATACAAGGTCTCCACTATGAACCAACGTTCACGCCTTAACTTACTGGTTGTCCAAATCTTAATGGTTTCACTATTGGTCGCCCTCTTTGGTCGCCTTTTCTACCTGCAGATCGCCGCCGGTCCAAAGTATCGAGATGCAGCGTTAAGTATTCAAAGTCGCGATGTAGTAGCTCCTGCAACTAGAGGACTAATCGTAGATTCATCAGGTGTCCCATTGGCGCTCAATAAAGTGGGCTTGGCGATTACAATTGATCGAATCGCAATTGATAAACAACCCGATAAAGGGGTTGCAGTGATGAAGAGTTTAAGCTCGCTCTTAAAATTGAAATACGCAGATATTTACCAAAATACACGTCTATGTGGTGAGCTACCTAAGGGGCAAAAAGCTGGATGCTGGACAGGTTCTAGATATCAACCGATTCCAATTACTAAAGAGGCCGATCCAGATGTAGCTCTTCAAATTGTTGAGCGCTCAGATCAATTCCCCGGAGTAAATGCCGAACCAATTGCCATTCGTAACTATCCCGGACTGGCTGGAGTCAACGGAGCTCATGTGCTCGGTTATGTTGGGCCTTTGACCGATTCTGATTTAGCTAAGGAAAATGGCAAAAAGTATTTTCGAAGTGAAACAATTGGAAAATCCGGTCTAGAAGTTATGTATGACTCCTACTTGCGTGGAGTACCTGGAATTCGAACGTTAATCGTCGACCGCAAAGAGGCTATAACTGCACAAGGTCAAAACACAGCTCCCATCGCTGGGGACCATTTAGTGACTTCGTTGGATGTTAGGTTGCAGTCCGCAGTTGAAACCGCACTTGCAGATGCGGTTAAGCGTGGTCGAGCAAGTGGCTATACATCTGATTCTGGGGCCGCCGTTGTTATGGATATTAGAAATGGTCAGATTTTGGCTATTGCTTCGTATCCTACTTATGACCCTAACGCATTTGAAAAAGGCTTAACCGTTCAACAGGCCTCAGATCTATTTAGTGAAAAGAAGTCAGTACCTGCGCTATCGCGTGCACTTCAAGGTCTATATGCTCCGGCATCTACATTCAAATCGGTCTCAGTTATTGCCGCCGCTTCAGCAGGTTATAACCTCAACGCATCGTATAACTGCCCGGCGCAAATACAAGTTGGTACTCGAGCTTTCCAAAACTTTGAGAGCAAATCACAGGGTGTAATGAGCTTAAAGAAAGCTATTGCAGTTTCCTGCGACACAATCTGGTATCGAATTGCATTTGATGAGTGGCTACGCGACGGGGGCTTAAAGCCCAAATCCAATCCAAATGATTACTTCTTCAAGGCCGCGCAGAGTTTTAATATCACTCAAAAGGTAGGAATCGATTTGCCCTCTGAATCAACATCGCGCCTTGCCGATAGAGCCTATAAAAAGAGCTGGTTTGCGCAGAATAAAGATTTCTACTGTAACTACAAAGATCGGGCAAGCAAGGCTCAGCAGACTCCATTCCTGCTTTTACTGGCCCAGGAAAACTGTGTTGATGGTGACAAGATTCGTGCGGGAGATGCGGTCAATTTTGCTATCGGTCAAGGCGATACCGTTGTAACGCCACTTAAATTGGCACAGATGTATGCCGCTATTGGAAACGGCGGAACTATTTGGCAGATGATGGTTGGAAAGGCGATCGTTAAAACCGACGGTACTGTGGTTAAAACGATGGTTCCAAAGAAGTTGGGTTCACTGAGTGCTTCTGCTGCAACATTAGATTTCTTGCACGGTGCATTGCGAGAGGTAGTTGTCAGCGGAACTGGTGCAGGTGTATTTGCTGGTTTCCCAATTGAAGTCAGTGGAAAGACCGGTACGGCCGAAGTTTTTGGAAAAAATCTCAACGGTTCGCTAAAAGACAACACATCGTGGTTTGCATCCTATGCACCTAGTAAGCACCCTCGTTATGCAGTAGTAATGATGGTTAGCCAGGGTGGTTTTGGAGCATCGACATCGGGTGTCGGAGTCCGAAAGATTTACGAGAGCCTCTTTGGCGTAAAGGGCAATAAGGTAGTGCCAGGGGCTGCAATTTTTCCAGATGGAAAACCTCCAACGAAACTTCCTAAGATCTCACCTGCAACTAAACCAAAGGTGGCGCCATGAGTCAGATAAATGCCCGCCAACGTCTATACCGTCGAAGTCGCAGTTCGATATTCCATGGCTTCGATCCAGTTCTTACTGGGGCAGTAGCCCTGTTGCTGATTATTGGAACCTTGTTGGTATATGCAGCAACTCGTGATTGGTACTCACGCAATGGCTTAGATCCACAGTATTATTTAAAACGTCACATTATAAATATAGCAATTGGAATGTTCTTGGCCTACGGCACAACAGTGATTGACTATCGTTTGCTGCGAGCATACACGCCGATTTTTTGGGGCGTGGGAGTCCTTGGATTAATTGTTGTGCTAATTCCAGGCTTGGGAAGTAAAGTCAACGGTGCACGTGCATGGATCGCACTTCCTGGTGGTTTTCAAATTCAGCCGGCAGAGTTGGCGAAGATTGCAATTATTATTGGAATGTCGATGCTGCTCTCTGAGCGGCTCCATAATAGCGATGAGCCATCATCACGTGACGTGCTACAGGCCCTGGTAGTAGCTGGTATTCCTGTTCTGCTAATTATTATCCAGCCCGACATGGGAACAGTTTTCATAATCAGCGCATCAGTTGTAACGATTATCGCAGTCTCCGGTGCACCTTCGCGATGGGTTGCTGGATTACTCATCATCGCTGTTTTAGGCGCAGTCGTTGCGACAAAGACTGGTGTCATAAGTCAGTATCAACTCAACCGCTTGCAAACCTTTGTCGATCCAACTGCCGATACGCAGGGAGCTGGTTACCAACTTCGCCAAGCTAGAATCACCGTCGGCTCTGGCGGATTAATTGGAACTGGATTATTTAATGGTCCGCAGACAAATGGCCGCTTCGTTCCAGAGCAACAGACCGACTTCATCTTCACAGTAGCTGGAGAGGAGTTAGGTTTCTTGGGAAGTGGATTAATTCTCTTCCTCTATCTACTTGTTTTAATGCGAGGCTTTGCCATCGCTCGGCGCACAGACGATCCCTTTGGTCGACTAATGACAATTGGAGTCATCGCCTGGTTTGCATTTCAACTCTTTGAAAATATCGGTATGACGCTAGGACTAATGCCGATGACGGGCGTACCGCTTCCCTTCATCTCCTATGGTGGCTCCTCAATGTTTGCCACTTTGATCGGATTTGGCCTGATTCAGAACGTTCACGCGCGCTCACGAGGCTAAAATTCGGGTCCAAGTAGGTATTTTCGCCCTCCTCTGCCATACTTCTACCAACAGTTCAGCGCGGCTCGCGAATCCTTCGCGGCAAAAGCCCAGCGCGGACAGGTATTAAAAAAGCCTAAACGGGATTTTTTTACATAGAAGCGTTTTTAAATAAGCGCATAGAGGATTTGGTGCCATGGCGATTGAGCCTAAAACACCGCGCAAGCGTGCGGTTAAAAAAGCATCTGCTACGGCAGAGGCTAAAACTACTGAGGTAGTCAGTGATGAAGTTAAGAAGCCTGCGCGTAAAAAAGCTGCAGCCATCCCAGTTCCAATTTTTCAGGCAGCACCGGATAAGCCCGTTGCTAAAGCGAGCCGTAAAAAGCTAGCCGAGGCGCCAACGGCCGAGCCGGCAAAGAGTGAGGCTCCCGCAAAGGCTGGGCCAGATGATGCCGAAGATCGTGCAAACCGGAACCGCCGTCGCCGTCGAGGTGGCCGCGGTCGTCGCAAGCCCGGTAGTGAAGGGGCAGGCGGGGAGGAAAGCACAGAGGAGAGCGCTGAAGAGTCGGCTGAGGGTTCAACCCACCGCCGCCGCAGACGCCGTGTAGCAGGTAGCGATGGAGTAACACCTGGCGAGACCGTTGAAGAGGATGGCGTTGTCACTGTCGTTAAGGTCCGCGAAGTTCGTGAACGTCCCGCACGTCCTGCACGTGCAGAACGTCCAGAGCGACGCACCGGACGAACTGCCCGCACCGATCGCAGCGACCGTGGTGGTCGAAGTGAGTATCGCGAGCCTTACCGCAAGCGCGGAACTGTTATTACAGATGGCGAATTCTTAGCGCGCCGTGAAAATGTTGATCGCGAGATGTTAGTTCGCCAGATTGCAGATCGCACGCAGATCGCCGTTATCGAAGATGGCGTGATGGTCGAGCATTATGTGAACCGCAATAGCAATGTTTCATATGTCGGTAACGTCTACTTAGGTCGCGTTCAGAACGTTCTTCCATCTATGGAGGCGGCATTCGTTGATATTGGTAAGGGCCGTAACGCCGTTTTGTATGCCGGTGAAGTTAACTGGGATGCAGCAGGAATTTCAGAGTCGCAGCCACGCAAGATTGAAACAGTCTTAAAGAGCGGACAGAGCGTTCTTGTACAAGTAACTAAAGATCCAATCGGACAAAAAGGCGCCCGCCTAACAAGTCAGATCTCTCTTCCTGGTCGCTACGTTGTCTATGTTCCAGGTGGCGGAATGTCAGGTATCTCAAAGCGACTTCCAGAGAATGAGCGCACACGCCTTAAGGCGATTTTAAAGAATTTAATTCCAGAGACCGCGGGTGTAATTGTTCGTACCGCTGCCGAAGGTGTGAGCGAAGAGGATCTAACTAGTGATGTCGCCCGCCTTAAAGGACAGTGGGACGATATCTATGCAAAGAGTGAGAATCCGAACTTCCATCCACCTGCCGCGCTATACCAAGAGCCAGATCTTGCAGTTCGCGTAATCCGCGATATTTTCAATGAGGATTTCCGCAAGCTAACTGTTCAAGGATCTAGTGCTTGGGATGAAGTTACAAACTATCTCGGTTTCATTGCACCAGAGCTCACAACTAAGATTGAAAAATACACAGGAACTGGAGACTTGTTCTCTGATTTCCGTGTTGAAGAGCAGCTTGCAAAGGCATTTGATCGCAAGGTTTATCTACCATCAGGTGGTTCCCTTGTTATCGATCGCACCGAAGCGATGATCGTTATCGATGTTAACACCGGTAAGTTCATCGGTAAGGGTGGAAACCTTGAGGAGACAGTCACCAAGAACAACTTGGAGGCCGCCGAAGAGATTGCACGCCAGCTACGTCTACGCGACTTAGGTGGAATCGTAGTTATCGACTTCATCGACATGATTCTTGAATCAAATCGCGAAATGGTTCTGCGTCGTTTAGTTGAATCCCTCGGCCGTGATCGCACTAAGCATCAGGTCGCCGAAGTTACATCTCTTGGCCTAGTTCAAATGACGCGAAAGCGTGTTGGACAGGGACTCATTGAAGCCTTCTCAACTACGTGCGATGCATGTAGTGGTCGGGGAATCCATATTCATATGGAGCCGGTCAAGATGAAGGCGCCAATGCCTCAGCTCGATGTTCCATCATCTCGCCATGAAGATGCCGATGAGAAGGATGCCACCGAGCATGAGTTCCATGAATCTCTCAACGCCGAGAGTTCAAGTGAACAGCCAGTTGAGCCCGCTGAGCCAAAGGCTGGTGGCCGCAAACGCCGTCGTGCCTCATCATCGGGCATCATTACTGCATGATTTAAGCCTTGATTTGAGCCTTAGCGCTCAAGCAGGTAACCTTTACCCTTCACCACCCACTACAAGAGTCCGGAGTACCACAGCGTGGCAAATATTAAGTCTCAGATCAAGCGCATTAAGACCAACGAAAAGGCACGTCTTCGTAACAAGTCTGTGAGCTCATCTATCAAGACCGCTGTCCGTAAATTCCGCGATGCTCTAACTGCTGGTGACTCTGCTGTAATCACGACTGAACTTCGTAGCGCCTCACAGGCACTCGATGTTGCAGTTCAAAAGGGTGTTCTCCATAAGAACTCTGCAGCTAATAAGAAGTCATCAATGGCTAAGGCTGCTGCCAAAGCCGGCGCACGTTAATTCTTCTAACACTTTAAAGCGAGGCTAGGTTCATGCCTGCAATTTCACTTGCTAAGGCGCCACAACCAGCATCCACTGACCCGGCGCAGATACGTAACTTCTGCATCATCGCTCACATCGATCATGGCAAATCAACCCTTGCCGATCGCATGTTGGGGATTACCGAGGTTGTAGACCCGCGCAATATGCGTGCTCAATATCTAGATCGCATGGATATCGAACGTGAACGCGGAATCACCATTAAATCTCAGGCAGTACGTCTGCCTTGGCGCAGTGGAATTGATGGTGGCGAGTACATCTTAAACATGATTGACACGCCAGGTCACGTCGACTTTACCTATGAAGTTTCACGCTCTCTTGCAGCTTGTGAAGGCGCAGTTTTATTAGTGGACTGTGCTCAAGGTATCGAAGCCCAAACGCTTGCAAACCTTTATTTAGCGATGGAGAACAATCTCACGATTATTCCAGTGCTCAATAAAATTGATTTGCCTAACGCCCAACCAGAAAAATTCGCCGCAGAGCTTGCAAAGCTCATCGGCTGTCAGCCTGAAGACTGCTTACGTGTTTCAGGCAAGACTGGTGATGGCGTTAAGGAACTACTTGATGAAATCGTTAAGCAGATTCCAGCACCAAAGGGCGATCCAAATGCACCTGCGCGTGCATTAATCTTCGACTCCGTCTATGACAGCTATCGCGGCGTTGTTACCTATGTTCGCGTTATAGATGGACATTTATCTCCACGTGAACAGATTCAAATGTTTTCAACGGGTGTCCGCCATGAAGCCCTTGAAGTCGGCGTTATCTCACCCGAGCCCGTTGCATCAAAAGGCCTAGGAGTTGGCGAAGTAGGCTATTTAATTACCGGCGTAAAAGATGTTCGCCAATCTCGAGTTGGTGACACGATTACAAGTTTTAATAACCCAACTAAACACGCCCTTGCCGGCTATAAAGATCCCAAACCTATGGTTTTCTCTGGGCTCTTTCCATTAGATGGCGCCGATTTTCCAGCTTTGCGCGAGGCGTTAGATAAGTTGCAGCTAAATGATGCCGCTCTTGTCTATGAGCCAGAGAGCTCTGCAGCCCTCGGCTTTGGTTTCCGTTGTGGCTTCTTAGGTCTTCTTCATATGGAGATTGTGCGCGAGCGGCTCGAGCGCGAACATAACTTGAATCTAATTTCAACTGCTCCTAACGTTGTTTACAACGTGACGATGGATGATGGAAAAGAAGTTCGCGTAACTAATCCATCAGAGTTCCCAGATGGAAAGGTAGCTGTTGTAAAAGAGCCAATTGTTAAATCAACAATTCTGGCACCCTCTGAATTTATCGGCACAATCATGGAGCTCTGCCAAGAGCGTCGCGGTGTTCTGCTCGGCATGGATTACATTTCAGAGGATCGCGTCGAAATCCGTTACGACCTCCCGCTAGCCGAAATCGTCTTTGACTTCTTCGATCAACTCAAATCACGTACCAAGGGCTACGCCTCTTTAGATTACGAAGAAAAGGGCGATGCTGAGGGCAACTTGGTAAAGGTCGATATCTTACTTCAAGGTGAGGCCGTTGATGCATTTAGTGCAGTTGTTCACCGCGATAAGGCCTATGCATATGGTGTGATGATGACTGGAAAACTGCGCCAGTTAATTCCGCGCCAACAGTTTGAAGTACCTATTCAGGCAGCAATCGGCTCTCGAATTATTGCTCGCGAAAGCATTAGTGCGATCCGCAAAGATGTTCTTGCTAAGTGTTATGGCGGAGATATCTCGCGTAAACGCAAACTCCTTGAAAAGCAAAAAGAGGGCAAGAAGCGAATGAAGATGGTGGGCCGCGTAGAGGTTCCACAGGAGGCTTTCGTTGCCGCCCTTGCAACCGATGCCGATATTGAAAAGGTGAAAGCTGCTCGAAAGCTCTAATTATGGCGCTCACGTTTTATGTACATATCCCGTACTGCATTAAGCGGTGCGGTTACTGTGATTTCAATACCTATACGCCCAATGAGCTCCAAGATGGTGCAACGTTAGAGATTGTTAGCAATGACTACATCGATGCCGTATTAAAAGAGCTCGAAGGCGCGCCAATAGAGCAAGTCCCAACGATTTTCTTTGGGGGAGGAACTCCATCACTTTTACCGGCAGATGACTTAGGACGTGTTATTTCAGCCATTAAGGCGCGCAACGGTTTGAGTCAAGATTACGAAATAACCCTTGAAGCCAACCCAGATTCAGTTACTGCCGAGAAGCTCAGCCGTTATATCGAAGTTGGCTTTAACCGAATCTCTTTTGGAATGCAGTCAGCCAAGCCGCATGTCTTAGCTGTTCTAGATCGCACGCATAATCCAGAGAACGTTAAGAAAGCCGTAGACATGGCACGCTCTGCAGGTTTTAGCAGTATTAGTGTGGATCTCATTTATGGAACACCGGGGGAGTCACTCGAAGATTGGCGCGATACTGTAACAACGGCTTTATCTCTAGATATAGATCACGTCAGTGCTTATGCATTAATTGTAGAAAGCGGCACAAAGCTAGCAGCACAAATCAAGCGTGGTGATTTAACGATGCCCGATGATGATTTGATGGCCGATATGTATCTACTTGTCGATCAACTCTGTCAGACACAGGGCTTGTCATGGTATGAACTTTCTAACTGGGCCAAACCTGGTCATGAGTGTCGACACAATATTGCGTACTGGGAGAACAAGAATTGGTGGGGTCTTGGACCAGGTGCGCATTCGCATATTGATGGAAAACGCTTCTGGAATGTAAAGCATCCGACGGCCTATAAGCAGAAGTTGTTTGCTGGTCAATCACCTGTAGCCGATAGCGAAGAGTTAACGCCTGAGCAGATTGCAGTTGAGTCGATTATGTTAGGGATTCGAATGCGTGAGGGCTTGGAGATTTCTGCACTCTCTAGTGCTCAAATTGATCGCTTAGCCAACTATGCCGAGAATGCATACTTAGAAATCACAGATAATCGCGTGGTATTAACCCCTACAGGGCGCTTGATTGCTGATCGAATCGTGCGCGAAATAACTATCTAGTATCCTTGCCAACACTATGTCATCCCGCCGTTTAGAGATCCTTCGCGCAATTGTCGACGAATACGTCGCAACGCAAGAACCTGTCGGCTCAAAATCAATTGCAGATCGCCATGGATTAGGTATCTCCCCAGCGACAATTCGCAACGAGATGGCGGTATTAGAGGAAGAGGGCTTGATTACTCAGCCCCATACAAGTGCAGGCCGCATTCCTACCGATCTTGGTTATCGTGTTTTTGTTGACAAGTTAGCACAAGTTAAACCGCTATCTGGTGCTGAGCGTCGAGCAATCGAAACCTTCCTGGAAGGTGCCCTTGATTTAGATGATGTCGTTATGCGCACCGTTCGACTTCTCGCAGATGTAACCAAACAAGTAGCCGTAGTGCAGTATCCATCAATGGTTAAATCCCGTGTACGTCATATTGAGTTAGTTTCAATAACCCCGGGGCGATTAATGATGGTTTTGATTACCGATGCTGGTCGCATTGAACAGCGCGTCATCGAGCTAACGCAGGATGTATCAGAGAGTTTTCTTCATACCCTGCGCGCTCAGTTAAATACTTCAATGATGGGTTACCGCCTTCCAGAAGTTGCCGATCGTATTAGCGGTATTTTAGAAAGTTATACGTTACGTGATCGAAAGGATGTTGCAATTGTCATGTCATCGGTTATAGAGATGGCGATGGAGCGTCCCGAAGAGAAGATTGTTTTAGCAGGAACGGCTAACCTGGCTAGATTCCAAGAGGATTTCTCAACAACGATGCACCCAGTACTTGAGGCCCTTGAGGAGCAGGTCGTGTTGCTGCGTTTATTGGGCGATGCCAGCCAAAGCGTTAAGGTTCGCATCGGTGGCGAACAGAAGGATGCGAACTTACGTACGACTTCGCTAGTTGCCGTTGGATATGGCTCTGAAGATGCACCGCTCGGTGCACTAGGAATCATTGGTCCAACACGAATGGATTACGCAGGATCGATGGCGGCTGTATCGGCAGTTGCTCGCTATGTAGGACGATTTATTAACGAGGGTGCATAAGTGGCAGATCATTACCAAACGTTAGGTGTTTCACGCGATGCATCGGCCGATGAGATTAAACGCGCATATCGTAAATTAGCTCGCGAACTCCACCCTGATGTTAATCCCGACCCAGAAGTTCAAGATAAGTTCAAAGAGATCACTGCTTCCTATGAAACTTTGAGCGATCCAAAAAAACGTCAGAACTACGACATGGGTGGTAGCGGTTTTGGAGGAGCAAACTTCGGTGGTGGCTTCAGTGACATCATGGATGCTTTCTTTGGTGGAGGCGGTTCACGTGGACCGCGTCCGCGAATGCGCGCCGGTCAAGACTCTCTAATTCGTATCGAAGTTGATTTGCATGAGGCCTGCTTTGGTGCCGAGCGTGATATCAGCGTAGAGAGTGCGGTTGTCTGTCCTAAATGTACGGGAAGCGGCTGCGTAGATGGTGGCGAGCCCACTATCTGTAACGTATGTAAAGGTCGCGGTGAAACTCAGCAGGTAGTTCGCTCAGTTATCGGTCAAGTAATGACCTCTCGCCCATGCGGACCCTGCTCTGGATATGGAAGTGTTATTGCAAACCCTTGTCGCGAATGCGCAGGGGAGGGGCGAGTCCGAGCACGACAAGATATTCACGTAAAGATTCCGGCGGGTGTAGAAACTGGTAATCGAATTCAACTCTCAGGTCGCGGAGAAGTTGGTCACGGTGGAGGCCCTGCAGGTGATGTGTATGTTGAAATAGTTGTTGCCGATCATGATTACCTCATCCGCGATCGCGATACTTTACACATGTCCCTATCCGTCTCGATGAGCGCAGCGGCAATTGGCACGAACGTTAGCGTTGAATCATTAGATGGCCCCGTAGAAGTTCATATCAAGGCGGGAACACAAAGTGGCGCGCCAATTGCAATTAAAGGTAAGGGAATGTCTCGACTTCGCCATGGTGGGCGCGGGGATTTAGTCGTTCATATAGAGGTTGCAACACCAACGAAATTAAACCGCGAAGAGGAAGAGCTGTTGAAGAAATTCGCTCAACTTCGAGGCGAGAGCGCTGGCGATGCCCATATCAAGAACCACGATGGTGGGATCTTTTCTAAGATTAAGGGCGCGTTTACTAAGTAATGTTGACTCTATTTTTCGTCGATAATTTGCCAACTAAAGTTGGTGAGATTTATGAATTCGATAATGAAGATGCCAACCACGCAATACGTGTTCTGCGCATGGCAGCGGGGGATGTTTTCATGTTGGCCGATAGCACTGGTGCATGGAGCCAAGTAAAGGCCTTTGCGATTAAGAAGAAGTCAATCGAAGTTGAAGTTGTTCTTAGCGGTTATCAAGAGCCGCTACTTACGACGATTACCGTGGTGCAGGCACTTCCAAAAAGTGATCGCGCGAAAGAGGCGATTGAACTCTTGACCGAAGCTGGAGTTGATCGAATCGTCCCTTGGGCGGCCTCTCGCAGTATCGGTAAGGCCTCGGAGAAATTTGCCGTTACTGCTAGAGAGGCAAGTAAGCAGTCACGAAGATTACGCATACCTGAAGTTACCGATATTGCGACAACTGAACAGATTTGTGAAGCGATTAAACTTAGTGATCTCGCAATTGTTTTTCATGAAAGTGCTGACGTAAAACTAAGTGACTGCGTTTCCTCGCATAACGTGGCGCATTTATTAATTATTATTGGTCCAGAGGGTGGAATAACATCAACAGAGTTAGAGGCCTTTACTGAGGCGGGAGCAAAGACTGCACTCATGGGAAGACCTATTTTGCGCTCGGCACATGCAGGAATTGCTGCAGTGGCCGCCGTTTCGGCCCTTCTCAAGGTATGGTAATTAAGTGCCCTTAGATTCCACCTGTCTTTTTTGCAAGATCATTGCCGGTGAGATTCCAGCAGATATTGTCTTTAGAAATGAGAATGTTGTTGCATTCAACGACATCAACCCTCAAGCCCCAACGCATGTTCTAATAATTCCAACCGTGCATGTAGAGAACGCTGCAGCCTTAGCTCGTATCTCTGCGACAATTACCGCCGAACTATTCTTGGCCGCGGCCCAGATTTCTGCCGAAAGAGGGCTGGCTGGCTATCGAAGCGTTTTTAACACCGGTATCGAGGCGGGTCAGAGTGTATTTCACGCCCATCTTCACCTTATTGGCGGCCGTTCGCTAGCCTGGCCACCCGGTTAAAGATAGATTTAGCCTTACATGGAGCGCACATTAATCACAGTACCTATCGCGATTCCTATGGTTGCACTCATAGGTCCGCATGATGACAACTTACGCACCGTTGAAGCGGCCTTTCCATCGGTAAACATAACCGTTCGTGGAAATGAAATCACTCTGCGCGGGCCACATCAAGATTGCAGCAATCTTGAAACCCTCTTTGCCGAACTTATGGTCGTCATTAGATCTGGAAACAATTTGACCGTTGATGCAGTAACTCGATCGATTGCGATGCTCGAAAGTAAGCCTATTGACCATCCTGCCGAGGTTTTATCGCTCAATATTCTCAGTAATCGTGGGCGCACTATCCGGCCAAAAACCGCTAATCAAAAGCGATACGTAGATGCAATTGGAGATCACACCATCACCTTTGGTATTGGACCTGCGGGTACAGGTAAGACTTACTTAGCAATGGCAATGGCAATTGCGGCCCTGCAGAACAAAACAGTAAATCGAATTATTTTGACTAGACCTGCCGTTGAAGCCGGCGAACATTTGGGCTTCCTGCCTGGAACTTTGAGTGAGAAAATTGATCCGTATCTAAGACCTCTATTTGATGCCCTTAATGACATGATCGATATTGAAACTGTTCCTCGCTTAATGCAGTCGGGGGTAATCGAAGTTGCCCCACTTGCATACATGCGCGGACGATCACTCAATGACGCATTTATTATCTTGGATGAGGCGCAGAACACCACGCCCGAGCAGATGAAAATGTTTTTAACGCGCTTGGGATTTGGATCAAAGATGGTTATTACGGGCGATGTAACGCAGGTTGATCTGCCCAATGGACAGCACTCAGGTCTGCGCGTTGTTCGCGATATCCTGGCCGATATCGATGATATAGCCTTTCTAGAGTTAACTGCTGAAGATGTTGTCCGTCATCGCCTCATTGGTGACATTGTTAAGGCTTACGACAGCTTTGATGAGCAGCGCCAAGCGCTTCGTCCGATTCGACAATAGATGACAATCGAAGTTAACAACTCTTCTGGCCAACTAGTTCCAAGTCAGGAAGTGACCTCTCTTCTTACTTTTGCTATGAGTGCGCTCAAGCTCAACCCAGAGTGTGATTTAAACGTTGGTTTCATCGACGATGACTATATGACCGAACTGCATATTAAATGGATGGATGAGCCTGGAAGCACTGACGTGCTCTCTTTCCCTATGGATATGCCGGAGAAGCCAGGGGAAGTAGTAACTCTTGGAGACATCATGATTAGTCCTACATTTGCTGCGGTTCAAGCAAAGACTGCGGGGCACTCCAGCGATCATGAGATATTTATCTTGGCAACTCACGGTTTGTTGCACATCATCGGTTATGACCATGCCGATCCAGAAGAAGAGCGAATCATGTTTGCACTTCAAGAAAAAATAGTAGAAGAGTGGAAGCAAGCACAATGAGCCCCATTGCAATTATTAGCATTATTGCACTCCTGGCTTTTGCCGGATTCTTAGCGGCAAGTGAGTCTGCACTGACATCGATCTCACGCATTGTGGTTGAAGAGTTAGAGGGCAAGCGGGGAGGGGCACTTCTTCGTAAGTACAGCGCTCAACCCGCCCGCTATTTGAACGTAATCCTGCTTGTTCGCAAACTCTGTGAATTAACTGCAACGGTTCTATTGGCATCAATTTTACTGCGCAACTATCCATCGGCCCAAGCAATGGCGTTAACGGTTCTGATCATGGTTGTCCTCTCTTATGTCGTTGTTGGGGTTGGTCCGCGAACTCTTGGAAAGCAGCAGCCTCACAAATATGCCCGCTATGGAATCATCGTGGCCTACGCTCTTGCGATAATTTTGGGCCCGGTTACAAAGCTTCTTATTACCGTTGGCAATGCAATTACTCCGGGCAAAGGTTTCAGATCTGGTCCATTTACCTCAGAGGCCGAACTGCGCGATCTTGTAGATCAAGCCCACGAGCGCGGTTTAGTGGAGTCTGATGAACACGAGATGATTCACTCGGTTTTTGAACTGGGGGATACGTTAGTTCGTGAATTAATGGTCCCGCGCACCGAAATGGTCTGGATAGAAAAAGATAAGACTCTACGCCAAGGCCTCTCATTGGCTCTGCGCTCTGGTTTTTCTAGAATCCCTGTTGTTGGATCTGGCCCAGATAACATTATTGGAATTGTTTATGTTAAAGACTTAGCTAAGCGGGCATTGGACCACCATGAGGCCGAACAGAGCGAGAGCATTGAACAGCACATGCGGCCAGCTAATTTTGTTCCAGAGATAAAGATGGCAGATGAGCTTTTAAAAGAGATGCAGCGCGATCAAATTCACTTGGCCATTGTTGTCGATGAATATGGCGGAACCGCTGGAATTATTACGATTGAAGATATTATCGAGGAGATCGTCGGTGAGATCGAGGATGAGTTTGATGATGGCGAAGATCACTTCACTTGGTTATCGGCCGATAAAGCTCGCGCCAATGCAACTTTGCATATTGAGGATTTGGCCGATGAGTTAAAGATTGAGATTAGCGAGTCTGATTTTGAAGATGTCGACACAATTGGCGGACTCATGGCCCAGAAGCTGGGTCGAGTCCCTATTGCTGGCAGCACAATCTCACTCAACGGCTGGTCGATAACATCTGAGCGCCCATTGGGTCGCCGCCGCAGAATTAGTAGCGTCTTGATTGAGCGTCTCGAGATAGAGATTGAGGACCACGAGTAGCCGATAGAATCGCCCAATGCGTATCGTTCGTTTCTCTCCAGGTCCAGATGCAGCTCTAGGTACCGATCCACTATTCGGTGTCTTAGAAGATGATGGGATTATCCATGTCATCACGGGCGATCCTATTTATTCTGGAATTCAAAAGACTGCTGCAACTATTGCGCTTACGAAGGTCCGGCTTTTAGCTCCAGTAATTCCTCGATCCAAAGTTGTCTGTATCGGTAAAAACTACGCAGATCACGCCGCAGAAATGGGAACGAGTGTTCCCGACGAACCAATCATCTTCTTAAAGCCAAATACTTCGGTTATAGGTCCTAATGACACAGTCGTCTGGCCAGAAATGTCTGAACGAGTCGATCATGAGGCAGAGCTTGCAATAGTTATTGGCCGCCTCTGTAAAGATGTGCCTATTGAGCGAGTTAACGATGTTATTTTTGGATTTACTATTGCAAATGATGTCACCGCACGTGATCTTCAAAGCATTGATAAACAGTGGACGCGCGCAAAGGGCTTCGATACTTTTTGCCCACTGGGGCCGTGGATAGATACTGATTTTGTTCCTGGAAATCAGAGGATCACGGCTACCGTAAATGGAGAGATCAAACAATCGGCCTCTTTAAATGAGATGATTTTTAAAGTGCCAGAGATTGTTAATTTCGTCTCGCGCGTTATGACTTTGCTTCCCGGTGATGTTATTTTGACGGGTACACCAGCTGGTATCGGTCCCATGATTGCTGGAGGCAGTACAACAATCTCAATTGAAGGCCTTGGCGAACTAACTAACAAAGTGAGTAGAAATTGAGCACAACAGTCGCAAAAAAAGTGAAAGTTCGCTTCGCACCCTCACCAACTGGCGATCTACATGTTGGAAATATTCGCACCGCTCTATTTGATTGGGCTTACGCGCGCCACACTGGCGGAACATTTCTCTTTAGAATTGAGGATACTGACACAACGCGTGTAACCGATGAGTACATAAATGCCGCAATTGATACGCTTAAATGGCTTGGCCTTGATTGGGATGAGGGTCCAGAAGTTGGCGGCGAGAATGGCCCATATCTACAGTCACAACGTTTAGATATTTATGCACACTGGGCGGCGAAGTTTATCGAGCAGAAAGATGCCTACCATTGTTATTGCACTCCAGAGGAGTTAGAGGCCGTTCGTGAAGCTCAAAGAGCGGCCAATGTGGCACCTGGGTACAACGGGCATTGCCGCGATTTAACAGCTGATCAAATTGCAGAGTATAAAGGCCTTGGACGCGGCGCAGTTGTTCGCATGCGCATGCCAGATGGCAGTACAACTTTTAATGATCTAATCCGCGGTGAGATGGCCTTTGATCATAAGTTTGTTCCAGATTTTGTAATGGTTCGTGCAGATGGTTCACCACTGTATACATTGGCCGTTGCTGTCGATGACGTTCTCATGAAGGTAACTCATGTTTTGCGTGGTGAGGATTTATTGTCTTCGACTCCACGCCAAATCCGTGTTTATCAAGCAATGGGCCTCGCAATCGAAGATTACCCAGTCTTTGCACACTTACCTTTCGTGATGGGTGCAGATAATGCAAAACTATCCAAGCGAAATGGTGAAGTTTCAATTGCCTGGTATCGTGACAAGGGCTTCTTGCCCGAAGCCATCTGCAACTATTTAGCCCTTCTTGGCTGGTCACCTGGTGAAGACCGTGAAAATGTAACGATGAAAGAGCTGTGTGAGCTTTTCACCGTAGAAAAAGTGAATAGCTCACCCGCACGCTTCGATATGAAGAAATTAGAGGCGATTAACGGTGACAAGATCCGTGCATTAACGATCGATGAGTTTTTAACATGGGCACTCCCATTCTTGATTAAGGCAGGAGTGATTACTGGCGCTCCTGAAGAGATCGCGCTAGTTAAGCGTGCACTGCCAATCATTCAGGAGCGAATCATCATGTTCAGCGAAGTTCCAGCGATGTTGAACTTCCTTTTCGTCAAGAATTTTGAGGTTGCCACTGATAGCCTTTCAAAAGTTATCGATTCTGCAGCTAAGGAAGTACTAAAGCGAGCCTTGAAAGAGCTAGAGCCAATTAGTGATTGGACGCATTCATCGATTGAGGCCGCCCTTCGTGCATCTTTAATCGATGAAATGGGATTGAAACCACGTATCGCTTTCGGCGCAGTGCGAATTGCAACGACGGGAAGCACAATCTCTCCGCCACTCTTTGAATCAATGGAATTACTCGGCAAGGAGGCCTCTTTAGCCAGAATTTCGGGGGCGTTGACCCTCTAATCAATACGGTATTCTTACCGCTTGAAGTATTGGGGTATGGGGTAATTGGCAGCCCTGCTGATTCTGGTTCAGTAAGTCTAGGTTCGAGTCCTGGTACCCCAGCGAAAGATGTACGTACAACTTAATATGTTTTGTCCTAGTTATATTTTACAGGCACGGCCCCGTCGTCTAGCGGCCTAGGACTCTGGCTTCTCAAGTCAGCTACGAGGGTTCGAATCCCTTCGGGGCTACGTATGGTTTCATTGTTGAAGATTCTTCCGCTCTTCATAACAACTGCCTTTTTATTGGCGCTAGTTCCCGGACAGACCGTTGCGATGATTTTGAGGCAGGCAATCGTTGGAGGAACTAAAACCGCGTATACGACCCTCATTGGAACAAGTAGTGCTTTGATTTTTTGGGGAATCGGTTCGGCAATCGGCCTTTCCCAAATATTTGCCAGATCGCATACCGCCTACACCGCGCTCAAATATGCCGGTGTAGCATTTCTTACCTTCTTGGCTCTGCAGACCTTGTGGTCACTACGTAATGAGTTTGGGAAGTTTGATTATGAAGGAAGTGCCAAGACAGGATTAGGTCCTGCATTTAGATTAGGACTTTTTACTAATTTAACAAACGTTAAAGCTGCCGTCTTTGCCGTCGCATTTATTCCTGCATTTGTTCCGAAAGAGTTTAATCTCGGTTGGGGAATACTGATTCTCTCCATTGTCCAAGCGCTTACTTCTGCTACTTGGTACACATTTCTAATTAGCATTATCGGCAGGGCTACCTCTACATTAGCCAAGCCAAAGGTCCGTCGTGCATTAACCGCCTTTTCAGCCCTTGGAATTCTCTTTCTTGCCGCAACATTGTTACTTACTTCACCACGGTAAGAGCAAGGTAATGGAATAGACTGCAGATATGCGAGTCATTAGCTCTGAACAACTCAAATCTATTCTCGCGAATCTTCCTAGCAATCCGCGAATAATTGCATCAGGCAATTTTTCCGCGCCTCAAACACTTCTGAAAATTGCAGATGAGGTAATTCCCGAGTTTAGATTGCATATGCTAAACGCGCATGGAGATATTCCAGATCGCGAGGGAATCACATATGAAACCGCCTTCGTTGGCCCAGCGATGCGCAATCATCCTCGACTCGATTACATACCTTCTCGGCTATCTCTTTTGCCCGTCCTTATTCGCAATTTCTATCGCCCGGATGTCGTTTTTCTACATACATCTCAGCAACGTTTTGACACCGTTAGCCTTGGAACAGAAGTAAATATCTTGCCGAGGGCGATTGAAACAGCACGGGCACATGGCGGACTTGTTATCGCCCAATCCAATAAGCAGATGCCATATACATACGGGGATGGGCAGATTTATGACAGCGAAATCGATTATTTGGTTGAAGTAGATGAGCCATTGCAAGAAAAACCTTCAGTTCCAATTAGCGATATTCAAGCTCAAATCGGTAGTCGAATTGCAAGCCTAATTGAGGATAACTCAACTTTGCAGTTAGGAATCGGAGGGGTGCCAGATGCGGTTTTGATGGCGTTAAAAGATCGCAAAGGGTTACGTATTTGGACCGAAATGTTTTCAGATGGAGTTCTAGAGTTAAGCCGGGCGGGCACACTCGATGACGAGATTCTTATTACGGCATCATTTATCTTTGGAACTAATGAGCTATATCAGTGGTTAGATTTGAATAAGAAAGTACGGATGCTTCGCACAGAACGCACTAACGATCCTTCGCAGATTGCCCGACAAGCAAAGATGACCTCTATCAATAGTGCATTAGAAGTAGATTTATTTGATCAAGCCAATGCCAGCCATGTGCGGGGGAAGATTTACAGTGGTTTTGGAGGCTCCACAGATTTCATAGTTGGAGCCCTTCACAGCCGCGGAGGAGCCTCTTTTGTGGCGCTACCTTCGTGGCATCCAAAAGCAGATGTATCAACTATTGTGCCTCGTCTCCAAAGCAACATTACGCATTTCCAACACTCATATGTTGTGACCGAGCAAGGCGTTGCTGCATGTTTTGGACATTCACAGAATGATCAAGCGATAAATATTATTCACAATGCCGCACACCCAGATGTGCGCGAAGAGTTAATCTCAAAAGCCGGCGA
The DNA here is from genome assembly GCA_009698675.1 of Actinomycetota bacterium. GTDB lineage: Bacteria > Actinomycetota > Actinomycetes > Nanopelagicales > Nanopelagicaceae > Planktophila. The sequence goes on from WLPT01000003.1 coordinate 51,450, forward strand.
ATTTGGCTTGATTTAGCCTGCAAGCTCTAGTGGCCAGGCATCCTCGCTCGATTGACTCAGTGGAAGGTTTTTTGAATCTTTAGTTTTAATCTTGATAAAAGTAAAGGCCGACTTACCAGAGATATTTTTAAGCTTACTTAAAACGATCTCAACATCGGCATAATGGGATTTACCAGCAACGCATGTGGGCTGGCAATCATTAATCTCATAGACGCCGGATCCAGTGGCTGAATCAGTGCTCCAGCTTGACCATTCAACTTGGCTGATTAATACACCTGCGTCTGCGCAAAACTTGATTACTACAGTTGGCTTATAGTCGATAACTCCGCAGTTAGTGACATAAACATGTGAAGTCAGCGCACGGTGCACAAAGGTATATCCACCAAAACTCAAGCCCACGACTGTTGCGAGCACAAAAATCCAACCTCTGGAGTTTCGAAGAGTTTTAAAGTTCATGACTCCACCGTAGCAGTGGGGGTGCATCACTAGTTAATTTCTCAGCAATCCACAAAGCCCCATCTAAGTTATCACCCAAAGCGGAAATAAACTGCGCATTAGGGAGCGCTGCTTTAATTGAGTTCTGGATGGCATCGACGTAATTGGTATTTGCAGATGGCCCGCCCGCAATTGCAATTTGTGGAGAGGCGTCGGTCGGGCCATGTACTCCAAGCCATGTTGCAATGACCGTCTGCGCTAATAGGTGAGCACCTTCATTTCGAATTGCAACTGCGCTCTTTGCTCCACTATCAGCGGCATCTAGCAGGGTTCGTGCCGATTCGATTGCAAGAGTTGCAGCCTCACTACCGTTCTTTGACTCAAGTCGATCGTAGGCCAGGAGTTGAGCATGAAAGGCCTCAAGTAAATCGGCATCAGAGGCGCGACCCTGTCTGACTGCAAGGGCCTTTGTTATCCCCAATTTTCCTAGCCAAAAACCACCACCTTCATCTCCGAAAGTGCTTCCCAATCCATCGCGGTGCGCGAACTCTCCATCGCGTCCGCCAACTGCAACAACTCCGCCACCGATCGATAGAACTACGCCATTTGCACCGTGCAGGGCACCAAAGAATCCAGCTAAACCATCGTCGATGACGGCAACTTTTTTCGCCCCGAAAAACTCTTTGCACAGTGCACCAAACTCATCTGGGTCGGTGACGATTCCACCGAAGCCCGTACAGGAGAGGGCTACAACCTCCGATGATAGTTTTTCAATATCTTCAAAAACACTGCGGAGTGCAGACAGTGGCTGCTCGCCGGCTAATTTGCCGCGTGTTGAATTTATTGAAATATCACCCATACGTAAGCGGGTGCCTGACTGTCCCAAATCGACGCGAAGCACCATGGTGGCAAGAATAGTTTATTTTCATGTGAGATGATAGGAATATGAAGCAACTAGGCGCGGTGATGTCCGCAGAGATTGCAGAGACTCCTGCTGTATTCACCAAAATTCTGAGTAATTTATCAGTATTTGATTCGGTAAAGAATATTTTAGTCAGCGAAAAGATTCAATCCGTTCTAATCCTGGCGCGGGGAACTTCAGATAATGCAGCTCACTACTTGAAATACCTCATCGAAACCCAAATTGGGCTGCCTGTGGGTCTCACATCGCCCTCTTCGGTTACCGTGTACAAATCAGAGCTCAAATACGCCAACACATTAGTTGTCGCTATCAGTCAGAGTGGACAGTCACCCGATTTAGTTCACTTTGCAACGGCTGCGCGTAAGGCCAACGCCTATTTGATTGCAATCACCAATGACTCGACATCTCCACTTGCTCAGATTGCTCACCACCATTTTCCTCTTATGGCCGGCCCAGAGTTAGCCGTTGCCGCCACTAAGTCCTATAACGCACAGCTTCTGATTTCATTCTTACTCGTAGCTGCTTGGACAGGGAAGGCGGTGAATGCAACCCAGATTATTAGTGAAGCGACGAGAATTTCAGCCACGGCTGGCCTTGTTTCTGCAGCCGTAGCTTCTACTGATCGCTCCCATGAGATTGTGATTTTGGGTAGGGGCTTTGCCTATCCAAACGCCCGTGAGGCTGCGCTTAAAATTCAAGAAACCTCCAAGATTTCAGTTCAAGGTCTCTCTACAGCTGATTACTTACACGGACCAATCTCAGCGCTGACTGCCGATACACAGCTCTTTATTATCGCGCCGTATCACATGCCCGCCGAATCGATTCTTGAAGCCACAACCAAAATTCGCAAAACATCACACCGAATATTCTGGATCGGAAATGGTGGAGCACCAACCTCAAATGATGTTGTGATAGCCGGTTCTTACTGCGATGATGAAATAACTTCAACATTAGTCGATGCAATGGTTCTGCAGCGCTTTGCTCTTGAGTTTGCAGTGGCCTCAGGATTTGATCCCGATGCACCAGAGGGTTTGTCAAAGGTAACGCTTACACACTAACCAATGAGTTCGCGATTGCGCTTAATCTCACGATCGTGTTTACATGGGCGTTCTAAGTGTGAGTCATAACAGGCATCACATAGCAACACCAATTGATGGCATTCGGCTTTTTGACAGTTTCTAAACTCTTTAGTCGGGCCGTTGCAATGTGCACACTCACCAATTAACTTGGTATGGTCGCTGAAATCGATAGTCAGGCGATCATCAAAAGTGTAGAGCGAGCCTTCCCAAAGTCCATCATCACCAAATGCATTTCCATATCGGACAATGCCACCTTTGACTTGATATACCTCTTTAAAGCCACGGTTTTTCATCACGACAGACAAGATCTCACAACGAATGCCGCCAGTGCAGTACGTAACTATTGGCTTGTCTTTCATGTGGTCGTACTTTCCACTTTCAATCTCTTTTACAAAGTCATGCGAAGTTGTGACATCGGGTACAACGGCGTTTTTAAACTTACCGATCTTGGCCTCGAAGGCGTTACGACCATCGAAGAAAAAGACATCATCGCCGCGCTCTTCAACTAGCTTATTAACCTCTTCAGGACGTAGGTGAACTCCGCCACCAATAACTCCATTTTCATCGACTTGAATCTCGCCAGGATTTCCAAAGGCGACGAGTTCATCTTTGACCTTAATCTTTAACTTTGGGAAATCATTTCCAGTTCCTTCAGACCATTTGAAATCAATCTTTTTAAAACCCGGATATTGGCGCGTATTCTTAATGTATTTCTTGACATCATCCATATTGCCGCCGAGCGTGCCATTGATTCCATGCGGGGAGATGAGAATTCGCCCTTTAATATTGAGGGACTCGCATAAAGTTTTCTGCCAGAGCTTTACGGCTTGCGGATCTGAGATCGGTGCAAATCCGTAGTAAAGAATTACTTTATTGAAGTTCATCTCTGCTAAGCCCTTTCTGTAAGCAATAATGGAGTTAACTCATGTGGCTCGAGCTGAGCTGGCCACGTGGGATTTGCCCGACCAAAACCTTGTGCAATAACAAATGAAGCGCGTTCAGCCGCCGAATCTCCACCGTGCCCGCCAGCATCTAAGTGGCCATGATCGGTAGTGATGACTACGAGCCAAGGCTCTTGTGTTGTTGCGCGGGCTTGCACCGCATTGAGTAAATTCTGCACGTAAGCATCAATTCGCGCAATGGCCGTTGCATACTCTGGGCCGACTGAATCAAATGCATGACCTGCCTCATCGACTCCACAGAAATAAACAAATGAGACATCTGGGGCATGGTTTTCGATGGCGTATTTGGCTGCTGAATAAATTTCAGCATCGATGGTGGTGTAGCCATAGGTTTCACCATCTCGAACTAGCACGCGATGACGATAGGCCTTTGCCTGCTCCCGACGCTCGTGAATGATTGGACCATGTCCGGCTGGATCAACTAGCGGCGGCCAACCTGCTGCGGCAAAAGTCGTTGTGCTTTGATCTTGATAGTAGGCAAGGGATAGTAAATCAGGGCGGTGTAATAATTTATGCCCGGTAAAAGAGTTATCGCTGACTCCATGTTGTGCGTGAGTAGAGCCAGTTAAAAGAGTTGCCCAACTCGGTCCCGACCATGTCGGAGCCTGCATCGTTAGATTTGCGAAATAACCAGCGCTCTTTAAAGATGCAATCGAAGGCGCTGATGCAAGAGCGGCGCTTAGATTGAGGCCATCGATTCCGATGAGAAGGATCTTGCTTTTCATTTATGCCAGGGCTGCAGCAATTGCGGCGGTATGGGCTGGCGATGATCCGCAGCAAGAGCCAATGATATTTACACCCATCGCTTTCATCGCGATTGCATACTTTGCCATCTCTTCAGGGGTTCCATCGTAAATGAACTCATCACCTTGCAGCTTTGGTAAGCCAGCATTGGATTGAGTAATAATAAATACACCTTCTGGACGTGCATTGACCATCTCTTGTGCAATTACCTGCATCTCATCTGTACCGCGCCCGCAGTTTGCCCCGATAATTCGCACGCCGAGTGCGGCTAATTGAGTTACCGCAACGCCTGGCTTCACACCCATCATGGTCCGCAGATTTGTATCAAAGCTCATTGTCGCAATTATCGGTAAACCTGGAGCAACTTCTTGAGCTGCTTTGACTGCAGCTTCGACCTCACCGAGATCCGACATCGTTTCAATGAGAATCGCATCGACTCCGCCAGCAACTAAACCTCGAATCTGTTCGGCGAATAGCCCTTGCCCACTTTCGAGTGTCATTGTGCCCATCGGCTCCATCAAATCGCCCGATGGTCCAATATCACCCATTACAAAACAACCAGGATGACGATCGGCAACTTTGCGTGCAATTTCAGCACCAGCCTTATTGAGTTCAAAGATTCGATCTTCAAGGCCATGCATTGCCAGACGTCCATGTGTTCCACCAAAAGTATTTGTTGTAATCAAACGTGCACCAGCAGCGGCATAGGCCTCGAGCACTGCCTCGATTTCAGCTGGCTTCTCAACGTTCCAAAGTTCGGGCGCACCGCCATCAATTAATCCGCGATCTTGCAACATTGTGCCCATTGCGCCATCGGATGCAAGTGTTGCCTTCTCTAACGCTTCATATATAGCAGACATTATTTCTCTCCTAAGTTTTTGAGAAGTTCATCCAATTTTTCAACGCTCAACTCTGCTTCCAATTCAGAGGCGATACGGGGAGCAAGCAGATCAGGAGTATCGCTGGCATCGATCCAAGGATCACGATTCCATCCAGCGGTGTAAGCATCGGCATCAATCTCACCTAAGCGCATCGCCGCCTCATCGATGGCCTCTTGAAAACGCGATGCCAGCATCACTTTAATTGTGACTTCACCTTCACGCGCGATAACCATTGATGGGATTTCTCGCCAACGCATCACTTGGTACTGACTCATGCCGCTAATTCTATAGGGCGATATCTAAGAGCTTTAACGCTTATTAATCTTCAAAATGATGTTTCTATCTTTTGGTCGACCACACCACCAGTTAATATCGTGAGTTGCCCCTAGCTCTGCGCGCTTCTGCCAGATATTTGCGCTTAAAGCTCGTGATAGCGCCGCGATATCTTGAGGATTGGATGCATCGCCATAATCGGCACCGCCGGCATGATCCACAACGCTCAAACCAAAATAGATATCTCCATCTGGGTCTTTAACAATTTCAATAGTCCGCGATTGCTGTGGCCAATCGGCATGGGAGGCCGTCTCAATCTGCCAGAAACCACGCACCTCTTCCTCGGGTCCAATCCACTTAATGTGATGGCGGTGCTCGTGACCGGCAAACCACGCGATGACATTGGAGTATTTCAAGAGCATCTCTTGAATCTCTTCAACACAGATACGTCTTCCAATTGGCGCATAACTATTAAACATTTTGCTCAATGGATGATGGGATGCAAGCACTACAGGTCTATCGGATGCGGCAACTTCACGTTCGAGCCATTCGAACTGCTCAACATCGAGGGAGCCTTGCCATCCGCCGAAGTGATTGACGCTATCTATGACGATGAGTTTTACCGATCCGACATGTGCGCAGTAGTACATAGTTTTCTTGTCTATATTCTCTTGGCTAAAGCCGTGGCCTTTAGGCAAACCAGGCGAAGCCATGTGCAATGCAGCATATTCTCCGCGCTCTATAGCGCGACGATTAACATCGGCAGTTACCTCTATGAATGGTGCATCAAATGCTTGAGGATAGCTTGCCGGTCCAATCTCCTGAAAACTAGAAAGAACATCGGCGAGAGTTACATTTGAAGGCAATCCCGTAAAACGTTTATTATCAATCATCGCTGAATCTATAACAGGCTCTGGAGCAACGGTTCCTTGGAGGAGAGCATCATGATTGCCATGTACGGCAAACCAAGGAAAGTTTAAGCCGGTTGCCTTAAAGGGTTTACGACATTGATTTAGTAAATTGGGCACTACGGGGAAGCCATATTTAGCACGCGCATCATCGTCTTGGTGTCCAGGTGGAGTTCCATGCGGGTGCCAGTATCGAGTGTCGTAATACGCACCGCCATCGTCGATTGAGCCTTCATATCGGTTCATGTCGCCTGAATCTGGGCGGAAATCTAAACCATCTAGGAGTGCTAAATACCAACTGACTTCATTGAGCTGGGCATTATCAGTTGTATCTCCAGTGATAATCGCACCATCAATAGGATGGCCCGAAAGCGGTCCAGTTTTTATTGTATTGAGTGATTGGATCATTGCTTCAACAACATGTGGCGAGAGCATCGAGTGTGGTCGGTAGGTTCCAATCGTCCCAACCTTTTCGCGTATTGGGCTATCGGGGTCGGCCCAGCGATCTAAATACTCGGGTCGAGTCGGAGATTGAGCATCACAGACGTGCAAATCAGATAGATGGTGCATAAGTAGTAAGGGAAGATTCGTGGGTGGGAAAGGATGACCACCATGTGCTTCATCAGCACTGACTTCTAAATCGCACCACCCTAGTGCGTTGGCCTCACCGCGCACATATGCCATGGTCACTATCCTAGCCAAATGGAAAGTAAAAAGGCGAGCATCATCATCTTGAGCGGTGGCGCGAGCAAGCGATTTGGTTCCGATAAATCGCAGGCGTTAATCGAGGGGCAACGTTTAATTGCTCGAATCCTTGAAGCGATTCCATCCGAGTTTGACATCATTATCGTTGGGCCAGATCCAAAGATAATGAGTTCAAACTATGTTTGTGTAATTGAAACTCCACCCGCAGGTGGGCCTGTAGCTGGATTCAAAGCAGGTCTCGAACTATGCAACCATGAGATTGTCGGACTCATTGCTACTGATATGCCCTTTGCGCTGATGCGTGTTGTCAACCTCTTTAACTCTATGACCCCTCATGATGATGGCGTTATGTATGTCGATTCAGCGGGTTTTAGACAGCCCTTAGCTGCAGTCTATAGAGTTGATTCTGTTGAGAAAGCACTTGCCGAGTTGAATCAAGTTGATGGAAAGTCGATGCGCGAATTAATTTCACATTTAGCTATTCGTGAGATCGCAATGAGCCATGAAGTTGAACAGGCGCTTATGGATATTGACACTATCGCCGACTTAGATCGAGCGGTTACATTTGCAGCGAAAGGTGTTTTTAAGTTATGAGCACACTCATCGAAGGCAGTTGGGACCAGGCACGAATTGTCGCCGCACAATCCTTTATAAAACTTCCAGCCGAAGAGATAGATGTAAGCCAAGGTATCGATAGGACATTGGCAACAGGAGTGCGAGCCTTATGCGACCTGCCTACATATGCAACATCTGCAATGGATGGCTATGCAGTTGCAGGAAGTGGCCCGTGGACGATAATTGGTGAAGTCAAAGCCGGAGTCCCCATGAAAACTGCGCTGACTGCTGGCAATGCCGTCGGTATTGCAACTGGTGCAGTAATTCCAGATGGAGTTTTTGGAGTAATTCGCTGGGAGCAAGCCCGTGTTGAAGGCAATGTATTAATCGGGGATGCAGTAGAGAATCAAGATATACGCCCGCCTGCACATGAGTGCAAAGCAGGTGATGTATTAATAACTGCAGGCACGCAACTCAATCCTGCAATGATTGGCCTACTTGCTGCAGCTGGACTCGATCGGATTGAAGTAGTTAGAAAACCAAAAGTGGCCCTTGTTTTATTAGGGGATGAGATTGCATTAGCCGGTGTTCCAACCGATGGACTTGTACGAGATGCGCTCGGTCCTCAACTGCCAGGTTGGTTAGTTAAATTAGGTTGCGAAGTTATTAGTACGCAGTACATTAGCGATGAGTTAGCCCTCGTTGTTGATGCCCTTGGCAATGCATGCGCGATAGCCGACATTGTCATAACAACTGGAGGCACGGCGCATGGGCCGCGTGACTACTTACATAGCGCGCTAGGTGAAATTAATGCTGAGATTCTAGTTGATACCGTCGCGGTCCGACCTGGTCACCCGATGTTATTGGCTCGGACTAACACCAGTGCAATATTTGGTTTGCCAGGTAATCCGCAGTCTGCAATCGTTGCACTTATCTCTCTTGGGGGACCGGTTATTACCTCAATGCTGGGGCAAGAAGAGCAACAACTTGCAAACGTAGTCACACGTGATGAACTCACAGCACCGCAGGATTTTACCCGTTTGATAATCGGCAACTTGGTCGAAGGTCAATTTGTCGTTGCTCCTTACTTGGGTTCGGCAATGCTGCGCGGTTTGGCACACTCAACAGGCTTTGCCGTAGTTAGCAACAGCCTTACTACAGCGGGTGAAACTGTCCGTTGGCTATCACTGCCTTAACGAAATACACTCTGCGCATGAGTGATGAGTTAACACATCTCAATAGCGCAGGCCAAGCTAATATGGTCGATGTTACCGGCCGCGATATCACTGTACGAATTGCCGACACATCTGCCCACGTATTTCTATCACCACTTGCAGTTGGACTCTTGCGAGATGGAACAACACCTAAAGGCGATGTCTTAACTACAGCGCGAATTGCCGGAATTATGGCCGCAAAGAAAACGAGTGAACTAATTCCCTTATGTCACCCAATTGCAATAAATAAAATTTCAATTGAATTAGAGATCACAGATTCAGGTGTTGCAATTCTCGCCCAAGTCATCACTTCGGACCGGACCGGCGTTGAAATGGAGGCCCTAACCGCAGTCAGTGTTGCTGGCTTAACAATTATCGATATGGTCAAAGCTCTAGACCCGATGGCGTCGATAAGTGATATTCGTATTGATTCGAAATCTGGAGGCAAGAGTGGTGATTGGAAGCGCGCATGATTAAACGCAACGCAGTCGTCATCACAGCAAGCACTCGAGCATCTCTCGGAGTCTATGCCGATTTAAGCGGTGAAACTTTGCGAGAAGGCCTAGAGCGTCTTGGCTACAGCGTCAATACTCCTGTAATCGTTAGTGATGATGCAGATGCAATTGGAAATGAGATTGTCAAAGCACTTGCAAGTAAAGTTCGCCTAATTATTACAACGGGCGGAACTGGGCTCTCACCAACAGATGTAACGCCGGAGGCAACGGCACCGTTTATAGAAAAACTTATTCCAGGTTTTGGTGAAGCTTTTCGAGCTTACTCGCGAGGTAAAGTTGCAACTGCCGATCTAACGCGTGGATTAACTGGCACCAATGGGAGTTCACTCATAATAAATCTTCCAGGCTCACAAGGTGGAGTTAAAGATGGTCTTGTGATCATCGAAGCTTTGGCAAGTCACATATTGGATCAACTAGATGGCATTGACCACTAATGGTGCAGATTATGCGGGCAGTTGTAACTAGCGAGAAAGTATCCATCGATGAACTTATTGCCTTAGTCAAGGATGAAGGCTCTGGAGCGCTTGTCACATTCACAGGGGATGTTCGAAACCATGATGGCGGCAAAGAGGTTGCCAGGCTTACTTATGAGATTCACCCATCGGCCGATGAGCAAATTAAATTAATTACACAATCCGTGCTGGCTAGTTTTGATGTTGTCAAGGCAGCCGTGGTTCACCGCTATGGTCAGATCCCGATAGGTCAAACGGCCTTTGCAGTAGCGGTCTCATCCCACCATAGGGCAAATGCTTTCAATGCATGCAGTGCCCTCGTCGATGAGATCAAATTGAAGTTACCGATTTGGAAGCACCAAGTATTTGCCGATGGAAGTGACGAATGGGTAAACACGGCATGAGTACTCTCGTAGACACTTATGGTCGCACGCATCGAAATCTGCGAGTCTCGCTAACAGATCGATGCTCGTTGCGCTGCACGTACTGCATGCCACATGACTTTGCGGCCTGGCTTCCAAACGAAGAGTTACTTTCAACCGATGAACTACTAACGATTATTGAAGTAGCCGTTCAGCAGGGGATAGATGAAGTTCGCTTAACTGGCGGTGAACCACTTCTTCGACCAGATATCGTTGAAATCGTTGAACGTATTGCTGGCATCGAGAATGCTCCACGCTTGACTCTAACCACTAATGGAATACGTCTGCCAGATCTTGCTGGGCCATTAGCAAAAGCGGGATTAAATCGCATCAACGTCAGTCTTGATACTTTGAGCCGAGAGCGCTTCAAGACACTGACATATCGTGACAGGTTCGACGACGTGATCCTTGGACTCAAAGCAGCAAATGCTGCGGGGTTATTTCCAATTAAAGTTAATGCAGTATTGCTCAAAGATATTAACGATGACGAAGCGCCTGCAATTTTAGAGTGGGCCCTTGAAAATGAGTATTCACTTCGTTTTATTGAACAGATGCCCCTTGATGCCGGTGGAATTTGGGATCGTGCGACTTTAATTACGGCCGATGAGATATATGCCGCGCTTTCGACTCGATATACATTGACTCCGGTCGATAATCGAGGCTCATCTCCAGCAGAAGAGTTCTATATCAATGGGAGTTCAGCAACCGTCGGAATAATAGGAAGCGTGACCCGTCCTTTTTGCGGTGCCTGCGATCGGATTAGATTGACTTCAGATGGCCAGCTTCGATCATGTCTATTTTCAAACGTTGAAACGGATTTACGTAGAGTTCTTCGGGATGAAAGCTTGAACTCTGCAACAAAGAAGCAAGAAATTGCGGCACGCTTTCAAAAAACAGTTATCAGTAAACTTCCGGGACATGGAATAAATGACCCAACATTTATAGCGCCAATTCGTCCAATGTCGGCTATTGGTGGTTAGCCTCCTGCAAATCGTGGTAAAACATCTATAACACTTCCGTCATTTACGAAAATACTTTGATCATGGACGAGTACTGAGTCAAGTAGAAAACTGCACTGAGAAAGCACATGCTTAAGTGATGGATTGGTGCTGCACGCAAGGGAAATGATTGAATCCAAGGATGCAGGTGCAAATATTGCCGATTCAACCCCTGCAGCTGCGCGGGCAGCGGCAAAATAGCGCACTTGCACCCCATTATTCATTTCGTCATTGTATGGTTAAGGCATGCTTGAGTACATCCTTATCTTCGGGGTTGGAATTCTCGTTGGTGCAATTAATGGGATGGCTGGTGGCGCCTCGGTTATCTCTTACCCAGTGCTGCTGGCAACAGGAATGTCGCCAGTTAACGCTGCGATTACCAATGCCCTCGGTGTGACGCCGGCAAATTTCTTTGCTCTAATCTCAGTCAGAGATAAGCTGCGCGCATATTTTTTAGAGTATAAAAAACTCATAATAATTTCGATCATTGGTTCAGCCTCTGGTGCAATCGCCTTACTCTCTGTCCCCCCAGGAGTATTTGAAAAGATGGTTCCCTTTCTTCTGCTTTTTGCAAGCCTTTCCTTTCTCATCAAAGCTAAAGCCGATCGTGGTGGGCGGCATGAGTTAATGGAAAAAATAGGTATCGCCGCAAGTGGCCTGTACTGCGGATACTTTGGACCGGGGCAGGGCGTGATGGTTATTGCAGTATTAGCGCGCGATGTCGGCCGTGATCCAAAGACGCTCAATTCGGCGAAGAATTTAATTGTGGGATGGACATCGCTAATCTCAAATCTGATCTATATCGCCAGCGGGCGCGCTAATTGGAGCTTCGTCATGGCACTTGTGGCTGGAGCTAGCATCGGTGGAAGCTTTGGAGGGCGATGGGCCTCGCAGATGCCGCCCAAGCTCTACCGCGCCTTGATTTTAACCGTCGGCTTTGGCGCCTCGGCCTGGCTATTTAAGCGCTATTACTTGAGCTAAAAACCCTCGCCCTGGTGTATCAATCTGGATATGACTGATATATCATCAAACCTATGAGCCAGGCCATCCACATTCTCTCCCGCCAGGCCAGTTCACTCTCGGAAGAGGCCTATAGCCGAATTCGCTCAATGATTATTACCCTCGAGCTCGTTCCAGGATCACTGATTAGTGAGAGTGATCTGATGGCGAAGTTAGGTTTCGGGCGCACCCCAATTCGTGAGGCGTTGCGCTCGCTAGCTACTGAGAAGTTGGTAGAGGTATATCCACGTCGTGGAATGTTCGTCTCAAGCGTGGATGTTCAAAATCTCTCTGCGCTCTCTGAGATTAGAGCCGTTCTTGAAATTAAAGCCGCCGAACTGGCAGCAGAGCGTTCAACTCCCGCCGACCATCTCATCACTAAGGCTCTCATTACCGAGATTAATGGAATTAAAGGTGGGCTCGATATGGCAAGGCTTATCGGTTTGGACCAACGAATCCACCACCATATCTATCAATGCACCCATAACGAGTTTCTGGCAGCGGCCCTTGATAACTATTACGCCCATGCTTTGCGTATCTGGTTTTTAGCCCTTGACCGCGTTGCCGGTTTAGCGGCAGCCATTATTGAACATCGTGCACTCCTTGAAGCGATTTCAGATAGCGATTCGAAGGCAGCTGGAAAAGCGATGCGCGAGCATGTTGAGGGATTTGAAGCATCAATTCGTAAATCTTTATAAACCACCACTAAAAAGAACGAGGACAAAAGCTATGAGTAAGTTACCTGCAAAGGCAAAGTGCGTCGTTATCGGTGCCGGCATCGTTGGCAATGGAATGGTCTATCACCTTGCAAAGCTGGGGTGGAAAGATATTGTCCAGATCGATAAGGGACCGCTGCCAAATCCTGGTGGATCTACAGGACATGCATCTAACTTTATTTTCCCCGTTGATCACTCCAAAGAGATGACTGCAATAACTGCAGAGAGCATGCGCCAATACAAAGAGTGGGGCACATTTACTCAAACTGGCGGGATTGAGGTGGCGCGCACACCTGAGCGGATGCAAGAGCTTGCTCGTCGAATCACTTCGGCTAAATCTTGGGGAATTGATGGTGGTCAAATCCTCACTCCAGCACAAGTTAAAGAGCTAGTTCCTTATATTGATGAAAATGTCATTGTGGGTGGCTATTACCAACCAACCGTGGGCGTCGTTGACTCTCTACGCACAGGCACGTTAATGCGCGAACATGCAATCGAAGCAGGAGCTGCGCAGTCATTTGCAAATATTGAAGTCTTAGATATAACCGTTGAAAATGGGCATGTAACTGGTGTTGTAACAGATCAAGGAACGATTTCCGCAGAGTATGTTGTTATCGCAACCGGTTGCTGGTCCCCAAAGCTCGCTGAAATGGCGGGAGCGCATATTCCGTTGACACCTGCAGTACATCAAATGAAGGACATAGGACCAGTTCCATTCTTCAAAGATGCAAAAGGTGATATCGAATGGCCGATTGTGCGCGACATGGATGTATTTATGTACGAACGCCAGCACGGAACTGGTCTTGAGATTGGTTCTTATGCGCACCGCCCAATTCTCTATACCCCAGAGGATTTACCATCGAATGCAACTGCAGCGCTCTCACCAACTGAGTTTGCATTTACTCAAGCCGACTTTGATATTCAAGATGAGCACGCCTATGAGTTAATGCCATCTATTGTTGGCGATGAAAACGTTCGTGAAAAGTATGCAATTAATGGAATTCTTTCCTACACGCCAGATGGAATGCCAATTCTTGGCGAGACTCCAGAGGTTAAAGGTCTGTGGTCGGTTGCTGCAGTATGGATTAAAGAGGGTCCGGGAACTTCTAAATCAGTAGCTGAATGGATGGTTTTGGGAGATTCAGAGATTGATCTTCACTCATCTAACATTGCACGCTTTCATGAGCACCAAAAAGCCGAGTTCCATATTAAGGCCCGAGTCGATGAGAGCTTCAATAAGACCTATGGAATAGTTCACCCTCTTGAGCAATACGCATCTAATAGAAATGTTCGCCTCTCTCCTTTCTACGCCGCCGAGAAAGAGCTCGGTGCGGTTTTTTATGAGACCGCTGGGTGGGAGCGACCATTCTGGTATGAATCAAACAAGAACCTACTTGCAAAGTTTGGTGACAAAGTCATGCCTCGCACGTCCGAGTGGGAGTCACGTTGGTGGTCACCAATTATCAATGCAGAGCACCTACAAATGCGCGAAAGCGCTGGAATCGTAGATCTCTCGGCCTTTGCAATCTTTGATATCACCGGTCCATCGGCGTTAGCAGTTGTGCAAAAAGCCGCACTTCGCCAGATGGACGTTGCAATTGGTCGAGTTGTTTACACGCCAGTTCTTGGACCAAATGGTGGTTTTAAATCAGATTTAACAATCATGCGCTTAGATACCCAGCACTTCCGCGTAGTCACAGGTGGAGCGCATGGGATGGCCGATAAAAAATGGTTTAGTGATCTTCTGCCAACCGATGGATCTGCACAAATATTCGATCTGACTTCGAGTTATACAACGGTTGGAATCTGGGGACCAAAGGCGCGCGAGATTATTCAAGCTATCACCAAGAGCGATATGGGCAAGGAGGCATTTAAGTTCAGTACGTGCAAAATTATCGAAGTTGGCCCACTACGCGTTTTAGCTTCTCGTATCTCATACGTTGGCGATCTTGGCTGGGAGTTCTACGTTCCAATCGAGCAAGGTGCAAAGCTCTGGGAGATGTTGTGGGATTCAGGCAAGAAGCACGAGATGATTCCCGTTGGAATCGGTGTTTATGGAACCACAGGTCGACTTGAAAAATGTTACCGAGCATATGGGCCAGAGTTAGAGACTGAATACACAGTCGTGGAAGCTGGAATGCAATCTCCTAAGTTAAAGGAGGCTGACTTCATCGGTAAAGCCGCGCATGTTAAGCATCGCAGCCAAACTCCGGTTACTACGCTCTGTACATTATTCGTAGATGATCACACTTCATCCACCGGAGAAAAGCGCTACATGATGGGTAATGAACCAATCTTGACTTTAGATAAGGCTCCAATTGTTGATTCACATGGTCGACGCTCTTATGTAACTAGCGCGGGATCGGCACCTTCACTTGGCAAGCACATTCTTATGTCTTACCTACCAACAGAACTCGCAGTGGCTGGCAATAAGTTCATCGTTGAGTATTTGGGGGAGCACTACCCGTGCTCCATCGCTGAAGTAGGTGCAACATCGGTCTTTGACGCCTCGAATGAGCGGATCATGGCCTAATGGATATTCTGGTCTGTTTAAAGCGAGTTCCGCTAGCGGGCGGAACGTTGATTCTCACTCCAGATTCACGGGATATTGAAACCAAACACTTAGGTTTTGGAATTAGTCCACATGAAGAAAATGCCGTTGAAGCAGGAGTTCAGTTAGTCGAACAAATGGGTGGAACGCTCACTTTACTTACTCTTGGACCTAGTGATGCTGAAGAGCAGTTGCGCTCTCAGTTAGCGATTGGTGCAACACGTGCCGTTCTGATTGAAACCGATGGACAAGAGTGGGATCCACAAGGTACAGCAGCTGCATTAGTTGATGCTATTAATTCCGAAGAGACGAAATTTGATTTAATTATATTCGGCGCAGAGTCTGCAGATAGTGCGGGCTACCAAATCCATATTCGCGTAGCACATGCGTTAAATCGGCCAATAGTTACAAATGTAAAGGCGATGAAAGTCGAGAATGGGGTTGTAAGTTGCGAGCGAGTTGTGGCAACTGGTCGCGAGCATTATGAAGCGCCTATGCCGGCCATTGTTACCGTTCGCGATGGATTAAATATTCCACGTTATCCATCGGTTCCGGGGCGCATGCAGGCCCGTAAGAAAATCGTCGATATGAAAAAAGCCGAACCTCGCGTTCCAAAACTTGAAAAAGTTACACTGGCACTTGCTCCCTCTAAAGATAAGGGCGCTGAAATTCTTGGTAAAGGCGTAGATGCAGTTCCAGCATTAGTCGAAGTTTTAAAGCAGATCGGAGCGCTCTAATGATTCTCGTACTCATCGATCATGATCAAAGCGAAATCGACCCACTTTCACTGCGCGCACTAACAGCTGCACGTAAATTGGGCCACGAGATTGAGGCCGTTGCAATCGGCAGCGATGGCGCACAACTGGCCGCAATAGTTGGTGAATACGGTGCCACGAAGCTTCATGTGGCAGCACATGATGCAATCACTGATTACACACCGATGGCATCGGGGCGTGCGCTAAAGGATTTAGTAGACAAGTTCAAGCCGGTGGCGGTTTTAGCTGCGGGAAGCCCACGGGGCAATGAGCAGCTGGCGCATTTAGCGGCCTTTTTAGATATTCCAATGGCGGCAGAGTGCTCTGAAATTACATTGGGCTCACCACATCACGTTCTGCGTGCTCGATGGGCAGGTAACTTAATCGAATCGGCACACGTTCACTCTGAACTCTTAGTTGCAACCCTTCTTAGTTTTTCCGTAGAAGCCGAGAGCGCGAATTCAGGTGTAGCAATAGTTCTTACCTTCGAACCCGCACTTGAACCCGCGGACTCGATTGTTAAGGTTTTAAGTCGTGATTCAGGCCAGAGTAAAGCTGGCCTAACGCTAAGCGATGCAAAAGTAATCGTTTCGGGTGGGCGAGGAGTTGGCGGGCCAGATGGCTTCGGCAACTTAGAAGAGTTGGCAGACCTACTCGGTGGAACCGTTGGCTGTTCACGTGTTGTGACAAGTTCGGGCTGGCGCCCACACGCCGAACAGGTAGGACAGACTGGTACAAAAGTGGCTCCAGATCTCTACATCGCAGCAGGAATTTCAGGGGCTATGCAACACATTGCTGGAATGAAAAACAGTAAGACCATCGTAGTTATCAATACAGATCCAGAGGCACCAATCTTACGTTATGCCGATTACGCAATCATCGGTGATTTACATCAAGTAATACCCGCGCTCACCAGCGCCATACGTCAGGCAAAGGGATAAAAATGTCAGATATCGAAATCGCACAAGCTGCAACCATGAAGCCAATTAATGACATCGGCGCATCTCTTGGCATTGATGTAGAAAACCTTGAAGCTTATGGAAAGTACAAGGCGAAGGTGAATTTGAAATATCTGACGGCGCTTCCAGAGCGCAAAGATTCAAAGTTAATTTTGGTAACTGCGATAAGCCCAACCCCTGCCGGTGAAGGCAAGACAACGACAACAGTTGGCCTAGGTGATGCTCTTCGCCATATCGGTAAAAACGCGATGATTGCACTTCGCGAACCCTCTCTCGGTCCAGTCTTTGGAATGAAGGGTGGAGCAGCCGGAGGCGGATATGCTCAAGTAGTTCCGATGGAAGATATCAACCTTCACTTCACAGGTGATTTCAACGCTATAGCCCTTGCCAATAACTTACTTGCCGCACTTATCGATAACCATATTCACCACGGAAATGAGTTGGCAATCGATATTCGACGTGTTACTTGGAAGCGCGTGGTAGATATGAATGATCGCGCTCTACGTGAAATTATTCAATCAATTGGCGGCGTAGGAAATGGTTATCCTCGCAGCGATGGTTTTGACATCGTAGTCGCATCTGAAATTATGGCCATTTTCTGTCTAGCAACATCTATTGAGGATTTAAAGGAGAAGATTGGCAAGATTGTCGTTGGCTATAAGCGCGATAAGACTCCAGTCCTGGCCAGTGAATTAAATGCTCAAGGTGCTATGACCGTAATACTCAAAGATGCTTTTCAGCCAAACTTAGTACAGACGCTAGAGAACACACCTGCATTTATTCATGGAGGCCCTTTCGCCAATATTGCGCACGGTTGCAACTCGGTCGTAGCAACAACTTCGGCGATGAAGTTGGCAGACTATGTAGTTACCGAAGCGGGATTTGGCGCAGATCTAGGCGCGGAAAAATTCATAGATATTAAGTGCCGTAAATCAGGCTTGCGCCCTTCAGCCTGTGTTTTGGTCGCAACTATTCGTGCGATCAAATACCATGGCGGCGCAGATCTAAAGACAATTACGCAAGAGAACTTGGGCGCACTCGAGGCTGGAATAGTTAACTTAGAGCGCCATATTCATAACATTAAAAATGTCTACAACTTGCCCCTTGTTGTCTCAATTAATAATTTTACAAGTGATACTAAGGCTGAAGTTGAACTTCTTCGCGCACGAGTTGAGGCGATGGGTGTCAAAATCGTTCTAGCAACACATTGGGCCGATGGTGGAAAAGGTGCGGCCGATCTAGCACATGCCGTTGTAGAACTCTGCGAACAACCAAATCAAATGAAGTTTGTATATGAAGAGAGCGAAAGCCTATGGGAGAAAATCACCGCAGTTGCCACCAAGATTTACGGCGCTAAAGAGGTAACGGCCGATGCGAAAGTGCGTCTGAAGCTCAAAGAGCTTGAAGCCTCAGGGTATGGAAACTTCCCTATTTGTGTGGCAAAGACGCAATACTCCTTCAGCACCGATGCCGCCCTTCGTGGCGCTCCAAGTGGCCACTCGCTCAATGTTCGTGAAGTAAAGTTGTCGGCAGGCGCTGAGTTCATAGTGATGATCTGTGGAGAGATTATGACAATGCCGGGCCTACCAAAAGTACCTTCGGCAGAGCGCATTGATTATGTGGATGGAAAGGTCGTAGGTCTCTTTTAATGAAATTTTCGCCGTGGTCACAAGATGCAGCGCTAACACTTCTTGCGACCTTGCGCGATGAAAATGGGCCGGTACTGATGGCCTTGCAGTTGATGCAAGAAGAGTTTGGGTATGTTGATCAGGCATGCGTTGCTTTGATCGCGAACTACTTCAATAAGTCGCGGGCCGAAGTACATGGCGTTCTAACTTTCTATCACGATCTACGCACGACCCCACCAACGTCACATCAAATCTCAATCTGTGCCGCTGAAGCATGTCAAGCAGTCGGTGCTCGAAATCTTGAGAGAGAGATTAAAGCTAAGTTTAACGATGAGGTCCAGAGCGCATACTGCTTTGGTAACTGCGCACTTGGCCCTGCCGTTATGGTCGATGGAAAGCTCATTGGCAGGGCAACGGTTGAGAAGATTGAGAAGGCACTTCAATGAGAGTCTTTGTTCCTGGTGACAGTGCGGCGATCTCAGTCGGCGCCGATGAAGTTGCAACTGCCATTGCACAATTGGACTCAACAGTTGAAATCATTCGAAATGGTTCTCGAGGGGCGCTTTGGCTTGAAACTTTAGTTGAAGTTCAAACACCAAGTGGGCGCATCGCCTTTGGTCCAGTTACGCCTGCCGATGTACAGTCGCTATTTGATGCAGATTTTCTCAATGGTGGCGCACATCCCTTATCTCTAGGCAAGACCGAGGAGATTGAATGGCTCTCTTCTCAGGAGCGAGTTACTTTCGCACGCGTTGGCATCATAGATCCGCTATCACTTGAGGACTATCGCGCGCACGGTGGATTAATTGGTCTTCGCAAAGCACTAAAACTCTCTCACGAGGTAATTATCAATGAAGTAACTGAATCGGGTCTGCGTGGCCGAGGAGGAGCTGGATTTCCTGCAGGAATTAAGTGGCGGACGGTAGCTCAAAGCTTCGGTGAGCAGAAGTACATCTGCTGCAACGCCGACGAGGGGGATAGTGGCACCTTCGCCGACCGAATGCTTATTGAAGGTGATCCATTTACATTGATCGAAGGAATGACGATTGCGGGTATCGCAGTTGGTGCAACTAAGGGAATTGTTTATATTCGCTCAGAGTACCCATATGCAATTGCGACACTTAGAAAAGCTATTGAGATAGCGCGAACAAGTGATTGGCTCGGCAGTCGTGTTCTAGGAACAACGCACGCATTTGATATTGAAGTTCGTGTTGGTGCAGGTTCATATGTCTGCGGCGAAGAGACTGCGATGCTTGAGAGCATTGAAGGAAAGCGCGGCGTAGTGCGTGCTAAGCCACCGCTTCCAGCTGTAGAGGGTCTCTTCGGTCAACCAACAGTTATCAATAACGTTCTCACACTTTCAACGGTTCCAATGATTATGGCCGAGGGTGCAACGGCATATAAATCCCGTGGAGTCGGACGCTCGCTAGGTACTCAAATCTTTCAACTCGCAGGAAATATCGCTCGTGGTGGAATTGTTGAGCGCTCATTTGGAATCTCCCTCAATGAGCTCGTCAATACTTATGGCGGAGGAACTTTGTCGGGCCGGCCATTTCGAGCAGTTCAAATCGGCGGACCGCTCGGTGCCTATTTCTCATCTGCACAGATTGAAACGGCCATGGATTATGAATCCCTCATTGCAGCCGGTGGAATGTTAGGACATGGTGGTGTTGTCGTATTTGATGACACAGTTGATTTAGCCCAGCAGGCAAAGTTTGCAATGGAGTTTTGTGCAATTGAATCCTGCGGAAAATGCACGCCATGCCGTATCGGTTCCACACGTGGAGCCGAAACCATTGATCTGATAATTAAAGGGGTCAGGGTGGATGAGAATAAGAAACTCCTCCTAGACTTATGTGAAGTAATGACCGATGGGTCGCTCTGCGCAATGGGCGGGTTGACGCCATTGCCAGTCAAGAGTGCAATGATTAACTTTCCGACAGACTTCGATGGAGTGCGCAAATGACGATGATCTTCGAGCCTGATTTCGGTACACCTGCAAGTGAGAAATTAGAACAGGTAAGCCTTGAAATCGACGGTCGTTCAATTACTGTAGCTGCCGATACATCGATCATGCGCGCAGCACTTGAAGTCGGAATCGATATTCCAAAACTCTGCTCAACCGATCGATTAAAGGCATTTGGCTCCTGCCGTTTATGCATCATCCAAGTGGATGGTCGCAACGGCACGCCTTCTTCGTGTACAACTCCTGTGGCTGAGGGCATGAAAGTTGCGACGAAATCTGAAAAACTTGATCGAATTCGCAAAGGAGTGATGGAGCTCTATCTCTCTGATCACCCGGCCGAATGTGCAACGGGAGCTGAATGTGAAGTTCACGCAGTTGCAAAGAAAATCGGAGTTGCAACAAGTCGTTACACCACACCCGAGACTCATTTAGATTTGGCAAAAGATGAGAGTAATCCTTACTTCACATTTGATTCAACTGAGTGCATCGTCTGCAATCGCTGTGTTCGTGCATGCGATGAAGTGCAGGGAACGTTTGCGTTAACGATTGAAAACCGTGGTTTTGAAGCACGCGTTTCATCATCGGGTACATCATTTATTGACAGCGAGTGCGTCTCATGCGGTGCATGCGTGCAGGCCTGTCCAACTGGAGCCCTTACTGAGAAAACTCTCTTAACTATTGGCCCACCAACATCTTCGGTCATTACAACCTGCGCTTACTGCGGAGTCGGATGTAGTTTTAAAGCTGAGATGCGCGGGGATGAAGTAGTGCGCATGGTTCCTCTTAAAGCCGGTGGCGCAAATGAAGGTCACTCCTGCGTTAAGGGACGTTTTGCCTATGGCTATGCAACACACAGCGACCGCATCACTAAGCCAATGATTCGCGCATCGATAAATGATCCATGGAAAGAGGTTTCGTGGGATGAGGCTATTACCTACGCATCCGACGGATTGAAAAGAATTCAAAGTGAGAGCGGGATCAACGCGATCGGTGGAATAACATCCTCACGTTGTACAAATGAAGAGGTCTTCGTAGTTCAGAAGATGGTTCGTGCAGCCTTTGGAAATAACAATGTTGATACCTGCGCCAGGGTTTGCCATTCACCTACGGGCTATGGCCTGGGCCAAACCTTTGGAACTTCAGCTGGAACACAGGATTTTGAATCGGTAGAGCACAGCGATGTGATCATGCTCATTGGCGCTAATCCAACTTCGGCCCACCCAGTCTTTGCCTCACGCATGAAACAAGCAATCCGCAAAGGTGCAAAATTAATCGTTATTGACCCACGTGTTATTCCGCTAGTTCGTACTCCAGGAGTCGAAGCGGCGCATCATTTACAGTTAATGCCTGGCACAAATGTTGCTGTGATTAATGCTTTGGCGCACGTAATAGTTACTGAGGGATTAATCAAGCGTGATTTTGTTGAGGCACGCTGTGATGCACAGTCATTTAAGGAGTGGGAAGAGTTTATTTCTCTTCCAGAAAACTCACCGGAGTCACTAGAGGCTTCATCACGTGTGCCTGCGACGCAAATTCGTGCCGCTGCCTATTTGTTTGCCAATGCAAGAAATGGCTCTATCTATTACGGACTTGGAGTTACCGAACATAGTCAAGGCTCAACGATGGTTATGGGCATTGCAAATCTTTCAATGGCAACTGGAAATATCGGCCGCAAAGGTGTTGGCGTAAATCCACTGCGAGGCCAGAACAACGTTCAGGGTTCTTGCGATATGGGCTCATTCCCACATGAGCTCCCTGGGTATCGCCATATTTCAAATCCCGATACACGAAAGATTTTCAACGATGCTTGGGGCGTAGAGTTACAAGAGCGCCCGGGTATGCGAATTCCAAACATGTTTGATGCAGCTATCGCTGGGCAGTACCGAGGAATGTATGTTCAAGGTGAGGATATCGCTCAATCTGATCCAAATACTTCTCATGTTCACGCTGCTTTGCGCGCAATGGATATGGTTATTGTCCAAGACTTATTCCTGAATGAAACTTCGAAGTTCGCCCACGTCTTTTTGCCAGGAACTTCTTTCTTGGAAAAAGATGGCACATTCACAAATGCCGAGCGTCGTATCAATCGCGTTCGCCCCGTAATGAAATCCAAGACAGGTAAAAGTGAGTTTGAAGTTACCTGTGACTTGGCAACGGCTATGGGTTACCCGATGTCGTATGAGAGCGGCGCCCAAATCATGGATGAGATTGCGGCAACTACTCCTACTTTTTCGGGAGTCTCATTTGCCAAACTCGATGAGCTCGGCAGTATCCAATGGCCGTGCAATGAGGCCAATCCGCAAGGCACGCCGATGATGCATATAGATCATTTTGTTCGTGGGCAAGGTCAATTTATGAAGACTCCATATGTACCAACTGATGAGAAAGCCACGCGCAAATTCCCGCTTTTACTGACTACTGGTCGGGTGCTCAGCCAGTACAACGTTGGCGCGCAGACCAGACGCACTAAAAATAATATCTGGCACAGCGAAGATATTTTGGATCTACATGAATCCGATGCGCAGTTACGCGGAATCGCCGATGGCTCTTGGGTCAAGCTTGCAAGTCGCGTCGGAGAAACGATTATGAAAGCGCGCATTACCGATGAGGTGCCGGCAGGAGTTGTCTATACGACTTTCCACTTCCCAGAAAGTGGCGCCAATGTAATCACAACTGATTTCTCAGATTGGGCTACAAACTGCCCCGAATACAAAGTTACAGCGGTAGAGATCTCACCTAGCATTCAAGGACCTGGTGAAATGATTGAAACCCATATTGGAGGTGACCCTCAGTTAGATTCGATCATCCGTATGGCTAATCAGATTGCGGCAAATGTGCCAGCTAATAACGCACCCGAGATTCAAGTTGCGCACCACATTGTTCAATTCTGGACGCCGACCATGATTGGGCGATTGAGAAATGAAGTGGATCATGCACTGCTCTCACCCATTGTCGTACGGGCCATTGAAATTACATTAATGACTAATCAGTATCTCTAACTGACGACGTAATCCCTCACTACCGACTATCTGCGTTTCAAGCGGCAAGCCGATTTCATTTGCGGCATCATTTGCTGCGGCCCTTAACTCTGGATTTGGATTCTGGGCTAGCCACATAACGCGTGAGTAGTTCCTGAAATAATCATCGCGAAGGTGGGGATATTTATCTAAACCAAGTTCGATAATGACACTGCGATGAAAAGATTTAACCAAAAAATCAGTTAAGAAGTAGGTCCCAGGATTCTCTGCCATCATAGTTTCAATAAGGGATTGGCCCGCAAAAATATCGTAACAATGATTGCCTCCCAAGCGCGCCACATTGTGCCGTTGGATGACTGCATCCAATTGGCCATATGTGCCGCAATCAGCGTATGCGACTGCGCATTGCGTGTGCTTATCTTTAATCTGCGTTAATAGCGCATCGACCTCTCCCGCGATTTTTTCAGGACGATTATGCAGAAGTGGAGGCAGGGGGTAAATAGTTATAGGCAAAGCGAGTTCTTTTGCTAACTCATCGATATGTGTGGCCAGTGCTCCACAGGCCACGATGCCGATGCTCATACTGGAAAAGCTAAGCGGTCCACAAACTTATCGTTGAAATCGGTGCGATCAGAGAGTTCAACGTAATCAATCTCATCTAAAAGAGCTGCAGCGCCATGGCGCTCCTGGGCAGATAACAAGACCATCTTTGCGCCCTCTCCGGCAACATTTCCGGCCGACAAGATTCGCATAACTGAGAGTTTTGGTACGAGTCCGATTTTAATTGCAGATGCGGGGGAGAGATATGAACCAAATGAACCTGCGAGCAATACCTGTTGAATCTCCGACTCGGCGACACCGAACTCTTCTAGAAGTAGCGCCCACCCAGTTGCTATGGCAGCTTTGGCGAATTGAAGTTCACGGACATCTCGCTGAGTTAAAAATACACAGTCACTTAAATCCCCAGGCTCTTTGCTCCACGTTAAGACAAATACCCGCTCGCCTTCGCGTTCAAGAAGTCGATCAGCCAAAGTTGGAGCTACTTGCTTAGCAATCTCATCAGTGACAAATCGGCCAGAGTGATCCAGAAGACCTACACCTACTAGTGAGGCACATGCATCGACTAAACCCGATCCACATATTCCAATCGCGGGAGTGTCATCTATAGTGCCAATAATTAATTGGCCATCTGTAATTTTGATTGTTTCAATTGCACCCGATGCTGCCCGAACACCACACTTTATACTCGCAGCTTCAAAGGCAGGTCCAGCGGGTGCGGCCGTTGCCAGAATCTTTTCGCCATCGCCCAAAACAATTTCGCAGTTAGTGCCAACATCAATGAATAAGCGAAGGCGTTTGTCCCGATCCATTCCGGATGCAAGGGCCCCTGCAATGATGTCACCGCCAACGTAGGCACCTAGTGATGGCAAAATAACGGCTTTTGCACGTGGGTGAATGGCGATTCCAATATCTTTGGCCTCTACATCTGGGAAGTGCGCTGCCGCCATAATAAATGGCGCAACTCCAAGGGGTTCAGGATCAATTCCAAGGAGTAGCTGATTCATCGTGGCATTGCCAGCAATTGCAATTTCATAGATATGCAAAGGATCCACATCAGCTTCGGCGCAAACCTCTTGAGTTAGTTGATTTAACGTCTCTTGGGCCAGTGATGAGAGCTTTTCAAGGGCGGCTGGATCAAGCATCGTTGCGCTAATTCGCGTAATAACATCGGCACCAAAGGGCTGTTGTTTATTGAGAATCGATTTAACCGCCAAAGGTGTTCCTGTGTTGAGATCGAGCAGAGTTGCAACGACTGTCGTTGTTCCCAAGTCATAAGCAATTCCATATCGAAATGCCGTTGTATCTCCTGGTTCAATATCGATAAAGGCTTGATCTACAAATACTGCCGTTACTTTAAAGTCAGAGGCACGAAGTACTTTTGGAACATTGCGCATTGCAGCAAGTGATGCTGTGCCCTCAATATCCTCAATGGCATCAAAAAGGCGGACAATATCGGTACGTTGATCGTGCAGTGAAGGCTCTTCTAACTCGACATAGCGCTTTTGAACTGCAGGACGCAGAATTACTTGGCGGCCTACACCAACAGTTGCAGCCTTTGGTCTTGTTGTAAGAGGTGGGACATCGATAGAGATATCAGTACTTGTGCGCACTAAACATGCTAAACGCCAGCCGGCTTTGATTTCACTCTCGGTAAATGCACGGAAATCTAACTTCGAAGGCTCTACATCACCATCTGTAATCTTGATGCGGCATTTCTTGCATGTTCCATAGCCACCACATGTTGAATCGATGGCGATGCCATTCCAGGATGCGGCATCAAATGCGCTAACTCCTGTAGGCACGGTAATAGTTTTCTCAGATGAAACGCTGTTATCTTTTTCAATACTTCTAAATGCAAGCTTGACTCGACCGGTGCCGTCGTGATGTGGCACAAGTGCTGGGTCTAACTCTTTTTTGCTAATGGTTAAGCACCTTCCCCTGCAGCCTTTGCCGCCTCCATCGCTCTGAAACGTGTAATCCAGTTACCTCCCCAGGGATCTAGTCCAAGGAGTAAGTCGGCAGCGCGTACAGATTCAACGATTAGAGGCGTACGTGAATCCATCACTGCGCTAGTCAAACCATGTGACATTGCAGCAGGTAGAAACGCTGCATTGAGTGCGTGGCGATAAGGCAGACCGAAGGAGATATTTGATGCACCGAGGGTCATATTCAGCCCCCACTTTTCGCGAATTAAATAGATCGTCTCCAAAGTAATTTTTACAGCCTCGGGATCGGCGCCTACAGTCATTGCGAGTGGGTCGATAACTAAATCCTCAAGCGGGATTCCATGTTTTTCTACGGCGCGCACTATCTTTTCGGTAATTATCATTCGCTCAGCGGCCGTTGCGGGGATTCCAGTTTCATCATTGGGAAGTGCGATGATGGCAGCACCGTGACGTTTAATTAGAGGAAGAACTAAATCCATGCGCTCGTCTTCACCGGTCACACTGTTGACCAGCGCTTTGCCTTGATACGTCTCGAGGCCTGCCTGCAAAGCTTCAATAATCGAGGAGTCAATGCATATCGGAGTATCGGTGAGTGATTGAATCAATGTGATTGCTTTAGCCAATAAAGCCGGCTCATCGGTGAGTGGAACGCCCATATTCACATCAAGGAGATTTGCACCCCCTGCTATCTGGTCGGCTACATCTTTTTCAATGGCCGATAAATCACCTTCACGAAGTTGGAGCTGAAACTTCTTGCGACCTGTGGGGTTGATGCGCTCACCAATTATGCAAAAGGGTTGATCATGACCGATTGTTACCGTTTGGCCAGGAGATGTAAGAACTGTATGCATTGTGTGCCCCTATCGTTTCGGTGTTCTGCCTAGGTCGATCATAAAACTTTCGAGTGAATCATCATGACGAAAATCTGTAACATGCAGCCCGCGTACCCCAGGTAGCGAGAGCGCATGCTGGGCCAGCTCAAAAGTTAACTTAAAGACCTCTTCACTTGGATTGCTTGCACTATTTACTCGGGCCAGAGTATCTACCGGAACGTCGATGCCGGGAACCTTATCATTCATAAAGCCCAAGCCTTTGCCGCCTTTAAGCAGGACGATGGTAGGTATGAGTTTTAAATCCGGAGCGACCTCTGCCACTCCTTTGCAGAAAGCTTCAAGACGATCCGGGTGATAACAAATTTGCAGTTGTAAGAATTTGGCACCGGCGCGATGCTTCTTTAGTGCACGTTGGATTCGATAATCAAACGGGGGAGCTGCAGCGTTTTCAACGGCGCCGATGTAGAAATCTGGAGCTGGGTTAATTTTCCGCCCCGATAAGTAAGTACCAGTAGTCATGATTCGCGCGATATTGATCGCCTGCGCACTATCGACATCGAATACTCTGCGCGCCTCGGGCTCATCTCCTGCAGTCACGTCATCGCCGGTTAAAAGCGAGATGTTAGTGATCCCATGCAGTGATGCGCCCATCATGTCGGATTCAATAGCCAGACGGTTCTTATCACGACAGACAATCTGCATGATGGGCTCTAAGCCATGCGCCTTCATCGCAATTGCCGTTGTCGTGTTTGATGCATGTGCATGCGCGGCCGGATTATCAGTGGCATTTACCGCATCAAACCAAGGCGCCAAGCGCGCGGCATTCTCTTGAACAGCGCGCATTCCACCACCATCGATGGATGGGAACTCAGCGGTGAATACCGGCTCGGCAGTGAATTCTAACTTTTCGCGCAGCAATGACATCAATGGTCACCGTTTTCTAAAGACCACCCAGCAGGAGTTTGCTGATCTCGTTTAGTAACTAAGTTAATCCACGATGAACTCCCTTGGAGCCGCATATCAACTGGTGGGCGAAGTTCGTTGTAGTGCTCTTTCCAAAGCTTAGGAAGAGGAAGGGAAACTGTTCGATCGTATGCCTTTACCCAGATGCATTGCATCTCTGGTTTCACTTCACAATGTCCATCTTCTCGCACTCCGCCACATGGACCATTGCGCAAAGTTTTTGGGCAGGTCATTGGGCAGGTCATTCCCGTTGAGTGCAGAACGCACTGTCCGCACATGCGGCAGTCCCATACAGGTTTCTTCACCGCATGCTCAATGAGTGGGAGAAGTTTTTTTAACATGATTGCCGCTTATGCAGAAACGGAAGCGCGCTTCTTGGCGATAAGATCTTTAGCAATTCGCACGG
Source organism: Actinomycetota bacterium (assembly GCA_009698675.1). Lineage (GTDB taxonomy): Bacteria > Actinomycetota > Actinomycetes > Nanopelagicales > Nanopelagicaceae > Planktophila. The sequence goes on from WLPT01000003.1 coordinate 79,776, forward strand.
CAGTTGATGCATCGGCAGCAAAGCCATCGGCACCAACAACATCGGCATACTCCTGAGTTACAGGTGCGCCACCAACCATGATGATGACTTGATCTCGCAAGCCCGCCTTAGTTATCTCATGGATATTTACTTTAAACATTGGCATCGTTGTCGTTAAAAACGCCGACATTCCGACGATATCTGGTTTATGCTCAAGAATTCCGGCAACAAACTTCTCAGGGGCGACTTGAACCCCGAGATCGATGACGTTAAAACCGGCGCCTTCAAGCATGATATTTACTAAGTTCTTGCCAATATCGTGAACATCGCCTTTGACGGTGCCCATTAAGAAAGTTCCTACGGTTTCAGCTCCGGTTTCAGCAAGCAATGGGCGAAGCACTGCGAGGGCTCCAGACATCGCCTTTCCAGAGATCAGCATCTCAGGCACGAAGAAGTCACCGCGCTCAAATCGTGCGCCCACCTCTTCTAGCGCAGGGATGAGCGCATCAAAGAGGATAGTGCTTGGTGTCATGCCATCGGCAATTCCCTGATTAGTTAGCTCTAATACCGCTGGAGCATTACCAACTAAGGTCTCGTCAAAGAGCGCCTTGATGATGTCGTCATGAGTCATGCTGCACCTATCTTTCCTTCATGGTTTGCCTGGAGTGAATGGATTTCTTGAATGATAACTTCGCCAATCTTTGCTAAATCTCTCTGTGTCAACCGTGGAGATGGACCAGAAATAGAAATTGCCCCAACAACATGACCATCATCTTCTCGTATTGGCGCAGCTACGGCCACTAATCCCTCTTCTAACTCATCGATAATAATTGCGTAGCCTTTTTTACGTACATTCTCAAGGTCGATTAGAAGACGGGGACGCGATGTAATTGTCTTCGGCGTGAGTTTTTCTAATTTCCCAAGAGGAATCGTTGCAGCACCATATGCAAGCAAAATCTTACCCAAGGCCGATGCATGAAATGGAATCGCCTTTCCGACCCAGTTCGTTGCACCCAATAGATAGTGGCCATCGACTTGGTCGATTAATTTCATCTGCCCGTTACTTGCAACGGCTAGGTTTGCAGTCTCTCCAGTAGTTAGTGCTAATTTTTCAAGCACAGAGTGCATGCGAGCGACTAAGACTGAGTCATGGTTTTGGGAACGCGCGAACTGCGTTAAAACTCCACCAGGAATATAGGCCCCATCGCGATCACGGCGAATGAGTCCTTGGCGCTCAAGGGCGCTGAGTATGCGCGAGGTAGTGCTCTTTGGAATCTCATGTGTTCGCGAAAGTTGTGACAAGAGCGGGGGAGTCGACGACTCTAGAATGTGAATGAGCAGGGCGCTTGCGCGATCAATAGCCTGAGTTCCACTTACTAACTCGCTCATCTGCTCACCTTCCAGCCTTGGATAGTGTTCCATAATATGGAACCACTGTTCCACTATCTAAGGGTATTCTCGTTGATGTCCAGCGGTCAATAGGCGCAGAAGGAGCAATTCATGTTTGAAAATCGGATGCCTCGATATGAGATCTTGAGCCAAGAATCGATGGCGACGTTAACGCTGGGATGGCGCCGTATCGTCTCTGAGATTGGCATTGAGTTTATGTCCCCATGGGCGCTGGATGTATTGCGCGATGCCGGACAGATCGTTGAGGGCGATAACGTTAAGTTTGATCCAGACTGGATTTTAAAGCAGTGCGCACTTGCACCCAGTGAGTTCAATCTTCGCGCTCGCAATCCGAAGAACAACGTTCATATCGGTGGCAATTCAATGGTCTTTGGTGGCGTCTATGGTCCGCCATTTGTGCGCGAGGGTGATATTCGTCGCGATGCGACTTTTAACGACTACGAGAATTTTTGTAAGTTAGCTCAATCATTCGATGCCTTAGATAGCGTCGGTGGAGTTGTTTGTGAACCAAATGATCTCTCCCTTGATTCACGTCACTTAGATATGGCATATGCAGCGGCAACTTTGACCGATAAGTTTTTCATGGGAAATGTGGTGACTGCAGAAAATGCAAAAGATGTCATCAGAATGGCTGAGATTATCCACGGTGGTAGACAAGCAATCGTAGAAACTCCAGCGCTGATCTCTCTTGTAAACTGCAACTCACCTCTTCGCTGGGATGATCGAATGCTGGACTCACTACGCGAATATGTTCTTGCAGGACAGCCTGTTGTCGTAACGCCATTCCTGTTGATGGGTGCGATGAGTCCGGTCACCATTCCAGCTACTTTGGCGCAACAGATTGCCGAGGCACTAACGGGAATCGCGTTAGCTCAGACATTAAACCCAGGCTGCCCAATCGTCTTTGGATCTTTTCTCTCTAACATCGATATGCAATCTGGCTCACCCCAGTTTGGTACACCAGAGTCGGGAATTGGACTGCTCTGTACTGGCCAAATTGCACGCAGCTTTAACCTTCCATTCCGTGGCGGCGGCGGACTTAACTCTTCTCAGACCGTTGATGCACAATCGGCATATCAATCCATGATGACGATGATGCCGACCTTCCTCTCTGGAACTAACTGGGTCATGCATACTGCTGGCTGGCTTGAGGGTGGACTCGTCTCTTGTTATGAAAAATTCGTTCTAGACATCGAAATTCTGCAATCGCTTATGACTGAGTTCACGCCACTTGAGTTCAACATTGAATCATTGGCCTTTGATGCCCACCTTGAAGTTGGACATGGCGGACATTTCCTTGGAGCCGCTCACACAATGGAGCGCTTCCGCGACTGTTTCTACCGCCCATTCCTAACTAACAGCGATAACTTCGAGCGCTGGACTCGACTAGGGGCCAAAGATACAAAGGCGCGCGCGGCCGATATCTATAAGAAGAAGTTAGAAGATTACGTTGCCCCAGAGATGGATGCACGAATGCGCCAGGAACTCGATGAGTTTGTGGCAATGCGCAAAAGCCAACTAGATTAAATCCACTATGGTTGCAACGCTCTATATCAACGGTGCTTGGAGACAGGCATCAGATGGCGGTGCTCACGATGTTCATAGCCCGCACGATCAAAGCGTTGTCGCCGAAGTTTCACAGGCAACGCAAAGCGATGTTTTGGATGCAATTAGCGCAGCTCGTGAATCCTTTGACTCGGGAGTATTTACGTCGTGGTCATTTAATGAACGAAGCGCACTGGTAGCAAAGATCGCAGATTTGCTTGAGCGAGATGCAGATCTAATCGCCCGCAAGGAAAGCGATGACACCGGAAAGCGATTTATTGAAGCGCAGTACGACCTTGCAGATGTCATCGCAACCTTCAGACACTTTGCTGCATTAGGCCTAAAAGAGCACGGACGAAGCGTTGATGTTGGCCTGGCACATGTAACAAGTCGAATTGTGCATGAGCCTTTAGGCGTGGCTTCCCTGATTGGACCATGGAACTACCCACTCTTGCAGATAGCTTGGAAAGTAGCTCCAGCACTAGTTGCGGGCTGTTCATTTATTGTTAAACCATCTGAGTTAACACCACAGAGTGCGATTGCATTAATGCGCATTATCGAAGAGGCCGGAACGCCAAAGGGTGTAGCGAATTTAATTTTAGGGCCAGGCTCTGTTGTTGGCACCTCACTGATTAATGATCCGCGCGTGGATTTAGTCTCCTTCACCGGAGGACTATCAACGGGCCAAACAATTATGCGTGCTGCAGCAGATACGGTGAAGAAATTAGCATTAGAGCTCGGTGGGAAAAATCCACATATTATCTTTGCCGATGCCGATATCGATGCCGCGATTGATAATGCAGTTACTGCTGCATTTCTCCACTCGGGTCAAGTATGTTCGGCTGGAACTCGTTTAATTGTTGAGCGCTCGATTCATGATCGTGTTGTCAATGAAATCGTTCGCCGAGCTGGAAACATTGTCCTTGGCGGACCAAGTGATGAAATGGCCGAAACTGGACCGCTGATCAGCCCCGATCATCTGCGAAACGTAACGGCCTATGTTGAAAAAGGGATTGCAGAGGGCGCCAAATTATTAGTCGGCGGCAAACGAAGTGATAAGCCAGAGCATGAAAATGGTTGGTACTACCTGCCAACTGTTTTAGATGGATGCTCAAGTCAGATGTACTGTGTTCAAGAAGAGTCTTTTGGTCCAGTTATGACCGTTGAAGTATTTGATAGTGAGGTCGATGCGATCCGGATTGGCAATGACACTAACTTTGGACTATCCGGCGGTGTGTGGAGTAGCGATAGCCAGAAAGCTGCCCGCGTTGCCAGCGCCCTTCGCCATGGAACCATCTGGGTCAATGACTTTGGTCCATATCGCCCAGCCGCCGAGTGGGGTGGATACAAGCAGTCAGGAATCGGCCGTGAATTAGGTGAGCATGGCTTGGGTGAGTACCTTGAAATCAAACACATTTGGACCAACAATGCTCCTAGTCGATCTGGTTGGTTCAGAGATTAACGGACAGGGGTTTTTTAAGTGAGCGGTGAAGCACCAATGATCTCAGTTAAAAACCTTTGGAAAGTCTTTGGCAATAATCCCGAGAAGGTTATCGGTAGTCCTTTAGCGCAACTTTCACGATCTGAGCTACGGGCACAAACAGGCAACACAATCGCCGTACGTGATGTCTCATTCGATGTAGCACCCGGTGAAGTTTTCGTTGTGATGGGTTTATCTGGTTCGGGCAAGTCAACGTTGGTTCGCTGCATGACTCGTTTGATCGAACCAACTGCAGGATCTCTCACATTCGAAGGCGAAGATGTTTTGAGTGTTGATGCGGCGCGCTTGCGCGAACTTCGTAAGACGCGTTTTTCAATGGTCTTTCAACACTTTGGATTGCTTCCACACCGCAAAGTAATTGACAATATTGCATATTCACTTGAAATCAATGGAGCTAAAAAAGCTGAGCGCCATGCTCGCGCCGATGAAGTAATCGAACTCGTAGGGCTGCAGGGCTATGCAAATGCCTATCCAGAGCAGTTATCAGGGGGAATGCAGCAGCGCGTAGGTTTGGCGCGCGCCTTAGCAGTAGATCCTCAAGTTTTATTTTTAGATGAACCATTTAGCGCTCTTGACCCACTCATTCGCCGAGATATGCAGCAAGAGGTCATTCGCCTACATCATGAACTTGGAAAGACAATGGTTTTCATTACTCACGACCTATCCGAGGCGGTAAAAGTTGGAGACCGTATCGCAATTATGCGAGATGGTGCCGTCGTACAAATTGGAACACCCGAGGAGTTAGTTGCCAATCCAATCGATGATTATGTTGCAAATTTCGTACGAGATATCGCGAAATCTCATGTTTTATCGCTTAAATATTTAGCGCGCCCTGCCGAACCTGGGGAAGCGATCGATGGACCAGAACTTCCATCAACGATGATTATTCGAGATGCCGCTCAAGTTATATTGCAAACGCATAAACCAGTGCGAGTCAATGACAACGGACGGGCTTTAGGCGTTGTTTCTAGCGAGGATGTTCTGCGGTTAATCTCCGGGGTTGCATAGATGCTCCACCTGAAAAAATCTCACCTTCTGCTCGCTGGTGCCGTAATTTGGATATTTCTCTCACGAATCCTGCAAGGCCATAGCACTCTAGAGCTGCCAACGGCAGATAACACCTCAATCACTAAAGCAGTTGGAGATGCTGCCGGTTCTATTCGAGGCAACCGTACTAAAAGTGCTGCATTTATTTATTTCTTCAATCCCATACGTGCCTTCATAAATGGCTTTGTTGAGATTATTAGAACTCTGATCTCGGTTCCTCGCGGGAACGCAATTATTCCGCTTATTGGTTGGTTTGGTGTCGTGGCAATCGTTGCATTTGCAGTTTTTGCAACTAGTCGTCTGCGTACAGCACTGCTAGTGACTTCTCTTCTTCTAGCGTGTGGTGCTTTGGGCATGTGGCAATTCACCATGGATACATTTGCAATGACTTTCGCAGCAGTCTTTCTCTCACTCGCGATTGGAATTCCACTCGGGATTTGGGCGGGTTTATCAGATCGCGTATTGAAGATACTTACTCCTTTTCTTGATTTAGCTCAAATACTTCCAACGCTTGTTTACCTTGCGCCCCTCGCACTCTTCTTTATGATTGGTGTTGCCTCAGCGACGATAGCAACCATGGTGTACAGCATTCCAATCGCTATTCGCATAACATCTCACGCGATAAGAACAATTAATCCAGCACCAGTAGAGGCATCGGTTTCAATGGGGTCGACTCGTCGCCAAAGTTTAATCAAGGTTCAAATTCCGATGGCTAAGCAGATGATTGTTCTTGGCATTAATCAGACTGTAATGGCGGCACTCTCATTCGTTGTAATTGCCGCATTAATCGGTGCACCTGGTCTTGGTAAACCCGTTGTCGACGCTTTAATTATTCGTAACGTAGGCCAAGGTTTTGTTGCCGGATTCGCAGTTGTGTTTGTGGCTATTTTGCTCGATCGAAGTACGAGTGCTGCTGCCAAAGCGCGTGAAGGTTTCATTCCACCAACTCCAGAACAGATTAAGCGACGTAGAAATATAGTTACGGCATCTGGTTTAGCAACAATTCTTGCGATATTTCTTTCACGCACCATATTGTCACTTGCGGTATGGCCAAACTCGCTCATATTTTCCAAGCAAGTTGCAGATATTGCAAATACCGCAACTACCTGGACGACTACCAATTTATATATATTTACCGTGGGTTTTAAGGACTTTATTTCTAACTGGGTTCTAAATCCACTAGAGACATTACTTGCGAACTCTCCTTGGTACCTTTCCCTGGGTGCTTTCGTTCTTTTAGCCTTAGTCATAAGTGGATTTAGAATTGCATTGCTCTCTTTGGGACTATTGAGCCTAATTGTCATTTCTGGGCTCTGGCATGAGGCAATGATTACTTTGACTCAAACAATCGTAGCAACTTTGCTAACAATGATTGTAGGAATACTTCTTGGAATTTGGGTGGGGCGAAGTTCAAAAGCTGAAAGATTTTTACGCCCATTTTTAGATGCTGGCCAAACTCTGCCGGCTTTCGTATATTTAATTCCGATGCTTGGGCTGTTTGGTCCAACACGATTTACGGCGATCGCAACGGGTATTATTTATGCAATTCCAGTTGTAGTTAAAATCGTTGGAGAGGGTATTCGCGCAGTGCCCGCCTCAATAATTGAGGCTGCAACTGCGGCTGGCTCAACGGTGCGACAGATAATCACTAAGGTGCAGTTACCTGCAGCTAAAAAATCAATTTTGCTGGCAGCAAACCAAGGAATGATATTTGTACTCGCAGTCATTGTTATCGGTGGTTTCGTCGGCTCTGGCGGTTTGGGCTATATCGTCATTCTTGGCGGCTCAAAGCCAGAGCTTGAAGGTAAAGGCTTTGTTGCAGGAGTCGTTATTTTGCTATTGGGGGTCACTATTGACCGTATCGCTCAAGCCAGCGCCAGACGAGCCTAAATTAAATAAAACACCCCGCCTAAACCCTTACTTAGTGGGGCTATCTCTAATAGCATCACCATAATCGTTTTAACCTTTAGGAGGAGAGAAATGAAATTTAGCCTTGGACGTCGCTCTGCGACGGCAACGCTCATTATTGCAGGAGCACTAATTCTTGCCGGATGTAGCTCAAGTGTTAACAATGCAAGTTCAAGTAACGCCGATTGCGGCACTTGGGGCTTAGCTATGCATGCATGGAATGGCTATACAGCTTCAGCTCAAGTTGTTGCAGAGGTTGCTAAAGCAAATGGCTGCACAATTAATCAAACAACTCTTACAGAGGGCAGCGTTACTTATGATGCCATGGAGGCCGGCACTGTCGATGTGATCATTGAAGATTGGGGCGGCGGACGTTGGAAAGAGTGGGTAGATCGTAAAGCAATTCAAGAGGTTGGTCCAAATGGAAATATTGGCCTAATTGGAATGTATGTTGCCCCTTGGATGGTTGCTAAGTATCCAGATATTTTGGATTCAGCGAACTTGAATAAGTACGCATCACTGTTTAAGACTGCCGATTCAGGCAGCAAAGGCGCTTGGTATGAAGGCCCACCGGGATATACAACAATTGGCGAGAAGATGATTTCTGCCAACAAGTTGAACTTCAAAGCAATTGCAACAGGTTCTGAGGCTGCACTTGTAGATGTTTTGACAAAGGCAGAGGCTAATAAGACTCCAGCACTTGCCTATTTCTACGAGCCACACACTCTCTTTGTAAAAATTCCTGGATTAGACAAAGCTCGTGTGAAGTTCCCAGCAAATGATTGGGCCGATGCTGCAAAGGCAAGCGGCTTAACTGACTATCCAGAGACTGTATTGGTCAAGCTGGCAACAACGAAACTTATGGATTCGGGATCAGTGTTTGCAACTATCGTGCAGAACTTTAGTTGGACAAATGCTGACCAGAACTCAGTTGCTGCCGACATTGAAGGCGGCATGGATCCATCAGCAGCTGCTAAGAAGTGGATCGATGCTAACCCTGACAAGGTCAAGGCCTGGCTCGGCTAGTTCGTAATAAGTAATAACAAGACCCGTACTTGGCGAGAAATCGCTTAGTGCGGGTCTTGTTTTATTAGTAGAGTGAGCGTTATGGATAGCCAATATGACTACATTATTGTCGGCGGTGGATCGGCCGGAAGCGCATTGGCTAATCGATTAAGTGAGAATCCAGCACATAAAGTTTTAGTTCTTGAAGCTGGTCGGCGTGATTACATCTGGGATGTTTTTATTCATATGCCAGCGGCCTTAGCATTTCCAATCGGCAATAAGCACTATGACTGGATGTATGAATCCGAGCCCGAGCCATACATGAACAATCGCCGCATCTATCATGCACGCGGCAAAGTCTTGGGTGGCTCATCCTCAATCAATGGCCAGATCTGGCAGCGCGGCAATCCAATGGATTACGAGCGTTGGTCAAATGATGCCGGAATGAGCAGTTGGGATTACGCGCACTGCCTTCCATACTTTAAAAAAATGGAGAACTGCTTAGCCGATCAAAGCAATACTTTTCGTGGAATTAGCGGTCCACTTAAATTAGAGCGCGGTCCCGTTAAAGGCCCATTATTTGCCGCTTTCTTTAAAGCAACTGAAGAAGCTGGATATCCACGCACCGATGATGTCAATGGCTATCGCCAGGAGGGTTTTGCCGCATTTGACCGAAATGTTTACCGCGGCCGTCGATTAAGTGCTGCACGCGCCTATATCTACCCAGTCATCAAGCGTAAGAATCTAACTATTAAGACCCGTGCACACGTGACAAAGGTTTTATTCGAAGGCACAACTGCAACTGGTGTTGAGGCAATGATTAAAGGCAAGAGAAGGATTTTCAACTCCCGTGAAGTGATTTTGTGTGGGGGAGCGATTAACACTCCGCAGATTTTGCAATTATCTGGCATTGGAAATGAGAAGGATTTAGCTCCTCTTGGAATAAAGATGGTGCATAACCTGCCTGGAGTTGGAGCCAATCTACAGGACCACCTAGAGGTCTATGTTCAATATAAATGTAAGTTACCTGTTAGCCAACAACCAATCACGCAGTTCTGGCGCAGACCATTTATCGGCGCTGCCTGGCTATTCTTTCGTAAAGGACCAGGGGCAACTAACCAATTTGAAGCCGGTGGCTTTACACGTAGCAACAATGACGTTAAATATCCAAACTTAATGTTCCACTTCTTGCCTCTTGCCATTCGATATGACGGATCGGGTGATACTCGCGGCCATGGTTATCAAGTCCACGTCGGGCCAATGTATTCAGATGCCCGTGGATGGTTAAAGATCAAGAGCGCCGATCCCTTTGAAAAACCAGCGATGCAGTTTAACTATCTCTCAACTGATCAGGATCGTCGCGAATGGATAGAAGCGGTAAAGGTTGCTCGCAATATATTGACCCAGCCAGCTATGAACGATTACAACGCAGGTGAATCCTCCCCTGGAACTGCCGTCTCAACCGATACTGAAATCCTTGATTGGGTTCGTAAAGATGCTGAAACTGCGCTGCACCCATCCTGTACGGCCAAAATGGGAACTGATTCGATGTCAGTTGTTGATCCACTGTCGATGAAAGTTCATGGAGTACAGGGTCTGCGTGTATGTGATGCATCGGTCTTTCCATATGTGACCAATGGAAATATTTATGCGCCTGTAATGATGGTTGCGGAAAAGGCAGCTGACTTAATCTTGGGTAATACTCCATTACCACCAGAGGAGTTAGAGTTTTATCGCCATGGCAAGTGATGAGCTAGCGCCTTCGGCAATTGCAAAAGTTCGAGTGCAAAAGACTGACTCTTCTTCCTCTGTATCGGACTCTGTAGTCGTTGAAGAGCCATTAGAGATCCGCATTAAGCGCGGTGAAAAAGAGGAACAACTCGGCATCACAATGCGTACGCCTGGAAATGATTTAGAGTTAGCCGCTGGGTTTTTATGGGGTGAGGGTTTTCTAACAAACCCTGATGAGTTATTGAGTGTGAAGGTCTGCGCAGATAAGTCGCTATCACTTCGTCAGCGGGCCAACGTTGTTATCGCACAAGTAGCCGAGAGTTCTCAAGAGGCAACAAGGATCTTAGAGCGCAGATTTACAATCACATCGGCCTGCGGTGTGTGTGGTTCAACAAATATCAGTGATTTACATAAGCGTGGGGTGCAAAGCGTTGCGCCAGCCTCACATAGCGTTCAAGAGTTAGCTCAGATGACTTCACTTCTAGATGGTCGCCAAAAGATCTTCGAAAAAACAGGTGGCCTACATGCGGCGCTCTTAGTTAACCCACAAGGCCAACCCGTGTGGGTGCGCGAAGATGTTGGTCGCCACAACGCAGTTGATAAAGTTATTGGCGCAGCGATTATGGATAGAAAGATTCCCTTGAGTGATTGGACTCTGGTTGTCTCTGGGCGAATTGGCTATGAACTAGTACAAAAATCCATCTGCGCTGGAATATCGGCCATCGTTGGGGTGAGTGCTCCAACCTCACTTGCAGTTGATCTAGCCGCGCAGTTTGGCTTAACCCTGTTGGCCTTTGCACGTAATGGCATTGCCAAAGTGTATTTACCTAGTAGTCCATGAAATTAAAGGGATTTGCAAAGGCGGCGCACTTTGGCCCCACGATACTTATAACTGCAATCTCCTTTCTCCTTGCCGTGCGTCTATGGTGGGAGGGTCCGGCATACCTCATCGCTATAACAGTTTTCTTAGGTCAGCTCGTGATCGGTTGGAGCAATGATCTCTATGACTACAGCGATGATGTAAGACATAACCGCAGCAAAAAGCCATTAGTGAACGGTTCAATTTCACTTCAACAACTTCGCAGGGCAACCTTCATACTTCTTCCAATCGCGATAGTTGCCAACTTAATTGGACCTCTTGGAGTCAAAGGAGGTTTGGTCTATCTGCTGGGGGTGGGTTGTGGAGTTGCCTATAACTTTTACTTTAAATTCTCGGCTCTCTCACCACTGCCATATGCCATAGCGTGTGCGGCACTGCCTGCATCAATCTTCTATGCAACCAATCGAACTGCGCCGCTATGGGTGCTGGTTACAGGCGCACTGTTGGGCGTAGCTTTTCACTTTGCCAATGTGATTAAAGATTTACCTGAAGATCGTGCGAGCAATATCGGTGGCTTGCCACAGCGCGTGGGCAAAGCTGGTTCGATTGCAGTAACTCTTATCTTTATGGCACTAAGTGCATTTATCTTTATGAATAACAGCTTTCCTAGTTCTAGCCTGTAACGGTAAGTTGCAGTTCAAAGCTATCGCTTCCATGAATGATATGAACGGAAGTAGTTCCGACAGCATTGGCTGTTAGCGCTGGGTTAGTCGTATATGTGCCTTGGTCTCCGCCGGGTACAAATGTGGCGATACTCGGATCTGCCACCTGGCCGCTCCATTTATCGGGCTCTGTAACGGTCAAGACCACAGAACTGCCAACTTTGACTGAGACTTCAGTAGCCGTTGCTGGATCGATAAAAATAGGTGGCAACATCTGTGAGATATTTCCACTGGCAGTGACGGTTTTAAGAGATTTAGCTACCGTCACTAGTTGGGCATAAGTCACCCCACCGATTCCCTGTACTTGAATCTCGGTAGGCTTTAAATTCTTTGCAGCTTTGTTTGTAAAGATGAGATAACCACCCAAACGTGCAATATCGGAAGTTGTGCACTTAGCGAAAACCGCTGGCCTACTAGGGTCGCAGTAGACGTAAACCTTTGCATTCACTCCATTTATCTTTACGTTTTTAAGTTGCTTAGATATACCAGGGTCTGAACATTTAACTCCGGCCATAGTCTGCATAATCTCAACGTAACGCTTGGTTCCACCATATTTAGCGTAGATCCACTGTTCACTGCCAACGCCACAAGTTATCAGTTGAAACTTACTCGCGCTCAGTCCCAAAGTAATGCTGGGCTTATAGACCGTATAAGTCAGTCCGGTTTGGGCATCAGAGAATTTATCACCAGAGCCCATTGCAAGAGATGCTGGCGGCAAGAGAAATATGGCAGTTAGAGCGATCGCGATTGCTTTTCTCATGCCACAATCATAACAACTTCAGTAGATTCGGTAGACTGTATGAATCATGAATAAGAAGTTACGGTTAAATAAGCGGCTCCTCTTGCTCTTTACCCAGCGCAAAGTGTGGGTGCGCCAGATTGTTGTTGCTGGACTTGCCGGTGCTATCGCCTGGCAAGTCGGTGATTTGCTTGTGAAAAGCGGTGGTGTTGTAGCCGCCATCGTCTGTACGTTGAGTATTCGTATTTCACTGCATAAATCACTGCGCGAAGGTTTTGGCCAAATCGTTGGTACTGCTATCGGCGCAACCGTGGCATTATCTGCTGTAACTCTTTTTGACTTTGGTTTTATCTCAGTTGGTCTCACTATTGTGATGTGCGCAGTTGTAGCCCGCGCTCTACATTTAGGTGAAGTTGCATCCGTTAACGTTCCAGTTACAGCGCTGATTGTTATCGGTCCAGGATTATCTGAGAGCACGGCCCTTAACCGGCTTGGTTCAACGTTAATTGGAGCGGCAATTGCGATCTTCTTCTCTTATTTCTCGCATCCAAAGACGCCGGTCGGTCGTTCAATTGAACAGATAACCACCGTCAGCACCAAGGCGGCCGAACTTTTAGCGATGATGTCAGAGGGTGTTGCATCGGGCTATACACAAAAAGATGCCGGCAACTGGCTGGCCAAAGCTAGGCTTTTGATCGAAGAGATTCCTGCCATACGCTCACAATCGGTTGAGGCCCGCGGCCATGCTCGATGGTTTCCAACGGCGAGAAAAGACGAGGCCGAAGAGATATATATCCAAGGAATTGCACTCGAACATACCGTTGTTCAGATTCGCACAATTGCACGTACATTGTTTGATTGCGCTGTTAGCGGTGGTATCGCAGATTCAACACAAAAGGCGATCGCAGTTGCGCTCTCGGCGGCCAGTTATGCGATCTCTTCCAAGTTTGAAGATGAAGGCCCAAGCTCAGATGATTCTTATCAAAGTGCAACAACCGATGCACGCGAGGCAAGTTCGGCACTGGCTGAATCACTTATTGGAGATGCCCAGGATGCCGATCAAGAACAGATCGTGCGCGCAATGTCCATGGCTGCAAATATTGATCGTATTGCCGACTCTCTCGATCAGAACTCACCGGCGCTGCGTGATGTAGTCACCCCCGATGAACCGGCAGCGGCTAAAGTCTTGCGAATATCTGTACGTGGCCAGCTGGCCCGATTAGGAAAGCGAATTTCTGGGCGAGTTCGTAAAATTATTGGGCGATAAGGCCTATTAGTGGGGCTAACTCTCGGAAGGCGCAAAACGTGTTCCAAGAGATACTCCAAAAGTAATGACCTCAGAGCCTGGCAGTGGCAAGATGTCATTCATGAGCAAACCAACTATCGCCGTTAAATCCGTAATCATTAGATTTGCCGGCGATAGCGGAGATGGAATGCAGTTAACTGGCGATCGCTTCACTATGGATACTGCCAGTTTAGGAAATGATATTTCCACGCTTCCAAACTTCCCAGCTGAAATTCGTGCGCCTCAAGGAACGCTTCCAGGTGTCTCATCTTTTCAACTGCACTTTGCAGATCATCATGTACGTACCGCAGGAGATGCACCAGATGTATTAGTTGCTATGAACCCTGCCGCGCTGAAGGCAAACATTAAGGATATTCCGCGAGGTGCAACGATAATCGTGGACAAAGATGAGTTCACGACGCGAAACTTAACCAAGGTCGGTTATGAAGCAAACCCCCTTGAAGATGGATCTTTAAGTAGTTACAAGATTCATCCCGTAGCACTGACTTCAATGACGGTAGCGGCGTTGGCAGAGCTGCCTCTATCTCGTAAGGAGGCCGAGCGGGCTAAGAACATGTTTGCACTCGGCCTTTTATCCTGGATGTATCACCGCCCAACAGAGGCGACTGAGGCGTTTTTGAAAGCAAAGTTTGCAAAGAAGCCCGATATCTTGGAGGCAAACTTAATCGCATATCGCACCGGTTGGAACTACGGCGAGACGAGCGAGGACTTTGCGACATCATATGAAGTAGCCCCGGCTCATATGTCACCTGGTGTCTATCGAAATATTGGTGGCAATATAGCTCTGGCATATGGACTTATCGCCGCGGCACAACAATCTGGATTAAAGCTATTTTTAGGTTCATATCCGATAACCCCAGCCTCAGATATTTTGCATGAGCTCTCAAAGCATAAGAAGTTTGGAGTTGTAACTTTCCAAGCCGAAGATGAGATTGCAGCCGTTGGCTCAGCCCTCGGCGCCTCATATGGTGGAGCACTTGGAATCACAACAACATCTGGCCCAGGTATCGCCCTAAAAAGCGAGATGATCGGCCTCGGCGTCATGCTTGAACTCCCGTTAATTATTATCGATGTGCAGCGCGGTGGTCCATCAACTGGACTACCAACTAAGACTGAACAGGCCGATTTACTCCAAGTTATGTTTGGTCGAAATGGTGAGTCGCCAGCGGCCGTTATCGCTGCATCAACACCAAGTGACTGCTTCACAATGGCGATGGAAGCCGTTCGTATTGCAACGACATATCGCGTGCCAGTATTTCTATTATCTGATGGCTATATTGCAAATGGTTCAGAGCCTTGGAAGATTCCAGATGTTGCAACACTTCCAGATTTATCGGTTGAGTTTGCAAAGAGCCAAGAGGATTTTCTGCCGTACTTACGTAACCCTGAGACACTTGCACGTCCTTGGGCGATTCCGGGCACTAAGGGAATTGAACATCGCATAGGCGGAATCGAAAAGCAGGACAAGACCGGAGAGATTAACTACGAGCCGGCTAACCATGATTTTATGGTGCGCACCCGCCAAGCAAAAGTCGATGGCATCGAAGTTCCAGATTTGGATGTAGATGATCCAACTGGTGATGCCACAACCTTATTCCTTGGATGGGGATCAACGTATGGACCCATCTCATCAGCAGTCGAGGTATTGCGAGGCAATGGTGAAAAGATTGCTCAAGCTCACCTCAAGTACATCAACCCATTCCCTAAAAATCTAGGTGCAGTACTTGAAAAATATCAGAATGTAATTACCCCTGAAATGAACTTAGGTCAGTTAGCGATGCTGCTGCGATCTAAGTATTTGAAGGACATTGTCGGCTATAACATGGTGCGCGGCCTGCCATTTACAACGGCCGAACTAGTCGAGGCTGCGATGGGAGTACTTCACAATGACTGATCTGGCATTAACGAAGAAGGATTTCACATCCGATCAAGAGGTCCGATGGTGCCCCGGCTGTGGCGACTATTCAGTTCTATCGACGATGCAGTCATTTCTGCCCGAGCTTGGTATTCCACGTGAAGACATTGTTTTCATCTCAGGCATCGGCTGTTCATCGCGTTTTCCTTACTATCTCAATACCTTTGGAATGCACTCAATTCATGGACGTGCCCCAGCAATAGCATCGGGACTAGCTATTAGTCGTCCCGATTTAACGGTCTTTGTTATTACTGGTGATGGTGATGCGCTATCAATCGGTGGCAATCATTTGATTCATGCACTACGTCGCAACGTTGAGTTGAAGATTTTATTGTTTAACAACCGAATCTACGGCTTAACCAAGGGTCAATACTCACCAGCTAGTGAGCAGGGAAAGATCACAAAGTCGACACCTTACGGATCATTGGACACACCGTTTAATCCGGTCTCACTTGCAATTGGAGCAGAAGCAACCTTTGTGGCCCGCACAATCGATAGCGATCGCAAACATTTAACCGAAGTTTTGCGCCAAGCCGCAGCCCACAAAGGCTCGGCCCTTATTGAGATCTATCAAAACTGCCCAATCTTTAACGACGGTGCATTTGATCAAGTTAAAGATAATGAGACTAAAGAGGGCTCCCTACTTCAGATGGTGCATGGCCAACCTATTAAGTCATCAACCTATGGCGTCATTCGCGATGGCGGATCGCTCAAATTAGTCGAGCTTTCAACTATCGATGAGTCGCAACTAGTCATTCACGATGCCCATGATCTAGATCCTTCATACGCCTTCGCACTCTCAAGGTTGTCGGGTTCAGATCTAGAGCACACACCAATCGGGATTTTCCGCGATGTTCAAAGACCTGGTTATTCAGCGATGGTCAATGATCAATTAACCTCAATTATTCAGAGCCAGGGCGCAGGAGATCTAGAGAAACTCCTTAACTCTGGCGACACATGGGTCGTTGACTAAGCCAAAGCGGTTAATCTTGCCCAATGGATTTTCAACGCTCGGCTTTAGATTCGATTGATGATTTACGCGCCGGTAAAACAACGCCGACACAACTTGCAGAAGAGGCCCTCGATCGAATCGAATCGATCGATGCAACTGGCTATGAGCTCAATTCGATTCTAGCCCTTGCGCCAAAGTTTGATGGGAAGAGTTTTTCTCTAGATTCACCGCTGGCTGGTCTGCCCATAGTTATTAAGGACAACATCGAAGCCGTTGGTCTTCCCGGTACTGCCGGCTCTACTGCGCTGCTAGATCATCGGGTTATTGATGACAGTGAACTGGTGAAGCGTTTGCGCGCAGCCGGTGCCAACATTATCGCCTCAACAAATCTCTCTGAGTGGGCAAATATTCGTTCAACCTCATCGACTAGCGGATGGTCGGCCGTTGGGGGATTGACTGCAAATCCTTGGATTCATCAACATAGTGCGGGCGGTTCATCATCTGGATCGGGCGCTGCAATCGCTGGCGGACTAGTGACCTTAGCCGTTGGAACTGAGACCGATGGATCCATTATCTGTCCTGCATCTCTAAATGGCTGTGTCGGAATCAAACCTACGGTCGGCACAGTTTCGACACAGGGAGTAATACCAATTAGCGCCAATCAAGATTCACCTGGACCAATGGCGCGCTCGGTAAAAGATGCTGCGTTGTTATTGGAAATTATGAGTGCAACATCTGGTTTAGTGAAGGGAGCCGAAGATAATCGCCGATTGCGAATTGGAATCGTGCGATCATGGCTGACAGGTCACAGCGAAACCGATGCGTTATTTGATGGCGCGATTTCAAAACTATCAAAGACCGGGGCAACGTTAGTTGAAGTCGACTTAAAACCACCAAGTGATGATGTTGGCAATGATGAGTATGAGGTTCTATTACATGAACTCTTCGATGAAATGGGCGCATATTTGACTGTGCGTGCAGATACATCACTTAAATCTCTAGCCGATATCGTGGCCTATAACCTTGCTCATAAAGAGAGTGAGCTTAAGTTTTTTGCTCAGGAGTTATTTGATAAAGCCTTAAAACTTGGGGGCCGAAACAGTGCCTATCAAGCAAAGCGCGCGCGTAACTTAGCCTGGGCGCAGAAAACTCTGGATAAGGGTTTAAGTCAGGTCGATGTATTAATCGGTGCGACCTATTCGCCAGCTTGGCTCAGCACTCTGGGCAAGGGCGATGACTATGGTGATAATTCATGGATCACGATGGCCCCGGCCATCGCAGGCACCCCAATTGGCGCCCTTCCTATGGGAATCTGCCAAGGCCTGCCCGTTGGGTTAGGTGTCGTTGCCAAGGCCAACGATGAGGTTAATTTAGTAACTGCAATGGCTCAAATCGAGCGTGCGTTAGATATAGGAGTTTTGACGCCAAGTTTTAAAAAGTAATCTCGTCACTTTTGAGGGCAACGGCGTTACGGCCAGGAAGAGTGTAGTTAGAAAAATTATCGTTCTGTTCATTGACTACATCACCACCATCAATGACATGACCATTCCATTCATAGCCAGTTGAAGTGTGGCCATCGCTAATGAGCGTAATGTCATATCCACGCTCTAATGCGGCATGGCAGGTATGACGTATGCAGTTATTGCTCTGTGCACCACTTATGTATAGATGATCTACATTAAGTGATTCCAATATTGAGTCGAGCTCGGTAGATTCAAAACTACTACGATAAATCTTACGGATTATTGGCTCATTCTCTAATGGGAGTAATTCAGGAACAATCTGCCAACCTTTGCTGCCTATGGTCAACTCTTCATCGGAGTGCTGTACCCAGATAACCGAAACATTGGCTGCACGCGCCTTATTAATGACGTTGTTAATTGAGGCCACAACCGTTTCGAGTGCGAATGCACCATCAACGACATTATTTTGTACATCGATAACTAGCAGGGCGGCATGTTTGCGCTCTTCAAATAAGCTCATGAGAGAACTATAGCTACTTCACTATCAAAATTTGATCTAGAGGTTTGCGAACAAGATCTGGAACAACGCAGTCCTTAGCTGGATAGCCAACCGGAAACAAAATGAATGGGCGCTCAGTGACTGGTCGTTCAAATATCTCGTTAAGGAAACCCATGGGATTTGGTGTATGAGTTAAAGTTGCAAGCCCCATCGTGTGCAAGCTGGCTATGAATAAGCCGCATGCAATTCCCACCGACTCACTTACGTAATAATTCTTCTGCTGTGTACCATCGGGAAGTGGTGTGGATTTCTGGGCAAAGGCAACCACAATCCATGGCACAACATCTAAATAACTCTTATCTGAGTTGGTTCCGATATGGGCTAAAGCTTGACGCCAAGCCGGTGGTAAACGTCCACCCTCGTAGTTTTCTCGCTCTTCAATTTCAGCTGCAACGCGAATTCGATGTTTGATCTCTGGATCTTTGGTTGCCACAAATGTCCATGGCTGCTGATGAGCGCCACTTGGCGCTGTATTAGCCGTCAAAATCGCAGTGTCGATAACCTCTTGCGGAACTGGTTCATCGGAAAACATCCGCACACTCCTGCGGCCCTCCATTAACTCATGAAATGCATGACCTCTTGCTAGGCCCTCTTGGATTGGAAGTCGTGGTGGTTGATAGCGCATTTGCAGAGAATAGATTATCTACTCTTTTTGAGGTGGCTCTTTCTTACAGTGGCGCCGAACTTTTTAAATACGAAATGGGTTTTTAAAGGGCGCAGGACATGCGGAGATTTTAGGGACCACCATTTTACCGATGACAGTACCTGTGCTTGGGTAAACGGCTTGCGCTATACCAAGGTTGCCCTGAACCGATAAAAAGATGAAGGCATCCTCGATAGTAAATCCCCACTGCGTAACTAAAAGGTTGGCCGCTTCTTCGCAGGCAATTCGAAGCGCACTGGGTAGATCCTCAACTGCAACTCCATGGGTAATCCAAGAGGTTGCATTCTCCGTCACGGGATATTGGCTTCCATTGCCTTTAATAATATCGATAGAGATAAGTACATCCCCCTCGATCTCAATTCCAGTTCCACAGATCTCTCCATCGCCCATTGAAGCGTGCATATCACCGATACCAAGGAGAGCACCTGAATGTTTTACAGGAAGATGAATCGTTGCACCAATCCCATTGAGATTATTATCGAGATTACCACCATGTTTTCCAGCAGGCATTGTTGCAATCTCACCGAATTCAGGTGCAACTCCGATAACTCCGAGCATTGGAGATGCCGGAAACGATACGTTCTCATTCATTGTGATTAATCCATCGACAACATCAAAAAACTGCGCATATGGAGATATGGCTAAGTGCTGGAGCTGCCCATTACCTGGATATGTGCGGGCAACTCCACGTACACCAGGTTTGATCTCATGGATCGTGACCGAAAGTGTGTCGCCTGGTTCGGCGCCGTGTACGTAAATCGGACCGGTCGCTGGATTAACTTCTGATTCGGGAATTACTGAAAGAGCGTTCTCATCATTTGTTATTGCACCTTTGTAGCAATCCCAAGTTTGTACATGGATGAGTTCGCCGGGGCAGACCCTAAGTGCTGGCTCATGAGAGGCAGAAAATGAGAAGGTATGGTGATCTCGAGAGAGGTAATGCACGGCATCACTAAAACTAGGCGTATTTGCATCCATACCCAT
This sequence comes from Actinomycetota bacterium, assembly GCA_009698675.1. GTDB lineage: Bacteria > Actinomycetota > Actinomycetes > Nanopelagicales > Nanopelagicaceae > Planktophila. The sequence continues at coordinate 100,026 of WLPT01000003.1, forward strand.
GTTGAAACCATTCTTCGTGCATCACGCGCCAGTTAGTAGTCAGAGGGAGCATATTCCCTCTGGCAGCAGATATCCCGTACCTACTATGAAGAGATTTCGCGCCATCGGGAGAATCACAAAAACACTACAGAGATTAATCTGCGAGGCCTTGCCTGCATAAAACGCATGTGAAACTGAGGGGTAGTACTTATCTCTGATCATTTGAGCGTGAGCGCTGCATTATTGCTAAGAATAACTCTGTCCTACTTCATAGTAAAAGTTAGTTAAAGAGAATACTGAATCAACGGCCGCCAATGGTGACGGTCATCGATGTACGTAAGGGGAAGTTAATATGGCTGAATTAAAGATTGCCGATCCCGTCCCACTAGGACTGGCTGCTTTCGGTGTCACTCTCATGATGCTCAGTAGTGCAAATGCTGGTCTTTGGAATGGCGCTGGTGGCGCTGCAGTTGTTGGAACGTCTCTGTTCTATGGCGGCATAGTTCTCTTGCTCGTTGGCCTTCTTGAGTTCATGCGCGGTAATGGATTTACTGCAACTGTATTTACTTCATTCGGTGCGTTCTGGTTATCTGTTTGGTATTGGCTAACCACTCCAGCCGTACAAGCAAAAGGCTCTCTCGGTGTATTCCTTCTCATGTTCACGATCGCATCATTTGTGATGTGGATCTGCGCAATCAAACTTGGCACACAACTCAATGCCCTGTTCTTCCTTCTCTTTGTCACATTGGTCTTGCTCACCCTGGGTAATTGGGATGCAGGTAACGCCAACATGGTTAAAACCGGCGGTTATGCAGGCATGCTCACCGCAGCTCTTGCTCTGTACCTCGTTGCAAAATCAATGATCAACGATGTATGGGGAAGAAAAGTTCTTCCTTAAATACTTCCCGTACGGCAAAAGCCCCACAGAGATTAATCTGCCGGGCTTTTGTTTTGTAACTCAGTGATTCGTGCAGGTATCTGACGTAAACCATGGGTCGCGGGTTCGATCCCCGCCAGAGGTACACACTCTAAGTAGCCCCTCAGTTCGTCGCGTGGGGCTACTTTTATTTTTGCGCACAGAATGATGCGCCATAGCCCCACTCTTTACCCGTTGTTCACTCTGCGGCAATCTAAAAGCAGGCAGTACAGCCATACCCTGTAGCCCATAGGGCAATCTGCCCGATACATAGGGGTTGGCAATGAATCAGAAAACAAATTTAGAGGGCTTTGTTATTTTGGATGATACGCGCGGATTACTAATGAAAGCCGCCGAGCGACTGCATCGACATTTCAAAGATCAGCTAAATCTAGAGACCATCGAGAAATATGTCTTTGAATCCTACGAACTCTTAGATGCAAAGAGTGAGGTAAAAATCTATCTACCCTCCCTCACGGAGCGTTTTGCTAAGGACCGACTCAGCGCATTGTTGAAGTCAGATAACCTCCAGGTTTCCGATACCTTAGATGTTCTCTTCGTCTGCGTGCACAACTCGGGCCGCTCACAAATGGCTGCAGGCTTTATGTCACAACTCGGCGGCGATCGCGTCGTTGTTCGCTCGGCCGGTTCTGCGCCAAGAGAGAGCATCTCCCATGAAGTTATCGAGGCGATGGCAGAAGTTGGAATCGATATCAGACAAGAGTTTCCAAAGCCACTCACCGATGAAGTTGTCCGCGGATCCGATGCCGTCATCACAATGGGCTGCGGAGATGCATGCCCTATCTACCCAGGGAAGCGTTATGAAGATTGGGTACTAGAAGATCCTGCCGACCAAAGTATTGAAGCAGTGCGCGTGATCCGCGATGAGATTAAGAAGCGAGTAGAAACACTTCTCTCAGAGCTCTTGCCCGCATAAAGCTTGGGGGCAGTAGCCTTCTGGCATGAGCTGGATAGCAAAGTTAAATCGAAGCAACAGGCTCGCATTTATCATCGGCGCCATACTTGGCACCATTGCAATTAAAACTCAACCCGATGGCAACCTTCTCGTGACAACGGTCTGTGCACTCATGGGTGGCTCGATAACGTTCACAGTTTGGACCTTGCTCAAAAAACTGCGCCAGCGCTAAGGATTTCCAACTGCATTAGATAAAGCATTTGGGCAAAGAAAAACCCGGCCCACTAGTGGCCGGGTGTGTAAGGAAATGATAACCCCACAATGGCTTTATCGTCAAGGGTATTTGACAACGTGTGGATTACGTCCATGCTGATGGTCGATACAAATGCCCAACAGAAATTAATCTGCGGGGCTTTTGCTCTGTAACTCTTACTTAATTCCGAGCGCCGCTTCAATCGTGTCGAGCACTGCCTCGTATGCCTCTTCGGGGATGTGCCCCTCAATTATCAAAGTCGTTGCTCCATGCACCGCAGGCCACGCCGCTAACTCTGCATTCTGCCTTGCCGCCTTAGTAATCACTCCATGCGTAAGCAGATCATCAAGCACACGGACCAACACTAAATATGCAGGATCCTGGTCGGCCTCATCGGTTTTATTGATACTGCAAAACCCACCAAACATTAAACGAAATAAATTTGGATCCTTCTTTGCCCATTGAAAATATGATCGACCCGATTCACGCAAACGCGCTTTGGCAGCCTTGGCACTATTTCCCACGACCTTAGAGATGGCCTCCTCTTGAATTCTTGCAAGCTCTTGAAAGCAGTAGTCACCGATCGCCGATACAAGTGAATCTTTATCGGGGAAGTAGTGGTAGGCCGCACTTGGACTCACCTTGCAGTTTGCGGCAACCTCGCGCAGTGAGAGGTGATTGGGACCTTCGATGCGAACTAACTTGATTGCTTCGGCAACTAATGCCGCTTTTAAATCACCATGGTGATACGTCCCGCGTGGGGCAGTGGCAGAGGCTCTTGTCGACACGCCCTCAGTATGCCCCCAAACTTGACAGTGTTCAAATCAACCCGCCATAATCTGAACACCATTCAGATTAAAGGGAGAGATCATGTTCGAAAAATTAGGCCATTTCGTTGTCGGTCGTCGCAAGGCCGTACTCGCCGGATTCATTCTGGTCCTAGTCATTTCCGGCTCAGTCGGCTCATTAGTATTTCCGCGCCTAAGTAGTGGCGGGTATGAGGATCCAGCCAGTGCCTCAGCTCGCGCCCAGACATACGTGAGCGATACTTTCCATATTAAAGATCCCGCAATCGCAATTACCGTTGATGTCGGCACTCGTGATCTCATGGATCCAACGGTTGTGGCAGATGTGCAATCGCTAGAGGCAACTTTGGCGGCAAAGGCAACAGTGACCAAAGTGATCTCTTACTGGAGCACGGGTGGCGCACCTTCCCTTGAAAGCATTGATCACCATGCCGGCTCCCTCTTCGTTTACACAACGGATGCCGACCCAACGACGGCAGCTGATTTAGCAAAAGCGGTCCAGAGCGAGTTTGATGGCACTTACAAATCACTGGCACTCTATGTCGGCGGAAGCTCAACGACCTACGTTGCAATTAACAGCAAGATCAGCAAAGACCTCGCCATCGCCGAAGGCATTTCAATTCCTCTAACATTTATTCTCTTGCTATTTATCTTTGGCGGACTTATCTCATCGGCCATGCCGCTAGTTGTTGGCCTCAGCTCAATTCTTGGTACTTTCTTAATCCTCTACCTCATCAGTCTCTTCACCGGCGTCAGCATCTTTGCCTTAAACCTGACCACAGGTCTAGGTCTTGGTTTAGGAATCGATTACTCGCTATTGATCGTTAATAGATTCCGCGAAGAGTTACATGCCGGCAACAGTGTCGAAGATTCAATCGTTAAAACTATTTCCACCGCAGGTCGCACCGTTTTCTTCTCTGGCGTCACCGTCTTTGTCACCTTGGCCGCAATGATGTTCTTCCCGCTGATGTTCTTAAAGTCATTTGGTTACGCCGGTATCGGAGTAGTTGCCATGGCAGTCTTTGGCGCCCTGCTTCCACTCCCTGCAATCTTGGCACTTCTTGGAACTCGGATCGACTCCTTTGTTGTTCGCAAAGGTGCGATTACTCCCAAAGCCGAAGGACGCTGGGCTCAAACCGCCCGCTTTGTCATGCGCAGACCTGTTGGAATCGTCATTGTCTCCCTTCTTATTCTTGGAACCCTTGCCGTACCGCTCAAAGACATTGTCTTCTCTCAAACAGATAGCAGAATGCTTCCTGCAAGCAATAAGGTCGCAATTGCCAATGCAGTTAGCCTTGAGCGTTTTTCGGGACAGGCAGAAAATCCAATTTATATTGTGGTCCCTCATGCCTCAGCCGCACAAACTCAATTACCAAACTATGTCAGCGCCATTTCACGTATCAAAGGAATTGCAACTGTGACTGATCCGCAAACCACATCGGACGTAGCAATGTTCCAGGCAACGACGCCACTTAGTTCGCGCACCAATGAAGCCCAAGATTTGATCACGCAACTTCGTGCAATTCCAGCACCGGCCGGCACATTAATTGGTGGGGCAGCAGCTGCCTACACCGATACGCAAGCCGGCATTCAGCACGCCCTTCCGTGGGCACTTGGCTGGATTGCGCTAAGCGTTCTATTACTTCTCTTCCTCTTTACCGGCTCAATCATTTTGCCCATCAAAGCAGTCTTACTCAACGTCCTTTCACTATCGGCAACCATTGGCTTCACCTCATGGATCTTCATCGGTGGACACATGGGTTGGCTAGTTGGAACGTTCACTAACGTCGGCTCACTCGATACAGGCATGGTGATTTTGACTGCTGTCGTGGTCTTCGCACTATCTATGGACTATGAAGTCTTCTTGCTCTCTCGAATCCGCGAAGAGTATGAAAAGAGTGGAAATAATCAAGAGTCCGTCGCAATTGGAATGCAACGCTCTGCGCGAATTATTACCTCTGCCGCACTTCTACTTGCAGTGGTCTTCGCAGCATTCCTCACAAGTGGAGTCACCAGTATCAAACTTCTTGGCATTAGTGTCGCCTTCGCAGTTCTGCTCGATGCAACGATTGTGCGTGCCTTACTGGTTCCTGCGCTGATGCGTTTATTTGGAGATCTGAACTGGTGGGCGCCAAAGCCTCTCAAGCGATTCATCATTAAGCACTAGCGGGTCGGCACCCTCAAGAGACCGTTAATATAAATCGAACCATCACTGGTAAGTGCTAATCTTTACCTACACCCTCATCCATTTCGATGGCTGAGTACGAGAGCTCAGCGAAAGCTGGGCTCTCTGTCTTTTACTTCCATACTGATGGTCGATACAAATGCCCAACAGAGATTATTCACTAACTACTCTGCGTCACTAACTTTTGTGCTTTAATTCTCGTGTCTTGCTTTGCAAGAAAATGGTGAAGTGTTCGAGATGGTTACTCGGTACTACAAAAACACTCTGCCTTGGAGTGCCTGACATCGATGGTCCTGAGTAATCGGGACCATTGTTGTTTTCCACAGCATTTCCGCAGTTATAAATATTCGTCGTAGCTCTCATCCAGTATTCGCATGCGGGTGCCTGTGTTGTAATGGCAGCATCAGAAGTTTCGCCAACTGCTAGGTACGGGTTCGATTCCCGTCAGGCACTCCGCACTTAAACAGCTTGGCTCAATAAGAAAGCCCCCAGAGAATAAGAATTATCCGTAGATATAATCCTCGCCGAAATGTCCACTGATCTGATCGCGATAGCCATCAAACCCACATCCGCTACAGCGACAGTCCGGCGGGTTAGGAGAAGGGACAAGGCAACCGCCAGAGGCGAACTTCAAATAATCAAAATCGGCCTCGGGCATGCCCCACAATATGGTTCTAAGAAGCCCTCGCTGATTGCACTCGGGACAGGTCAATGTCCGCAACTGAGGCCTCCGTTTTTGTTTCATACTCCCTGCTCCCTAATCATCGAAACTAATCCAATGAAACTGGTCGACTCGCTCAATATCGCCAGAGAGATCCTTCGCTAACTCTGCGCCTCGACCTGAATTCGATATCTGCTCTATCGCAACATCCATCGGCACGCTCGGATCGATTGCATATTTCTCATAGACCTTGTGATACTCGCTATGCGGCATAGTGAAGATAATCTCTGAGTCACCCGAAAGCGCCGTTCCCTTTTCCCCGTAGACTTCAAAATTAAAGTTAATGCCTTTATCTACGACGCTCCAGTAATAGAGAACCCTGCCCTTTGAATCCTTTAGCTCCTTTTCCGCCATCAAACCCACCTCCTAAGGTCAACGCCTTGTACTTTGACTATAGAACCGGCCACTGACAACATGGATTTCAAAAAACGAGAAGTACATACAAAAGCCCCACAGAGATTAATCTGCAGGGCTTCTGTTCTGTAACCAGCGGCGTTACGCGCTCTCTTTGACTAAGTGCAAAAATGATAGCAGTTTTGTCACTATCCACAGTGAATTCGATCCCCGCCAGTGGTACACACACTAAGTGGCCTCACGGTTAGTCGCGTGAGGCCACTTCGCATTTCCTGTGCGATATTAATTCTCACTCTGTGCAACCAGAAATATCACCGCCCATTGCTATAATTCACCTAGCTCAAGAAGGTAATCATCTGACCTATAGCAGATTACAATGGGCGATGTTCCAAAGGTTCATGGGTCAATCTTGAATTATTGAGATGACGGCACTGGTAACTTGGGGTGAATGGCCGATGGATTTCACCTTTATTTTGCATTGGGTTGAGAAAAACTCACCCTGACCGTAACTTGGCTATATAAAAATCGCGCTGCATCGGGACAGGTGCTTCATTCGAGGGATGAAGCAGGGTTGGGATGGTTTTACTCCCCAGCCCTGCGTCCTCTCGTTACCGCATCAACTATTTGAGCGCTCAACCACGTGCGCAGTTCATAGGCACCATCAACCATTTGGCCGTGGTTTAAAAATCCGTGGATCATGCCGGGGAACTGTTTTAACGTGACGTCAATGCCGGCCTTTTCAAGTGCGGCGGCGTAGTTGGCACCGTCATCGCGCAAGACATCGTGTTCGGCTAAAGCGATGATTGCTGGGGCGAGATTGGTAAATGTTGTTGCACGTGCGGGGACGGCGTATTTATTGGCACGATCAACTTTTGGAACATAGAGATCCCATGCACCGATCATTCCCGTTCGATCTAAGCCAAAGCCAGTTGCATGGGCCTTGTATGACTCGGTCTCAAAATCGGTATCGATGCATGGATAGATAAGCATTTGGTAGGCAAGCTCTACATCTGCAGTATCGGCGGCTTTAAGTGCAACGGCGGCAGCTAAATTTCCACCGGCACTATCGCCTCCGACGCCAATCTTTTTTGGATCGATTCCTAAGCGAGCCGCATGAGCTGCAACCCATAAGAGTCCGGCGTAGCAGTCATCAAATGGAGTTGGAAATGGATGCTCGGGAGCTTTCTGATAGTTAACTGCGATAACGATGAAGCCACTCTCGGCACAGATATTAGATAGTGATGCGGCATATCGAAGTGGAAAACTAAAGATCCATCCGCCACCGTGAAAATAAACTAAGGCCGGGGCGTTGGGTTTAACGTTCTTTGGTTTAAAGATCACGGCATGCAAATCGGCGGTGGGGGATGTGAAATACGCGTGTTCTACATCGACCTCTTGTGACTGCGGACCTGCATATGGAATATATCCATAGACATCTTCGCGCGATTGTTGCAGCGTTGGCTTTTCAGGAAGTGGATTATGAATCGAGATGTAATCTAGATATGCCTGCACTTGGGGATGAATCGCCATGGCTGTAAGAGTATAGGAATCGGGAGAGATTTTTGTTACGGTATCGCCCATGAATTTAAAACGCCGCGGATTTTTAACCATAGTTTCAGGATCGATTCTTTCGCTATTTGGACAAGGGGCGATGGCCGCTACTGGGCCGCTGACTAAACCCACCCATGTCGGGCAGACGGTTATTTTTCGCAGTAAAAAATATACGTGTATCAAAAAAGGTAAGAGCTTGGTCTGGGATAAGGGCGTTGCGGTAAAGGTGAACTCTGCAACTAGTTCACCGACTATTAGCTCTACATCGGCTCTTACATTTGTCGTGAAATCTAGTGAGGTTGCCGAGGGCTCAACGAAAGTTGTGCAAGTTAGCCCATCAGGGGCGGCTAGCTTTTCAGTTGCAGTAACTCGCGCAAGTGGAGCAGTCGTTGTATTGAACGCGGCATGTACGCATCGGGGCTGCATTGTTGAGGCGACAAAGAGCGAACTTGTCTGTCCATGCCATGGCTCCAGTTTTAATCTAAGCAATGGAGCGGTCAATCAAGGCCCGGCCAGTGCGGGGCTACGAAAGTACGTGGCCAGCGAAGATGCCGGTTCGATCTATATAAAGATCTAGAGAGCGTTGCTGGGCGCTTAGAGCATTATTGGTACTACGGGCATCTAGTGATGATCCTGGGATTGCAATGCAAGGGATGCAGTACAAAACATGTAACTATTAATTAGATCAAACTCTTGGCAACAAAAAAGCCCGCCATGTTCGGCGGGCCTTCTTGTTGGGGAAAGCTATGTGAGGCGATTACTTCTTCTTTGCCTTTGATTTCTTACTCTTTGACTTCTTAGCCTTAGTAGTAAGTGTCTTAACCTTTGTTGTCTTAACTGAGCTAGCCGTTGATTTTTCGCCGCTCTCAGTAGATGCGCCCTCGCCGGCCTCATGGGCCTTAGTTCCTTCGGCGGCAGCTGCTGCTGGCTTCTTAATAGTTGGCTTGGCAGTTGCTGCCTGTGCCGATGTTGATGATGCAACTAGTGCAACTGAGATTAATGCCGCTGTAAGTATCTTCTTCATTGTTGAGCCTCTCGATAGCCCTCGGTTAGGAATGAGGTAACTATGGAGGCCGGCCATGAGGATTTAATCGGTGGCAACTGTGCGACACCTGAGAGTTTTTAGAATAGTCAGGCTGGGCGCTGGTGTCTTTTAACGAACTGAGCGCAAAACCGCGGTAACTTTTCCTAAGATCTGGCAGCTATCGCCATCGATCGGTGCGAACTCATCGTTTGCCGGCAACAGCCAGATGTGGCCGCCCTTTCGAGAAAATCTTTTTACCGTGGCCTCGCCATCGATCATCGCGGCAACGATTTCGCCGTTGTTGCAATCCTTCTGCGAACGGATAACTACGTAATCGCCATCGCAGATTGCAGCATCGATCATCGATTCGCCGACGACTTTGAGCATAAATAAATCACCGCTTCCGACGATCGATTCAGGTAATGGGAAACTCTCTTGGATCTCCTGCTCGGCGGTAATCGGCCCACCGGCTGCGATTCTTCCGACGAGGGGGATAAGGCGCGTCTTATCGATCGGTGCACCGGTCTCCTCAGGGGTAAGTTCTAATGCGCGGCCCTTGCTCTCGTCGCGGCGGATAAAGCCCTTGGCCTCGAGGATTTCGAGCTGGTACTTGACCGAGGCGGTGCTGGTCAGGCCAACGGCCGCGCCGATTTCGCGCATCGAAGGGGCGTAGCCATGCTCGCTCATCGAGCTTTGAATGACTGTAAGGATCTCTGACTGGCGCGGACTTAGACCGGCCGCTGAAGGGCTCTGTGTGCTCATAGGTAGATAGTGACAGATGTTCATGGAAAATTCAAACATCTGTTCGAAAAATACTTGCCTTTTGTCAGTGCGGTGGTGTTTAATTAGGTTATTCGAACAGGTGTTCGGATACCTTCCCCAAGGTAGTAAAGCGGCACAAGGTTCAGGAGATAACGACATGAGCGCAGTTACATTTAACGCGGTAGCCTCTCAAAGCAGTGTAAATCAAGGGATTTCACAGAGCCAGTGGCTGGCCAATCCGTCCGGTGCGCTAACGCGCCGTGGTCGCCTTACACGCACACTCGTCGTTGCCTCACTGACCGTGCTCCTTTTGGCCGGCTTTGCCGCTGCCTCAGGCGCCGGCGATCAGAGCGTTCACGCCACCTCATACGTCACCGTGGTCGTTCCAGCTGGAGCAAGCCTATGGAGCGTTGCAACGGCCTATGCCGATGGCGATGTTCAGGCGATGGTCGAGGCGATCCGGGAGGCAAATAATCTGCCTGGCTATGATGTAGTAGCTGGCGCTCGCCTTAAGCTCCCAATCCAATAATCTCTGCGAGCTAGCCCGACACGCCCTAGGCGTGGATTTACCCTACTGAGGGGTCAAACCCTATAGAGATGCTTTATAGTTCCCACTATATGTAGGGGTCACAGACGGTAAAACTTCCATAAGTAGTGTTTTTAGGGTAGTTTTGCTGGTCGGCCCAATACATCTAAAAGTTGGAATTTCTAGTATTTCGAAGGGGGACACGCCGAGATGATTTGCCCGTTTTGCAGACACGATGACTCTCGAGTCGTTGACTCCAGACCGGCCGAAGATGGCACCCAGATCCGCCGTCGACGCGAGTGCCCACAGTGCGGTCAGCGCTTTTCAACGCAAGAGGTCGCCGTGCTCAGCATCATTAAACGCTCAGGGGCTACCGAGCCATTTAGTCGCGAGAAGGTTCTCGTAGGCGTGCGTAAGGCCTGTCAGGGACGGCCCGTTAATGAAGATGATTTAGTTTTACTAGCCCAGCGCGTAGAAGAGACTCTGCGTAGCACTGGTCAAGCTGAAATCGAGGCTCAAGAAGTGGGTATGGCCATCCTGGCTCCGCTTCGCGAGCTCGATGAGGTGGCTTACTTACGATATGCCTCGGTATACCGTAACTTTGCCTCCCTTGAAGATTTCGAAGGTGAGATTGCACTTCTGCGTGCTCTACCTTCGAACGTAAAAACTGCAGATAACCCCCGTGCAGATGCAAGGCAAGAAAAAATATCTACCGGCAATGCACTATCGAACCAATAATTAAGACCTACTAAAGAAATACGGGGATCCACATATGTCAGAGACGGTTATCAACCGACCAGCCAAGATCAAAGCTCACAACACAATCAAGGGCAAGGGCTTAACGATCGAACGCATCTACACCAACGAGGGTATTCACCCATACGATGAAGTTAAATGGGAGCGCCGCGATGTAGTGCAGCAAAACTGGAAAACGGGTGAGACCGTATTTGAGCAACGTGGTGTTGAGTATCCAGATTTCTGGTCTGTAAATGCATCGACAATCGTTACAACAAAGTATTTCCGCGGCGCCGTTGGCGCTGAAAATCGCGAATGGTCACTTAAGCAGGTCATCGATCGCGTAGTTCTTACATATACCAAGGCCGGCAAAGAGCATGGCTACTTTGCAACAGATGCCGATGCAGAGATCTTTGAGCACGAGCTAACCCACATGCTTATGCACCAGATTTTCTCTTTCAACTCACCAGTCTGGTTCAACGTTGGAACCAATGAGCCACAGCAAGTAAGTGCATGTTTTATTCTCTCTGTCGATGACACGATGGATAGCATTCTTAACTGGTATCGCGAAGAGGGAATGATTTTTAAGGGCGGCTCTGGCGCCGGACTGAACTTGTCCCGCATCCGTTCATCTAAAGAGCTACTAAAATCAGGCGGAACCGCATCTGGGCCAGTCTCATTTATGCGTGGTGCCGATGCATCAGCTGGAACGATTAAATCAGGCGGAGCAACACGACGTGCGGCCAAGATGGTTGTACTCGATGTTAACCACCCAGATATCGAAGAGTTTATCGAGACTAAGGTCAATGAAGAGAACAAGATTCGCGCATTACGCGATGCCGGATTTGATATGGATCTCGGTGGCAAGGACATTATCTCGGTCCAATATCAAAACGCTAACAACTCAGTTCGTGTATCTGATGAGTTCATGCGCGCAGTTGAAAAGGGCGAGGATTTTGGTTTAACCGCTCGCGCAACTGGTGAAGTTATCGACACTGTAGATGCAAAGTCACTCTTTACAAAGATGGCGCAAGCTGCATGGGCATGTGCCGATCCTGGAATTCAATATGACGACACAATCAATGATTGGCACACCAACCCAGAGACCGGTCGCATCAATGCATCGAACCCATGCTCTGAGTACATGTCACTTGATAACTCATCATGTAACTTGGCCTCCCTTAACTTGCTCAAGTTCCTAAAATCAGATGGATCATTTGATGCAAAGACATTTGGTCGGGCTGCAGAGATGATTATTACTGCAATGGATATCTCAATCTGTTTCGCAGATTTCCCAACTGAGGCCATTGGAGATACAACTAAGGCATACCGTCAACTTGGTATCGGTTATGCAAACCTCGGCGCGCTCTTGATGGCATCGGGTCTTGCCTATGACTCTGAGGGCGGACGTGCACTAGCTGGTGCGATTACATCCTTGATGAGCGGAGTTACATTTAAGCGCTCAGCAGAGCTTGCTGGAATCGTCGGAGCTTATGCCGGCTTTGCACAGAACGCTAAAGCTCACGCCCGCGTGATGCGCAAGCATGCATCGGCATCTTCATCGGCCAAATCAGAGACAACACTTGATCGCGATGTATGGACCGAGGCTAATAAGGCTTGGGACTCATGTCTTTCAACAGGAGATAAGAACGGCTGGCGCAACGCCCAGATTTCAGTTCTAGCTCCAACCGGAACGATCGGTTTGATGATGGACTGCGATACAACTGGAATCGAGCCTGACTTCTCACTCGTTAAGTTTAAGAAGCTTGTCGGTGGCGGATCCATGCAGATCGTTAACCAGACTGTTCCTGCAGCCCTTCGCAAGCTTGGATATGCCGAAGAGACTATTGAAGCCATCGTTGAGTTCATTGCAGCTAACGGTCACGTCATCGATGCACCAGGCTTAAAGCCTGAGCACTACGACGTCTTTGACTGCGCACTCGGTGCTCGCTCGATTGCACCGATGGGACACGTTCGAATGATGGCTGCATGCCAGCCATTCCTTTCCGGTGCGATCTCAAAGACTGTTAACTTGCCATCGGATGCAACCGTTGAAGAGGTCGAAGAGGTTTACTACGAGGGTTGGAAGCTAGGACTTAAGGCCTTGGCCGTCTATCGCGATAACTGCAAAGTCGGTCAGCCTCTATCTGATGGCAAAGCGGCAAAGAGCGATACGCCAGTTGCACTTGCAACGCATCCTGCGACTCCACTTCGCAAGCGTCTACCAAAGTCACGCCCATCAACGACTACATCGTTCTCAGTTGGTGGAGCCGAGGGTTACATGACATCGGGTGCATATGCCGATGGCGCACTTGGCGAGGTCTTCCTTAAGCTCGGTAAGCAGGGTTCGACTCTGGCCGGTGTCATGGACGCATTCTCAATCGCAGTTTCGATCGGACTTCAATACGGAGTTCCATTAGAGACCTTCGTTGAGAAGTTTACAAACCTACGCTTTGAGCCAGCTGGTATGACCGATGATGCAGATATCCGCATGGCGCAGTCCATGATGGATTACATCTTCCGTCGCTTGGCACTGGATTACTTACCATTTGAATCTCGTAGCGCGATGGCCTTGTACACATCATCAGAGCGTGCCCGTGCATTAGAGACTGGCGAGTACACCGAGGATGTCGTTGAAGATTACGAAAACTTGGAAGTAACCTCTCCGGTTGCTCCTGTTCTCGTTGCACCAAAGCCAGTTGCAATCACTATCGATAGTAAGCAACAGTTTGGCTCATCAACTGAGTTGATGGAGGCGCTCTCTGGCGTCAAAGCCGATGCTCCTCTATGCATGACGTGCGGTGTAAAGATGCGCATGTCAGGTGCATGTTATGTATGCGAAGGTTGTGGCAACACATCTGGTTGCTCATAAAAAGTAATTACACTTAGTTAAAACCCCGCCAATCACTGCGATTGGCGGGGTTTTTCTATCTACAGTTCTGTAGGTCACAGGCGAAATGGGGTAGCACTCACGAAAGAACCCCACAAGTAGTTCTCAGCAACCTTTACACCTTCTATCTACTCCAAACTCCACACTGCATACATAAAGCAGTTATCACCAAATAGGTGAATTAAACTGACTTTAGGGAGCTAGGTAAGAAAATGACTACCAAGAAAAGCGTTCGAACATTAGTTGTACTTGCACTAATCGCTGGAGTTGGATTTGCACCATCTGCAAATGCTGCTACAAAACCAACCCTCGCACAAAAACTACAACTGCAATATATTGTTGAAGAAGAGAAGTTAGCCCGAGATGTATATGCATACTTGGCAACTAACACAACGACTCAAAAGTTCTCAAATATAACCAGGTCTGAACAGACTCATATGGATCAGATTGCTGCGGTTTTAAAGACTTACAACTTTTTCAATCCCACTTTAACCCGCGCACCAGGCGTATTTAGAGATGCCAAACTTCAAGCTCTCTATAATGATCTGATTGCAAAGGGATCTGTTGACTATGTATCTGCGATGGGCGTAGGGGTTGCAATCGAGGAGCTCGATATCTCAGATTTAGCAAAGATGCTTAAGTCATCAATGCCAGCAGATATGAAGCTAGCCCTTGATAACTTAATGAGGGGCTCTGTAAACCACTTAGCAGCCTTTAAACGCTAAAGAGTTAACGCAGAAACTCCCTCGGTGAAATCGCCGGGGGAGTTTTTTTATTTAGGCAACGAGGATGCTGCGCTTGCTTAGGCCCATGAAGTAGCCATCGATGAGAGTTTGTGAAGGAGTATCGATAGAAGTAGATGCTCCAAGTGCGATAAATAATGGAGTGAAATGTTCAACCGTTGGGTGGGCATAAGGCATTCCTGGGGCGAGCTCGCGATAGTTTGAGAGCGAATCGATATCACCCGCCGCGAGTGCGCCAGCTGCCCATGCATCGAATTCGCTAGACCAACTTGGTGCGACTGCATCAGTAGTCCAGTCACGTAAATAGCGCAGACCATGTGTCATAAATCCAGAGCCGATAATAAGTACACCCTGATCGCGCAGTGGCTGTAAACGTTTACCGAGTTCGAGCAGTTTCTTGGGATCACTCGTTGGCATCGACATCTGCACAACTGGAATATCGGCCTCGGGGTACATAACTTTCAACGGCACCCATGCACCGTGATCTAAACCGCGAACGGATTGATGGAGTGGTTCATTATCTGGCATCATCGAGGCCAGGAGATTTGAAATCTCGGTGGCATCTGGGCTCTTATATGTCATCTCATAAAACTTGCGATCAAAGCCGCTGAAGTCATAGACCAGCGGGGCGTTTGCGACGGGATTGCTCAAAGTTACGGGCTGGGACTCCCAGTGGGCGCTGACGATAACTATCGCCTTAGGCTTTTCGATTCCTGCAGAGATTGCACGTAGCTGCGAGCTCCACAGCAGATCATCGAGAAGCATGGGGGCGCCATGGCCGATGTAGAGGGCGGGCATCTTTGTCATATGGGAGAGCCTACTCGATATAGTTGAAGTTTCAACTATATAACCTTCCCGAATCATGACGGGCGCTATAAATGCGACGAGATTTGCATTGAGATTAAGGCTCGTTAGACTCAAGACATGAGGAAACTTTCACCTGGCGCCCGTTTTAAACAAGCGCTGGGCGAGGAGCTTCCACTCCAAATAATCGGGACAATCAACGCAAACCACGCTCTTTTGGCCAAGCGTGCCGGTTACCGAGCTATCTATCTCTCAGGCGGGGGAGTTGCCGCAGGCTCAATGGGGATTCCAGATCTTGGAATAACAACTCTTGAGGATGTCCTGACCGATGTTCGCCGCATTACAAATGTCTGCGATACGCCGCTGCTAGTCGATGCCGATACTGGCTTTGGCGCCTCGGCCTTTAACATTGGGCGCACGGTTAAAGATTTAATTAAGGCCGGCGCAGCTGCAATGCATATCGAGGATCAAGTTGGTGCAAAGCGCTGCGGGCACCGACCAAATAAAGAGGTCGTGTCAAAGAGCGAAATGGTCGATCGCATTAAAGCTGCAGTCGATGCCCGAAGCGATGATGATTTTTCAATTATGGCCCGTACCGATGCGATCGCAGTTGAGGGTATAGATGCTGCTATTGAGCGCGTACATGCATATATCGAAGCCGGCGCCGATCTAATTTTCCCTGAAGCCATTCGTACGTTGGATGATTACGCAAAGTTTTCAGCGGCAGTGTCGAAGCCAATTTTAGCCAATATCACTGAGTTCGGTCTAACACCGCTATTTACTCGTGATGAGCTCGCTGTACATGGTGCCTCAATGATTTTGTATCCACTCTCAGCCTTTAGAGCGATGAATAAGGCGGCTGAAAATATCTACGAAACTATTCGTAGAGAGGGTACTCAAGCCAATGTTATTGACACGATGCAGACCCGTGAAGAGCTCTACGACCGTATTAACTATTACGAATATGAAAAGGCAATCGACAAGTATTTGGAGAAAAACTAAATGGCCGAGTTCAAACCTAAAAAATCCGTAGCACTCTCGGGTGTACCTGCTGGAAATACCGCGCTCTGCAGCGTTGGTAAGAGTGGAAACGACCTTCACTATCGTGGCTATGACATCGCAGATTTAGCTGCCCACTGTGAGTTCGAAGAGGTTGCCTACCTTTTAATTCATGGAACACTTCCAACGCAGCTCCAGCTCACTGCCTACAAAACAAAGCTCAAGGGACTTCGCGGACTTCCAGATCAAGTTAAAGCCATTCTCGAACAGGTTCCAGCAACTGCCCATCCCATGGATGTTATGCGCACTGGAGTTTCGGCCCTTGGCTGCGTGACTCCAGAGGGAGCATCACATAGTGAAGATGGCGCTAAAGAGATTGCCGATAAGTTAATTGCCTGTTTGAACTCAATGCTTTTGTACTGGTACCACTTCGCCAACTCCGGAAAGAGAATCACCGTAGAAACCGACGATGATTCAATTGGCGGACATTTCTTGCATTTGCTACATGGCGCACCACAGAGCGAACTCTGGGTTAAATCAATGCATGCATCGCTAATTTTGTATGCCGAGCACGAATTTAACGCCTCAACATTTACCGCCCGTGTTATTGCAGGTACAGGTTCAGATATGTACTCAGCAATCACCGGGGCAATCGGTGCACTCCGTGGACCAAAGCATGGTGGAGCAAATGAAGTAGCTCTAGAGATTCAAGAGCGCTACACATCTGCTGATCAGGCCGAGGCCGATATCCGTGCACGCGTTGCAGCTAAGGAAGTTGTCATCGGTTTTGGTCACCCGGTCTATACCGTCTCTGATCCTCGCAATGAGATTATTAAGGCCATCTCATTGGAGCTCTCTGAAGATAATGGCGACACTGGCCTGTATGCAATCGCTGAGCGAATCGAATCTGTGATGTGGGATGCTAAAAATATGTTCCCGAACCTTGACTGGTTCTCGGCCGTTTCATATAACCAGATGAAGATTCCAACAGCGTTTTTCACACCAATATTTGTGATTGCTCGTACTACTGGTTGGGCAGCTCACGTTATTGAACAACGTATCGATAACAAGATTATCCGTCCAAGTGCCAACTACACCGGTCCTGAGGATTTAACCTTCCAACCAATAGAAAAGCGATAGGTGTATTCGTAAATGTCTAGTCACATCACAAAATCAAATCAGCCATATGATCAAGAGATCATTGACATTGTTGATTACGTTCAAAACTATGAGATCACTTCACCCGTTGCCTATGAGACTGCATGGAACTGCTTTATGGACACTCTCGGTTGTGGCTTAGAGGCCCTTGAATATGAGGCCTGTACTAAGTTGCTCGGCCCAGTTGCCGAAGGTGTAACCGTTACTGACGGTGTAAAAGTTCCAGGTACATCCCATGTCTTAGATCCAGTACAGGGCGCCTTCAATATCGGCGCCATGATTCGCTGGTTAGATTTCAATGACACGTGGTTAGCTGCTGAATGGGGACATCCATCAGATAACTTAGGCGGCATTCTTGCAACCGCTGACTGGCTATCTCGCACAACGGATAAGAAGTTCACGATCAAAGATGTTCTAACGGCCATGATTAAAGCCCACGAAATTCAGGGCTGTATTGCACTTGAAAACTCATTTAATAAAGTCGGACTAGACCACGTTGTTCTTGTGAAAGTCGCATCTACAGCAGTTGTTGCACAGATGATGGGTTTAACTCGTGATCAAATACTGGCTGCAGTCTCACTTGCATGGGTAGATGGCCAGTCCCTTCGCACCTATCGTCACTTTCCAAATGCCGGCTCACGCAAATCATGGGCCGCCGGAGATGCAACTTCGCGTGCGGTGCGTTTAGCGTTAATCGCAAAGACTGGCGAAATGGGTTATCCATCGGCACTGACTGCGAAAATATGGGGCTTTTATGACGTTTCATTTAAAGGCAATGCATTTAAATTTCAACGTCCATACGGCTCTTATGTAATGGAGAATGTGTTGTTTAAGATTTCTTTTCCTGCTGAGTTCCATTCGCAGACTGCAGTTGAAGCGGCGATGACTTTGCACAGCGCAATGGTGGCTGCCGGCAAGACCGAGTCAGATATTAAGAAAGTCACGATCCGCACACATGAGGCCTGTATTCGAATCATTGATAAGAAAGGCCCGCTCAATAACCCTGCCGATCGCGATCACTGCATCCAGTACATGGTCGCTGTGCCACTTATCTTCGGTCGCTTAACTGCTCGCGACTATGAAGATAACATCGCATCCGATCCTCGTATTGATGATCTACGCGAGAAGATTGTCTGTGTTGAGGACACAACTTTTACTGCCGACTATCACGATCCGCAAAAGCGTTCGATAGCTAATGCGCTAACCATTGAGTTCAATGATGGCAGTGTTTTGGGTGAAGAGGTCGTTGAGTATCCAATTGGTCACGCCCGTCGACGTACTGCAGGGATTCCACTTCTGATTGAAAAATACAAGGTTAATCTTGCACGTATTTTCGATGCACCAACGCAGGAGAAAATCTTGGCGTTGTCGCTTGATTATGAGACATTGATTGCCACTCCCGTTAATGAGTTTATGGATTTAATGGCGCTGTAATGAGTCGGATACTTATTGCGCCTGACTCCTTTAAGGGAAGTGCAACGAGTATTGAAGTAGCCCGTGCAATTGTGAAAGGTTGGCAATCAGTTCGCCCTGGTGACGAGTTGATTCAAATTCCTTTTGCCGATGGCGGCGAAGGCTCTTTGCTTGCCATTGAATGCGCACGACCAGATTCTGAACGTATTTATTGCCCCGAAGTTTCCCCTGATGCATATTGGCTTTTGCTAGATGGATCAACTGCCGTAGTCGAACTGGCTCAGACTTCGGGGTTAACTCTTTTGCCAGCATTAGATCCTATGGGTGCGCACACTTTCGCCTTTGGTCAAGTTTTAGCGAAGGCAGCACAAGATTCACGGGTGAGGCGGATTTATTGCGCACTTGGCGGATCAGCAAGCACCGATGGTGGTGTTGGCGCATTGATGGCGTTGGGTTTTGAATTCTTGGATTCACATGGAGTCAGCGTTGGCTTAGGTGGGCAAGCCCTGTTGCAGATTGCAAACATTTCAACCTCGCGTGCAATTGTGCCCCCACGAGGTGGAGTCTTTCTACTTGTCGATGTTCAATCGCCACTTCAAGGAGCAAAGGGTGCGGCTTCAGTATTTGCTCCACAAAAAGGTGCAACACAGGAGCAGGTGTCAGAACTCGAATATGGGCTACAACATTTCGCAACTCTCACAGGGCAAGATGATAGCCCCGGTAGTGGAGCAGCAGGAGGAACTGCATTTGGCCTTAGTACGCTCTGGGGTGCAACGATTGAGAACGGTGCTGCCAAAATTGCAGATCTCTGCGGAATCGAGAGTGCATTGATTGGCACTGATTTAGTAATTACTGGTGAGGGACGTTTAGATTCTCAAAGCTTTCAAGGCAAAGTTGTTGGGCACATGAGTCAACGTGCCGCCGCTGCACACGTTCCAATTGCATACTGTGTCGGTTCACTTGAAGGAGTTTTTCCATCGCAGTGCATTGGGGGAGTATCGCTAACTGAAATTGCGGGAAGTTCTGCGTTGGCAATCCACGATGCGGATAAATACCTCTTTGAGGCGGGTATACAGCTCAGCAATCTCCTATAATATTTCAATCATGTGGATGCAAGCGAAATGACTGTGCCAACAATTTGGTGTGAATTCTCTGGATTAGCAATTCCTGAATCTCTAGAAGCCTTTCCAATTCGCGGAGAAATTCCTGAACTCGAAATTCTTTCATCAATTGAATTTTACATTCCCCGTTACATGTCAGGTGCACGAGCCCTAGAACCTATTTCGAAAATGACTTCCCTACAAGTTATACAAAGCCCAAATGCTGGAGTAGACGATCTTCTTGAAATTCTTCCACCTGGTGTCACATTATGTAACGCTAAAGGTGTCCACGATGCATCCACGGCAGAGTTAGCAGTTGGATTAGCGATTAGCGCTAGACGTGGATTTGCAACTTTCATGGCCAACCAAAGTAAGGGCGAGTGGGTCCATGAGCGTCGAAGCGCCTTGGCCGATTCACTTATTGGAATTGTCGGTACGGGGAGTATTGGCTCAATGATTGCCCGGCAACTTGAAGTCTTTGATGTTGAGGTAATCGGTTTTAGCCGCAGTGGAAAAAATGGAAGTAAGATGATGGCAGAGTTTGATCAATTGCTACCAACCCTGGATGTTGTTATTTTGATTCTTCCACTAACTAGCGAGTCCCATCATTTAATGAATCGATCTAGGATAGATGCGATGAAGCCAGGTGCCACCCTTGTCAATGTTGCTCGAGGGGGGATTGTGGATACCGAAGCATTAATAGATGCTTTAAATCGTGGACATATCACTGTTGGTTTAGATGTTACTGATCCAGAACCTTTGCCAATAGGACATCCACTATGGAGTTCACCAAACGTAATTATTACGCCACATGTCGGTGGGGACTCGAGTGCCTTTAATCCCCGAGTGCGTACACTTATTGAGAGTCAACTTAAGCGATATGCAACTGGTGAGCCACTAGCAAATATTGTTGCAGGCCCACTCC
Source organism: Actinomycetota bacterium (assembly GCA_009698675.1). Taxonomy (GTDB): domain Bacteria; phylum Actinomycetota; class Actinomycetes; order Nanopelagicales; family Nanopelagicaceae; genus Planktophila. Next base: position 120,786 of record WLPT01000003.1, read on the forward strand.
GTTAGAGAATTTAGTCCGGGCACCTACTGCACCGAAGATGAAAAACGTTTCAGTGAAGATTGAATGTGCGAATACATATTCGATCGGGCGGCTTTGGAATCCCCGTCGATAATTGCATCTGCTATGCCACTGTGCTCAATAATTGCCAGTTGCCCGGAACCATTTTGGTAATATTGCTCAAACAGTCCTTCGACGAATTTGGCTCTTGAGTTATTTTCGATCAAGTGAAGCTTATGGGCCATAAAGAGACGAAATAAGTGGAGATGGCAGTGGGTTCGTTCAAAAGCAGATTCCACAGATTTGCTGCCAGATAACTGTGCCACCAGTTTATGGAAGCGCGCGTCATGCTCAGTCAAACTCTTAAACTCATCTACATTCTTTTGCTTTATTGTTTTTTTAGTACTACTCATCTCTAATTTAAGAATTCTTTTACTTTCAGGAGTAATCCGCTGGGCCGCTTGCTCGGCCGCCCACGGTTCAATAAGGAGTCGAAATTGAAATAGGTCTTGGAACTCATTAAGAGTTAAAAGATTAGTTGCGCTATAGCCTTTCAGGGGCTCTTTCTTAATGAGTCCATCGGCCTCTAAGCGGGCTAAAGCCTCTCGAATTGGAGTCTGAGAGGTTTTAAGTCGAAGCGAGAGTGCATCGATATTGACTCTGGAGCCAGGCGCAATTTCATACGTCACAATCATCTCTTTTATCTTTCCGTAGGACTCATCCGAGAGGACTGAGGTACGGACTGATGATTTAGGCACTTGCTGTTTAACTGCCATCATTTATTTAACAGTGTTTCATTTAGAAATGGCATATGAATACTAATGTGGAAGTCGCAAACCGTTCATGCCGCCATCAACGGCAAGAACTGTTCCAGTAGTCGATCCCTGAGCTGGATTTGCTAAGTAAACAATTGCACTAGCAACCTCTTCAGGCGAAACTAAGCGTCCCATAGGCTGTCGGGCTTGGAGTTTTTCTCGCTCTGCAACTGGATCACTTGCCTGCGCGAGTAATCTTCCAATCCATGGCGTATCTGCTGTTCCAGGATTAACGCAGTTAACGCGAATCTTTTCCTTCACTCCATCTGCAGCCATTGCTAAAGTGAGTGACATAACTGCACCCTTGCTCGCAGAATAAACGGCTCGACTGGGAAGGCCAACAGTTGCAGCAACAGAACTCGTATTTACAATTGAAGGGCAAACGCTTCTTCGAAGAAATGGCATTGCAGCCGATGAGACTCGGCTCATGCTCACAACATTTATATTAAGAACTCTGTGCCACTCTTCATCGGTTGAATCTTCTACAGTTCCAATTGCGCCAATGCCTGCGTTGTTGATCAGGATGTCTATAGTCTTTGTGTGAGTTGCAATCTGCTCAAATGCAGTGTCTACCTTCGCTGTGTCACCTACATCGCATGGAATCCACGTAGCAACACCTGACATCTCACCCACATTCAGGTCAAGACCAAAGACTCGGGCACCCTGGGCATGAAGGGAACGGGCAACGGCCAAACCTATTCCTGAACCGGCCCCACTAACCACTGCTGTGAGTCCTTTGAAATCTTCGCTCATATCTCTGCTCCATTCATTGCTAAAAGTTGAGGAAAGGCTATCTCGTAAAATCAACTACTTTGGATTCAATTTCGCCGATACCTTCAATACCAGTGCGAACAACTTGTCCACCATGTAGATACACCGGTGGCTTAAAGCCAAGCCCAACACCAAAGGGAGTACCTGTGTTAATGATGTCGCCTGGGAATAGCTCCATGAATTGGCTGATGTACCAAACGATGTGATTGATACCAAAGAGAAGATCGTTTGTATTTGAATCCTGCTTCATGGTTCCATCGACCTCACACCAGAGGCGCAAATTGTGCGGATCAATTGAATCTCCAGTAACAATGGAGGGTCCTATCGGGTTAAAAGTTGGAAATGACTTTCCCTTGACCCATTGACCAGATCTCTCAATCTGCCAGTGACGCTCGCTGATATCTTGACTGATTGTGTATCCAAGAATGTAATCGGGGGATTGCTCAGGATTTTCCAAATACAGCGCGCGCTTTCCAATCACAATTGCAAGCTCTACTTCATAATCTGTTGCCGTGCTTCCGGGCGGAATAACAATGGCGTCATTTGGACCGACAACGCAATCTGGTGCCTTCATAAAGATGATTGGCTCTTTCGGTGTATCGGCATTTGTTTCTGCGATATGTTGCAAATAATTCAGTCCTACACAGATAACTTTTGTAGGTCGGTTAATAGGTGAGCCATAACGGTGCGTATTTACTGAAGTGCGAGGCAATGTTGAGAGATTGGCATTCTTGACCCGATCAAAGGCTCCATTTTCCAAATCTTCGCGCGACCAATCTTTGATGAGAGCATCTACGAAAATAGCTTCATCGCCCTCAATGACAACTGGCCTTTCACTTCCGATGGCGCCGATGCGTGCGATTCTCATCTATCTACCTCCAGGTAGTTTTCCAAGGCCTGCATGAGTAGGCAACAGG
>WLPT01000004.1 GCA_009698675.1 Actinomycetota bacterium
CACTGAGTCTCGAGCTTGGTTTGGCATTGGAAAAGTCTAGGCCACTCCTACTTTTTTCTGCTGGTAAGCCATGATTGAAACGCATATGAAAATGAATCAGGCAGAGCATTGGCCCCAAGCAAATTCGCTGTCACGTCTCGCATGTGCTTTGCCAATACGGGAATCACAAAGATGTTGAGAAGTATGAATATCACGCAGACTGCGATGGTCCAGCCAGAGGTGTATGCCCATATCATTTGATTGGGGATTTCAGAATCAATACTTTGCGTTCCGTTGAATGTGATTTGAACTTTGTCAGGATCAATTAGAAATGAAAGTTTTCCAGTTGCTTCTTGTTCGTTGAGGTTAAATACCCAGCTCCAATTAGATGGAGTTATGAAGCCCATAACAAAGATTAAAACTGCAACTGAAAGCCAAAAGAATGCAAGAATCGTTACTCCAATACTTGAAAAGAAGATTGCAGCAAAGACATAGACAACTGCAAACCAAGCTTTACTTGATGTGAGGCGCTGTTTAGCGCCATCCCAACTCCAGAATGGAGTTGAAAACCAAGGTCTCTCTGGCTGCTGAATCTCCGAGTTCATGATTTTGTTTGTTCGGCGAATCTCAAACGCAGCAAAGTATTCGGCTACCGTCAGTAGCACTAAAAGCATGAGTCCCATAAAGGGGAGAAAACCTCCACCCCAGAAAGTTAACTTAACAAGCCAGAATGACAACAAAGCAATTGGGAATGTGGAAAGTATGAACAATCTATCGTGAAACATCTTCTTTATCATGAATCAATCCTCCTCCTATGAATGGAGAAGTCCACAATCATTCCAAAGATATAAGTGCTAGTCCCCAACGACCATTGGCTTTGCACCAGTGCACTCAATTAACTCTGCATAACTCGTTGGATACACCGCATGGGGATGTCCAGCAGCAGCCCAAACAACCTCGTAATCGTTTAACGCTTCATCAATGAGAATTATTTCTGGCTTTGAAATCCACCCCAGTGGGCTCACGCCCCCAATGGAGAATCCCGAAGCGTTTTTAACAAAGTCGGCATCGGCACGGTGAAGTTTTTCAACACCCAAGTTCTTTGCTACCAACTCGGTATCAACTCTGTGCCGCCCGCTAGTAATAATCAATAGCGGATTACCACTCGGAAGTTTAAAGACGATCGAGGATGCTACTTGTCCAGCTTCAATGCCTAAAGCCATTGCCGCATCAAGGGCGGTACGAGCTGAGTCAGAGAGAATCGTGACTTCGCCGGGACAACTTAACTCTCTTAGAAGTGCAGTTACGCGAATAACCGAAGGGTTAGTCAGTACCTCTTCCACTAGTTATGCAACACGGCTTTCTAATTTAAGCGCCGACATAAATGCATCGACCACCTCTTGCTTGCTCCAAGGCTTCGGAGCTTGTGTAATAAAGAAGTCATTTAATGCGATCTCTGCCAGCTCGTCGATATCACCTTCGACAAAGCCAAGGGATGAGAGAACGGGGAATTCAAGCTCGGCCAAAATCTTTTTCACTGCATTAACGCAGCGGGATCCATCCTTTGTCCCATCTTGTGGAACGCCCATTGCATCTGCAACGCGCTCCATTTTTTCAGGAACAATTTTTGCTTCTCGAGTCAGAGTTTCAACTAGAACTAGACCAATTGTTAAGCCGTGGGGAACATGTTTGAGTCCACCGATTGCTTGACCTAAGGAGTGCTCTGCAGTGCAGTCAGAGATATTCATGGTTAGGCCAGCCATCATGCTGCCTGATGCCATTCCAGCGCGAGCAACTTTGTTAGTGCCATCTTTAAATGCTGCAACTAACGCCGGAGTCATTATCCGTACTGCCTCATAGCCAATTGCATCACCGATTGGTGTAGAACACTTAGCAATGATGCCTGCAATCGCTTGAGCGAGTGCATCGATACCGGTATTGGCAGTCATCGATGGTGGCATTGAATATGTAAGCACTGGGTCTACAAGTGCAATTTGAGCACGTAGGTTTCCATTTGCAATTCCAGCTTTACGTCCAGCTTCTGGATCTGAGATTACTGAACCGCCAGATACTTCAGAACCCGTACCTGCCGATGTCGGAAGTGCGATGAGTGGAAGTGTTGGTGATGGATAAACTGGAGCCTTCGATTGGAATTCACCGAATGTGCAGTTGAGCTGGGCACATAAGCGGGCGGCCTTTGCAGTATCAATTACCGAACCACCTCCCAGGGCGACAACAACGTCCGAGCCTGCGGTTTTTAACGCTGCAATTGCATCATTGACCATTTGAATAGTTGGTTCACCTGCCGGCTTTTCAAAGAGAGTAACTGTGATTCCAGGGGCGGCCGTCATCTGATCGATTAACTTTGCCGCTGCTGGATTAAATTTTTCAATATCTTTATCGACCATTAAAAATACTTTGCTCGTCCCAAGCTCGGCAATAACCGCCGGAAGAGTCTCTGCCACGCCTTCACCAAAGCGAACTTTGACTGGGAGATGGTTATTAAAGGCTGAGATGTTGTCCACGAGTACTCCTTGGTGAGTTGGTATTGGTTAGATTCTATATCGCTAAAGGCTTTTTGGAGTAGCGGCTCAGAATCACATGAAGTGCGATGCCTATAGCCATTCCCCAGATTAAATCGATTGCAACAGTACTTATGGCCGTCACGATTAGGGTGGCCGCTTCATTTTTTGTTGTGCGCAGTGATTCCATAACTGAAACAGGGTTGAGGATTCGATAGCTCGTGCCCAGCAATAAACCTGCAATAACTGCCGTTGGAATTGCACTCACTAGCGGTGCGGCGACGAGGGCGATAAATAGAAGTACTATCGCGTGAAAAACCGAGGCCATTCGTGATTGTGCATGAGAGCGAACATTGACGCTGGTACGTGCAATGGCGCCAGTTGCCGGCATTCCGCCGAAGATTGAGGCGGCCACGGTGGCTAATCCTTGGCCGAAGAGCTCGCGGTTAGGTTCGAATTTCTCCTTGCTGTGGGTTAGGCCATCGGCAACGCGCGCCGACAATAAAGATTCAACTGCAGCAAGCAAAGCGATCCAAAGCGCTGGGATGAGCAGTGAAGTTAAGTTGTCAAAGATTGGCTTTTGATAGGTTCCAAGTGTGCGGGGGATATTGCCGATAGTTGCTACATCGATTGAGAGCGCTTTGACAATTAGCGTAACAACTAGCAAAGCAATAAAGCTTGCGGGAATATGAATTTTGAATTTCAAACGATGGACAAGATGTGGCCAAGAAAACTTAATTGCTAAAGTTAAAGCGACCACAAAAAGAGATGAATAGTTGAGTCCTGCGTCCAATGCATTCTTTAAAGTATTCCAAGCAACGATATAGCTCTTCTCGCCTTCGCCTTTTGGCAAACCAAGTGCTAATGGAATCTGCTGTAGCGAGATAATAAAAGCGATTCCAACGGTGAAGCCTTCAACCACGGTCCATGGCACACGATTTATCACAGCTCCAAGTTTGAAAATCGCCATCAAAATCACAATCGCACCTGCCATTAAGCCAAGTGCTGGAATCGCGGCGGCACCAAAACTATGAATTACAGGAATTAAAATAACGGTCATCGCACCAGTTGGTCCACTGACTTGGAATTTGGAGCCACCAAAAACGGCAGCTAGGAACCCAGCGATTATTGCCGTTGTTAATCCGGCCGCTGCCGACATCCCAGACGTAATTCCAAAACCGATTGCTAGTGGCAAAGCAACGATGGCAACGGTTAAGCCAGCGATGAGATCGGTAAGTAAGTCTTTGCGGTTTTTAGAAAACTCGCTTCTGCGGGGCCAGAAGGAGAAGAACATATAGGTATGAAAGCAGACTTATGGTCGGTTGTCAGTTACCGTTATCACGTTATGAGCAAAGATTTACTAATAATTGCAACGCGCGCGCGTAATGGGCTTTGGGCGACCTTCTTTTTTATGGGAGTTGTCTCGATGGCATGGGTTGCACGCATTCCTGAGATTCGAGATGCCAACGGCCTCAACAATGCACAGTTAGGCTTGATTTTATTAGCCAGCACAATTGGTGCAATCATTGGTGCCCAACTAGCAGGTCGCCTCATTCATACCTTTGGAACTAAGCCAGTTATCAGGGTCGCAATTGTCATTATGCCAACGGGACTTGTTTTGATGGGCCTATCGGTCTCGCCAATTACTTTAATTGCAGGTCTCTTTGTAATGGGGTTGGGATATTCAAGTATGGATATCGCATCTAACACGCAGGCTGTTGTGATTGAGAAACTACTTAATAAGAGAGTGATGTCATCTTTTCATGCGCTCTGGTCGACTGGCGCATTTGCAACAACGGTTTTGGGAGGTGCTATCGCAAAGCATGTTTCACCCCGCGATAATTTAGTGGGAGTTGGGATTGCTTGCTTTTTCTTTTTTATCCCCGCCTCACTTGAGTTGTTGCCTTCTCACCTAGATAATCACAGCGGTGAAGACACAAAGGCCAAGATCCCCTTTTTCGGTAAAAGCGTATTGCCGCTTTGGGGGATTGGCATTGGCTTACTGGGTGGACTGATTGCAGAAGGAGCAGTTAGTGACTGGGGCGCAATTCTCCTACGTGACGATATGGGTTTTAGTAAAGGGATAAATGCTTCGGCATTTGCATCCTTTTCACTTGCAATGATCACCGCCCGCTTTCTCGGAGACAGAGCCCTTGACTACTTTGGCCCTAGAAAGACGGTGTTGCTCGGGGGATATGTAGGTGGTTTTGGAATGGGCGCGGCAATTGCAATAAGCGTTCCGCTATCTAGCTCACACCCAGTACTTGCACTTGTTCTCGTTAATATCGGTTTTGCATGTGCAGGACTTGGAATTGGCCCGATGTTTCCGGCCTATATTTTGGCAGCATCACAAGTATCCGGTATTGCTCCATCTGTTGCTATCGCACGGGTAGGCGTAATTGGTCTTGCCGGTTATTTCATCGGTCCATCGATTACTGGTGCAATCGCACAGTTAACATCACTGCCAATCGCTATGACCTATCCGATTTTGATGTTATTACTTGCCGGCTATCAATCTCATATTATTAAGAAATAGAAAAGCCCCGCAGCTTTCACCACGGGGCTTTTCTTACTAAGTAGTTAGAAGTTAAAGAATGCGTTTGTAATGCTTGGCCCAAAATCAGCACCAGCACCTACGAGTGCGAAGATTATTAATGCAGCCCCTGCAAGAGCTAAATCTTTGAAGAATCCAATTGTCTCATTCTGCTTTGCGGTTGCATCAGTTTCTTTCCAGAATGCATGCATTAAGAAAGCCGTTGGGATTAAGAAGATCGCGATAAGAAGTGCCCCTAAATCTGCATAGACACCGAAGACGATATATAGACCGCCAACTAGGATCATCAGACCTGAAACGATTACGCCAAGCTTTGCAGCTGGCACTTTCTTGTACTTGGCATAGCCAGTCATTGCCTCAAGTTTGGTTAAGTGGCTAACGCCTGAATTGATGAAGATCAGTGCAAAAAGCACGCGACCGATGACGAGTACTGCGTTCATGGAGCTCCTTATTGTGGTTGGTTACCGTACGGCGGAGATAATAGTTGAAATTTCAACTATTATCTCCGCCGACACGCCTGACTCACTTGCCATCTGTCGGTGCAAGGGGCTATTTTTCGAACATCTGTTCGAATATCCACAGCCTCAAGGAGCGCGCCCTACCTATGTCCCAGATCAACCCAGCCCACGACGTCATGATCGATGGCGCAACGACTCCAATCGAATTTACTTTTAAAGGTCGACGCTTTCGTATCCATGCAGTTTTATCACGATGGTGTGAGGCCGGCGGTTGGTGGAACCGCATCAGTGACGGCAAGCATCGCCCCGATGATGCGGCGCGGGCGGTGTGGCGTGTTGAGGCCGCGCCCATAGGCGCGCTGACAACCTTCGAACTCGAACGCGATGAACTTAGTGGTCAGTGGATTATTAGATCGATATGAGTTTTATTCACCTCAATGTTGCAAGTGCCTACTCACTCAAATATGGCACAACGCAACCACATGACTTAGTTGCACGAGCCGCAGAGTTGGAGATGCCAGCTCTTGCGCTAACCGATCGCGATGGCCTAGCTGGTGCAGTTCGCTTCGCGCAGAGCTGTGTTGCGTATGGCATCGCACCAATCATCGGAGTCAATCTGGGTATCGATACAGATGGCGCAAAAAACCGCATCACTTTACTTGCTCACAGCGATGGGGGGTGGAGCGCGCTGTGTCGTCTACTAACCTCATTAGCGATGGTTAGCGATAATCGCAATCCCGCTCTGACTCTTGAATTCTTAGAGCGCTTTAGTCATTACAGTTCACGTCTTTACGCCCTCCATGGCCCCGAATCAGCAGTTGGTGCATTACTTACCGATAACCGTATCGATGCCGCCTTTGCTGCATTTAATACAACCCGTGATTTATTTGCCGGCAATGCTATTGAATGTGTTTCACACTTAGTTGCAGGTAAAGGTCCACGCTCTACATCGCACGCTGCCCGATCACTGATTTTTGCGCGAGATCACGATATTGACGCCGTTGTTACGAACGCTGTGCGGATGCGAGATCGCAGCGATGGACCAGTGGCCGATGTCTTAGATTGTGCGCGTCAGTTAGTGCCGTTACATCCGCGCCATGTCGAGCGCCGTAACGCTGAGGGCTTTTTAAAATCTGGTGACGAAATGATTTCACTTGCCGCCGAGATTGCACGAGCAGCTGGTGAGCGCACACCTCGCCAACTGCTGGCAACAACGAGGGCTTGGGCTGAGCGTTCTTTATTATCTCCCGCGCGCGATATTGGACTCGGGGGTGCGCACTTACCCGAACCTCATGTAGTCGGTGCGCAATCGGCACACGAAATGCGCATGTTATTGCGTACTCGCAGCGAAGCTGGAATCAACTGGCGCTACAGCGATAGCGGCGCAATTAAAAAGGCTCGCGCCCGTCTAGATGATGAACTATCAACGGTTGCAACGTTGGGTTTTGAATCGTATTTTTTAACTGTCGCCGATATCTGCGACATGGCACGCAAGGCAAATATTCGCGTTGCTGCACGTGGCAGTGGTGCAGGCTCATTGATCTGTCACTTACTAGGAATCTCTGGTGTTGAACCCATGAGCCACGGATTATTGATGGAGCGGTTTTGCTCGCCTCTTCGCAGAGCTCTGCCCGATATTGATATCGATGTTGAATCCCACCGACGTCTTGAGATATATGACATGGTTTTTAAACGCTATGGCGATGCCAGTTGGGATACACCGAACAATCAATCACGCTGCGCAACCGTTGCAATGGTCGATACATATCGTGCCAGACATGCCATACGTGATGCCGGCGCAGCTCTGGGCCTACCTGCAATAGAGATAGATATCTTGGCAAAGTCAATGCCACATGTGCGTGCTCGCAATATATCTAGCGCACTTGAAAACCTGCCCGAACTCAAATCGCTCAATATCAACTCTCCACTGACTGTGATGACCATCGCTCTGGCCGAGCGTTTAGATGGCCTTCCTCGACATTTAGCGATGCACCCATGTGCCATAGTTTTATCTGATGGTGGTTTATTAGATCGCACACCGTTGCTGGCTAGTGCAGCTGGCTATCCAATGGTCGTCTTTGATAAAGATGATGTCGAAGCTATCGGTTTACTAAAACTCGATGTGCTTGGTGTGCGCATGCAGTCGGCGATTACATTTGCACTCACTGAGATAGAGCGCACGCATGAGGTAAAGGTTGATATCGATGCAGTGCCACTAAATGATGAGAAAACCTATGAACTAATCCGATCAACGCGCACGCTTGGAATCTTTCAAGTCGAAAGTCCTGGCCAACGCGAACTAGTCGGCAAACTCGAACCTCAGACATTTACAGATTTAATTATTGATATCTCCCTCTTTCGACCAGGTCCAGTTAAAGGCGACATGATTACGCCCTTTTTAAAGGCGCGGCATGGGTGGAGTAAAGCCCAGATTATTCACCCTGATCTCTATGAAATCCTGCGCGATACCGAAGGTGTTGTCGTCTTTCACGAACAGGTAATCCAAATTATTGCAACGATGACAGGTGTATCTCTAGCCAGTGCCGATGAGAAGCGCCGCGCACTGGGGGATAAGAGTGGACAGCAAGAGGTCTGTGACTGGTTTTTCCCTGCCGCGGCACTGCGCGGTTATGAACTATCGATCGTTACCCAGATTTGGGATCTCTTGCGTGCCTTTGCATCCTTTGGTTTTTGTAAAGCACATGCCGCCGCCTTTGCACTGCCAACTTATCAATCGGCCTGGCTTAAAACACACTACCCCGCCGCTTTCTTAGCCGGTGTTCTTACGCATGATCCAGGAATGTACCCCAAGCGTTTGATAGTCGATGAGGCACGACAGATGTCGATCACGATTGCACCCTTAGATGTTAATGAATCAGATTCGGTTTATCGCGTCGAGGAACAAGGCGGTGCAATCCGTATCGCGCTCTCAACCATCTCCAAAATAAGCGCTGGTGAAATCACATCGATTATCGCCGCCCGCCCGTATAGCGATCTAGCCGACTTCGTGTATCGATCGGGGAGCAGCTCTCCAGTTACCGAAAGTCTGATTCTTACAGGTGGCTTTGATCGCTTGCATAGCGATGTCAATCGCCGCGATCTCTTGCTGCATCTATCCGATCTACAGGGCTCGCCGAACAAAGCTATCTCGGGTGCACAGATGAACTTAGCTTTCGCGCCTCCGGCATTAATTACTAGCGGCCTGCCCGATATGAGTCCAGCCGAAAGTGTGCGTCACGAAATCGAACGCTTAGGTATCGATATGTCGCACCACTTAATCGAGTTCTATAGCGATTTCCTTAACGCCATTGGCGCCGTGCGCTCATCACAGTTGTTACATGCGCGTTCGCGCTCTAGTGTTCTTGTCGCCGGCATTAAAGTCGCGATGCAAACCCCACCAGTGCGCTCGGGTAGGCGCGTCATCTTTTTAACTCTCGATGATGGTTATGGCTGCAGTGATTCGGCATTTTTCAGTGATGTGCAGGCAACCTACGCCAGTACTCTGTATTCATCATCCCTGCTGCTGGTTCAAGGCCTTACACGCCGTACGGGCGCACGGGGAATTTCAATTAATGCAACAGGTGCGTGGGATTTACGCGCGGCATATGAAAATTGGCGGGCTAAAGAAAGTACGCTGGCAATATGACTTCGGCCTCAATTCTGCATGTAGACATGGATGCATTCTTTGCCTCCGTTGCCGAACGTGATAACCCTGAGCTAAAAGGCAAGGCCGTAGTCATCGGAATGGGTGTACGAGGAGTTGTATCGGCGGCAAACTATGAAGCTCGAAAATTTGGAATACATGCAGCGATGCCAGTCGGTCGTGCGCGTCGGTTGGCACCGCATGCAATCTTTTTGCCCGTTGATATGGCGCGCTACCAAGAGGTTTCATCGCACGTTATGGAGATTTTCGATAGTTATACCCCATGGGTAGAGCCAATCTCACTGGACGAGGCCTTCTTAGATGTAAGCGGAGTAGAACGCTTACTGGGCACTCCCCGAGAGATCGCAACAGCGATACGAGCAGAGATAGAGACCAAAGAGGGCATTACCTGTTCAGTGGGAATTGCACCATCGAAGTTCATCGCAAAGCTTGCATCTCAACATTGCAAACCCAATGGGATGTTAGAGATTACAGAGGATCGAATTTTAACTTTCTTGCATCCTCTTCCCATTACTGCAATGTGGGGGGTTGGGCCAAAAACAGCAGAGGTTCTAGAGCGATTAGGGCTTCGTACTATTGAAGATATCGCTAACTTGCCACGAGCAACTTTAATTCGTGCACTAGGACAGGCCAGTGGTGCATCGCTATATGAACTTGCGTGGGGGCGAGATTACCGCGACGTCTCACCGCAAGATGGCGAAAAAAGTATTAGCGCCGCCGAAACTTTTGCGCAAGATTTAGATGATCCAACAGAGATTCTTACCGAGTTTTTGCGCTTAACCGAACGTGCATCGGCACGCCTGCGCGACAAGGAGCTATTTGCTAAAACAGTTTCAATCAAAGTTCGCTTTGCCGATTTTTCAACGATCAACAGATCTAAAACCCTTGGACTTCCGATTGAAGGAACTCACGAGATTTACGAAGTCGTAAAAGGGCTCTATAAGGCACTCAATATCGAGCGGGCGCGAATACGGTTGGTGGGAGTATCACTGGAGAGTTTGAGCTCATCTGCCCCCGAGCAGATGGTTTTAGGAGCTAGAGAGAGCGGCTGGCGTCAGGCCGATGGGGCTATAGACCGGGCACGAGCGCGATTTGGGGCGGGCAGTGTGCGACCGGCCCGTTTAATCAAGCCTGAGAAAGATGAGCAAAAATAACTAGCACCCAGGCGCAAAATATTCTATTGTGTCTACATGCCGTTATCAGATCACGAGAAGAAGATGCTTCAGGAGATGGAGGCTGCGCTATTAACCGAGGATCCACGCCTATTTTCAGCCCTATCCGGTGAGGCTAAGCCCTTTGGTCGAAACCGTACGTTGCTTGGGCTGGCTCTGGTACTCCTTGGAGTTATCACGCTCTTCGCAGGTCTAATCGCCAAGCTAGTCCCAGTCGGCCTCCTGGGCTTTATATTTGCATTAGCCGGTGTCGTCGTAATCCTCTCATCCCTTGGAGCCCATGCCCCGCGAAAGATGCGCGCTGGCAAGGCAAAAGGCCTTAACTCACGCCTAGAGCAGCGCTGGGATAAGCGAAATAACCAGTAGCACCTAAGATCTCAAAGCTCCAAGGGCCCCTAGGGGCCCTTTTTTTATGCCCTGAGAGTGGGGGCCAGTGGGGGATAAAGGGAGAAAAGTGGCAAAAAGTGGTGCAAAAAGGAGGGAAATGGAGTAAAGTGGGGAAATAAGCCGCCGAGCAGGCCGGCTTGGCGAACCTGGGGAAGGGGGCGCGAGGAGATGTTTCTTGGCACCCACGAACCGCGCCTTGATGAAAAGGGCCGCCTTATTCTTCCAGCGAAGTTTCGAGATGAGTTGGCATCGGGTCTAGTCATAACAAAAGGTCAAGAGCGCTGCCTTTATGTATTTCCATCAAGTGAGTTTGAAGTAATAACACAGACGTTAAAACAAGCACCAGTCACTGCTAAATCAGCGCGCGATTACAGCCGCGTGATGTTTGCCGGTGCACACGATGAAATTCCAGATCGCCAAGGCCGCATAACAATTCCGCAGAGTCTTCGTACATATGCAGGACTTGAAAAAGATTGCGTAGTTATTGGTGCAAATACTCGAGTTGAAATTTGGGATGCGAACTCATGGAATGAATATTTGACCGATCGTGAGAAGAGTTTCGCCGATGTATCAGAGGAGGTATTTCCAGGCCTGTTCTAAATAACTCTCACTTGTGGCCACCGCCGACCTTTCGACAGTATCGGCGCCCCTTCCCCGGCGCCGATACTAAATAGATCCGTCGGCCGGCGGTGACCAGAGGTGAGAGCAGTTATAAAAAATATTTGAATATAGCTACTTACGTGAAGGGGGAGTGATGATTGATTACAACGCACATGTATCTGTTATGCGCGATAGATGCATCGACCTCCTAGAACCGGCGATCAATGCAAGTCAAAACCCTGTTGTAGTCGACGCAACACTTGGTTTAGGCGGCCATACTGAAGCGCTGTTGCAAAAGTTTCCAGCACTGCATGTTATTGGAATCGACCGTGATGCCGATGCGCTACAACGTGCAACTTCACGATTAGAAAAATATAGCGATCGCCTACATACGGCTCACACCACTTTTGACTCTATTGAGGACGTTGTCGCATCTTTTGGTTATACAAATATTTCTGGAGCCCTTTTCGATTTAGGCGTTTCCTCAATGCAGTTGGATGAGACAAATCGCGGTTTTTCTTACTCACATGATGCCCCACTTGATATGCGTATGGACCGAACGCAATCTTTGACCGCCTCTGAAATTGTAAATAACTATGAGCCAGGGCAATTAGTACGTATTTTACGTACATATGGAGAAGAGAAATTTGCAACTCGCGTTGTAGAGGCGATTGTTAAAGCGCGTGAGATTGAAACTCTAAACTCGACACTTCAATTAGCAACGCTGGTAAAAAACGCTATTCCAGCTGCAACACGACGTACTGGCGGTAACCCTGCCAAACGTACTTTTCAGGCTCTGCGCATTGAAACCAATGATGAACTCGGAGCGATCACTCGCGCGCTTCCAATCGCCCTGAATCTCTTAAGTGTTGGAGGGCGTTTAGTTGTGATGTCTTTCCAGTCTTTGGAAGATCGAATTGTGAAAGAGCTCTTCGTCGCATCTACAACCTCTGGAACTCCCAGAGATCTGCCTTTTGAACTTCCGGAATTTGCCGCAAAGTTTTCATTAGTTATTCGTGGTAGCGAAACACCTGATGCTAGAGAACTGACAGAGAACACTCGATCTGCATCAGTTCGCCTACGCGCAATCGAGAGGGTGGCGGCGTAATGGCAATGACTGCATTGGCTCCGGCGATTACACGCTCGAAGGAGATTATTGCTGAAAAGACTTCTCAGGTAGCGCTGAAGCTAGTTTCAGATGTCTCGGCAGGAAAGCAAGCAAATCGCAAGTTCTTTGCAACCTTTGTATCGGCCGTAGGAGTTACCGGGCTACTTTTTCTACTTGTAATTAATACTGCACTTGCTCAAGATGCATTCAAGTTAACACATTTAAAACTTGAAGTTAAGATGCTCAGTGATCAGCGCGAATCAGTCGATCGGCAAATAGATAGTAAGTCGTCACCGAATGCTTTAGCCAATGCAGCTTTACTCCTTGGAATGAAACCATCTGAATCGCCAACTTTTCTAAACTTAGATTCGCCAGCAAGGAGCCTAGGAAATGGGTAACTTTGCATTGGCGCACAACCGAATTCGAATCTTAGTATTTGCAATCGCAATTATTCTCTTCTTATTTAGTATCAGGCTGATCCAAGTTCAAGCCGTTCAAGCTGGGGAATATCGACTGCGAGCAGTAAATGAGATGGAAAATACTCGATCTCTTCCAGCACCACGCGGGCTAATTACGGATGTCAATGGTGTTGCATTTGCTCGAAGCGTCGCGGCAACAAGTATTGTGGTTGATCAAACTCAAATAACTTATCCTTCGCGTGTAGCAGAGGTTGTAGCACCAATCTTGGGTCTACCTGTTGCCGATGTCCAAGCGAGCATTACTGGTAAACGAAAATGGAATATGGTTTATGAAAATGCCAAGCCTGCCACTTGGCAGAAATTAGTTGCAGCGCTGGCTACTTATAATGCGCAATTTCCTACAATGAGTCCAGAACGCATTATTGGCTTCTTCCCACAACGTGGATATATCCGTGAGTATCCATCGGGATCCCTTATTGCTTCAGTTATTGGCTTTGTCCATCGTGATGGAAAAGGCGCAACTGGCCTTGAATCGAAAATGAATTCAATTATTCAAGGAATTGATGGAAAGTACTCCTATGCCAATGGGTATGGTGCAGAAATTCCAGGTTCACAATCTGAAATTCTTCCCACTCAAGCAGGAACAAATGTGCGCTTAACAATCGATCGCGACATTCAGTGGGTTGCCTCTAAGGCTATTTCAGCTGCAGTCAAATCTTCAGGGGCAATTAGCGGCACAGTAATTGTCATGGACCCTAAGACTGGCGAGATTTTAGCTGATGCCACAGCGCCAACTTTTGATCCAAACGAAACAACAAAGCTCTCGCTTGGTGCGATGCGAAACCCATCGGTTCAAGACGCCTACGAGCCAGGTTCAACTGGAAAAGTTATGACGATTGCCGCTGCGATAGAGGAGAAGAAGGTAACTCCAGAAACCGTTTTCACTATTCCATATGCCCTTAAGCGCTCCGATAAGGTATTTCACGACCATGAAAAACATGCAACTCAACATTTAACGACTTCGGGAGTATTGGCAGTTTCAAGCAATACAGGCGCAATTCAAATAGGTGAGCTTTTATCAAATCAAACGCTCTATAACTACCTGGCTAAATTCGGTGTAGGCAGCAAGACTGGATCTGGCTTACCAGGAGAGTCCAAGGGAATTCTTCCAAAAGTTGCCGATTGGTCTGGAACTACTGCGCCAACAGTGGCATTCGGTCAGGGCTACTCGCTGACCTCTATGCAAGCCACAAGCATATTTGCAACGATTGCAAATGATGGAGTTCGCGTATCTCCAACTGTTGTAGCTGGAACAAGTGATGCGAGTGGAAATTTCACTCCTGCTACAGGACGTACTAGTGAGCGCGTTATAAGCGTTGCAACAGCTCAAGCTATGCGTTTGATGATGGAGAGCGTTGTCTCTGCCGCGGGAACTGCACCAAGTGCGGCCATTAAGGGTTATCGCGTTGCTGGTAAGACTGGAACAGCGATGCGAATCGATGATACCTGTGGTTGTTATCGCGGATATACGGCATCATTTATAGGTTTTGCGCCGGCCGATAAGCCAGCCTACGTAATTAGCGTGACAATTCAAGATCCTAAAGGCCTGCACTGGGGTGGCGCGCTAGGCGGGCCGGTATTTAAAGAGGTTATGTCATTTGTTTTGCAAAGCCGACACATCGCTCCAACGGGAACGAGAGTCTTACCTGTTGCGCTCAATGAAAGCCAAATAAAGATAAGAAAGGCTAGTGATGCAAAGACCTCTCTCTAGTCCTAGTAAAAACCTATTTGCTATCGCAGATGTCATCAACGCAACTTCAAAGCTCACCGATATTGCGTTACAGGCGTTGGAGATAACAGGTATTTCACAATCTAGTACAAGCATTCAAAAAGGGGATCTCTTTATAGCCCTTCCCGGTGAAAAATTTCATGGAGCTCAATTCGCAGCACAAGCAGTTGCTAACGGTGCAGTTGCAATACTTACCGATGTCGCTGGGTCAAAGTTGATTGCAGATGTTCCTGTAATAATCTCTGAAAATCCTCGCCGCGCCGCCGGAATAGTCAGTGCCTGGTACTTCTCAGAGCCGATGCGCGATCTTTACAGTGTCGGGGTTACTGGCACAAATGGAAAAACCACCGTAACAACTCTTTTGTACCAGATTATGCAGGCTGCTGGGCGTGATAGCGGCCTGATTGGGACCGTTGAAACCCGCATCGGAATTGAGGCGTTCGCTAGTAAACGGACGACACCTGAGAGCGCTGAGCTTCAATCTTTATGTGCGGTTATGCGTGAGCGACATATGCGTAGCCTCGTTATGGAGGTCTCCAGTCATGCAATAAGTTTGGATCGTATACGTGGTAGCCACTTCGCTGTAGTCGGTTTTACAAATCTATCCCAAGATCATCTAGATTTTCACAAGTCGATGGAAGAGTATTTTCAAGCAAAAGCGGCCCTATTCACCTTCGAGTATGCCGATTTAGCAGTGATTAATATTGATGACTCATTCGGTGCACGTTTAAAGGAGATGACAGAGCTGCCAGTGGTGACACTATCGCGCACTAATACAAAAGCCTCTTGGCACTATGCATCGATAGTCAAAGATTATGCCGGTGCCACAATTGCAATCCGAGGCAGTGGTGGAATTCTCATCGAGAGTAAAACTGTTCTACATGGTGGTTTTAATTACGACAACCTTTTGATGGCGGTAGCTATCGCCAGCGAGAGCGGAATTGATCCGATTGATATTTCAGCGATAATTCCAAAATTGATTGGCGCAGAGGGGCGACTTGAAGCGGTACGTCTGGGTCAAAACTTCACAGCCCTTGTAGATTATGCTCATTCACCAGATGCAGTTGCGCGGGTTTTGGAAACTGCGCGTGAAATTACTCAAGGTAGTGTCATCGCTGTCTTAGGTTGTGGTGGCGACAGGGATAAGTCCAAGAGAGCTTTAATGGGTAGAGCTCTTCATGACGGGGCAGATATTGCAATTTACACAAGTGATAATCCAAGAAGTGAGAGCCCAGAAGAGATTTTAGTGCAAATGGTTTTAGATTTAGAAGTTACTGCGCCAAGTCAGATTAACCCAGATCGCAGCGCCGCCATTAGTAGCGCTGTTAACTCTGCTCAACCCGGAGATGTAGTAATCATCTTAGGTAAAGGCCACGAAAAAGGACAGGAAATAAATGGAGTTATAGAGCCTTTTGATGACCGCATCGAACTTGCCCGTGCGATTGAAAATAAGCGATGATCACACTAACTGCAGGTGAGATCTCCCTTCTAGTTGGTGGAGAGCTCCACTGCGACCGCGATTTGCTAATCTCTAAGGCACCGGTCTTTGATTCGCGCTTAGCAACACATGGGAGTTTCTTTTTAGCCCTTAAGGGCGAAAAGAGTGATGGTCATGATTTCGTTGCACAGGCGTATCGCTTAGGTTCTATGTTTTCACTTACAACCCGAGTTGTCGATGGTCCATGCATTGTGGTTGAAGATGTCATGGAAGCACTTGCGATATTGGCCGGCTTCATTAGAAGTAAATTGCATGGACTGACTGTGGTTGCCATTACAGGTTCTCAAGGAAAGACCAGCACAAAGGATTTATTGGCACATATGTTGAGCGCTGCTGGCCCAACAATCGCCCCTTCGGGTTCATTCAATAATGACTTGGGCCTTCCACTTACAATTCTGGACTGCGATGAACGAACTCGATTTTGTATATTGGAAATGGGGGCTCGCCATAAGGGAGATATCGCTCGCCTCTGCAGGATTGCACGACCAAATATCGGAGTAGTTCTCAATGTTGGCACTGCACATATAGGTGAGTTTGGCTCACAACAAGTGATAGCTGAAACTAAAGGTGAACTTATTGAGTCACTTGGTAGCCAAGGAATTGCAGTTCTTGGTAGTTATGATGAATTTACAACTGCGATGGCAAAACTGCACAGTGGTACAACTCTTACATTCGGCGAAAGCGGCGATGTCGATGTTCGTGCTACAGATATTGAAATTCGTGAAGGAAGACCCCACTTTGATTTAGTAACTAAGGCTGGCCGTGATGCCGTAGGAATGCGTCTAATTGGTTCACATCAAGTCTCAAATGCACTTGCGGCGGCAGCCGTTGGAACTGCGCTCTTACTGCCGCTCGAACTTATTGCTAGCTCGCTCTCTACGGCTGAAATTTCAAGCAAATGGCGAATGGAGCTACATGAGTTTGATGATCTACTCATCATAAACGACTCATATAACGCCAATCCAGCCTCAATGGCCGCAGCTCTTCACAGTTTGCTCTTCTTTGCCCAAGAGCGAGGTGGGCAATCCTGGGCCTTCTTAGGAAAAATGCATGAACTCGGCGAGTCAGGTGCCACGGCAAGCGCAGATATTGGCACCCTTGCATCTGAGATTGGAATCGACCATCTGGTGGCCGTGAACGCACCGGAATATGGATCTGGAGTTGGAGCAATGCAGTACCACCACGTTGCAACAATTGAGGCCGCTGCAGGTTTAGTTGAACATATTGCACCAGGTGATGTTGTTTTAGTTAAAGCCTCTCGTGCCGAGGGCTTTGAAATATTAGCCGCACGCATTCAAGAGCTGTGGAGTTCTAGAAACGGAGACGATCAATGAGACAAATCTTGATCGCTGCGGCAATTGCGCTTCTTATATCTCTATTTGGCACCCGAGGTCTCATTAAAATCTTGGCAACTCGTGGCTATGGCCAGATTATTCGTGACGACGGACCTAGTAGTCATCACACAAAGCGTGGGACTCCAACAATGGGTGGAATAATTCTTATAACCGCGGCAGTGACGGGTTACTTGTTAGCACATGCACTAACAGGTAATTCATTGACGGTCTCTGCAGTTTTAGTCTTGGGCTTAGTCATCGCACTCGGGCTTATTGGATTCTTTGACGATTGGCTTAAAGTCTCACGGCAAAAATCGCTCGGTTTAACTGGCAAGCAAAAACTTATTAGCCAAGGATTAGTTGCCGCTGTTTTTGGGAGCCTTGGCATTAGATTTGCAGACACTACTTCACTAACCCCTATTTCTTTATATCTTTCCGGTGTGCGCGAAACAGCGCTTTATCTCGGAGCCTTTATCGCCGTTGCATGGATAGTTCTCATGGTGATGTCTGCCAGTAATGGTGTAAACCTCGCCGATGGTTTAGATGGCTTGGCAACAGGGGCATCGGTAATGACTTTCTTGGCATTTATTTTAATTGGAGTGTGGGAGTTTGGTCAGTCTTGTGCAATCAGTGCCGGCTCGGGTTGCTATCAAGTTCGAGACCCACTGGATTTAGCTGTGTTGGCCGCAGCATTTGCAGGTGCGTGTACAGGCTTTCTCTGGTGGAATGCATCGCCTGCAAAGATATTTATGGGGGACACTGGATCTCTTGCATTAGGTGGAGCCCTCGCAGGGCTTGCAGCGACTTTACGTGTTGAACTTTTATTAATACCACTCGGTGGACTCTTTGTAATTATCACAATGTCTGTAGTGATTCAGACGTTATATTTTAAAATGAGTGGCGGTAAGCGTGTATTTAAAATGGCTCCGCTGCAGCATCACTTTGAACTCTTGGGTTGGGGCGAGGTCACAATCGTTATCCGTTTTTGGATTATTGCAGGGCTCTCGGTCGCACTTGGCCTAGGTCTTTTCTATGCCCAATGGGTTGTTAAGTAGTCGATATGAAGTTTGAATTTGCGGGAGAAAGAGTTCTGGTTCTGGGAGCTGGGGTTACCGGAAACTCGGTCGCAAAGGTTTTAGCAAAACGTGGTGCAGAAATCGTTATGGTCGATGAGAATTTAAATGCCTCCTCACCATTTTCACTCTCGAGTCCAGATGCAATAGAGATTGCAGATTTTTCTGCAGTAGTGGTTTCACCTGGTTGGAGAGAAGATAATGAACTAATCCGAAGGGCCGTGGATGCAGGGATTGTAATCTTAAATGAGGTAGATATCGCTTGGAATATTGCCCAGCAGATCGCGCCTCATCAGAAATGGCTGGCGCTTACAGGAACTAATGGAAAGACTACTACGGTTGAAATGGTTGCCGCGATGCTACAACGTGGAGGGCTCAACGCCACTGCATGTGGGAATGTGGGCGATACAGTAATTGATGCTGTGACTCATACTTCACCTTTTGATTATCTTGTTGTAGAGCTTTCATCTTTCCAGCTTCATTGGATGAAACAAGCACAGTTCGTTAGTGCTGCAATTCTAAATATTGCCGATGACCACTTAGATTGGCATGGAAGTTTTGAGTCATACTGCGCAGCCAAACTCTCAATATTGACCCACGCACCACTTGGAATTTTAAATGGAGACGATAGTGAAGTAGTCAAACGTGCAAATAGCTGGAATGGACGAAAGGTCTTCTTCTCTCTGCAAAGCCCATCACCTGGCGAGTTAGGTGTTGTGGAAGATCTTCTAGTTGACCGAGCGTTCGTTAGCGATCCTCAAGAGGCTTCCATGATCGCTTCAATTAATGATATCCAACCGACTTTGCCGCACAGCGTCTCAAACGCTCTGGCGGCAGCGGCGCTGGCGCGAAGCGTAGATGTTTCTTACGAAGATATTCAAAGTGCGCTCATAGATTTTCACCCCGGTCGACATCGAATTGAGACGGTATTTAGCTCCGATGCAATCTCTTGGGTCGATGATTCAAAGGCCACCAATCCGCATGCCGCGGCAGCTTCATTAATGTCCCACTTGAGTGTCGTGTGGATTGCTGGAGGTCTTGCCAAGGGCGCGGATATGAACGCGCTCATTGAACGCAGTAAAGATCGTATCAAAGCTGCAATTTTGATTGGCGCCGATCGTGATGTGGTTGAAAAGGCATTTCAACTTCACTCACCGAGTACTCCTCTGGTCAAAATCGATGTTGAGCATGTTAAAGGCGCAAAGTCGAATTCGCTTATGGAATCAGTTGTGCAAGCGGCTCAAAAGATTGCAACTGCGGGGGACACAGTTTTATTAGCACCGGCATGTGCTTCAATGGATCAATTCACCTCCTACGCCGACCGCGGTGATCGCTTTGCCGCGGCAGTGTTAAAGTTGGTTGCAGATGAAAAATAATGTGCAAGTAAATTTCTTCACTAAGCCAGTTAATCTTTACTATATGCTTTTAGGAAGTACTTTAGCTTTAAGTATTCTCGGAGTGATTATGGTCTTTTCGGCCTCTTCCATTCACTCACTTGAAACTAAAGGATCGACCTATGCAATAGTCCTACGCCAATTAATCTTCCTTATTATTTCAATACCGATGGCTTGGGTCTTGTCCAGATTTACCATAGAGCGATGGAAAGTTATTGCACGTTCGGCAGTGATTGTTTCACTTACGCTCTTGATATTGGTGCAAGTTTTAGGAAAGAGCGTTAAAGGAAACCATAACTGGATTAGCTTGGGCTTTGTCGATGTTCAGCCAAGTGAGATTGTAAAGTTTTTATTAATTTTGTGGGCTGGCTATATGTTAGCCAAAAGAGAGCGCGCCGGAATGGTCAAGGCCAATGTGATTGCACTAATTGCTCCTGCCTTTGCCGTTTGCATTCTTCTGGTACTTCGTGGAAATGATTTAGGTACTGCCTCAGTAATTGCCTTTATTCTTGCCGGCCTCTTATGGGTTTCAGGTGTGGGCCTAGGAGTTTTTGCAGGGTTAATTGGCATTGGATTTGCCGGGATCGCGGCGTTAATTGTTACTGCACCCTATCGATTACTCAGATTATCAGTCTTTTTGAATCCATTTGCTGCAGACCAGTACAAAAATGCGGGTTGGCAGCCGGCCCATAGTCTTTTAGGTTTTGCAAGTGGCGGTCTCTTCGGTGTTGGCCTAGGGGCCAGTCGCCAAAAATGGGGTAATTTGGCCGAAGCACATACCGACTTCATTTTCTCAGTCATTGGTGAGGAGTTAGGTTTGTTTGGAACACTTTCAACCTTGGCCATATTGAGCATTCTGCTTTTTTCTATCTTCAGAATTGCACTACGGGCCAAAGATCCTATGGTTCGTTACGTAAGCAGTGGTGTTGGTTGTTGGATTGCAATTCAAATAATTCTAAATATCGGTTCGGCTCTGAGCGTTTTACCTGTTGTTGGAGTTACATTACCTCTAGTTTCCTATGGTGGGTCATCGCTTTTAGCCACGTACATGGGGATTGGCTTTGTCATCGGAGCTGCACGACGAGACCCTGAGATATTTAGTGAGTTAAAGAAGAGTGAATTTTCATGGCTACGGTAGTACTAGCCGGGGGTGGAACGGCCGGACACGTTGAACCGGCGTTGGCAGTTGCACGAGAGTGGAGAGATACTTTTCCAAAAGATAGAATTATTTTTCTGGGAACCGTCGGTGGACTTGAAAATATACTTGTTCCGGCGGCAGGTTTTGAGTTAGTTCATATTCCTAAAGTGCGCATTACTCGAAAGCCATCTCTTTCTTGGCTTCGCATACCTCTAGATTTCTTTGCGGCGATTTCTCGCCTCGGCAGTATCTTAAAAGACGTAGATTTGCTCATTGGTTTCGGGGGATATGTAAGCGGGCCAGCCTATGTGAGCGCCAGAATATCTGGGATTCCAACAGTGATTCATGAAGCTAATGCTAAACCTGGCTGGGCAAATCGATTGGGTGCATTAATGACATCGTATTTAGCCGTTGCTGGCGAAGTTGATTCACGTGAGTTCACCGATGCCCTTATTACAGGTCTGCCTCTTCGCGCGGATGTCGCAAAGGCCTACGAGAGTTCGTTCACAGATTTTGCACGCGCTAGAAGTGCAGCCAAAGAGCGTTTGGGTTTTAACAGCGATTCACCATTAATCTTTATCATGGGTGGCTCACAAGGATCGCAGGCGATTAACGCAGCAGTTGAAAAGGCCATACCTGTATTAGTAGAGAAAGGATTTTCTATTCTGCACTCTGTAGGGATGGGTAATGTATTACCGAGTGCTCAAAGTGGCTACAAACCCGTTGGCTATGTCGATGCAATGGCCGATGCATATTTAGCAAGTGATCTAGTGATAGCCCGCAGCGGTGCGGTGACGTGTAGCGAGTTTAGGACTTTGGGCCGTTATGCACTCTTCATTCCACTGCCAATAGGAAATGGTGAGCAGCGACATAACGCACGCGCTCTTGTCGAGAATCTAAGAGCGGAGATTGTCGAGCAATCTAACTTCAATGCCGAGTATTTAATCACCCATATTGATGGGCTGTTGTCCCATGCAGCCGCTGCACCTAATGGTGGGTCAGATAGTGATTTGCAAGCAGCACAGAAAATAGTAGCCCTTGGAGAGTTTGCGATGTCGAAGCGATGAGACCAAGCCTGCAGAATTTAATCGGAAAGCGTGTTCATTTTATCGGTATTGGTGGAGCCGGGATGAGCGGGCTAGCTCGAATTGCACTCTCGCACTCGATTATTGTCAGTGGCTCGGACTCAAAAGAATCATCTATAACTAAGGCATTAGCTGCCCTTGGAGCATCCATTTCAACTCAACATCTGTCAGCAAATGTAGAGGGAGTAGATCTTCTCGTGTACTCAACTGCGATTTCAGATAGTAATCCCGAACTACTTCGAGCAAGAGAGTTAAATATTGAAGTATTGCCTCGTGCAGCCGCTCTCTCGATTCTAATGTCTGAGTCCAAGAGTATTGCTGTGGCTGGAACACACGGGAAAACTACTACTTCGTCTATGTTGGCCGTTGCGCTACAAACGTGCGGTGCCGACCCCTCATTTGCAATTGGCGGAACTATTACAGCCTCTGGATCAAATGCTCATCGTGGAACCGGTGAGATATTCGTTGCCGAGGCCGATGAATCCGATGGCTCCTTTATCGAGTATCACCCTTTCGCTGCGATCGTAACAAATGTTGAACACGATCACGTCGACTTTTTCTCAACACCACAGGCGGTTTTGGAGGCCTTTTCCGATTTTGCACAAACTATAAATAAGGATGGATTTCTTACCTATTGTGGCGATGATCAGGCCGCGACATCTATTGCCGATGGAGTTAGCGATCTCTTGTGTATTTCATATGGCGCAAGTGAAGGTTGTGATTTAACAATCGATTCAATTGAGCTACTGGCTATGGGTTCACGAGCGCGCGCAATTTGGCATGGAAAAACTATAGGAACAATGCAATTACAAGTGCCAGGCCATCACAATCTCCTAAATGCCGCCGCCGTCCTTGCTACGGGCCTACAGCTGGGTTTTGGCGCAGCCGAACTAATTCAAGGTTTAGCCATATTTCGTGGCACTGGAAGGCGTTTCGAAGTAAAGGGAACGGTGCATGGAATCCGCGTGATCGATGATTATGGACATCATCCTACGGAGATTGATGTAACTCTAAAGGCTGCTCGTAGATTCGCTGGAGATGGTCGATTAATCGTTATCTTTCAACCACATCGCTACTCGCGCACTGCTGCATTTGCCCCTGAGTTTGCAAAATCCTTGTCTCAAGCAGATCGAGTGATTCTATTAGAGGTTTATGCCGCGAGTGAAAAGCCAATTAGCGGAGTGAGCTCGCACATGATTACCGATCTAATGACTAAAGGTGAGTACATCCCCAATTTTATTGAAGTGACCGATGACATTATCGAAACCTCTCAACCGGGCGATGTGATTATTACGTTGGGTGCAGGCGATGTCAGTTCGCTTGCACCAATTATCATCGATGGGCTGACTCGGCGATTTAGCTAAATGAGAAAACAACGCTTTATAATTCTGCTCTTTATCGCAATCTTTGCCGCAGCAGCATATGTCTTAGGATGGTCCAACGTATTGACTGTAAGTAAAGTAGAGATAACTGGCACCAGTAAATTCATTTCATCATCCATTATTCCTGGCCAAAAATTAGCCAGAATTGCCCCGCGAGTAGTTGCAAATTCCTATGAGAAACTGGCTTGGGTTAGAAGTGCGAGAGTATCTAGAAATTGGTTGAGCGGAAAAGTTACAATCACGATCACCGAGCGTGTGCCAATTGCAATCTACAACGATCTGGCTATCGATAAAGTGGGCGTAAGTTTTCCACTCTCTGGTCCGAGCATTGACAATCTCGTCCATATCCAAGCCTCTACCGTTGACTCGGCGATTGTGGCCGCAAACTTCTACTCGACTTTACCGGGTGAGTTCGCCAACGAAATCTCGATTCTCATAATCAAGGTCGATGACTCACTTGTAATGCAGATGCACCATGGCAAAAACTCCGTCGAAGTTTCTTGGGGGCAGTCGGGGGAAAATGACCTAAAAGTAAGGGTTTATAGCGCTTTAATGCAACGCCCAGAAAATATCGCCATTAAGCGAATCGATTTATCGGCGCCACATGCACCGATCGTAAAATAAATATTTCGACACGAAAAAAATAATTCGAGTCGGTGTTTGCTTAAGATGCGTACGCACTTTACGGTCGCCCTATCGAAAAGCATTGAATTATAAGGCTCAAGTTGAGGTTTATAGTTCACAAGGAGGAGAAACGTGGCTTCACCACAAAACTATTTAGCGGTCATCAAAGTTGTAGGTATTGGTGGCGGTGGAGTCAATGCGATCAATCGAATGATTGACGTGGGACTTAAAGGTGTTGAATTTATAGCTATCAACACAGATGCACAGCATTTGTTAATGAGTGATGCAGATGTCAAGCTCGATATTGGTCGTAAGACAACACGTGGTCTTGGTGCTGGAATGGATCCTGAAAAAGGACGTGCTGCCGCACTCGATCATGCAGATGATATTGAAGAGATTCTGCGCGGAGCAGATATGGTTTTTGTAACAGCTGGTGAAGGTGGCGGAACAGGAACTGGTGCTGCACCAATCGTTGCCAAGATCGCGCGCGAACTTGGAGCACTTACTATCGGAGTTGTAACGCGCCCGTTCTCATTTGAAGCCAAACTGCGATCAACCCAAGCCGATGCTGGAATTGAAGCGTTGCGAAGTGAAGTGGATACTTTAATTGTTATCCCTAATGATCGCCTGCTAGCCATTTCAGATCGCACAATAACTTTGGCCGATGCCTTTAAGAGCGCCGACCAAGTGTTGCTATCAGGTGTACAAGGCATTACTGAAATTATTACGCAACCAGGTTTAATCAATTTGGACTTTGCAGATGTGCAGGCCGTGATGTCAGGAGCCGGCTCTGCGCTTATGGGTATCGGATCTGCGCGAGGTGAAAACCGTGCTTTGCGAGCAGCCGAACTTGCTATCTCATCCCCACTTCTTGAGGCATCTATCGATGGAGCGATGGGGGTTCTACTCTCAATATCTGGAGGATCAGATCTCGGGTTATTTGAGGTTAATGAGGCCTGTGAACTTGTTCAATCGGCAGTGCATCCAAATGCAAAATTTATCTTTGGAACCACAATCGATGATGCTTTAGGTGATGAGGTACGTATCACCGTTGTTGCCGCTGGCTTTGAAGGTGGCCAACCGAAGCGAGTTTCAACTCCCGTTATTGATGCATCAACGTTGAGCGGAAATGCAGATCCAATCGCCGCCAATGACCCAATCTCTGTAGCTCTTGAGCTTGGCGAGGAGATTACTCCACGCCGTCGCGTTACATTCGAAGATCTCATCCCTGATGATGAAGTCGATGTGCCTGACTTTATGAAGTAAGGGATTTTGCCAGCCCTTTTTACAGATAGGCGTGGTGGTAGAAGCCATCCGCCTTATGAGTGCTTGAATTTGGCGCTGCATGTTGGCGACGAGCAGACATTGGTTTTAGAAAATAGAGATCTGCTAACTCCCATAACTGGACCAATCCAATTTATGAATCAAAGCCATGGTCAGAGATATGTTCATGTCCAAGCTCTGGAGTCAATCGAGCCCGATTGTGATGCGTTAATTACGACTACTCCTGGAATAGCGGTGGCGGTATTGACCGCAGATTGCATCCCTTTGCTTCTGATCTCCTCACAAGTAGTTGCCGCCGTTCATGTCGGACGCAAAGGTCTAATCAACAACATCACGGTAAAAGTTATCGATGAGATGAAAAGGCTTGGCGCTACATCAATTCACGCCAAGTTAGGACCATCTATATGTGGGTTATGTTACGAAGTGCCCGCGGTTATGGCGCAAGAGGTCGCTCTTTCACATCCACAGGCATTGGCCTTAACACGTACAGGTACGCCCTCCCTAGATCTACCTAAAGCACTCATCGCAGTTCTTCTTAGCCAAGGGCTCACATTTGAAGCCTCAGAGATATGCACCTTAGAAAACTCAGATTATTTTTCATATCGACGCGAGAAAATAACGGGAAGAAATGCAGCAGTGGTATGGCTATGAATCGCCAGCAGGAGATCTCCGAGCAATATATCTCTGTTCGCGCACGAATAGCTGCTGCGGCCATAAAGGCTGGGCGTGATCTGGCAGATCTACATTTAATCGCCGTAACCAAAAACTTTCCGATTAGTGATGTTGAAATTCTTAAGGAGTTAGGCATTAATGATTTTGGTGAAAATCGGGATGCAGAGGGAGCCATTAAAGGCGCCGAAATTGAGGCGACGTGGCACTTTCAGGGGCAGATCCAAAGCAACAAGTTAAAGTCAATCTGCACGTGGTCGCATGTGATCCATTCGCTAGATGATGCCAGACACTTTGAATTGATCGAAAAATTTGCCACTCATCGACTTGGAATTTTTCTCCAGGTTAATCTCGACGGCGAACTTCATCGGGGTGGGATTGGAGTTGAGGATATCTATCGTCTTGCTGAAATCGTCCAGCAGAGCCAATCGCACACATTGATGGGTTTGATGGCAGTTGCTCCGCTGACAACTTCGCCAGAGGTCGCCTTTAATCAACTACATGAGATTCAAAGCCGGTTTTTAGAGCGGTTCCCAGCGGCCACCGCCCTCTCGGCTGGGATGAGCGGTGATTTTGAAACTGCAATTGAATATGGCGCGACACATCTGCGAATTGGCAGCCAAATCCTGGGTTCTAGACAGGTGGGCGGGTAGCGTTAACCTATGGCTAATGCAATTAAGCGCGTCGCAAATTATTTGGGATTGATGGATGATCCAGAGTTTGATACCCCTGTGAGTTCAAAGGTTGCCGAGTTGGCAGTATCAAATGATGTTCGAATTAAACCTCGATCCACTCGCGCAGTCTCCTCGGTAATCACATCTACTGCCGAACTCGCGCCTCAACTTGACCTACCTGTTTTGGATCGCATCATCACTTTGCACCCACGTTTCTACAACGAGGCACGTACGATCGGTGAGCATTTTCGCGAAGGTAATCCTGTAATTATTAATTTAACCGATATGGATGAGTCTGAACACAAGCGCTTGGTCGACTTCGCAAGCGGTCTAGCCTTTGGTCTCCATGGAACAATTGAGCGAGTAACAAAGAAAGTATTTTTGATCTCTCCAGCTAATCTTCAGGTAAGTACTGAGGATAAGTCTGCAGCAGCGCAAGCGAGTTTTTTTAATCAGAGCTGAGTAAAAAATGCGGATTGGATCGTTGCTTGCCGCAGTTTTACAGTTCTTCTTACTTGCATTACTAGCGCGGTTAATTCTTGATTACGTAAGGATGTTCGCGCGCAATTGGCGTCCAAGTGGAGTTTGGCTCTACTTGGTAGAGGCTGTCTATGCAATCACAGATCAACCTATGCGATTTGTTGGCCGCTTTATTCCACCACTTCGTCTAGGCGCAGTTAGTCTGGATATGAGTTTCATCGTTCTCTTTTTTGGTGTGCAACTTCTAATGAGTTTTGTTAAAGGGCTTTAGTAAGTTTTACCGCTAAACCAATATCACTCTCATCAATGGTCATTGTGCTGTCACGAACCATTGAAAGCGCTAAGACTTCACTGTGAATGTGTTCCTGATCGGCCTCGATTGCATTGACCATTTCTTCAGTGCCATTCCAGGAAACGTTTATGCGATCTGAAATCTCAAATCCATCGCTCTTGCGACGCTCTTGTATAAACCTAATAACTTCCCGAGAGTTACCCGCCAAGACCAGTGCAGGAGTTAGTGCCAAATCGAGGGCGACACTCTCGCCCTCGTGAGATGCAACAGTCCATCCAGTTTTTGGAACTTCAGTGATCACCAAGTCATCGAGGCAGATCTCCCATGTCGCAACACGGGTAGTTCCCGAGCTGCGTAGAGTTTTTACGAGTGCGGTTGCATCACTTGCAGCAATCGCCTTAGCAATATCTTGAACGGCGCCACCAAATTTAGCGCCGAGAGTTTTGAAATTGGCCTTAATAGAGATATTTACTAAATCACCATCGGCATTTGCTATATCTTCTAAATCGATGACGTTGAGTTCATCGGCAATTTGCTCACGCATTTGCGTTGGAAGAGCCGACCAGCCGCTGGCTGCGATAAGCGCCCTCCCGAGAGGTTGACGGATTTTAATGCCAGATTCAGCTCGAGATGCACGCCCGAGCTCAACAATGCGACGAGTAAGGGCAACTTGTTCACCCAGAACTGCATCTATTGAGCTCGCCTGTGCGACGGGAAAATCAGATAGATGAACCGAGATTTGTGCATCTGGATTAGTTGGGCGAACTAGTTCTTGCCAGACTTGCTCGGTTATAAAGGGCACCATCGGTGCTAGTAGTTGAGTTAGCGTTACCAAACATTCATGCAAAGTCGCCATCGCTGCTACATCTCCATCCCAAAAACGACGGCGCGAGCGACGGACGTACCAGTTGGAGAGATCATCAATAAAACGTGCAAGTGCACGCCCTGCGATTTGAGAATCAAATTCGGTAAAGGCGTTATCAACCTCTTGGATCAATAAATTGAGTTCAGAGATGATCCAACGATCCATCAACGGCCGATCACCCAAGGCAGGTGTTTGAGATAAATCGAAGTTTGATGCCTTCGCATAGAGAGCGTGAAAGGAAACGGTATTCCAGTAAGTGAGTAAAGTTTTACGAATAACCTCATTGATTGCATCATGTCCGACCCGTCGGGCAGCCCAAGGCGACCCGGCAGCCAACATGTACCAACGGACGGCATCGGCGCCATGTTGGTCCATTAGCGCCATTGGCTCCAAGACATTTCCTACGTGCTTGCTCATCTTGCGACCATCTTTATCCAGAATATGACCAAGACATAGAACTGTCTTATACGAAGACTTATCAAAGACCAACGTTCCAATAGTCATTAAGGTATAAAACCACCCACGAGTTTGGTCTATGGCTTCGCAGATGAAGTCGGCCGGGTATGAGGCTTCAAATTTGGCAACGGAACCCTCAACATGTGGGTAGCCCCATTGAGCAAAGGGCATCGCACCCGAGTCATACCAGCAGTCAATTACTTCAGGCACGCGAAACATTGTTGATTCGCACTCTGCGCAAGGGAAATTTATGTCGTCAACGAAAGGACGATGGGGATCTAGGTTGGATAACTCTTGTCCAGCTAACTGACCTAACTCCTTTAATGAGTCAACGCAGATCTCATGTTTGTTTTCACATCTCCATATTGGAAGGGGAGTACCCCAATATCGGTTGCGCGAGAGTGCCCAATCGATATTGTTATTGAGCCAATCTCCGTAACGTCCATCTTTAATAGTCTCAGGGTGCCAATCAGTTGCCGCATTTTCTCTAAGCAGTGCATCTTTAATTGAAGTAGTTCGGACATACCACGATGGTTGTGCGTAATACATCAACGCGGTGTGGCAGCGCCAGCAATGAGGATAGGAGTGTTCGTACTGTTGATGTTTATAGAGCGCACCACTTGCCTTTAACTCTTTAACAAGGGCCTTATCGGCATCTTTAAAAAATACGCCACCGATCACAGGTAATTCAGGTAAAAAACATCCATCGGGGGCGATGGGATTTACTACGGGAAGTCCATAGGCGCGACAGGTAGCCAAATCATCTGCACCAAATGCGGGGGATTGATGAACTAATCCCGTTCCGTCTTCTGTAGTTACATATGAAGCCAGAACGACGAAATGTGCATCCGGGATCTCTATATAGTCAAAAGGTCGCTTGTAAGTGGTGTGCTCTAATCTCTTTCCAAGAATCTTTTTAAGAATCTTCTTCTCACCTTTGACGCTCTCGATTAGAGCTTCGGCGACCACCAAGACCTCGGTAATGTCATCAAGAGTTACCTCTACCGCGACGTATTCAACATCTGGATTTACTGCAATGGCAGTATTTGATACTAAGGTCCAAGGTGTAGTAGTCCAGACAAGTAGTGAGGCGTTGAGTTCGCAGAGTTCACCAGAGGTTATAGGAAAACGAACATAGACAGATGGATCTGTAACCGTCTCGTAGCCTTGGGCAAGCTCATGGTCGGATAAGCCAGTTCCGCAACGAGGGCAGTAAGGTGCCACTCGATGGTCTTGCACGAGTAAGCCCTTCTTCCAAATCTCCTTGAGTGACCACCACACGCTCTCAACATATTGAGGCGACATGGTCCAATAGGCCTGATCGAAATCAACCCAGAAACCCATGCGGTTTGTCATCTGACTAAATGCACTCACATGCCGCTGAACCGATTCGCGACACTTATCATTGAAGGCTGCAACACCAAATTTTTCGATGTCTCCCTTACCGGCAAATCCCAACTCTTTTTCAACTGCGATTTCAACTGGAAGCCCGTGACAATCCCATCCAGCTTTTCGGGTTACAAAGCGGCCCTTCATTGTTTGAAAGCGAGGGAATACATCTTTAAATACGCGCGCCTCAATATGGTGAGTTCCAGGCATTCCATTTGCAGTTGGTGGCCCCTCATAAAATGTCCACGGCTCTTGACCGGTTCGGGCCTGTACGGTCTTGTGAAAAATCTCGTTATCGTTCCAGAACTGTAGAACCTCATGTTCAACGGCAGGTAGATTGACAGCTGCTGAGATGGCACGAAATGACATAAAACCCCCGAGATAGATGAAGAACTCTGGAGGGACGAGTGCTGCAATCGCAGATCTCGCGGTACCACCCACCTTGCGCAAGGTTCACGCCACTTGAACTGCTAAATAGGCCGGTTCTAGATGAGCGCCAGCTCACTTCTTCCAGCAGGCTCGTGAGGTGATATCCCCGTCATAGCCCGTATTACTTAGCGGATTGAGTCTAGACCATCAGTTACTTTAACTTTGACCGTGGCGCAGTTGGTATAGGTGGCGCAATCGGCATAAGGTTCGCGTCATGCCCAAGAAGCCTGTAAAGAAAGCCGTCGCTAAAAAAGCGATAGCTAAGAAGGCTACGGCCAAACCCGCCTTGAAAAAACCGGCCAAAAAAGCCCCTGTTAAAAAAGCGGCCATAAAGAAAGCCGCCGTTAAGAAAGCTGTGGCAAGTAAAAGTGCGATTAAGAGCATTCCGGTCAAAAAAGCTGGTCCAAAAACCTCTACAACTAAAACTACTTTAACAGTCGATGAGAATTCGCAGACAGTTTCAGTCTCAACAGTCAGCGCGCCCATCGCAGCACCGGTTATTGAAGAAAGACGTTTAGTGATGCCTCCACCACCACGTCCAGTTAAGAGTGGAAAAAAAGTTGCACCTTTAAAGCCAATCAAAGGCGCACCAACTCCGATTGTTGTCAGCGAAACAGAAGTGCCATGGACGGCAGCAGAGCTCAAGACAATCAGAACAGAGATTTCAAAGGAGCTTGAACGCCTGCGTCGCGAATTAGCCATTGTCGAACTTGAGATGGATTCACTAATCCAAGAATCAGGCGAAGGCGCCGGAGATGATCAAGCAGATGCTGGCACCAAAACTTTTGAACGAGAGCATGAGATGTCACTAGTTATTAATGCACGTGACATGGTTTTACAGACCGAGCGAGCTTTAGATCGGATCGACTCAAAGCGTTATGGATACTGCGAAGAGTGCGGCAATGCCATCGGTAAAGCGCGATTGCAAGTATTTCCTCGGGCAACTCTCTGCATGCTTTGCAAGCAGAAGGAAGAACGGCGCTAGCAGTGCAAAGGTGGCGAACACTTTTGAGTGTTGCCTGGTTTATCTGGATCCTCGATTTAGCTACTAAGGCCTGGGCAGTGAGCCAATTGGCCAACCGCCAACCTATTCACATACTCGGGAATTTCTTTCAGCTCACCTTTGTCCGTAACTCAGGTGCTGCTTTTTCATTTGCAACTAGTGCCACACTCTTTCTTTCACTCTTCGGAGTAGTTGTTCTCATAGGTGTTGTCTACTTTGCGCCGCAAATAACCTCTAAAGGTTGGTCGGTGGTTTTGGGGCTAGTAATGGGCGGCATCTTAGGAAATTTAATGGATCGCATATTCCGTGACCCTGGATTTCTTCGCGGCCATGTAATCGATTGGATGCAACTGCCACATTGGCCTATATTCAATATCGCAGACTCGGCAATCGTCGCAGCTGCCGTGCTATCAATGGTTTTGTCTGCGCGCAACATTCCACCGATTACTAAAAAGGATTCAACACCATGAGTGATCGTGAATTAAAAACACTGGCAGTTCCGGAGGGCGTTGCCGGAGAGCGCATAGATAGTGCGCTCACACGCGTATTGGGTCTTTCTCGAACTGCAGTAGTCAAACTTCTTGAGGATGGCGACATCACAACATCTAATCGCGCCATGCTCAAATCTGAACGTGTCAGCGCTGGGCAGATTATTGAAGTACTACTACCCGCGCCTGTAAACACAGTTGCAATTCCACTTACACCGATCGAAGGCTTAGAAATTGTTTACGAGGACGAAGATATTGTTGTTATCAATAAACCAGTAGGGTGCGCCGCGCATCCCAGCCCTGGTTGGACAGGTCCAACCGTCGTTGGCGCCTTAAGTGCGGCCGGATACATAATTTCAACAAGCGGTGCTGCCGAGCGCCAAGGGATTGTTCATCGTCTAGATGTGGGTACGAGCGGATTAATGATTGTTGCAAAGAGTGATCGCGCTTTTACAGTTTTAAAAGATGCATTTAGAACCCGTACTGTCGAAAAAATCTATCATGCATTAATTCAAGGTCACATGGATCCCACAACTGGAACTATTGACGCTCCAATTGATCGCCATCCTAAAGAAGATCATCGTTTCGCAGTAGTTGGAACTGGTAAAGACTCAATTACTCACTATGAGGTAATCGAGTTCTACCGTGCGGTTTCATTAGTAAAAGTAGAGTTAGAAACCGGTCGTACCCACCAAATCCGTGTGCACTTCTCGGCCTTAAACCATCCCTTGGTTGGAGATACGACATATGGAGCAGATCCAGTCCTAGCTAAGAGTTTAGAGATGGCCCGGCCCTGGCTGCATGCAAAAGAACTGCGCTTTAATCACCCTATAACTGGCGCCAAACTCAACTTCATTGCACCATATCCTCCCGATCTCACAGGCTCACTGGCGTTGCTATCTGATGCTGTGCTGCCTTAAGTATTAGCCTTATAACAACTATGTCATCTGATAACTTCGTCCACCTTCACGTCCACACCGAGTACTCCATGCTCGATGGTGCCGCACGCGTTGGCGATTTAATGGATGAAGTATCAAAACAAGGCATGCCTGCAATCGCCATGACTGATCATGGAAATGTTTTCGGTGCCTTTGATTTCTATAAGAGCGCTAAGAAAGCCGGCATTAAACCGATTATTGGAATTGAAGCCTATGTTGCGCCTGAGTCACGCTTTGAGAAAAAACGCGTTAAGTGGGCCGATGGTGGAGAAGATGATGTATCGGGTGGAGGCGCCTATACACATATGACAATTCTGGCCGAGAACAACGTGGGCCTTGGAAATCTCTTTAGACTCTCTTCGCTGGCCTCCCTTGAAGGCTATTACTACAAGCCGCGTATGGATCGCGAAATTCTCGCCCAGTATTCAACTGGCCTGATTGCCACAACTGGCTGCCCTGGAGGCGAAGTTCAGACACGTCTGCGAATGGGTGCATATAAAGAGGCCTTGAAAGCGGCAAGTGATTACCGCGATATTTTTGGCGCCGAAAATTTCTATTTAGAGGTTATGGATCACGGCATTGAAATCGAATCACGCGTAAAGGCCGATCTATTAAAGCTTGGTAAAGAGTTAGGGCTTCCACTGCTTGCAACTAATGATCTGCATTACACACTTCAAAGCGACTCTGCTGCGCACGAGGCGTTGCTCTGCGTTCAGTCTGGTTCTACCTTGGCCGATCCAAAACGTTTTAAATTCGATAACGACAGTTTCTATGTCAAGACTCCAGCGCAGATGCGTGAGCTTTTCAAAGAGATTCCTGAGAGCTGCGATAATACTTTGCTCATTGCCGAGCGTTGCAACGTGAGTTTGCGCGAAGGCGAAAACCTTTTGCCGCAGTTTGCAGTTCCAGCGGGCCAGACTGAGGATTCATGGCTTAAGGAAGAGGCCGAGCGGGGCTTAATTTCACGTATGGGTTCGCGCATTACGCCACAACACAGCGCACGACTTGCATATGAACTTGGCGTAATGCAGACAATGGGCTTTCCAGGTTACTTCCTAGTAGTTGCCGATTTAGTAGCTCACGCTAAAACCGTTGGAATTCGAGTTGGACCCGGCCGTGGATCTGCCGCCGGTTCACTTGTTGCATATGCACTTGGGATTACAGGTCTTGATCCACTTGAGCATGGCTTGCTGTTCGAGCGATTTCTAAACCCAGAGCGTATTTCAATGCCTGATATTGATTTAGATTTCGATGAGCGCCGTCGTAGCGAAATGATTCGTTATGCAACGACCAAGTATGGCGAAGACCGAGTGGCGCAAATCATTACCTATGGAACGATTAAATCCAAGCAAGCGATCAAAGATTCAACACGCGTGCTCGGTTATCCATATGTCATAGGCGAGAAACTTACAAAAGCATTGCCGCCATCGGTTATGGGTAAAGATATTTCACTTGGGGGAGTATTCGATCCTAAAGATGAACGGTACGGAGAAGCCGGTGAGTTCCGCACATTGTATGAAACCGATGCTGATTCAAAACGTGTGGTCGATACGGCGCGTGGTCTTGAAGGTTTAAAGCGTCAATGGGGTGTGCATGCTGCTGGAGTAATCCTCTCCCGCGAGCCATTGCTCGATGTTATTCCGATTCACCGTCGTGAGGCCGATGGAGCCATAATCACTCAATTTGATATGGGTGCTTGTGAGGCGACCGGACTGCTCAAAATGGATTTCTTAGGTCTGCGAAATCTCTCGGTTTTAGATGATGCCCTTGTTAACATCAAAACTAATCAAGGTATCGAAGTAATCCTGGAGAATCTAACTCTTGATGATAAGAAAACCTATGAGCTTTTATCGCGCGGAGATACGTTAGGCGTATTCCAGCTAGATGGCGGCCCAATGCGGGCGCTTCTACGTGCCATGTCACCGGATTCATTCCAAGATATCTCTGCAGTAATCGCCCTGTATCGCCCAGGACCTATGGGCGAAAATGCTCACAACAACTACGCCGATCGTAAAACTGGACGCAAACCAGTTGAAGCGATTCACCCCGAACTTGTAGATGCATTGAAAGAGATTCTGGGCGATACATATGGCTTAATTGTTTATCAAGAACAGGTTATGGCAATTGCGCAAAAAGTTGCAGGCTTTTCACTAGGCCGCGCAGATCTATTGCGAAAGGCTATGGGCAAGAAGGACAAGAATATTCTTGATAAAGAGTATGTTCCCTTCGAAGCGGGAATGAAAGCCAATGGCTATTCAACGGCTGCGATTAAGCGGCTATGGGATGTTTTGATTCCCTTTTCAGATTATGCATTTAACCGTGCGCACTCAGCTGGATATGGAGTTGTTTCCTACTGGACCGGATATCTCAAGGCCAACTATCCAACTGAGTACATGGCTGCACTATTGACAAGTGTCCGGGATGATAAAGATAAATCCGCGCTCTACCTAAGTGAGTGTCGCCGAATGGGAATTAAAGTCTTAGAGCCCGATATCAATGAATCTGATGCTGAGTACACACCGCGTGGTAAGGATATTCGCTTTGGTTTAGCTGCAATACGCAACGTCGGTGAAGGAGTAGTAGGTTCTATTAAAGCCGCTCGTGAATCTAAAGGACGCTTCACTTCATTTGGTGATTTCTTGGCTAAGGTCGACGCACAAGTGTGCAATAAAAAGACGATCGAGTCCCTAATTAAAGCCGGCGCCTTTGGCTCGATGAATGTAACACGTAAGGGCCTTATGGCCATCTACCTTGAGGCAATTGATTCAGTAATCGAAACCAAGCGTGCCGAGTCCATTGGACAGTTCGATTTGTTTGGAGGTGAGTCGATGAGTCAAGTTGCATCCTTAGATCTAGAAATTCCTAAGGGCGAGTGGGACAAGGCGATGTTGCTTAGCTATGAACGCGAAATGCTCGGGCTCTACGTATCAGATCATCCATTGCTAGGGATAGAACACGTCTTACGCGCTAGTACTGATATGACCATTAGTGAGCTCGTAGATGATGGCGCCCAAAGTGAGTCAATTGTGACAATTGGTGGGTTGATTACCGGCATCACACGAAAAGTTTCACGACAGGGCGCATCGTGGGCAGTAGTCACCGTTGAAGATCTTGAAGGATCACTCGAAGTACTCTTCTTTTCTAAAACCTATAACCAATATTCAATGTCTCTTACAGAAGATCGCATAGTTACAGTTCGGGGTCGCGTAGATCGCCGTGAGGATACGCTGCGTTTTACCGCCCTTGAAATGTCGATACCCGATATCTCGATGGGTCCAAAAGGGCCGCTTGTAATTTCACTTCCAATTTCACAGTGCACGCCACCGATCGTCGATCGCATTAAGGAGATTCTGCGTTCACATCCTGGCAAGCGCGAAGTCCATCTACAACTAAGTGATAATGGCAGCAGTACATTTATGAAAATCGATGCCCTGATTACCTCATCGCCTAGCTTGAGCGCGGATTTGAAATCGATTCTGGGCCCAAACTGCCTGGCATAGGTTTCAGGCACTAATCTCGCTACAGGGTGCACGTTGGGCCCATTACAATTGCTCAATGATTCGCACAGTAGATTTACGTGGCCAGGCATTGAGCAAAACCGCCTATCAAAGACACCTGCCACGCGCCGATCTCAATGTTGAGGAAGCTATGGCGTTGATTGCACCGATTCTAGAGCGCGTCAAGAATGGTGATGAGGCCGATTTAATTGCACTGGCTCAAGAGTTCGATGGAGTTAAACCTGCAAGTATTCGAGTTCCACAAGCAGAATTGGCTGCAGCACTTGCTGCACTAGATCCAAAGGTGCGCGCCGCACTCGAGCTTTCAATTTCACGTGTAAGAAAAGTGCATTTAGATCAAGTACGTGGAGATACAACTACTACTGTCGTTGATGGTGGCATGGTTAGGCAAAAGTGGATTCCAGTAGATCGTGTTGGACTTTATGTTCCTGGCGGACGTGCTGTTTACCCAAGTAGCGTGATGATGAATGTCATCCCAGCTCAGATTGCAAAAGTCGCATCGATCGCCGTTGCCTCACCGCCGCAGAGAGATTTTGGTGGACTTCCACACCCGACTATTTTGGCAACTTGCGCCCTACTTGGAGTCACAGAGGTTTTCGCCGTTGGGGGAGCCCAGGCCATCGCACTCTTTGCCTATGGCATGGAGGGCGTTGCAGAGAAATGCGATTTAGTTACAGGCCCTGGAAATATTTACGTTGCCGCAGCCAAGCGCGCGCTCCGTGGAGTTATTGGGATTGATTCGGAGGCCGGACCGACTGAGATAGCGATATTGGCTGACAAAAGCGCAGTACCGGCCGATGTTGCCGCCGATCTAATAAGTCAGGCCGAACACGATGTAATCGCCGCGGCTATTTTAGTTACAGACGATGTTGAGTTAGCTAATGCCGTAGTTGCAGAGTTACATAAAAGAGTTCCAACTTCTAAACATTCAGCCAGAATCGGCCAAGCGCTCTCAGGAATTCAATCGGCAATTGCACTCGTTGATTCAATCGAGCAGGGAATCGACGTAGTAAATGCATATGCTGCCGAACACCTTGAGATTCAC
Organism: Actinomycetota bacterium; assembly: GCA_009698675.1. Classification (GTDB taxonomy): domain Bacteria; phylum Actinomycetota; class Actinomycetes; order Nanopelagicales; family Nanopelagicaceae; genus Planktophila. Next base: position 37,711 of record WLPT01000004.1, read on the forward strand.
ACGGTCGATGCGCGAGCCCATGCAGAAAAAATTCGAAATGCCGGTGCCATCTTCATTGGCCGATTCTCACCTGTATCACTCGGAGACTATTCGGCTGGATCAAACCATGTTCTCCCGACTGGTGGATGCGCTTGTCACTCAAGTGGATTGTCTGTACAGACATTTCTGCGCGGTCTGCATTTGATTGAATATGACCAGCAAGCGTTTCTGGAGATTTTGCCGACGGTCGTTACATTAGCAACGGCCGAAGATTTGCCGGCCCATGGCCAGGCGATGACGGCACGTTTGGAGAGGTTGAAATGATCTGGCCAAACTGGTTGCCGCTTCGAAAAGATTTGCAAGAGTTGACTCCTTACGGGGCTCCACAAGTTCACGCCGAGGCAGCGATGAATACAAATGAAAACCCCTACCCACCTTCACCGACTTTACAAGCGGCCATAGTTCAGTCAGTTGCCGAAATTGCAGTAACTCTTAACCGTTACCCTGACAGAGAAGCGATTAAACTTCGCGAGGCACTAGCAGTTTATATAAGTCAGACATCTCATATTAATTGCAGAGCTGAGAATGTATGGGCGGCAAATGGGAGTAATGAGATTATTCAATCTCTCTTTCTCGCCTTCTTCGGGCGCTCTGCGATGGGCTTCATTCCCTCGTATTCAATGCATGCACTAATTGCAAAAGTTGTGGGAACAAAATGGATAGATGGTGAACGTAACGCAGATTTAACTTTCAATGTCGATATTGCGATTTCCGATGTTTCTAAATACAAACCTGCACTTACATTCATTACAACTCCTAATAATCCAACGGGCGATGCGATTTCTTTCAAAGATATCTCTCGCCTTGCAGAAGCTGTAGGAGCCGAGGGCGGATTACTCATTGTCGATGAGGCCTATGCCGAGTTTTCACCTGAGAAATCAGCGACCACTTTAGTTCGCGATAATCCTCATGTTGTTGTTATCCGAACAATGAGCAAAGCATTTGCATTTGCTGGAGCACGCCTCGGTTACCTGATCGCCGATGCTGCAGTAGTTGATGCGATGAAGCTCGTACGCCTGCCTTATCATTTAAGTGCAATTACTCAGGCCACTGCTTTAGTGGCCCTTGATCATCGCGCAGAGTTATTAGGCAATGTCACTAAGCTCATAAACGCTCGCACGGCTCTAGTTACCGAGCTGGGCGCACTCGGATTAACCTGCCTTCCAAGTGCTGCCAACTTCATCTTGTTTTCTGGTTTTGACCGACCTGCGCCACGTCTATGGTCACAACTACTTGAAAGAGGCGTTCTGATTCGAGATGTGGGATTATCCTCCCATCTGCGCGTGACTGTCGGCAATGAGGCCGAGAATAAAGCATTTATAGCCGCCTTAACTCAACTGCTGTAGAAAGCGAGAAGCCCATGAGAACTGCACGAATCGAGCGAAAGACGAAAGAGTCGCATGTTCTAGTCGAGGTTAATTTAGATGGACAGGGAGTCATCGATGTTTCAACGGGGGTTCCATTCTTTGATCACATGATGTCCCAGCTCGGCAAGCACTCAGGCTTTGATTTAACAATAAAGACAACTGGAGATATCGATGTTGATTCACACCACAGCGTTGAAGATACATCTCTTGCTTTTGGCCAAGCTCTACGTGCGGCCTTAGGGGACAAAGCGGGAATTCGCCGTTTTGGTGATTCGATGGTTCCCCTTGATGAGGTGCTTGTCCAAGCTGCCGTGGATTTATCAGGCAGGCCCTATCTCGTGCACCGCCAACCAGAGATTGTTGAACTTATCGGAACATTCGATACAACTTTGGGTAAGCACATATGGGAGTCGATTGTTGCTGAAGCGCACATTGCCCTTCATATTCGAGTTCTGGAGGGTCGCAATGCACATCACGTCTTTGAAGCTCAGTTCAAGGCCGTAGCCCGTGCTCTTGGCGATGCAGTTTCATTAGATGGACGAGTTGCCGGAATTCCATCAACTAAAGGCACTCTTTGATTGCAATTCTTGACTATGGATCTGGAAATCTACGCTCTGCTGAACGGGCATTTGCAACCAGTGGCTTAGATGTCATCGTTACCTCTGATCCACAAACCGCCTTTGAAGCCCAAGGACTTGTAGTTCCAGGCGTCGGAGCCTTTGCCGCTTGTATGCAGGGACTAAATGCAATCGATGGGGCAAGCATTATCAGGAAACGATTAGCTGCAGAAAGACCGACACTTGGAATATGTATTGGTATGCAGATTCTCTTTGCATTTGGTGATGAACACTCACAAGGACAACCTCACTCCGGTGTTGGCATCTGGCCAGGAACGGTGAGCAAACTAGCAGCACCGATACTTCCGCATATGGGATGGAACACTGTGCAAGCATCAAGCCATTCACCTCTCTTTAACGGAGTTGAGGAGGAGTCTTTTTACTTCGTGCACTCTTATGCGGCAAAAGATGCGTGTGGCAAATTGCAGAGTTGGAGTACTCATGGAGAGTTATTTCTATCGGCAGTTGAAGATGGTTATGTAAGTGCTACGCAGTTTCATCCGGAGAAATCCGGCAGGGCCGGACTTGCCTTAATTAAGAATTGGAGCAGAACTCTATGAAGAGTTTGCAATTGCTGCCGGCCGTAGATGTCAAAGATGGGCAAGCTGTTCGCTTAGTTCAAGGCGAGCTTGCGCAGGAGAGTGTCTACGGCAAGCCCCTTGATGCAGCCCTTGAGTTTCAAGCCGCGGGAGCAGAGTGGATTCACTTAGTAGATTTAGATGCAGCTTTTGGTAGAGGAGATAACTCTGAATTAATAGCCCATGTTGTCGCAACCTTAGATATAAAAGTTGAGTTGTCGGGCGGAATTCGAGATGACGAGTCGTTGCGTCGCGCGATAGCTACCGGGTGTACGCGGATCAACCTGGGAACTGCCGCACTTGAAGATCCGCAGTGGACTGCACGCGTAATATCTAAGTACGGAGATTTAATCGCTGTTGGTTTAGATGTTCGTGGGCATACTTTGGCCGGCAGGGGCTGGACTAGCCAAGCCGGCGATCTCTTCGAAACTATTTCTCGTTTAGACCGAGATGGATGCGCGCGATATGTCGTTACCGATGTCGCAAAAGATGGAACGCTTGCCGGACCAAACTTTGAACTGTTGCGTTCAGTCTGTGCTGCCACTTCAAAGCCAGTAGTTGCAAGTGGTGGCATCTCCAACCTGCAAGATCTGAAAGATTTGCTTGCTCTGACCGATATTGGAATTGAAGGCGCAATCATCGGTAAAGCGCTGTATTCGGGCGCCTTTACTATGCAGCAAGCCCTTGAGGTTGCCAGGCGATGACGCTTTCAGTGCGAATAATTCCATGTTTAGATGTCACAGATGGTCGGGTGGTTAAGGGTGTTAACTTCACAAACTTAATCGATGCCGGTGATCCAGTCGAGATGGCCGCCTTGTATGGAAACGAGGGAGCAGATGAACTCACATTTCTGGATATTTCTGCAAGTAGTTCGGGGCGAGAAACTACTTTAGATATCGTGCGGCGAACGGCTGAGCAAGTATTTATTCCATTGACTGTCGGAGGCGGTATACGCAGCGTCGAGGATGTTGATCGACTTTTACGTGCAGGCGCAGACAAGATTTCAATCAATACTTCGGCCATTGCCAGACCTGAGTTGATTGCAGAGATTGCAGATCGATTTGGCTCACAAGTCTTAGTGCTATCTGTGGATGCTCGTCGAGCTCGTACGGAGTCGGGTTTTGAAGTTACTACTCATGGTGGGAGAGAGAGCACCGCCATTGATGCACTCACGTGGGTTGAAAGAGCTTGCGCCCTAGGGGTCGGCGAAATACTTTTAAACTCGATGGATGCCGATGGAACGCGTGCCGGATATGACATCGGAATGATTAGTGCAGTTCGTGCGGTTTCAACGGTTCCCTTAATCGCAAGCGGCGGTGCTGGCGATCTTGCCGATTTCGCTGCAGCCCTGGATGCCGGTGCCGATGCCTTACTTGCTGCAAGTGTTTTTCACTTCGGAATTCATCGTATAGGTGATGTTAAGCGTTATTTATCGGCCAATAACTATCCCATTCGCACAGTTACCACTTGATACGGCAGAATTACCTTATGACCACTTTGAATCCAGAGATCGAAATACTTCTGAAGGATTCTTCGGCGCTAATGCCTGCGATAGTTCAAGATTACACAAGCGGTGAGGTTTTGATGTTGGCCTACATGAATACAGAGTCTTTGGCGCTAACTTTATCTAGCGGCAAAGCTACATTTTGGAGCCGCAGTAGGAACCAGCTGTGGGTTAAGGGGGCAACATCGGGCCATTTCCAAGAGGTTCACTCCATATCTTTGGATTGCGATGGTGATGCACTCTTGTTAAAGGTCACTCAAACAGGTGTTGCCTGCCACACTGGGAATGCAACCTGTTTTCATCTGCCAATCAAACTCACAACTCAAGAATGAGCCAGAACGTGGCTACATTAATAAGCGGAGTAGTTGTTCTCCTTTCGATATTTCTTATCGGTCGAAAACTGCGGATCTCCCCACGGTATGAACGGCGTCCGCGAGAGTTAAATTTATGGAGCTCACTTGATAAGGGCATCGATCCAAGCGATGTTGATTAAGGGCCGAGCCGATAGGATATGGATATGAACGCCTTCAATAGGAGATATCAAAACCGTATAACTTTCCTCGCACGTATGCTCCTTGGCGGAGTACTCCTTGTGGCCGGCGCCCTGAAAGCCTTTTCACCGGCCAAAGCCGCTAGCGCAGTTGCAGCTTATAAGATTCTTCCAACCGAGCTGGCGCACATTGTTGGTTACGCACTTCCGTGGTTAGAGATTGCTATCGGCGCATTACTCATAGTTGGTATCTCAATTCGCTTTGCCGCAATTGTAGGCGGTGCGGTAATGATTCTTTTTATTGCCGCAATTATTAGCGTCTGGTCCCGTGGCCTTCTCATCGATTGTGGTTGCTTTGGGGGAGGCGGGGCCATTGATCCATCCAAGGCGGCAGCTGTGCACCGTACCTATGCCCTTGAGATATCTCGCGATTTGGGCTTGGCATTAACGGCTCTTTATCTATACTTTTTCCCTTATGGATTATTCTCAGTTGAGAAGTCGGCTACAACAAACGAGGAGAGCTAGATGTCAAAGCAAGTAAAGGCCAAGAGCGGTGGAGATCATTTCACCCGTTGGTTAGTAATCGGAATGGTTGCCCTAGTTGTAATTACCGGAGTTGTTTTCTCAATCATGAGTTCGACCAATAAAGCTAACGAGTCTTTTACGGCTCTTAAAAATTACCCATTAGGTGCGCAGGTTGCTGGAACTATTGATCCCGCACAGGGTTCCGGGTTGGTTTTAAATCCGGGAGCTAACGTTAAAATCGATCTCTGGGAAGACCCACAGTGTCCGATTTGTAGAACATTTGAAGAGTCAAATGGTGCCTACATCGATGAGTTAGTTCGCACTAAGAAGGCAACTCTGGTCTATCACGTCCTATCTTTCTTAGGAGATGAGTCGATACGTGCAGCAAATGCAGCGATGTGCGCTGCCGATGAGGGGCACTACCTTGATTTTCATAAAGCGCTTTATATAGTTCAACCAGCTTTGGAGAACTCTGGATTTTTCACTGGGCCAAATTTACTGAAAATAGGTGGCTATCTTGGTCTCAAAAGTAAGAGTTTTACCGATTGCGTCACAAAGGGTTCAAAGGCCGATGTAGTTAAAGCGCAAGAGGATGCGATGCCGACGTATAAAGTAACTGGCACTCCCACAATATTTATTAACAATAAATTATGGGTTCGCAAATCAAGTAATTTTGATCCTGTGGAGTTTCGCCTGGCTGTAGAGGCTGGCTAAGAATTGTTACGTTCGATTCCATCACCATCTTTTTCGGTGGTGGAAATCGGACCGCTCACAATTCATATGTATGCCTTATGCATTATTACAGGCATAGCAATAGCAATTTGGCTGGGGGATAAGCGCTTCAGAGCTGTTGCAAATGATGGAAAATCAGTGGTTGCAGAGGTGGCAATTACCGCCGTTCCCGTAGGAATTATTGGTGGGCGCATCTATCACGTTCTCACATCACCCGATGCCTACTTTGGAAGCAATGGCCACCCTTGGAACGCGTTTAAAATCTGGGAGGGGGGCCTTGGTATTTGGGGGGCGATCGCTCTAGGAACAGTGGCTTCCTGGCTCAGATATCGCAGCATTTCCAATCGAGTTGCACTTCCATCATTTGCCTTTTTTATGGATGCTCTGGCACCTGGAGTGCTGCTGGCTCAAGCGATCGGACGATTTGGGAATTGGTTCAATATCGAACTTTTCGGCCGACCCCTTAATGCGCCGTGGGCTTTATCGGTTCCGCTATTTAATCGCCCCAATGGATTTAGCCAATACGCAACTTTTCATCCGGTCTTTTTGTACGAGGCTCTTTGGAGTAGCGCACTTGCTATAGCGCTAATTCTCATTGGTAGAAGGTTGAAACCAGGGCAGGTTTTTGCGCTCTATATTTTTGGATACTGCCTTGGACGTACCGGCATTGAGAGCATACGTATAGATGAGGCACATCACATACTGGGCCTACGGCTCAATATTTGGGTCGGAACGATTATTGGTTTAGGCGCACTGACACGTTTTCTGCAACTAAATAAAGATGATAAGCCAAATCTCGGATAGGCTCCTGTTATGGCTCTAGAAGATGTTCATGCCCGTAATATGCAGCACCGAACCCACCGAGCAGGGTGGTTGCGCGCGGCGGTACTAGGTGCAAATGATGGATTGGTTTCAACTGCCTCGCTGATGATTGGTGTAGTTGCAGCTGGCAAGAATGATTTTCTAGTTACTGCAGGTCTTGCTGGAATTACAGCTGGTGCGATGTCAATGGCAGTTGGGGAGTACGTCTCTGTCCGCTCCCAAAACGATGTCGAAGAGTCTGATCGAGTATTAGAGATTGAACATTTAGCAACAGATCCTGAAGGCGAGCTCTTAGAGCTCCAACACATATACATCAATCGTGGGTTAACTCCAGAGTTGGCCCTTGAAGTTGCAACAGCGATGCATGAGAAGGATCCACTAGCGGCACATCTGCGCGATGAACTCGGGCAACATCCACATACAAAGGCCCGCCCAGTTCAAGCCGCTCTTGCCTCGGCAACTTCATTCACCTTAGGGGGGCTGATTCCATTTGCGGGCGCCTTCGCTCCAACTTTAGGAGCAAAGGCGTGGAGCATCGTGGCCTTTACCGTTGTTGGTCTTGTTCTCACCGGCATCGTAAGCGCGCGTACAGCAGGGGCCAAAGTAGTTGGGACAACTTTGCGAGTCATTATTGGTGGCTGCCTCGGAATGCTGATTACGGCTGGAATTGGCCAGATTGCGCAAGTTGCCGGCATATAGGCTTTAACCAAAACCGCTTTTCTTGCTACTCTTTACGCCGTTGCTTGTTCAAAGGGCCAAGGTTGTCCCGCACATTTCATCGACAATCGGAGCCCAAGAATTATGGTTTTGTCTTCCAACTTTCCGCAGGCACAAGGGCTCTACAACGCTGCCAATGAACATGATGCATGTGGAGTTGCGATGGTTGCAACTCTTAACAAGAAAGCAACACATGAGATCGTTGAGAAAGCGCTAACTGCGCTGCGCAATCTCGAACATCGAGGTGCCTCAGGCGCCGAACCTGATAGCGGAGATGGTGCTGGAATTTTGATTCGAATCCCGGATCAATTTTTTCAGGATGTTACGGAGTTCAATTTACCTGTTGCAGGTTCCTACGCAACGGGCATCGCCTTTATTGAAAAGGGTGCGGATGTACACTCCAAGATTGCCGAGATTGCAGCAGAAGAAGGGCTACAGATTCTTGGCTGGCGCGAACTACCAATAAATTCTCAATCACTTGGTAAGACTGCGCTTTCAGTTATGCCAGATTTTCAACAGCTATTTATCGCTGGTTTAAATAATGAAAGCGACTTAGTGCTTGAGCGTATGGTCTTTTGTTTGCGCAAGCGTTTAGAACATTCATTGCCGCTCTATTTTCCCTCTCTATCTAGCCAAACTATTGTGTATAAAGGAATGCTCACGACTGGTCAGCTAGAGGAGTTTTTCCCAGATTTAAGCGATGAGCGAGTTGTATCTCCATTGGCCGTAGTCCACTCCCGCTTTTCGACAAATACTTTTCCTTCTTGGCCACTTGCACACCCCTACCGTTATATCGCCCACAACGGAGAAATCAATACTGTAAAGGGAAATCGCAACTGGATGCGCGCACGCGAATCACTGCTTGAGAGTGATTTGATTCCTGGAGATCTAAAACGTCTATTTCCGATTGTTGAAATCTCCGGAAGTGACTCAGCCTCCTTTGATGAAGTTCTCGAACTGCTCTACCTCGGTGGACGTTCACTTCCTCACGCCGTATTGATGATGATTCCCGAGGCGTGGGAAAACCATGCATCAATGTCAGATTTACGTCGCGATTTCTACGCTTTCCATGCCTCGCTAATGGAGCCATGGGATGGACCAGCCTGTGTGACTTTCACCGATGGTCACCAAGTAGGTGCGGTGCTAGATCGCAATGGTCTTCGTCCTTCGCGATTCTGGGTAACTAAAGATGGCCTAGTCGTCTTGGCCTCTGAAGTTGGGGTTCTAGAGATTGCACCAGATCAGATTGTTCGTAAGGGACGTTTACAGCCTGGAAAAATGTTCTTGGTAGATACACAGGCCGGACGAATCATTGAAGATGAAGAGATTAAGGATTCACTTGCCAATGCAGCACCCTACGGTGACTGGCTCCACGCTGGAATGATCAAACTAAGTGAACTGCCTGCGCGCGAACATATTGTCTATCCACACTCCTCGGTAGTACGACGCCAACGCGCCTTCGGCTATACCGAGGAAGAGCTGCGCATACTAATTACTCCAATGGCCAGAAATGGCATGGAGGCGCTTGGTTCGATGGGTACTGATACTCCAATCGCAGCCCTTTCAAGTAAACCACGTCTTATCTTTGACTACTTCTCACAACTATTTGCTCAGGTAACAAATCCACCTTTAGATGCAATACGTGAAGAGTTGGTAACGAGTTTAGGTACTGCAATGGGCCCAGAGCATAATCTTTTAGACCCTGGCCCTTCCTCATGTCGGCAGATCTCATTGGCATTTCCAGTAATTGACAATGATGAACTTGCAAAGATTATTCACGTAAATGCAGATGGCGATCATCCAGGATTAAGTGCTCATGTTGTGCGCGGTCTTTTCTTTGTTGGCGATGGTGGTGACTCACTGCGCGCGCGTTTGGATGAGATTAAGGTTGAAGTTTCGCAGGCGATTAACAATGGCGCTCGTATCATCGTTCTATCAGATCGTGATGCAGATACAGAAGAGGCTGCGATTCCTTCGCTATTGCTTACATCAGCCGTACATCACCATTTAATACGTGAGAAAACCCGTACCAAAGTTGGTTTGGTGGTTGAGGCTGGTGATGTGCGTGAAGTTCATCATGTTGCCCTACTAATCGGATATGGCGCCGCTGCAGTCAACCCATATCTTGCGATGGAGAGCGCCGAAGATTTAGTTCTGCAGGGAGTTATTACCGGGATAACTCCGGAAAAGGCCGTGCGCAACTTAATTAAATCCCTTGGCAAAGGTGTACTTAAAGTCATGTCGAAGATGGGTATTAGTACAATCGCCTCATATACGGGCGCACAAGTTTTTGAAGCAATTGGTTTAAGTGCAGAGGTTGTAGATGAATTCTTCGTTGGCACGACCTCACGTTTAGGCGGGGTATCACTAGATGTGATTGCGCAAGAGTGCATCGCTCGTCATCACGTCGCATATCCACCAGGGGGAGAGGTTCCAGGAACTAAGCGCCTACCAATCGGCGGCGACTATCAATGGCGCCGCGAAGGCGAGCCGCATCTATTTGATCCCGAAACCGTCTTTGCTCTTCAACACTCCACCAGAACTAAGCGTTACGATATTTTCAAGCGCTATACAGACAGAGTAAATGATCAGAGCACACGTCTGATGACTTTGCGAGGTCTATTTGAGTTTAAAAGCCAGGCGGCCATCTCTATCGATGAAGTCGAATCTGCTACCTCCATCATTGCGCGCTTTTCCACTGGGGCCATGTCCTACGGCTCGGTTTCACAAGAGGTGCACGAAACATTAGCGATAGCTATGAATCGACTCGGTGCTAAATCAAATACTGGTGAAGGTGGAGAGGACTCTTCACGCTATATAGAGATGGAGAACGGTGATTCAAAGCGCTCGGCAATTAAGCAAGTTGCCTCTGGGCGTTTCGGTGTTACCAGTGAATACTTAGTTAGCGCCGATGATATTCAAATTAAAATTGCCCAGGGTGCAAAGCCTGGTGAGGGTGGTCAGCTGCCCGGTAACAAGGTCTATCCATGGATTGCAAAGGTCCGCTACTCAACTCCTGGCGTCGGATTAATCTCTCCTCCGCCACACCATGATATTTACTCAATTGAGGATTTAGCGCAGTTAATCCATGATTTAAAGAATGCCAATAGGAATGCTCGCGTACACGTAAAGCTCGTAGCGCAGGTTGGAGTCGGAACGGTTGCAGCAGGAGTCAGCAAAGCTCACGCCGATGTTGTTTTAATTTCCGGGCACGACGGTGGAACTGGTGCATCTCCGCTTACCTCATTAAAACATGCAGGAGCGCCCTGGGAGTTGGGATTAGCAGAGACACAACAGACGCTATTGCTAAATAATCTTCGCGATCGAATTGTTGTACAGACCGATGGTCAATTAAAAACTGGTAGAGATGTAGTTATCGCCGCACTCCTTGGTGCCGAAGAGTTTGGTTTTGCAACTGCGCCATTGGTAGTTTCAGGCTGTGTGATGATGCGAGTCTGTCATTTGGATACCTGTCCAGTTGGGGTTGCAACGCAGAATCCAGAGCTACGGGCACGTTTTAGTGGCAAACCAGAGTTTGTTGAAACCTTCTTCGAATACATCGCCCAAGAGGTCCGTGAGATTTTAGCAAGCCTAGGCTTTAGAACATTGCTAGAGGCGATTGGCCATGTTGAGTATTTAGAAACTAGACGAGCGATCGATCACTGGAAAGCAAGTGGTTTAGATCTATCGCCACTCTTGGTTCGCCCTGAGGGATCTGGTGCATTACATAACACTGCCGCCCAAGATCACGGATTAGATGCCGCCCTTGATAATCAACTTATCGCCTCATCACAACCGGCATTAACAAAACAAGAGTTAGTACGCATTGATCTTCCTGTTCGAAATGTAAATCGCACAGTTGGAACGATGCTTGGTGCCGAAATAACACGTGCTTTTGGCGGTAACGGATTACCTGATGGAACGATTGATATAACTTTGCGAGGCTCTGCAGGCCAATCACTTGGTGCATTCATTCCCTCAGGTATAACGCTGAGATTGATCGGCGATTCTAATGACTACGTAGGAAAGGGAATCTCTGGCGGGCGTGTGATTCTTAGACCTGATGAAACATCGACATTTAAATCTCACGAAAATGTAATCGCTGGAAATGTCATCGGATATGGCGCAACATCTGGTGAGATACTAATTCGCGGAGTAGTTGGAGAGCGATTCTGCGTACGAAACTCTGGAGCAACGGCGGTCGTTGAGGGAATTGGCGATCACGGCTGCGAATATATGACGGGCGGAACGGTAGTTGTCCTTGGTCAAACTGGACGAAACTTCGCCGCAGGCATGTCAGGTGGTCGGGCATTTGTATTAGATGTTGATGCCGCTAGCGTAAATACGGATATGGTCGACATTCTTGCCGTACCTGGTGATCAACGTGATGCATTGAAGGCAATCATCTCTAATTTCGCCTCCCATACTGATTCGATTGTTGCCACGGCGCTGCTAGATAATTGGGATGAATCGATAAAACGTATTTCACTGGTCATGCCACGTGACTACGCACGAGTTCTGGAAGCGATGGCCCGTGCCGATCGTGAAGGCTTACCAGTTGATGCTCTAGTGATGGAGGTGGCAGCACATGGCTGATCCAAAGGGATTTATTACGACACCCCGCCAAACACCGGTGCGTCGTCCAGTAGATGTACGAATTCAAGATTGGCGTGAAGTGTATGAGCCGCAGAGCTTTGAGCATTTACAGAAGCAGGCTGGCCGTTGCATGGATTGTGGAATTCCCTTCTGCCACTCCGGCTGTCCTTTGGGTAACTTAATTCCGGAATGGAATGGATTAATCTGGAGCGGAGATACGCATGAGGCCATTGATCGTCTACATGCAACAAATAACTTCCCTGAATTCACCGGACGTCTATGTCCTGCACCCTGCGAAACTGCCTGTGTTGTTGGAATCAATCGCGAGGCCGTCACAATCAAGCAAGTTGAACTTCGCACAGTTGAAGAGGCATTTGCAACTGGGGATGTAAAGCCATTAATACCCGATCGTTTAACTGGTAAGACTGTTGCCGTTATCGGCTCTGGCCCTGCCGGATTAGCGGCTGCTCAACAGTTAACCCGTGCCGGACATACCGTTGCAGTCTATGAACGCGCACCTAAAATTGGTGGCTTACTTCGATATGGAATTCCAGAGTTTAAAATGGAGAAACATATTTTAGATCGTCGTCTTGAGCAGATGGAGAAAGAGGGAACTCGTTTTCGCCCAGGAATAGATGTCGGGGGAGAGCTCACAGGTTCATCGCTTAGAAAAAAATATGATGCAATCGTTGTGGCTGTGGGAGCAACGCAATGGCGCGACCTAGATGTTCCAGGACGTAATTTGAATGGCGTTTATCAGGCGATGGAGTTTCTTCCATGGGGCAATAAGCAGGCTCTTGGGGAAGTTGAAAGCCCAGATATAAACGTTGCGGGTAAGCACGTTGTAATTTTAGGAGGAGGAGATACCGGGGCCGATTGTTTAGGAACATCTATTAGACAAGGTGCCGCCAGTGTTACCCAGTTAGAGATCATGCCGATTCCAAGTGATGAGCGACCTGCCAATCAACCGTGGCCGACATATCCGATGATTTTTCGCGTCTCTAGTGCGCATGAAGAGTTGGATAATCGAATCTTCTCGGTGAGCACACAAGAGTTTCTTGGCGATGGTAATGGCAATCTATGTGCGATGAAGATCGTTGAAACTAAACTCAAAGATGGAAAATTTGAAACGGTACAGGGGAGTGAACGCGAGATTCCAGCAGATTTTGTCTTCCTTGCAATGGGTTTTACTGGTCCAGAGCAATCTCCACTGCTGACTCAATTAGAGGTAGAAGTCGATGAGCGCGGCAATATCAAGCGAGATGCAAACTTTGCTGCCAATGAAGATGGCGTTTTCGTTGCAGGCGATGCTGGCCGTGGACAGTCATTAATCGTCTGGGCAATCGCTGAGGGAAGAAGCGCCGCTTCAGCCGTTGATAGGTATTTAACTGGGGATACACAACTTCCTTCGCCTATCGAACCTACTACTCGACAGCTAATGGTTTAAGGTTGCATCATGCGTAGAGCGAAAATAGTGTGCACAATGGGTCCAGCTGTTGAATCACCGGAGAAAGTTAAAGAGTTAATCGATGCCGGCATGAACATGGCTCGGCTCAATCTCTCTCACGGCTCATACGAGGAGCATCAACGTCGCTTCGACCAAGTTCGTGCTGCGGCGAAAAACGCTGGTCGTCCAGTCTCGATTCTTGTAGATCTTCAAGGCCCAAAGATTCGATTGGCCCGCTTTATTGCAGGTCCACATGAGTTGGCACGTGGTGACATATTTACAATAACTACCGATGAGGTTGAGGGCACAAAAGAGCGAGTGGGCACGACGTATAAGGGCCTTCCCGGGGATTGCAAAGTCGGTGATCATATTTTAATCGATGATGGAAAAGTCACTGTCCAGGTAGTTGAAGTAAAGGGCAATGACGTTGTTACTAAGGTGATTGAGCCTGGAGCTGTTAGCAATAACAAAGGTATCAACCTACCCGGTGTTGCAGTTTCAGTACCTGCAATGTCAGAGAAGGATATTGAGGATTTGAGATGGGGATTACGCGCAGGTGCAGATTTCATTGCACTCTCATTTGTCCGCAACGCTGCCGATATTAAAGATGTTCATAAGATTATGGATGAGGAGGGCATACGCCTTCCAGTTATCGCCAAGATCGAAAAGCCACAGGCAGTTGCAAACATAGCTGAAATCGTTGATGCCTTCGATGGCATCATGGTCGCGCGAGGAGATTTGGGAGTCGAACTTCCAATAGAAGATGTTCCTCTTGTACAAAAGCTTTGCGTAGAACTTGCGCGCGATATGGCCAAGCCAGTAATTGTTGCAACGCAGATGCTCGACTCGATGATTATTAATTCACGTCCAACTCGCGCCGAGGCCACAGATTGTGCAAATGCAGTCTTAGATGGTGCAGATGCGTTAATGCTCTCAGGAGAGACAAGCATTGGAGAGTTTCCAATAGAGGCGGTGCAGACAATGGCCCGCATTATTCAAAAGACTGAAGAGGGTGGACTCGATCGAATCCGCCCAATAAAAACGGCGCCACGTACAAAGGGTGGAGCAATTACTAAGGCGGCTACTGAAGTTGGTGCAATCGTTGATGCAAAGTATTTAGTCGCCTTTACTCAAAGTGGAGATTCCGCACGTCGCATGTCCAGACTTCGCTCGCCAATTCCAATCCTTGCCATGACTCCTGAAGTCGGAACTTATAATCGCTTAGCTCTTTCGTGGGGAGTTGAATCGATGTTGACTCCAGTCGTTGGCGCAACCGATGAGATGGTAAAGCTCGTCGATGCCGCTCTTATCGACTCGGGGCGCGCCGTAATTGGCGATAACGTAATAATTGTGGCCGGTTCACCACCAGGAATTCCAGGATCTACCAATGCGATGCGAGTTCACCGCGTGGGAGATGCTGTTGGTGGCGCCGCTCCCGCCTACCGCTAAGATTGATCAGTAGCGCCTCGGTACTCCAACGGTAGAGAGGGCAGTCTCAAACACTGCATAGTGTCGGTTCGAATCCGACTCGGGGCACATGTCATTACCCATTCGTATTCTCGTAGCCGAAGATGAGGCTTTGATCCGTATGGATCTTGTAGAGATGTTGCAAGGTGCTGGATATGAGGTTGTAGCCGAGGCCACGAATGGCCAAGAGGCCGTTGAGTTAGCCCAACTACATAGGCCCGATTTAGCTATCTTGGATGTCAAGATGCCGGTGATGGATGGAATTACCGCCGCCGAAAAGATAATTGATCTAGCGCCCGTTCTGATGCTTACTGCTTTTTCTCAAAAGGAGCTCATTGATCGCGCCCGCGATGCAGGGGTAATGGCATATGTAGTCAAGCCATTTACAATCGGCGATTTAATTCCCGCTATCGAGATTGCAATTAGTAGGCATCTGCAAATGAGATCACTCTCTGAGGAGGTGGCCGATTTACATGATCGTCTTGAAACTCGAAAACTGATCGATAGAGCTAAAGGGATTTTAATGAAGGCGTTGAATCTCTCCGAGCCCGAGGCCTTTTCCTGGATTCAACGGGCAGCTATGGATCGGCGCATGAGCATGAAGGCCGTGGCTGAGGCCGTCATTAACCCAGATGCAGTACCGGAGAGTTAAGCGGGGCATTCCCAGTATTTGACCTGTTTTATAACGAACCGTCACATATGTGGAGCAAACCCGCCTTGTTATTAGGGTTACTGAGCCATTACTCTATCCGTCTCCCTGTCCCGGGACACACAGAACAGGAAAGGCACAACATGAAGAAGAGTTTTAATGTAGCCGCAGCAATTGCTGCAGCTGGCGCACTTATTCTAGGTGTAACTGCTGCAACTACAGCTTCAGCTGCAGTTAAAGAAGTTACGATCGCCTACCAAGGTCCACTTACTGGAGATGCTGCACAGACTGGTATTGATGAACTCAATGCAGTTAAGTATGCAATCAAGAAGTACAACGCAACAAACCCAGCCGTTAAGGTTAACCTAGTTGCTATCGATGATCAGGGTGCAGGAGCAGTTGCTTTGACTGTTGCTCCAGGTGCTGCTGCAAACAAGAAGATTATTGCAATCGTTGGACCAGCATTCTCAGGTGCAACAATCGCGTCCCTTCCTTATTACAAGGCTGGCCGTTTGCCAATGATCTCTCCATCAGCAACTAACGTGACTTTGACAAATCCAAAGTCAGTTAACTATGGCTACCCAGTATTCCACCGTGTTCCATCGACGGATGCATTCCAGGGTCCAGCTCTAGCTGTTTGGGCTGTACAGAACCAGAAGTCACCTAAGGTTTACATTGTCGATGACAAGTCTCCTTACGGTACTGGTCTTGCAGCATTCACTAAGAAGGGTCTAGCTGCAGGAACATGGGCTGGATCAGATTCAACTCCAGATGACACTAAAGATTTCTCAGCTACGATCATCAAGATCAAAGCTTCAGGAACTAACGTTGTTATCTACACTGGTTACTACAGCCAGGCAGCAATCTTGATCAAGCAGCTTCGTACAGCTGGTTACACCGGCGATTATGCAGCTGGCGATGGCGTACTTAGCCAGTCATTTATTGACAACGCTGGTAAGGATGCAGAAGGCGCACTTATGGTTGCACCTACAATTCCTCTAGCAGTTGGTAACCCAGAAATGGAAGCCGATTACGTCAAGTTGATGGGCGAGGCATCTGGTGAGTACTCAGGCGAGACAATTACAATCACCAACGTATTCCTAGAGGGCATCAAGGCAGGTAAGTTGACTCGTTCAGCAATGTTGAACTGGATCAATGGATACCATGGAACA
Source organism: Actinomycetota bacterium (assembly GCA_009698675.1). Taxonomy (GTDB): domain Bacteria; phylum Actinomycetota; class Actinomycetes; order Nanopelagicales; family Nanopelagicaceae; genus Planktophila. The sequence continues at coordinate 54,433 of WLPT01000004.1, forward strand.
ACATTTGCTGGCACAAAGCTCTCATTCGACCGCAATGGTGACAACAATGGTGCAGCTGCCATTGGTGGATTCATTGTCAAGAGTGGCAAGAATGTGGCTGTAAAAGCTGTTAAGTGGTAAATCTCTAAACCAAATATAGAAGTACAAATGACCCGGCAGATTCTCTGCCGGGTCATTTTTCTAACGCTTTTGTGTAGATTTCGTGTAATCTGGCACCTTGTTTGGTAAGCCAGGCTTTCCTTGAGAGGGAGTATTAACGGCATGTTTGACATTTTAAGAACGCAGTTTTGGTCACTTACTCTATCTGGCATCGCCTTGGGCTTTATCTACGTATTGATCTCTATGGGCTACACGATGGTTTACGGTGTTTTGCGCATGATCAACTTCGCTAACTCTGAAATCTTTATGGTGGGAGCCTTTGCCAGTCTTCTCGTTGGAAGAGATGTTTTCCATTACACAATGGATACGATTCCGCCTACTGGTGCGAAATTAGCGTTGGTCCTTACTTGCTCACTAATAGCCTCGATGCTGACCTCTTCGCTCGTTGCATTTTTAGTTGAGTTAATCGCCTATAGAAATCTTCGTAATCGCACATCTAATCGAATTGCACCGTTGATCACGGCTATCGGAATGTCGATTGTTATTTCAGAGACGGTTCGCATAATAACTAAAGCTAGGGCTATCTTCGCGCCGAGAATTTTAGAGAAGCAGACTCTTTTTGTTTTTCATGGGGCCGATATTCGACTTGATAGCATGATCACTATTTTCGCAGGTTTAATTCTCTTTATTGCACTAGAGCGTTTTATTAAACTTTCAAGGCTCGGAAAAGGCATTCGAGCCGTTTCGATGGATGAGGACTCGGCCAAGCTCATGGGTGTTAACCTCAATCGCGTTATCTCCCTAACCTTTATTATCGGTGGCTTAATGACGGGCGCGGCTGGCTTCTTCTATGTCAATGTCTATGAAAACGTTAAATACAACATGGGCTTTAGTCTGGGTCTGGCCGCTTTCACAGCTGCAGTTATCGGAGGAATCGGAAATATTCGAGGCGCCTTCTTTGGAGGTATATCTTTGGGCCTTCTTGAGATTTATGCCTCAGCCGTTGTCGGTACCCAGTGGAAGCCAGTCACAGTTTTCGTCGTCTTGATTCTTATTTTGCTTTTGAAACCAAATGGTCTCTTTGGCGAAGCTGTTCAGAAAACGAGGGTCTAATGATAAATCTACGAGATAAAGGCGCGGAGTTCTGGGATCGTTCAAATCGTCCCGTTCGTGTTCTGACAGTCTTTGTAATGCTTGCGGCAATCGCAGCACTTCCTTATGCATCGAACTCATTTCTTCAGACACCTATCGCCGCCTTTGATGCCGTCTTGGTATACCCGATGGGCATCTTCATCTTGATGGCGATGGGTCTAAATGTAGTTGTGGGCAAGAGTGGACTTTTGGATTTGGGGTATGTGGCCTTCTTCGCAGTAGGTGCTTACACAATGGCCCTACTCGGAACACATACGGGACTAAATACTTGGGAGATCATGCCCTTTGGTATCGGTTTTGCAATGTTGGCCGGTCTGATTCTGGCAATACCAACTTTGCGTTTACGTGGTGACTACCTAGCCATTGTTACTTTAGGTTTTGGTGAGATTGTGAGAATTATCGCGGTTAATACTGAGAAGATCGGTGGAGCATTAGGAATCGCAGGAATTCCCTTTCCTCCAGGGCTTGGATTTGAATATCAACTTTTAGATCAAAAATATTTCTACTGGACTGTGTTGGTTCTTATCCTCATCGTTATTTGGATTGTTCGTCGCTTGTCGGCTCGTCGCCCAGGTCGCGCTTGGGAGGCAATTCGCCAAGATGAAGATGCCGCCGAACTCATGGGGGTTTCGACGTATAAATACAAGATTTGGGCCTTTGTTTTCGGTGCTGCAATCGGCGGGGGAGCGGGCGTGTTTTATGCCTCTCGCTCAATGGTTATAGCACCAGATAACTTCACATTGAACACTTCGATTCTTATCCTGGCCTGCGTTGTATTTGGCGGAATGGGAAATATCTGGGGCGTAATTGTTGGAGCTGCGATTTTGGGATATCTACCCGATAGATTTAGATTCCTCTCCGATGCGCGCCTGCTTCTATTTGGAGTAGTACTCGTAGTCTTTATGAATCTTCGCCCAGAGGGAATTCTTCCGCGAAAGAAGCGCGAGAAAAAGTTTACGAGCTTGCAAACAGAGGAGGGCGCTAAATGAGTAAGCCACTCTTGGAGTTAAAAGATCTCACGATAAAGTTTGGTGGCGTAACAGCCCTCGATGGCGTCAATATTTCTCTTAATAAAGGAGAGATTTTGGCTTTAATCGGCCCCAATGGTGCCGGAAAGACTACTGTCTTCAATTTGATCACAGGGGTTTATAAGCCAACGTCGGGCGAGGTTGTTTTTAATGGCAGCCGAATCTCTGGACGCAAACGCCACGCGATTACCAAGCTTGGAATCGCCCGCACCTTCCAGAACATTCGACTTTTCGGCGATATGACCACTTTAGAGAATGTTATTACTGGAACCGACGTTCAAAATAAGGTTGGCTTCATTGGCTCAATGTTTGGTACTCCTCGCTCACGGCGCGAAGAGAAGGCCAGTGCAGTTAAAGCTCATGAGATTCTTAAGTTCATTGGAATCGATGAGTATGCCGATCGCTTAGCCAAGAATCTTCCCTATGGAGTACAGCGACGCCTGGAAATCGCACGCGCCCTAGGAACTCAACCTCAAGTTCTTTTGCTAGATGAGCCCGCAGCCGGTTTTAATCCAGCCGAGAAGGTTGAACTTGCGGCAACAATTATTAAGATTCGCGATGCGGGTTATACGGTTTTGCTTATTGAACATGACATGTCGTTGATTATGGGGATCTCAGACCGTGTTGCAGTTCTAGACTTCGGAGTAAAGATCGCCGATGACCTACCTTCCGTTGTTCAAAAAGATCCACGTGTAATTGAAGCCTATTTAGGAGTACCCGCAGATGCGTCTTGAAATTAAGGATCTACATGTTCATTACGGAAAGATTGAGGCCATAAAGGGCATATCGGTCGTCGTTAATCAAGGCGAGATCGTCACGTTAATTGGTGCTAATGGAGCTGGTAAAACTACGACCCTTAAAACAATTTCAGGGCTGCGCAAAGTTTCAAGCGGTGCGATTATTTTTGATGGTCAAGATATCTCTAAAGTACCTGCCCATGAACGAGTAGATCTGGGTATATCCCAAGCACCTGAAGGTCGAGGAATCTTTCCTGGAATGACAGTTCTAGAGAATCTTGAAATGGGTAAGTTTCACCGTAAAAATCGACGTCATGAGATGGATGAGGATCTGGACAAGATTTATGCCCTCTTTCCACGGTTAAAGGAGAGAACTTCGCAGTCGGGTGGCACATTATCTGGTGGCGAGCAGCAGATGTTGGCGATTGGACGCGCACTAATGGCACGTCCGAAAGTCTTGTTGCTCGATGAGCCTTCTATGGGACTTGCACCTCAAATGATCGCAAATATTTTTAGGATTATTACCGAGATTAATAAGACTGGCGTGACAATTCTTCTTGTTGAACAAAATGCCCAGCAGGCCCTTCAACGTGCCGATCGAGCATATATTCTGGAAACAGGAAACATTGTTAAAGAGGCTAAAGCATCTGATCTACTCAATGACCCGGCCGTGCGTGAGGCGTATCTAGGAACTGGAGCTCATAGCTAATTTGGGCGTTCGGCCAAAATTAGACAGGTAATTCGCGCGGTACAGATCCTTTCATTCTTATCATTGGTGATTGAAATATCGTACGAGCACATCGTTTTGCCAAGTGATAGTGCCGTGGCTACTGCCGTTACTAATCCACTGGTGGCCGACTTATGATGCGTGGCGTTGATATCGACCCCAACGATCATTCGTGTAGGACCGGCGTGCAATGCAGTACCAACAGATCCTAAAGTCTCAGCTAGTACAACACTGGCACCACCATGGAGAAGCCCAATTGGCTGAGTGTTTCCTTCAACCGGCATCGTTGCGACCAGGCGTTCGGGAGAGGCTTCGATGATTTCGATTCCCATTTTGCTGCCAAGTGCGCCGCCGCCACGCTCTCGAATAATCTCTAAGAATTTTTCATTGCTCATAAGGCCAGAGTCTAACCAGCAAACTAAGATGAACCAATGAGCAAACGCCTACTACTTATCGATGGGCACTCCATGGCTTACAGGGCCTTTTTTGCCCTGCCGGCCGAAAACTTCACCACTGCAAATGGACAACACACGAATGCTATTTATGGATTTGCAACAATGCTTTTGTCCTTACTCACTAGCCAGAAGCCCACACACGTAGCCGTCGCATTTGATGTATCTAGAAAGACTTTTCGCTCGGAGATTTTCCCCGAGTACAAAGCTAATCGAGCTAAGACTCCCGATGAATTTCGATCACAAATGGCCTACCTGCATGAGTTAGTAACGGCCTTTGGGATTGCTAGTTTTGAAATTGAGGGATATGAGGCCGACGATATCTTGGCAACTATTGCTAAACGGGCCGAGCGCGAAGGCGCGCAAGTGCTCATTTGTACTGGCGATCGAGATTCATTTCAGTTAGTTAACGAGTTGACGACCGTTCTTTATCCAAAACGGGGTGTAAGCGATCTGGTTCAAATGACCCCTGATGCCGTTGCAGACAAATATGGAATGTCGCCGGCACAGTATCCAGACTTTGCAGCTTTGCGCGGGGACCCAAGTGATAATTTGCCCTCGGTTCCAGGCGTTGGTGAGAAGACTGCAGCTAAGTGGATCGTTGAGTACGGATCACTGAAAGAGTTGATTTCCAATGCTGACAAGCTGCCTGGCAAAGCCGGCCAATCCTTACGAGACTCAATCGATAATGTAATCCGCAATAGCGAGTTGACTGCATTAGTTTGCGACGTTCCAATTAACTTTGAAATTGATGAATTGCAGTGGATTGGTGTCGATGAAACGAAGACAAATCCGCTTTTCGATCTGCTTGAGTTCAAAACTTTGAAAGATCGAATGAAACCGATAATTATTCGAACCTCAAGTGAAAAAACCGTAGATAGCGAGTTTGTTCTATTTGTCGACGAAATGAGTGAGGGAGCCCTCACTCCTAAGCAGGCCGATGCAAAAATCGCTGCCCATACAGGTCCCATTGCACTCACCTACAAGCTTGTTGATGAGAAGCTCCATCGTTATGCGATCGCGCTTTCAACCGAGGACGTCTTTTTAGTTCATGCCAGCACAATGGGTGAATGGGCGGCAGATGAAAAAGTTAAGAAAATTATTCATGATTCCAAATCCTTGGCACGTGGTACTGAGTTATCTGGTGTGGAGTTTGATTCTGCAATAGCTGCCTACTTAGTCAACCCAGGAGTACGAGCTCAGGAGTTTAGCGATTTGCAAGAGCGGTGGGGAGATGGCTCTGTGATTAATGCTTCAACCCCTGAACAAGAGTTATTGACCTCGGCCAGAGCGCTATTTTTCCTGCGTGACTCGCTATCACGTGAGTTGAAAGAGAGAGGGCTATTAGTTCTCTTTGTCTCTATGGAGCTTCCAATCTGCGAACTTTTAGCGCGTATGGAGCGTATTGGTGTTGCCGTTGACCGAGGAGAGTTGGAGAACCTTCATGCATTTTTTGAGGCAGAGGTATCGCGCGAAACTAAAGCCGCACATGAGAGCGCAGGCCACGAGTTCAATGTAGCCTCACCGAAGCAACTGCAAGTCGTGCTCTTTGATGAGCTAAAGCTGCCTAAAACAAAGAAGATTAAGACAGGGTATACAACCGATGCCGAAAGTCTGGACTGGCTGCATGAGAAAACGGGCCACCCTTTATTAAGACATCTGCTGCGCATTCGAGAAACTAAAAAACTCTCGACAACCATCGATGGGTTAATATCGGAGATAGCCAAAGATGGTCGGATTCATACCCATTTTGGACAGACGGTAACATCTACGGGACGTCTTTCATCGATCGCGCCGAATCTTCAAAATATTCCCGTTCGTACAGAAGAGGGCCGCAGAATTCGAAATGCATTTATTCCAGGCAAGGGTTATGCCGCCCTTTTAACGGCCGATTACAGTCAAATTGAAATGCGCATCATGGCTCATCTCTCTCATGACGAAAAACTACTAGCGGCCTTTGAATCAGGTGAAGATCTGCATGCCACCATCGCCGCTGTAATTTTTGGAGTCAAAGCACAGGATGTGGATTCAGAGATGCGAAGACAGATTAAGGCTATGTCATATGGGCTAGCTTATGGTTTGTCATCATTTGGACTATCGGCGCAGTTAGATATTAGCCCGGCTCAGGCTCAGGGATTAATGGATACCTACTTCCAACGCTTTGGTGGGATAAGAGATTACTTAAAGACGGTAGTTGAGGATGCTCGTAAAGTGGGATACACGCAGACAATCATGGGTCGCCGCCGCTATCTTCCAGATTTGATGAGTGATAATCGTCAGCGCCGTGAAGTGGCAGAGCGTATGGCATTGAACGCACCGATTCAAGGCTCGGCCGCCGACATCATCAAGTTGGCTATGTTGAAAGTTCAGGGCGCTATCGAGAGCCAGAAACTACAATCTCGATTGCTACTTCAGATTCATGATGAGTTAATTATTGAAGTTGTTAAAGGCGAAGAGGAAGAGATAACTGAACTTGTCACTCGAGAGATGGGATCGGCATATCCCCTCAGAGCACCGCTTAATGTCAGTGCAGGTTTAGGCCTGACCTGGCACGAGGCTGCGCATTAAGTTGTAGTAGGAGAGTTGCTTTCCATAGCTTTTACATCCTCTTCGTCGGTAGGAATGCGATTAGCAGCCTTTAACCGCTCTCGTCCAACTCTTAATACAATATTTCCTAATCCAATTGAAACGGCAGTTAGGGCCAGACAGAACTGAGGAGAGATTCTTTCAGAAAGAACGCCACCAACTGCAGCTCCCAGTGACATGACACTTCCTTCGACAGTCCAGAGCCATGCCATGTAAGAAACCGCTGAACCTTTAGGTCGCACAGCCTCCATTACCTCCCAATAGAACACTTGAATCGCGCCTCCTACGAAACCTAAAAGCGCTCCAGCGATAGCCATAGACCAGCCAGGATATGTAAAAGCCATAGGAATGGCGACTAAGAACCAAATGAAATAAGTTGTACGCATCGCCGAAAGCGATGAGGTGCGTTTAGATATTAACCCCGCCACTAGGCCGCCGATAATGCTAGATATTCCCATTGCGGCGAAGACCCAGGCGGTGCGATGAGGGAGTTTTTCTATTGTTGCAAAAGACGGAACTGCAACATCAAAAAGCCCCCAGCCAAATCCTATGAATGATCCTTCTAACATCATCAATCGCAGTGCTGGATTTCGCCAAAGCGATTGCGCCCCACTCTCTTTCTTCTCTGGCTTCCAATCTTTAGATACTTTGGCGATCGCTAAAGCGCCTCCACCAACGCTCATGAAAAGTGCGGCAGTGATCAGTGCACTTGCAGGATGTGAAGATAGGGAGAGTGATGTAGCGATCACTGGCCCGATTACTCCAGCAGTATTCATAACAGATGTATCGACTGCGTAGGCCGTACGTAAAAAATCTCCGCTGACGATTGTTTTCCATAGCGGACGGACCGATAGATTAATTGGTGGTGCACTTAGTCCCATAACTGTGGCCATTATGAGAATGAAAGTTGCCGAGTGTGAGATATTTACGAGAATCATCATCGCCGCATAGCCAGGAACGAGGATGCGTAGTGGCCACTTCTGGCCGTACTTATCAATGAGTGAACCACGGATTCCTGCTGTGAATGAACCCGCTAATGAGTTAACACCGATAACTAATCCAGCTAGCGCGATAGAACCCGTCTCTTGTTGAGCTTTAAAGAATAAGGACAGCCCCACCATCCCATAGGCAACACGGGCGGGAAAGGCTGCCAAAACCAGCACCCAAACGTTGGGGAGTGCAAATAACTCTCGATAGCGATTCATGATGGTTATGAGTCTAATGATTGAGCCTAGTTTTATCTGCGGATTTGCCCTAATAGAGCTTGGAACCCTACCCTTGGCCTCCAGCCACGAAAGTGGAAACTACTACTCATCTATCCCTACGGAGCTCACTTGTCTACAACAACACCAGTAATTGCAGTAAATGACATTGGATCAGCGGCTGATTTCTTAGCTGCAATCGAAGGAACAATCAGAAATTTTAATGACGGAGATCTCGTCATCGGAACAATCGTTCAAGTTGGTCGCGAAGAAGTACTCGTTGACATCGGATATAAAACTGAGGGTGTTATTCCCTCTCGCGAACTTTCAATTCGCCACGATGTAGACCCAAATGAGATTGTGAAAGTAGGCGAAAGCATTGAAGCTCTCGTTTTGCAAAAGGAAGATAAGGAAGGACGCCTAATTCTCTCCAAAAAGCGCGCACAGTATGAGCGCGCTTGGGGCGATATCGAAGGCAAGAAAGAGCGCGATGAAGTTGTCATCGGAACTGTTATTGAAGTTGTTAAGGGTGGACTCATCGTCGACATCGGGCTTCGGGGCTTCTTGCCAGCATCCCTTGTTGAAATGCGTCGCGTTCGCGACTTAACGCCATACATTGGCAAGCAGGTTGAAGCCCGCATCATCGAGCTAGATAAGAATCGCAACAATGTTGTTCTTTCGCGTCGTGCATTCCTTGAGCAGACTCAATCTGAATCACGCACTACTTTCCTCAACCAACTTCAAAAGGGTCAAGTTCGCACAGGTGTTGTTTCATCTATCGTGAACTTCGGAGCTTTCGTAGATCTTGGTGGAGTTGACGGCCTAGTTCACGTCTCTGAACTTTCATGGAAGCACATCGATCACCCAGGTGAAGTTGTTGAAGTTGGCGACGAAGTTACCGTTGAAGTTCTCGAAGTTGATTTTGAGCGCGAGCGTGTATCACTATCACTTAAGGCCACACAGGAAGATCCTTGGCAGGCCTTTGCTCGCACACATACAATCAATCAGGTTGTTCCAGGTGTTGTGACAAAGCTTGTTCCATTCGGTGCATTTATCCGCGTACACGAGGGCATTGAAGGCCTTGTTCACATCTCAGAGTTGGCCGAACGCCATGTTGAGATACCAGAGCAGGTTGTTGCAGTTGATGACGAGCTCTTCGTAAAGATTATCGATATCGATCTAGAGCGTCGTCGCATCTCACTTTCATTGAAGCAGGCAAATGAAGGACATGAGATTGAGATTGAAGCATTTGATCCAACGCAATATGGAATGGCTGCGCGCTATGACGCAGAAGGAAACTTCATCTATCCAGAAGGTTTCGATTCAGAGACTCAAGAGTGGAAGCCAGGACATGAAACTCAGCGCGAAGAGTGGGAGCGTCAATACGCCCAAGCTCAAGAGCGTTTCATGGCACATAAGAAACAAAAGGCTGAAGCCAAAGCCGCTGATGCTGCAGCAACTCCAGAAGATGGTGCACTTGAGTCAGCTGTTGAGGCCGTGATCGCCGAATAAATTCTCTACGACATGGGCCCGGCATAACTGCCGGGCCTTTGTCATTCCCACACTATCCTTAACCCATGCGCGTTATTGGTTTAACAGGGGGGATAGGAAGTGGCAAGTCTCTTGCCGCCGAATACTTCTCCGATCTTGGAGCATTAGTAATCGACGCAGATCAATTAGCGCGTGCGGCAATAGAGCGCGGATCATCTGGATTCGACGAGGTAGTTGCAATATTTGGCGATTCGGTATTAACCAATGGTGAGATTAATCGCCGTTACTTAGGCGAGATAATCTTTAAAGATCAGGGGTTGCGGACGCAGTTGGAGTCGATTATCCATCCGTGGGTGCGTAATGAATTTGAAGCAGCCGTAGCATCTTTGACAGGAGATCAAAGATTGGTCTATGAAATACCACTTCTCTTTGAAACCGGTGGGGCTGAGCGCTTCGACTTAGTCATAACCGTCGAGGCCGATATCGAGCTGCGGATGGCGCGCTTGCAAGCCAAGGGACTGCTTATCTCAGAGATAAAGGCTCGAATCGCTGCCCAGGCTACACGCCAACAACGGGAGTCGATTGCCGATTTTGTCATTGAAAATAGTGGCAGTGAGGATGATTTACTGCGAAAAGTAGAAAATATTTGGGATGGATTAACTCCCACTTCTAACTAGAATCATCCAATGCGTCCAGTATCTGACTTACAGCGACGTGTGGAGCCATTTCAAGTTATAAGTGATTATGTTCCTGCGGGAGATCAGCCTGAAGCAATCGCTGAGATAGCACGTCGCCTGCAAGCCGGTGAACAAGATGTCGTATTACTCGGAGCAACTGGAACTGGAAAATCGGCGACTACGGCCTGGCTTATTGAAAAACTACAGCGCCCCACTTTGGTGTTAGCACCAAATAAGACCTTGGCGGCACAGTTGGCTAACGAATTTAGAGAGCTATTACCGAATAATGCTGTTGAGTATTTTGTCTCTTACTATGACTATTACCAGCCTGAAGCCTACGTTCCTCAGACAGATACATTCATTGAGAAGGATTCAAGTGTTAACGACGAAGTTGAACGGCTGCGGCACTCGGCAACTAACTCCCTTTTGACTCGCCGCGATGTAATTGTTGTGGCGACAGTTTCATGCATCTACGGCCTCGGAACTCCACAGGAGTACATCGACCGCATGGTGACTCTGCGAGTGGGGGATGAGATCGAGCGGAACGCACTATTGCGACGATTCGTAGATATTCAATACAAACGTAATGACGTGGCCTTTGAACGTGGAACCTTCCGAGTCCGGGGCGATACGATCGAAATTATTCCAATGTATGAAGAGTTGGCGATACGTATTGAAATGTTCGGGGATGAAATTGAAAAGATATCTACTTTGCATCCGCTTACTGGTGAAATTATCAGGGATGAAAGTGAAATGTATATTTTCCCTGCAACTCACTACGCCGCTGGGCCAGAGACAATCAAACGCGCCATCGGTGATATTCATGATGAACTGCAAATTCAACTCAATCTCTTCGAAAAGCAGGGCAAGTTACTCGAGGCCCAGCGTCTTCGCATGCGTACCACTTTTGATGTAGAGATGATGGAGCAGATCGGCTTTTGTAGTGGAATTGAGAACTACTCGCGCCATCTCGATGGACGCGAAAGTGGCTCAGCTCCGAATTGTTTGCTGGATTACTTCCCAGAGGATTTTCTGGTTGTAATCGATGAAAGTCACGTAACGGTTCCTCAGTTAGGTGCCATGTACGAGGGCGATGCCTCTAGAAAGCGAACTCTTGTTGAACATGGTTTTCGCCTGCCTAGTGCCTTAGATAACCGCCCACTCAAGTTCCCCGAGTTCATAGAGCGCACTGGTCAAAAACTCTACCTATCTGCAACACCAGGTAAATATGAGATGGCAAAGGTGGACGGAGATGTTGTAGAGCAGGTAATTCGCCCTACTGGTTTGGTCGATCCTCAAATTGTTATCAAGCCCATCAAGGGTCAGATTGATGATTTATTGCATGAGATAAATCTACGTGCCGAGAAGAATGAACGAGTACTGGTCACAACTTTAACGAAGAAAATGTCTGAGGATTTGACGGAGTACATGCAAGAGAAGGGGGTCCGCGTACGCTATCTGCATTCAGAGGTGGATACCCTTCGTCGCGTTGAACTTCTCAGAGAGCTACGCATGGGTGATTACGATGTCTTAATTGGAATTAACTTACTGCGCGAAGGTTTAGATTTACCTGAGGTATCGCTGGTCGCAATTCTCGATGCCGATAAAGAGGGATTCTTACGTTCTGCCACCTCGCTCATTCAAACTATTGGCCGGGCCGCACGAAATGTTTCAGGCGAGGTCCATATGTATGCAGATAACATAACTGATTCAATGGCCAAGGCCATTGATGAGACAAATCGACGACGTGCCAAGCAAGTGGCCTATAATTTAGAGCGTGGTGTAGATCCTCAGCCTCTGCGCAAGAAGATAGCCGATATCACAGATCTTATTAACCGTGAGTCAGAGGATACCGAGGAGTTGTTAGCCACTAGCAAGAGCGCTAACCAGAAGAATGCAACCTCTATCGGCCTGTACACGAAGGGGCTTACTACTCTGCCACGACAGGAGTTGATGGCGTTGATAGGCTCCCTCACTGATCAAATGAAGAACTCCGCAGGTGAGTTGCAGTTTGAGGTTGCAGCAAGGCTGCGAGATGAGATAAAGATTTTGAAGCGTGAGCTTCGTTCGATGGAAGAGGCAGGGGTCTAGTGAGTATTGATAAGTTGGTTGTACGTGGGGCTCGCGAACACAATCTTAAAGATGTATCAATTGAACTTCCGCGTAATGCCCTCATAGTCTTTACTGGTCTTTCCGGCTCAGGCAAATCATCTTTAGCCTTCGATACAATCTTTGCCGAGGGCCAGCGCCGTTACGTCGAATCACTCTCAGCCTATGCTCGACAGTTCTTAGGGCAGATGGATAAGCCCGATGTAGATTTCATCGAGGGATTATCGCCTGCGGTTTCTATCGATCAAAAATCCACTAATCGAAATCCTCGATCTACCGTTGGAACAATCACTGAGGTCTATGACTACCTTCGACTGCTCTTTGCACGTGCAGGCAGACCTCACTGCCCTCGGTGCGGCAAGGCAGTTTCTCGTCAATCACCCCAACAGATAGTTGATCAGATTTTAACGATGCCAGCGGTTACAAAGTTTCAGATTCTGGCTCCAGTAGTACGTGCCCGTAAAGGTGAATTCGTTGATCTATTTAGCGAGTTAATCACTGCAGGGTATTCGCGTGCTCGCGTTGACGGTCAAGTGATTGCGCTCTCAGAGGTTCCAAAATTAAAAAAGCAGGACAAGCATACGATTGAAGTAGTAGTTGATCGGCTCACAGCAAAGGCCGAGAGCAAGACGCGTCTTACTGATTCAATTGAAACTGCATTACGCCTTGCCTCGGGGATAGTAATTCTGGATTTTGTCGATTCAAAGTCGGCCGATAAAGAGCGCACGTTTAGCGAACATTTAGCCTGTCATGACTGCAACTTATCCTTCGAAGAGCTCGAACCACGTTCATTCTCATTCAACTCACCCTTTGGCGCATGTCCAGAGTGCTCTGGAATCGGAACAAAGCTAGAGGTGGATGAAGATCTCATAATTCCAGATGATTCTATTTCCATCAACGATGGTGCAATTGCTCCATGGTCGGGCGGGCAGTCCTCAGATTATTTCCTACGTCTACTTGAAGCTTTGGCAAAAGATATGCCGTTTTCCTTAGATATACCTTGGAAGAAGATCTCTGTAAAAGCGCGGGAAGCCATCATTAACGGCTACGAGTATGAGATAAAGATGAAGTACAAGGGCCGATACGGTACTAAAAACTATACGACCGGTTTTGAAGGAGTCGTCCCCTTTATTCATCGCCGCCACTCAGAAACCGATAGCGATTACAGCCGTGATAAGTACGAGGCATATATGCGGCAAATCCCCTGTGATGTGTGCAAAGGTGCGCGTCTAAAACCCGAGGTACTAGCGGTAACAATTGGAAGCAAGAATATTTCAGAGATCACAGAGCTTTCCATATCAGAGTGTGCAGATTTTCTTAAAAATATTAAGTTGACCAAACGCGAGGGGCAAATTGCCGAACGGGTAATGAAGGAAGTTCATGCGCGCCTGGGATTCTTACTTGATGTGGGCCTTGACTACTTATCGCTTGCACGCCCAGCTGCCACGTTATCTGGAGGAGAGGCGCAACGTATTCGCCTTGCAACTCAGATTGGAAGCGGATTAGTTGGTGTCCTCTATGTTTTAGATGAACCCAGTATCGGTCTACATCAGCGAGATAACCGTCGCCTTATAGATACCCTGACACATTTGCGAGATTTGGGCAATACATTAATTGTTGTTGAGCATGATGAAGAGACGATTCGAACCGCCGACTGGATTGTGGACATCGGGCCCGGGGCAGGTGAACATGGCGGCCATGTTGTTGTATCTGGTAGTTATGAAGAGCTTATCGCCTCAAAGGAGTCTATAACCGGGGCATATCTGGCAGGTCGCAAATCAATTGAGATACCAGAGACTCGAAGACCCATTGATAATAAGAGAGTACTTACGGTGAAAGGTGCAAAAGAGAATAACCTGCAAGATATCAATGTAGAGATTCCGCTCGGAGTTTTCGTTTCCGTAACCGGTGTAAGTGGTTCAGGAAAATCTACACTTGTCAATGATATTTTATATACAACGCTTGCCAACAAACTCAATGGTTCGCGATTAGTGCCAGGTCGCCATCGCAGCATTTCCGGCGTCGAACTCCTTGATAAAGTTGTGCATGTAGATCAATCACCTATTGGACGCACACCAAGATCTAATCCCGCAACATATACAGGTGTTTTCGATAAAGTTCGCGCGCTCTTTGCGGAAACAACTGAGGCTAAAATTCGCGGCTATCAGCAGGGGCGCTTCTCATTCAACGTTAAAGGTGGGCGGTGTGAAAACTGTTCTGGCGATGGAACGATTACTATTGAAATGAACTTTCTCCCCGATGTATATGTACCTTGCGAAGTGTGTCATGGCGCACGGTACAACCGTGAAACTTTGGAGGTTCACTACAAGGGGAAGACCATCGCCGATGTTTTGAATATGCCGATTGAAGAGGCAAACACTTTCTTTGAGTCTGTTCCGACAATTGCTCGATTCCTGAAAACACTCAATGACGTTGGTTTGGGCTATGTCCGCTTAGGTCAGTCGGCACCAACGCTCTCTGGTGGAGAGGCCCAACGGGTAAAGTTAGCAACCGAGCTACAACGTCGATCTACAGGACGAACTATCTATGTATTAGATGAACCGACTACGGGATTGCACTTTGAAGATGTAAGTAAACTTCTCATAGTTCTAAATCGCCTCGTAGATACTGGAAATACAGTCGTTGTTATCGAGCACAATTTAGATGTAATCAAATGCTCTGACTGGGTCATCGATATGGGGCCCGAAGGTGGATTCCGTGGTGGTTTAGTTGTAGCCGAGGGCACACCTGAAGATGTCGCCAGAGTAAAAGCTAGCTATACGGGGCAGTATTTGGCGCCAATGCTTGCAACTAATCGAAAAATAGCAACGAAGAAGTAGAGCAATGGCAGATCCAGCCTCATATAGACCAACGGATATACCAAAACTTCCTGGTGTCTATAGATTCTACGATGCATCGGATTCAGTCATATATGTTGGAAAAGCAGTTAATTTGAAGAATAGATTGAGCAACTATTTCCAAGCTAATCTGCCAGAGAAAACCTTTCGCATGGTTCATCAAGCTGTACGCGTCGACTGGACGATTGTGGATACAGAAGTTGAGGCGCTGCAGCTCGAATTTTCATGGATAAAGCAGTATGCGCCACAATTTAATGTCCAGTTTCGCGATGATAAGACTTATCCATATTTAGCCGTTACAAATAATGAGGAATACCCACGTATCTTCATCACACGCAAATCCAAACGACCGGGA
Source organism: Actinomycetota bacterium (assembly GCA_009698675.1). Classification (GTDB taxonomy): domain Bacteria; phylum Actinomycetota; class Actinomycetes; order Nanopelagicales; family Nanopelagicaceae; genus Planktophila. Next base: position 69,906 of record WLPT01000004.1, read on the forward strand.
ATTACTTACTTCGGGCCTTTTACCCATACCTGGGCGTTGCGCAGTACTTTTGATGTGATTCTAAAAGTATTTCCAATTCGATCCTGTTCAAGTGGAAATTTTCAACGCGCTCAACGTAGTAAGCGCCAGTGCCTGCTTGGTGATATCGGCAAATGTGCCGCACCATGCGTGAAATGGGTAAGCCAGGCCGAGCATAAAGAGTTAGCAAAGCGCCTCATAGCTTTTATGGGAGATTCAAATGCTGACATCGTCCCAACGTTAAAAGCAGAGATGAAGTTGGCTTCAGAGCGCGAGGAGTTTGAACGGGCCACAAAGATTCGGGACTCTATAACTGCAATTGAACGTGCACAGGAGTCCGCTGATGCCAGACTTCCAGATAGCTTAACCGCCGATGTTGTCGCAATATATCGAGATGGGGTGCATGCGGCGGGCTCAATCTTTATTGTTCGAGGTGGGGCAATTAAAGGATCTAGATCGTGGATAGTGGATCAAAGTAAGTCCCTAGAGGGCGATGATGAGATGGGTGCACTTTTCTATTCAATCTATAGCCAATCGGCACCATCGGAGATTCCAGCGCAGATATTAATTAATGAGCGACCTTTGGATGCCCCGGCGCTTGAGGCTTGGCTATCAGAATTGCGTGGAGGCCCAGTCGCACTGAGAACTCCTCAACGTGGGGAGAAAGTAGAGCTTCTGGCCACAGTACAACGCAATGCTCAGTACTCTCTTATTCAGTTCTTAAGCAAGCGATCTAATGATGCCGCCGTAACTGGTAAGGCACTGATTGAAATCGAAGAGGCGTTGGATTTAGATCGCACGCCCTTACGAATAGAGTGTTTTGACATATCTAATATCTCAGGGACATCCGTTGTTGCATCGATGGTTGTCTTCGAGGATGGAGTAGCAAAAAAGAGCGAATATCGACGCTTCATAGTCGATACACAAGATGGCTTCGATGATACTCGTGCGATGCATCAAGTAATTACTCGTAGACTCAAACGTCTAATCGATGATCGCAAAGTGGACACAGCAGAGGTGAAAGAGCTAGGTGGAAAATTTAGTAAGTTCTCGTACCCACCACAGTTAATCGTTGTTGACGGTGGAGCGCCACAAGTTAATGCTGCAGCAAGAGCACTGGGTGAACTTGGTATAACCGATATTGCGCTATGCGGCCTGGCCAAGCGTTTGGAAGAGGTTTGGATTCCAGGCTCGAGTGATCCAATTATTCTTCCACGATCAAGTGAGGGTCTATATCTACTTCAACGCATTCGCGATGAAGCCCACCGCTTTGCCATCACCTTCCATCGCTCAAGACGCTCGAAAATAATGTTGGAATCTCTATTAGATGAAGTTCCACAGTTGGGTCAGGCTCGACGTGGAGCACTACTTGATCGCTTTGGTTCTGTTGCCGCTATTCGAAAGGCCAGTCGCGAGGAGATCGCAGCGACACCAGGAATTGGAGCCAAAATCGCACAGCTCATCAGCGAGCACCTTGCAAATATCGGTAGCCAGAGAGTAGATATGCAAACAGGTGAAATCACGCATGAATAACGGGTGCTTGACAGGTGTAAGAGGATTACCTCATGAGCGGTAATGAGATATTAATTCTGACGGGCATGTCAGGTGCCGGCCGTTCAACGGTGGCACATGCTCTAGAGGATTTAGGTTGGTACGTAGTCGATAATCTGCCGCCAGCCCTTCTCACACAGTTAGTTGATAAAGGCACCGGACCCGATGGTAAGGAGTATGCAGTAGTTGTCGATGTCCGCGGCGGCCACTTCTTCGATGAGTTAATGAATGCACTTGCCGAGTTAAAGGCCAATGGGTCGGCCTACCGTTTAGTTTTCTTAGATGCAACAGACCAAGCGCTAGTCCAACGTTTCGAGTCGACGAGAAGGCCGCATCCACTCCAGGCCAGCGAGAGAATCGTAGATGGAATCGCACGCGAGCGTGAAAAGCTAGATGAGGTTAGATCGCAATGTGATATCGCCATTGATACAACAAATCTCAATGTTCATCAGTTAGAAAAACGTATAGGCGAGATTTTTGGCGGCGGTAAAACGCAGGGGATTCGAGTCAATGTTTTATCCTTTGGTTACAAATATGGAATTCCAGTCGATGCTGATTTAGTGCTTGATTCTCGCTTTATTCCCAATCCGCACTGGATTCCAGAGCTACGTCCTTTGACCGGGCTCACACCACAAGTAAGCCAGAAAGTCTTGAGCTATCCGGGCGTTGCCGATTTTGTTAAGAGATATGTAGAGCTTGTTTCGTTAATGGTTCCTGGCTACATGCACGAGGGTAAGAAATATTTGACTATCGCAGTCGGATGTACAGGTGGCAAACACCGAAGCGTGGCAATCACTGCCGAGATTGCCAAACAACTCAACTCGAACCATATGTCAATCTCTGCATATCCAACGCATCGTGATGTGGGACGCGAATAACTGTGAACAAAGTAGTAGCCCTCGGCGGGGGTCATGGTTTGGCCGCAACGTTATCGGCGCTGCGCCAGTTAACTTCAGAGATCACGGCGATTGTCACCGTTGCAGATAATGGCGGATCTAGCGGACGTTTGCGCGAGGAGTTTCCAATTTTCCCACCGGGAGATTTGCGCATGGCCTTAGCGGCCCTGTGTGCAGACGATGAGTGGGGTCGAACGTGGGCCGATATTTTGCAACATAGATTTGTAAGTGATGGTGCATTAAATGGTCATTCGATGGGGAATCTTCTTTTAGCCTCGCTCTGGAGTCAATCCGAAGATCCAGTTGCCGGTTTAGATCGAGTTGGCTCACTCCTTAAAGTTATAGGACGTGTTTTACCAATGGCGGCTGTGCCCCTAGATATTGAAGCGACATTTAATACATCGACGGGCCGAATTGTTATTCGCGGCCAAAAAGAGGTCGCAACTGCAAGAGGGCGAATCGAGTCGCTGCGCGTAATTCCAGTGGAGCCAGCAGCGCGGATTGAGGCGCTAACGGCGATACGAACTGCAGATTGGATAACCATGGGTCCTGGATCATGGTTTTCAAGTGTTATGCCCCATCTCTTAGTTCCGATGCAGCTAGATGGACTATCTAGAACTAAAGCAAAAAAGATTCTCATTATGAATCTGGATTCTCATCCAAATACAGTGGGCGAAGAGTATGCAGGATCGACTCCTGAGGAGCACCTTGAACTCTTTGCACACTATGCCCCAGATGTAGCCATAGATTACGTATTGGTCGATAACTCTGTGGTTCGCAATGAAAAGAGCCTTAGCGCTATGGCTGCCAGCTTAGGAGGCCAGGTTGTCGCCGTCGATATCCGCAAAGCTCCTGGCAGTATTCATCATGATGTCTCACAATTAGCTCTGCATTTAGGCCACATTATGCGGCAAAGTTTGGTTGGATAGGCCCATGGCAATGACAGCTTCGGTAAAAGATGAACTGAGTCGAATCTCTATTACTAAACCCTGTTGCCGAAAGGCCGAAGTCTCCTCACTTCTGCGCTTTGCAGGGGGATTACATATCGCAGCGGGCAAGATTCTTATCGAAGTAGAGCTAGATACCTCGCAGAGCGCACGCCGTCTGCGCAAGGACATTGCAGATATCTACGGTCATGATTCAGATTTAGCTGTGCTCTCATCGAGTGGATTACGAAAAGGTTCACGCTATGTGGTCCGTGTAATTGAGTCGGGAGATGCGCTAGCTCGTCAAACTGGTTTAGTAGATTCACATGGTCGTCCAGTTCGAGGACTACCGCCGCAAGTAGTATCGGCGGCGATCTGCGACTCTGAAGCGGCTTGGCGCGGAGCCTTTATCGCACATGGCTCACTGACTGAACCTGGCCGTTCATCCTCTCTTGAGATTACCTGTCCAGGCCCCGAAGCTGCACTTGCATTAGTTGGCGCGGCTCGACGTATGGGCATCGTTGCAAAGGCTCGCGAGGTACGAGGTGTTGATCGCGTAGTGATACGAGATGGTGATGCAATCGGCGTACTTCTAACTCGCTTAGGTGCCCATGAGTCGGTGCTTGCTTGGGAGGAGCGCCGCATGCGTCGAGAGGTCAGAGCCACTGCCAATCGACTTGCAAACTTTGATGATGCAAATCTGCGCCGCTCTGCACGTGCGGCCGTGGCGGCATCGGCTCGCGTTGCGCGCGCGATGGAGATACTCGGAGCAACGATTCCAGATCATTTGAAGGAGGCCGGTGAGCTTCGCATCAATCACGGCCAGGCATCTCTGGAAGAGCTGGGCACGTTGGCCGTACCAGCGATGACTAAAGATGCCATCGCTGGGCGGATACGTAGATTGCTGGCTATGGCCGATAAACGTGCCAGTGAGCTTGGAATTCCAGATACCGAGAGCGGACTCTCTCCAGATTTATTGAATTAAACACCTGGATCAGCGATGGGCTCGGGGCAGTGCCACTGATAGGATTGAGCCTAAGACCCCAACGTTGTGGCAATGTAAGAAGTTGACCATTCGTGGGGCTTTTTTATCTGCGGCCCTCCCTTATCAGCAAGGATGCATCTCATGATTAATGTCGGAATCAATGGCTTTGGCCGAATCGGACGTAACTTTTTCCGCGCAAGCCTGAAAAATCCAGATATCAATATCGTTGGAATTAACGATCTCACACCAAATAAGACCTTGGCCCACCTGCTTAAATACGACTCAATCCTTGGCCGCTTAGGCCTTGAGGTTACTTTCACTGAGGATTCAATCACCGTAGATGGAAAGACGATTAAGGTCTTCTCAGAGCGTGATCCAGCTAATTTGCCATGGGCTTCGATTAAGGCCGATGTCGTCATCGAATCAACTGGCCACTTCACCAAGGCCGCCGATGCCGGCAAGCACATCACAGCTGGTGCCCGAAAGGTCATCATTTCAGCTCCTGCAAGTGATGAGGATATAACAATAGTCATGGGCGTTAACCATGAAAAATATGATCCTGCCAACCATCACATTATTTCAAATGCATCATGTACTACTAACTGTCTTGCACCAATGGCCAAGGTTCTCAACGATAATTGGGGAATAGTCAAGGGCTTAATGACGACGATTCACGCCTATACAAATGATCAGGTAATTCTTGACTTTCCCCATCAAGATCTTCGTCGTGCGCGTGCAGCTGCAACAAATATGATTCCTACATCAACTGGTGCTGCAAAAGCTATTGCACTTGTACTTCCAGAGCTAAAAGGAAAGCTTGATGGCTATGCGATGCGCGTGCCCGTCCCAACGGGATCTGCCACAGATCTAACTGTTGAACTTGCTAAAGAGGCAACGGTTGAGGAGATAAACGCTGCGATGAAGGCGGCGGCTCAAGGCGCACTTAAGGGCTACCTGAGTTACACCGAGGATCCAATCGTTTCCTCAGATATCGTCACTGATCCCTCCTCATGTATCTTCGATTCAGGGCTAACTAAGGTCATTGGAAATCAGGTAAAGATCGTTGGTTGGTATGACAATGAGTGGGGTTATTCAAACCGCCTCGTCGACTTGATTAGTTATGTTGGCAAAACGCTTTAATGCCATCACTTGAGGATTTTGATGTAGTTGGTAAGCGAGTCTTTCTTCGCTGCGATCTGAATGTGCCATTTAAGGATGGCATTATTAAAGATGATGGTCGAATTAAGGCCTCGCTACCAACTATTCAACTTCTACTTAAAAAAGGCGCATCGCTTGTGATCGCCGCCCACTTAGGTCGCCCCAAAGGTGTGGCATCTAGCGAGCTTTCTCTGGCACCGGTTGCCAAAAGATTGAGCGAGCTATTAGGGCAGGAGATTATTTTCACTGGTGAAGTAACAGGAGAATCGGTCACTTCAGCATCGATGGCCCTTAAGCCTGGTCAAATTTTACTCCTTGAAAATATTCGCTTCATCGCAGCTGAAACCAGTAAGGATGAGTCAGAGCGCGCATCTTTTGCACAGCAGCTGGCCCAATTCGCCGATATGTATGTGGGCGATGGTTTTGGAGCAGTACATCGAAAGCACGCATCAGTCTTTGATCTACCCGCACTTCTTCCGCATGCAGCTGGGCTTTTAGTTTCGGCCGAAGTTGAAGTTCTTAAGAAGTTAACTCAGAGGCCAGTTCGCCCTTATGGAGTTGTTTTAGGTGGAGCGAAAGTTTCCGACAAACTCGGCGTCATTGAAAACCTTCTTGGCAAAGTGGATGTTTTAGCAATTGGCGGAGGAATGGTATTTACATTTCTAGCTGCACAAGGCAAAGAGATTGGTACATCTCTAGTTGAGAAAGAGATGATAGATGTTGTTGCAGCCCTTATCCAGAGCGCGCACGTGAAGGGCGTAAAACTAATCCTTCCAACCGACATCGTTGTTGCACCAAAGTTTAGCGCCGATGCGCAGCCAACTTTAGTTTCGGTCGATTCGATTCCAAGTGATCAAATGGGATTAGATATTGGGCCAGAATCAGCAGCGCTGTTTGCAGCCGAAATTGAAAAATGCGCAACAGTATTTTGGAATGGACCTATGGGAGTGTTTGAGTTTGCCAATTTTGCCGCTGGGACAAAAGTTATAGCAACTGCCTTGACAAAGGTTTCAGGTATTTGCGTTGTAGGCGGGGGAGACTCGGCCGCAGCAGTTCGGGCTTTAGGATTCTCTGACTCTGATTTTGGATATATTTCAACTGGTGGTGGTGCATCGCTAGAGTATTTAGAGGGCAAGGAACTTCCTGGCCTAGTGGCTTTAGGGTTATAAGGGGAGAGCAATGCGCAAACCATTGATGGCTGGCAACTGGAAGATGAACTTGAATCACCTTGAGGCAATAGCCGTTGCACAGAAACTCGTTTACTCACTAGATGATAAGGATTTCGATGCAGTCGATGTCGCAATAATTCCTCCATTTACCGACATTCGCTCAATTCAAACTTTAATCGATGGCGATCGCTTGAGATTGACTTACGGTGCACAAGATCTCTCACCCGAAGCAAGTGGTGCATTTACCGGAGATATCTCAGGATCCATGTTGCATAAATTGGGCTGTAGTTATGTTCTAGCTGGTCACTCTGAACGTCGCTCAATTCATGCCGAGAGTGACGCTCTCGTAAATCGTAAGATTAAGGCAGCACTTGCACATGAGATGGTTCCGATTTTCTGCGTCGGTGAAGAGCTCTCTATTCGTGAATCAGGCGCGCATGTTAGTCATGTTATTCGCCAAATTCGTGCCGGAGTTGAGGGATTAACTAAGCCAGAGTTGAAAAGAATAGTGATTGCATACGAACCAGTGTGGGCAATTGGAACTGGCAAGGTCGCAACTCCTGAGGATGCCCAGGAGGTCTGCGCCGCCATTCGTGAAGAGGTTGAAAATATTGGCTCGCCTGAGATTGCAGCGGCTATGCGCATTCTCTATGGCGGTTCGGTTAAGTCTTCCAACGTCGCTGAGATTATGGCAAAACCCGATGTTGATGGCGCTCTGATAGGTGGAGCCAGCCTAGATCCTGAAGAGTTGGCAAAGATTGTGAAGTTCTACGCGCAGGGCTAAGTAAGCCCAAGCCCCAATTTGAAGGTATCCTTACCCTCTACGAAACAAGGAGTTTACGAACCGTGAAACTAGCTCTCTCTATCTTGCTCGTCATAACTAGCGTTTTGATGATTCTTCTCGTCCTCTTGCATAAGGGCAAAGGCAGCGGACTCTCAGATTTATTTGGCGGCGGCATCTCTTCAAACTATGGTGGCTCATCGGTTGTTGAACGCAACCTTGACCGAATCACAATCGTCGTTGGCGGCCTATGGTTCGCTTTTGTTGTGGCGCTTAGTTTAGTTTTAAAGTAAAGCTTTTTCTTTTAATTATTTTTTAAGGAGCAAATCATGGCAAGTGCAATCCGTGGAAGTAGAGTTGGCGCAGGCCCAATGGGCGAGGCAGAGCGCGGTGACTCTATCGCTCGCGCCTATGTTTCGTATTTTTGCGCTAACGGACACGAAGTGCGACCATCTTTTGCAGTGGAGGAAACAGTTGTAATTCCCGCCGAGTGGGACTGCCCTAAGTGCGGATATCCAGCTGGTCGAGATCGAAACAATCCACCAAGTCCTATCAAAAATGAGCCTTACAAAACTCACCTCGCCTATGTAAAAGAGCGTCGCACCGATGCCGAAGGTGAACGGTTATTAGAAGAGGCTTTGCGCAAGATGCGCGGAGATGACGATTAGAGTTTTTTAACTGCAGTAAGAATCTGGTCAATACCCACGCTTCGATTAGTTAAATTTAATCGAAGAAGTGGGTATTTTCTTGAGGCAAGAGCGTTGCCATCACCTAAGGCTTGAGCGGCAAGTAGTGTCTTGAATCCAAAGTTTTGGCCAGGGATTTCATAATCTCGATCGACTGCACCTGTAACTTGTAAGAAGGCACCATTGCGCTGGCCACCCTTATGAAACTGTCCAGTGGAGTGAAGAAAGCGCGGACCCCATCCAAAAGTAACTGGTCGTCCCGATTTCTCAGAAAGAAGTGCACGTAGTGCAAGTAGCCCAGCGTCATCACGGCGATCCAAATAGGCCATGACTGCTACATAACCATCTGCCGGTATGGAATCTATAAATGAAGTTAGCGAGTCTTCTAGACTGCTTGCGGAACCAAAGATCTCTACGGCGCCATCAGTTGCATCGGGGGAGTAATGAGGTAAAACACCGCCCCATTGGTTTAACAGTGCCGCAGTCGCCTCTTTTGCCTCAGTGACATTTGGTTGATTGAATGGATCAACTTCCAATGCAGCGCAAACTAAAGCTGTAACCCACTCCCAAATAATAAACTGAGAAGCCAAACTTGCCTCAACAACTAAATCAGCAACTCCGCTGTATGCAATAGAGAAGTGATTATCTTCGGTGGGTTTCTCAATAACAATTGGGAGGCGACCTTTTTGATTCTTGCCTGTTGACTCAGCGACTAACTGTTCAGCCCAATCACTTAAGCCTGGCATACCTGCACCGTCGTCGCAGTACGTCAAGTATTGGCCGGAGAGATATGAAATGGCATAGGCCATATCGATAACTACAGTTGGATCTGCAAGCAGTGCCGTCTTTGTATCACTTGCATTATCAAGCAATACTGAAACATCGACCCCAATTAAAGCTGCAGGAGTGAGTCCAAAAGCACTCAATACGCTGAAGCGACCACCAACATGCGGATCGGCGTTAATCACCGTGTATGACTCGGCGCGCGCCGACTTATCCAGAGGAGATCCTGGATCGGTGACGATAATGATGTGATCTTGGGGTCTTAAATCTGCATCCTTAAAAGCTTTTTCGAAGAATGCTCGTTGGGACGCGGTTTCAATCGTCGAGCCTGATTTTGAGCTAACGATTACTAACTTCTTCTCCCACTCTCCACTAAGTGCATGCTTGATGTAGTTAGGGTCGGTTGAATCCAATACAAAGAGTTCTCGGTTGAAACTCTGTGCAATAACCTCTGGCCCAAGAGAGGATCCACCCATTCCACATAAGACCAGATGAGATTTATCTCGGTGCTTAGCGGCAAGGGCATCTAATATAGGTAGTAAATCTCTAGAGGTTTCAGGCAGATCGATCCAGTTCAATCGTACGGCGGCCTCGATATCAGCCTCTGCGCCCCAAATGGATGAGTCCTTGCGTGATAAACGTTTATGAAACTCAATAAGCTCAAGGTATCGAGGATCTGTGCGATCTATCTTTGAAATTATTGATCCAGATAATCGCATCATTGCCTTTGTGCGAGCTCTACTTTAGCCAAAAGCTCCTCCCAAGCCTTAGCAAAGCTTCTAACTCCATCAATCTCTAACTGCGCCGTAATCGTATTGAGCCAGATGTTAAGTGCCGACAGTGATTTAAAGAGTTCTACAGCTTGGGCGTAGTTGGCCGTGATTGTGTCTCCACGTACAACGCCATGATCGATTAGGGCATCGAGAGTAGCTTGGGGCATCGTGTTGACGGTATGCGGAGCGATTAGCTCGACAACATAGCGAGTGTCATCGTATGTCGGATCCTTTACTCCGGTGGATGCCCAGAGTGGTCGCTGTTTATGCGCACCGCGCTCGGCTTGTGCCAACCAACGTGGTGATGCGAACTTTTCTTCAAATAATTGATAAGCAAGCTGAGCATTTGCGATGGCGGCCTTACCTAAAAGCAGTTTAGCTTCATCACTGCCATCGCTTTTCAAGAGTGCATCAACTGCTGCATCGATTCGACTTACGAAGAAAGATGCTACCGAGTGGACGTGCGATGGATTTGTAGATTCCTCTACTCCCGATATAAATGCATCAATTACGGCGCCATAACGCTTTACTGAAAAGATCAATGTTGCATTGACGCTAATTCCCGCGGCAATCAGTGCGGTAATGGCAGGTAGCCCCTCGATTGTTGCAGGTACTTTTATCATCAAATTTGGTCGATCAACTATTGCCCATAGCTCTTTACCTGCCGCGATAGTTCCAGCGGTATCACTTGCAAGTCTGGGATCGACTTCAATACTTACACGGCCATCAACGCCTTTGCTTGAAGAGTAAATCTCCCTAAAAAGATCACATGCATTTCGTACGTCATCGGTTGTCAATCGCTTCACGCACTCATCGACGCTCAAATCTTTAAACGTGGCAATGTCATCGGCGTACTCATTGCCTGCGCCGATGGCTGCAGCAAAAATGCTGGGATTAGTTGTTACGCCAACCACGCCTGCAGTAGCAATACGAGATGGTAGCGAGTGAACATCGCTACCTGTGATTTTTGCTCTGGATAGGTCATCTAGCCAGATGGATGTACCGCTTTTTGCTACATCTGCAACGCTCATTACAAAGCGGCCTTAATACGCGCAGAAATCTTATCTACAGAGAAGCCAAACTCATTGAATAAGCGCTTAGCATCGGCCGAAGCACCATAATGTTCAAGAGAGATAGCGATTCCAGCATCACCGATTAAATCACGCCAGCCTTGAGCTATTCCAACTTCAATACTAACTTTCAACGCAATCGCAGCAGGTAGTACTGACTCTTTATAGGCATCGCTCTGCTCAGCAAACCACTCAAGACATGGAGCGCTCACAACTCGAAGATGGATGCCTTCAGCCGCCAAGGAGCTCGCTACATCCAAGGCCAGTGATAGTTCCGAGCCGGTGGCTATCAGTATCGCTACAGGTTTTGGTGCATCCTTTATAACATAGGCCCCTTGCGCCGTTCCGGAAGCTGGTGCACAGTTACTGCGATCTATGACCGGAAGGTTTTGGCGAGATAACAAGATTCCAGCGGTGCGCTTGCCGACAATGATCTTCTTCCACGCCTCTGTAACTTCGTTTGCATCGCCAGGTCTGATGACATCTAACCCTGGTATGGCTCGAAGAGCTGCAAAATGCTCGATGGGTTGATGCGTTGGTCCATCTTCACCGACGCCTATTGAATCATGCGTCCAAATAAATGTTGATGGGATCTGCATCAAAGCTGCCAATCGCACAGCTGGACGCATGTAATCGCTAAAGACTGCAAAAGTTCCACCGAAGCAGCGACTCAGACCATGAAGGGCGATGCCATTTAGCACCGAGCCCATTGCATGCTCACGAATTCCGAAGTGAATTATTCGCCCATATGGATCGGCGCCCTTAATGGCACTTGTTGCAGGAAGAAAAGAAGATGCACCATCGATACTTGTATTATTTGATCCAGCTAAATCGGCCGAGCCTCCCCAAAATTCAGGGAGAATCTTTGCTAGGGCGTTAATAACTTCGCCGGAGGCGGCACGGGTTGCAATATCTTTTCCAGCTGCAAAAAACGGTAGATCTGCATCCCAGTTAGAAGGCAGCTCTTGGTTTCGTAGGCGTTCTAGAAGCTGGGCAGAGTTGGAGTTCTTCGATTTCCAATCAGCGAAAGCACTATTCCATTGCTCGTGTAGGAGTGCACCACGATTGCTGACTTGGCGTGCATGTGCCAAGACGTCGCTGGGCATTGCAAACTTCTCATCTGGGTTTAAGCCAAGTAGTACTTTCGTTGCGGCAATCTCTTCATCTCCTAATGCAGAGCCATGCGATTTACCAGTGCCGCGAAGGGTAGGAGCGGGCCATGCGATAACCGTTTTCAGACGTATGAGAGAGGGTTTTGTCTTCTCATTCTTTGCAGCAATCATGGCGGCATCAAGTGCGGCAATATCTACATTGCCATCATCTGCAGTTGCAACTTCTATGACCTGCCAGCCATATGCGCGATAGCGCATCGAAACATCTTCGGTAAAGGCATTGTGTGTATCGCCCTCGATTGATATCCGATTGTCATCATAGATAATGTTGAGATTTCCTAGCTCCTGCGTTCCTGCTAGAGATGATGCTTCAGCGCTTACGCCCTCTTGCAGATCGCCATCGGAACATATAACCCATATGCAGTGATCAAAGATTGACTCATTATCTGGTGTATCTCGATCCAACAATCCACGTTCATAGCGCGCGGCCATTGCCATTCCCACTGCAGTTGCAACGCCTTGACCCAGTGGGCCGGTAGTCATTTCAACACCTGCAGTATGTCCAAACTCGGGATGTCCTGGAGTTAGCGAGCCCCACGTTCTAAAACTCTGCAGATCCTGCATCTCTATTCCGTAGCCGCTGTAAAAGAGCTGCGTGTATAGAGTTAGTGATGAATGCCCGCAGGAGAGAATAAATCGATCGCGTCCAAGCCATGTTGGATCAGATGGATCGTGAATTAAGTGCCGCTGGAAGAGAAGATAAGCAACAGGTGCGAGTGACATCGCAGTACCGGGATGTCCATTACCAACATTCTGAACTGCATCTGCGGCTAATGCGCGAGCATATGCAATAGCGCGATCATCGAGTTCATTCCAGCTAGCAACTGCACTCATCCAGTGGGCTCCATCTCTTCTCGTTGTACTGAAAGCCAAACTCTCCATGCGCCGATCCAAACAAGCGCCGATCCAGTTAAGTGCGCTGCGACAAGGAGCTCTGGAACTCCTTGGAAATATTGAACCAGGCCAATCGCACCTTGCGCCAAGGTAAGTAGTAGAAAAGTCACTAAGTATTTCTTTGTTGTAGTACTTGTCTGCTTGGATATAAAGAATGCAATAGTGAGAATCAGAAGAAGAGCAACGGCAACCCCATGCATCAGCGCAGCGCTTTGAATTCGAAGATGTAGGCGAGGTGCCGAAACATCTCCTGCGTGGGGTCCGGCACCAGTAACAAGGGTTCCGAGAATGACAACTAGGCCCGAGAGTGCAACATGTGCTCGAGAGAAAATATCAGGGCGCAAAGGCGAAAACTTCTTTTTCGCCGGTACGTGCCGACGAGAATAAAGTGAAGTAGCTGCTGCGATCAGCACTGTTGAGAGTAGAAAGTGACTAGCAACCGAGAGCGGATTCAAATGAGTTAAGACTGTTATACCGCCGAGAACACCTTGACCAAAGATTCCTAAGAACTGACCAATGGCTAATACACGCAAATCTTTTCGACCGGCGCGCACTACTGCGATGACTGTAATGAGCGCGGCGATTACTAAGACAAACGTTAAGAGGCGATTTGAAAACTCAATCCACGAGTGGATGGCTCCCTCAACTTGACCCGTCACTGGCACATAGGAGCCAGGCGTGCACTCGGGCCATGTGGGGCAGCCAAGGCCCGATCCAGTCAGTCGAACCGCACCGCCCGTGACGACGATGGCCGCCTGAAGAAAGAGCAAAAAGCCAGTTGCCGGCGAGAGGATCCGCTTGGCTAGATTGGCAGATGAACTCATGTCCCTACCTTATTGCCCAGCGTGGCTTCGGGGTTGAAGTGGCCTTTAGTGTCGAATTACGACACAATACTGTTGTGAAATTAACCGAGCTCACTAACTCCCCAAAGGGCGATGATCCGCGCACGCGCGATCTTGTGGCTCGCTCAATTCTTGAAAATGGACCATCGAGCGCAGCGACTCTGGCCGCTCGCTTAGGTTTAACCCCTGCAGGTATTCGTAGACATTTAGATTTGCTCATAGCAGATGGTGTTCTACAGGCACGCCAGCCGCATGCTGCACTGATCCGCGGTCGTGGGCGCCCGCCCAAGGTTTTTCTCATGTCGGATTCTGGACGAGAGAAATTTGAACACTCCTACGATGATTTAGCTGTATCGGCGTTGAAGTTTATGTCGGCGCAGTTAGGCGAGCACCTAGTAGCTAGTTTTGCTAACTCTCGCGCCGAAGAGATTGAGCGCAAAGCTCAATTGGCCATCGCTAAAAAGAGTAAGAAGAGCGCAGCACTGGCGCAGTTCTTAACAGAGCAGGGATATGCCGCAAGCGTTCAATCGCGCCCACTAGGTGAAGAGCTTTGCCAACACCATTGTCCCATCGCACATGTCGCCTCAGAGTTTCCGCAGCTGTGCGAGGCCGAAACCGAAGCACTCTCTCGTCTACTTGGAACCCACGTTCAGCGTCTTGCAACGATCGCACATGGCGATGGCGTTTGTACAACTTTTATTCCTACACCTCAAACAAGCCCCACCAACGGAAAGGTACGTGCATGACTATCGCGCATCCAGAACTAGACGGCCTTGGAAATTATGAATATGGCTGGTCTGATAAGAGTGAAGTTGGCACGAATGCTCGCCGTGGAATTAATGAAGATGTGGTGCGTGATATTTCAAGCAAGAAATCTGAGCCACAGTGGATGCTAGATCTGCGATTAAAGGGCTTAGCCCTCTTTGAAAAGAAGCCAATGCCTAACTGGGGTTCAGATTTATCAGGAATTTTCTTTGACACGATCAAGTACTTTGTTCGTTCAACTGAAAAGCAGGCAGCTACTTGGGATGATCTGCCAGAAGAGATCAAGAACACCTATGACCGACTTGGAATTCCAGAGGCAGAAAAGCAGCGCTTAGTTTCAGGTGTCGCCGCACAGTATGAGTCTGAAGTTGTTTACCACTCCATCCGCGAAGATTTAGCTGCGCAAGGAGTCATTTTCTTAGATACAGATACTGCACTCAAAGAGCATCCTGAGTTGTTCAAGGAGTACTTCGCTACCGTGATCCCGGTAGGCGATAACAAGTTTGCAGCTTTGAATACTTCGGTCTGGTCCGGTGGTTCTTTCATTTATGTTCCTAAGGGTGTTCACGTCGATATTCCTTTGCAGGCATATTTCCGCATCAATACAGAGAATATGGGCCAGTTCGAGAGAACTCTCATCATCGCCGATGAGGATTCTTACATTCACTATGTTGAGGGATGTACTGCACCTATTTACAAATCGGATTCACTTCACTCGGCCGTCGTTGAAATTATCGTTAAAAAGGGCGCCCGAGTTCGTTACACAACGATTCAGAACTGGTCGAATAACGTTTACAACTTGGTAACCAAGCGTGCCACATGCGCAGAGGGCGCAACGATGGAGTGGGTCGATGGAAACATTGGTTCAAAGGTAACAATGAAATACCCAGCTATCTTTTTGATGGGCCCACATGCAAAGGGTGAAACTCTTTCGCTCGCCTTTGCCGGCGAAGGACAACACCAAGACTCTGGCGCCAAAATGGTTCACGCTGCGCCGTACACATCATCCTCTGTCATCTCAAAATCAGTTGCACGAAACGGTGGCCGTACCTCCTACCGCGGTCTTGTGCAAGTGCAAGAGGGAGCACATCACTCTAAGAGCACAGTCAAATGTGATGCACTTTTAGTTGACACCATTTCTCGTTCTGACACATATCCTTACGTAGATATACGCGAAGATGATGTCTCAATGGGGCATGAAGCGACAGTTTCAAAAATTAGCGATGATCAGCTTTTCTATCTCATGTCCCGCGGTTTAACTGAGGATGAAGCTATGGCGATGATTGTCAGAGGTTTCATTGAACCTATCGCACGTGAGCTTCCTATGGAGTATGCGTTAGAACTCAATCGCCTTATTGAACTTCAAATGGAAGGCGCTGTTGGTTAATGTCACTACTTGCAACGAATTACTTAACACCAACTGGCCGTGAAGAGGCCTGGCGTTTTACGCCGCTTAAGCGTTTGCGCGGCCTGCATGATGGTTTAGCCATCGTCGGTGATCGCACTTCACTTATCTCATCACATGCCTTACCAGCAGGGGTCACTTTCACCCGTGAAGAGTTACCACCGCTAGCATCAAGCGATGATGTGATTATCGAACGCATTCGAGCTCTTTCCTCTAGCGTTTCTCACCTTTGCATAGCTTCCGATACTGAGGTTGCAGATGCGATTGTTTTGAGTCGCAGTGCAGGGGCTCTAAACTCTGCAGAGTTCTCACGTGTGCGAATTTCATTGGGTGCACATGCTGTGGCGACGGTGATAATTGAAAATACAGGGGATACTGTTTTGGCGGAGGATTTGGAGATTTCTTTAGCGCCCGGTTCATCTCTGAAATTCATTACGCTACAAGAGTTTGAATCCCAGAGCGTTTACACCGCCCGTCATCATGCAGTTATCGACAAAGATGCAGAGTTTAAGTCGATCACAGTAACTGTTGGAGGCGATGTAGTTCGTATCCTGCCAACAGTCGAGTTCATCGCACCTGGTGGGTCAGTTGAACTTCTAGGCGTCTACTTTGCAACGGCCGGACAATTCTTTGAACATCGCATGCATGTAGATCATGCTGTTCCTAATGCTAAGTCCCGTGTTAACTTCAAAGGAGCTTTAGCTGGACGCGATGCACATACAGTGTGGATTGGTGATGTTCTAATTCGCGCTGTCGCAGAGGGCACAGACACATACGAGCTCAATAGAAACTTATTGTTGAGTGATGGTGCCCGTGCAGACTCAGTTCCTAATTTAGAGATTGAAACAGGCGAGATAGTCGGAGCCGGCCATGCCAGCACCACCGGACGCTTTGATGATGAACAGTTGTTCTATTTGATGTCACGTGGGATTGCCCTAGAAGATGCCAGACGTTTAGTAGTTCGTGGATTCTTCAATGAGATAGTCACTGAAATCGGAATGGAATCAGTTCAAGAGCGATTAATGAATCGCATCGATGGCGAACTTGAAAAGGCTGGTGCTTAAATGGCCGATATTGAGTTCGATCAAATGCCTGCGGGCCAACCAATTAAGATAGAAAAGAACGGTAAAACTATCTGCCTAACTCGAATTGGAGATGAAGTATTTGCCGTTGATGACACATGTTCGCACTCGGAGGCCTCCTTGTCTGAGGGCGAGGTAAGCGATTACAAAATTGAGTGTTGGTTACACGGCGCCGAATTCGATCTGCGGACAGGTGCAGCCCTGACGCTTCCAGCAAATATTGCCCTTAATACATACAGTGTAAAAATTGAAGCTAACTCCGTCACGGTAGAGATTTAAGAGAGAAGAGAGAAAATGAGCACATTAGAAATCCGCAACCTTCAGGTATCTGTCAATACTGAAAATGGTGCAGTAGAGATTCTCAAAGGCGTAGATCTAACGATTAAGTCGGGGGAGACTCACGCAATCATGGGGCCAAATGGTTCCGGTAAATCAACGTTGGCATATTCAATTGCAGGCCATCCCAAGTACACGATCGTCGGGGGATCAGTCACCCTTGATGGCGCCGATGTTTTAGATATGACGGTAGATGAGCGAGCCAGAGCGGGACTTTTCTTGGCGATGCAGTATCCAGTTGAAGTACCTGGCGTTTCAGTTTCTAATTTTTTGCGCACAGCTGCAACTGCACTTCGCGGCGAGGCGCCGAAGCTACGTACCTGGGTTGCAGAAGTAAAGGATGCGATGGAGGCCTTGAACATGGATCCTGCCTTTGCATCCCGTAACGTCAATGAGGGCTTCTCTGGAGGAGAGAAGAAGCGCCACGAGATTATGCAACTCGAACTATTGCGACCAAAGATTGCTATTTTGGATGAGACTGACTCAGGCCTAGATGTGGATGCACTACGAATAGTCTCTGAAGGCGTTAATCGCGCTAAAGAGAGTAACAATTTAGGCGTACTTCTCATTACGCACTACACACGCATTCTTAAGTACATTAAGCCTGATTTCGTTCATGTATTTGCTAATGGTCATATCGTCGAAGAGGGTGGACCAGATCTAGCTGACAAACTTGAAGCCAACGGCTACGCAGATTACGTGAGTAAATAGCAGGTTATGTCCTTTTCCGTTCCTGAGATACGTAAAGATTTTCCAATCTTTTCACGTAGCGTTAGCGACGGAAAAAAATTGGTATATCTAGATAGCGGAGCCACTAGTCAGAAGCCAGCCTCTGTTATTGAGGCAGAGAGCGATTTCTATCGCTTCCATAACGCGGCAGCACATCGTGGAGCACATCAATTAGCACAGGAAGCGACCGATCTCTACGAGAATGCACGTGCTGAAGTTGCATCCTTTATTGGTGCACCGGGTGGTCCCGATGAAGTCATCTTCACTAAAAATGCTACAGAGTCGTTAAACCTTTTGGCCTATGCGATGGGTAATGCCCAACCCGGCAATCGCTTTGCACTTTCGGCCGGTGATCGAATAGTTGTGACCGAGATGGAGCACCACGCCAATTTGGTTCCATGGCAAGAACTAACTCGTCGTACGGGTGCGCAGTTAGCATGGTTTGGATTGACCGATGAAGGCCGATTAGATCTCTCCGATATCAATTCGGTTATCACAACTAATACAAAGGTTGTGGCACTCACACACCAGTCAAATGTGCTTGGAACTATTAATCCTTTGGCGGCAATTGTTGCGCGTGCACATGAAGTTGGGGCAGTAGTCATTCTCGATGCCTGTCAGTCGGTTCCCCATATGCCAGTTGCTGCGGCGGATTTAGATGTTGATTTCCTTGTCTTCTCAGGACACAAAGCCTTAGGTCCTACAGGGGTTGGAGTTTTATGGGGACGTAAAGAGCTTCTAGAGGAGCTTCCGCCCTTTTTATTCGGCGGCTCAATGATCAAAACTGTAACGATGACATCGGCAACATGGGCAGATGTACCTGCCAAGTTTGAAGCCGGTGTTCCAAATATGGCACAGGCCGTTGGCCTTGCCGCGGCCTTAAAATATCTAACCAATCTTGGCATGGATTCAGTTCATAGCCATGAAGTTGCACTTACCGGATATCTACTAAATAAGTTGAATGCAATCGAAACAATAAAGATTGTAGGACCTACAACCGCGCAATCGCGTGGAGGCTCTATCTCCTTCATCGTCGAGGACATTCACCCCCATGATTTGGGTCAGTTTTTAGATAGTCAGGGCGTGGCAGTGCGTACCGGCCACCACTGCGCATGGCCTTTAGCTAGGCGATTAGGCATTCCCGCATCAACTCGCGCCTCTATCTATATTTACAATGATGAGAACGACTGTGATGTTCTCGTAGACAGTATTGTCCAAGGGCAGAAATACTTTGGGAGATTTTAAATGGAGTTAGATTCACTCTACCAAGAGGTCATTCTTGATCACTATAAGCATCCTGCGCATAAGGGCTTAAATCCAATCTTCAGTGCACAGGTTCATCATGTGAACACAAGCTGTGGCGATGAAATCACTTTGAATATTGAGTTAGTTGGGCAACGGATTAACTCGATAACATGGGATGGACAGGGCTGCTCGATTTCGCAAGCCAGCGTGTCGATGATGAGCGATTTACTAATAGGCAAGAGGCTTGAAGAGGCAGATGTCATTGTAAAGAGTTTCTCGGAGCTCATGGCTAGCAAGGGCACCTCAGCGGGAGATCCTGAAATTTTGGAGGATGCAGTGGCTTTTGCCGGAGTTTCTAAATTTCCAGGTCGAGTAAAGTGCGCCCTTCTCGGATGGATGGCATTTAAAGATGCAGCAATTCAGGCGCAGACAAACGAATAGACCAAGGGGAGAGCAATGACAACTAGCGTGGATGATGTAACAGAGGCGATGAAGGATGTCGTGGACCCAGAACTTGGAATTAATGTCGTTGATTTAGGTCTGATCTACGACGTAATGGTCGATGAAGCCAATATTGCAATTCTCAATATGACGTTGACGTCGGCGGCCTGTCCGTTGCAAGATGTAATTGAGGATCAGACACGTCAAGCTTTGGCTGGTATGACCAGTGATGTGAAAATTAACTGGGTTTGGATGCCACCTTGGGGCCCGGACAAAATCTCAGATGATGGCCGTGACCAACTACGCGCCTTAGGATTTACGGTTTAACAATTAACTGCATAGGCTAGAGCCATGTCTTCGCATGCCGTTTGGATGTCACACAGGTCAATGACGGCCGACCAATCGGTCAAAGAGGTCAAACTAAAGCCAGGAACGGTAAAGCGGATTCTGGCCTTTGCTAAGCCCTACCGAAAAGCCATCCTTATCTTTCTGGCAACGGTTGTTGTCGATGCCGCACTCATTGTTACAACCCCACTTCTTTTGCTACGTCTTATAGATGATGGAGTCATTCCTAAGAATGGCGACCTCATCACGAAGCTGGCGCTACTTGTTGGGCTACTTGCCATCGCCGATGCTGGCGTAAGTTTATTGGGGCGCTACTTTTCCTCCCGAATTGGCGAGGGCCTAATTTATGATTTACGTTCTCTGGTATTTACCCATGTTCAGCGACAATCGATCGCCTTCTTCACGCGAACTCAAACAGGAGCATTGATCTCTCGTATCAATTCCGATGTTATGGGCGCACAACAGGCCTTTACAGCCACGCTTTCAGGCGTTGTCAGCAATGTTGTCTCCTTGGTTTTAGTTGGCGTGACCATGATGGTTCTATCGTGGCAGATTACGATCTTCTCGCTTGCATTGCTGCCAATTTTTCTTATCCCAACTAAATGGGTGGGGCGTAAACTCCAAGCCCTAACTCGTGAATCCTTCAACGTAAATGCCGAGATGTCGAGCACGATGACTGAGCGTTTTAACGTTTCCGGCGCGATGTTGGTAGCCCTCTATGGCCAACCCAAACGTGAGGAAGAGTTCTTTCGTTCACGCGCAAGACGAGTTGCAGACATCGGAATCAAGTCGGCTATGTTAAACCGCCTCTTCTTTATCGCTTTGACTAGCGTTGCCGCAATTGCCACGGCCTTTGCATATGGAATAGGTGGGCATTTAGCAGTTAGTGGAAAGGTCACTGTAGGAACACTGCTTGCAATTACCGCTCTCTTGGCACGTCTCTATGGACCTTTGACCGCACTCTCAAATGTTCGAGTAGATGTAATGACATCGCTAGTCTCCTTCGAACGCGTCTTTGAAGTCTTAGATTTGCAACCTATGGTTCAAAATAGAGTCGGAGCAGTTGAGTACCAGGCTAAGAATCCTCGAATTGAGTTTGCAAATGTAGGTTTTTCCTATCCCAAGGCCAACGAGATATCACTTGCATCTTTAGAGTCGGCCGCAAAACCTGAAACTATACAAAGCGGTGAAGTACTCAAGAATCTCTCTTTCGTTGCAGAGCCCGGAACTCTTACTGCAGTAGTTGGTCCATCAGGGGCTGGTAAAACTACGATTAGTGCGCTAATTCCAAGGCTCTACGATGTCACATCAGGTGCAATATCTATCGACGGCCATGACATACGAGATTTAACAGTTGAGTCACTGCGCAATTCGATTGGTGTTGTAATGCAAGATGCCCACTTATTCCACGAAACTATCGCTGAGAATCTGCGCTATGCAAAGTCGGATGCAACTGATGAAGAGATGAAGGCTGCATGCCAGGCTGCGCAAATTTGGAGATTAATAGAAGGCCTACCTAACGGGCTTGATACGATGGTGGGCGAGCGAGGGCATCGTTTATCTGGTGGAGAAAAACAGCGTTTAGCGATCGCAAGGCTCCTATTGAAATCTCCGGCCGTGGTGATTCTCGATGAAGCTACCGCCCACCTTGATTCAGAAAATGAGGCCCTTGTCCATGCCGCACTAGAAAGCGCGCTCAAGGGGCGCACTAGCATCGTAATTGCGCACCGCCTAAGCACGGTAAGAGATGCAGATCAGATTCTTGTTTTAGACAGTGGCTCAATCGTTGAACGAGGAAAGCATGATGAATTAGTTGCCCTCGGTGGACTATATGCCGACCTTTACAACCGCCAGGATTTAACGGGTTCGTCGAATTAGAATGCGCCCATAAATCACAAGTCCAGCAAAAAACAGCCACTGTAAGGCATAGGCCATGTGCGGACCATCGCTTAAGACTGGTAGCTCGGCAGTAACTGCTGGGCGCAGTGATGCATCGGAGCCATCTAGTAAATCTAAGTAATATTTCTGAGTCTGAAGCCGAGACTGAGCATTGAGTTTTGAGACTAAACTCGCACCATTTGCAGGTAATGCGAAAAATTTTCCTTGGGGCAGTGAGGAATCCAGACGAAGCCGCCCAGTTATTTGCACCATCCCCTCTGGAGTCTTTGTAACAATGGGTGCGGTAGTAGCCGTTCTTCCCGCCTTAACCCATCCGCGATCAACCCAGAAGCGCTTACCCTCAAAAGATGTAAATAGAGTGAGTACTTCGAAACCGTAAACACCCTCCGAGTATCTATTACGTAAAAGAATTTGATTTTTGGAATCGAACTGACCTGAGGTTGTAACACTTTGCCATTCAAATTGGGCAGGGGCGGTATCTAGGGTTGTCAGTGGCATTGGCGCAATAGCAATATGCTCCATAATCATAGAGTTGCGAGCGTGACGATCTATACCGCGGTGATACTGCCATTGGGCCGCCCACAGACATAGGACGATAAGGCTTAGCGCTACTGCGGATTTAAAGATTGCCCACGGCTCTGGTTGCATGGAGCTACTTTAGTTTAATGAAGGTGGATTCTCATCCCGCATATTGGCTCCAGGCATAAAGCTCTCACGACCGGCGTTAGCAATTACAACGGCAAAGTATGGAAGGAGTACTGCGCCCAATAGGGCCAACCAACGAAATGGACTGGGTAAAACGACCGTCAAAATGAAACAGGCCGTTCTAATCATCATGGAAATGAAATACCTCTTTTGGCGAGATGCTTGATCTGCACTTAACGCTTTAGGCGCGCTGGTTATATCGAAGACTTCCTTCTCATCGGCCATGTTGGAACCCTATTACCAGCCACGTAGCGGCGCATCTTTTGAATACCTCGCAGTAGCCAGTACATTTACGCACATGAGTTCACTGGCCCTGGTTACTGGCGCAAATCGGGGGATTGGTTTAGCAATCGCAAAGGCGCTCAAAGCCGCCGGCCATGATGTAGTTGTGTCGTACCGCTCTGGTGAGGCCCCTGAAGGATTTAAATCAGTCTTGATGGATGTCACTTCAACACAGAGTGTAGATGCAGCCTTTGATTCAATCGAGGCCCAGTGGGGTCTACCTGAAATAATCGTAGCCAATGCTGGCATCACCAAAGATGGTTTAGTAATGCGCATGAGTGATGAAGATTTTCAAAGTGTAATCGATGCCAATCTCACAGGCGCTTTTCGCGTTGCTCGTAGGGCAACAAAACCTCTTTTGAAATTAAAGCGGGGACGGCTTATTTTCGTGGGTTCTGTAGTTGGAGCTACAGGCTCGGCCGGTCAAGTTAACTATGCTTCGAGTAAATCAGGTCTAGTCGGAATGGCACGCTCCTTCGCTCGCGAAATTGGAAGCCGAGGAATCACCTCCAATGTAATTGCGCCAGGTTTTGTCGAAACCGATATGACGTCAACTTTGGATGAAAAACGCCGTAGCGAGATATCGGCATCAGTTCCGCTTGGCCGTTTTTGTACTCCAGATGAGATAGCTGCAGTTGTTGCATTTATCGCTTCACCACAAGCAAGCTATATAACTGGGGCGTTAATACCAGTTGATGGCGGATTAGGAATGGGCCACTAAATGGGAATTTTAGAGGGAAAGAAAATACTTGTAACCGGCGTTCTAACCGATGCATCGATTGCATTTCACATCGCACGCATTGCACAAGAACAGGGCGCTGAAGTTGTTCTCTCCTCTTATGGCCGGGTCTTATCTTTAACAACCCGCATCGCCGCACGCCTTCCAAAGCCAGCACCAATTGTTGAGTTAGATGTCACCAACAGTGAAGATTTAGATGCCCTTGAGTCAAGAGTTCGCGAACACTTCCCAGCCGGGCTAGATGGCGTGGTTCACTCAATCGGATTTGCTCCCGAGGCGGCCCTTGGTGGAAACTTTTTAAATACTTCATGGGAAGATGTTTCAACGGCCCTTCATGTTTCGGCCTACTCACTTAAGGCGCTGACAATGGCAGCGCGACCATTATTTAGTGGTGGGGGATCTGTAGTTGGTTTAGATTTCGATGCCGCCGTTGCTTGGCCAAAGTATGACTGGATGGGTGTTGCTAAAGCGGCTTTGGAGTCGACCTCTAGATATCTTGCCCGTGATTTAGGGGCTGAAAACATCCGCGTTAACTTAATTGCAGCTGGACCGATCCGAACAATGGCTGCAAAATCGATTCCAGGCTTTGAAGAGTTTGAAAAGGTCTGGAATGAGCGATCACCACTGTTCTGGGACGTCACCGATCCAATCCCAGCAGCCCAGGCGAGCGTTGCCCTACTCTCGGACTGGTTCCCAAAGACAACGGCCGAGATAATCCATGTCGACGGTGGTCTACACGCGATGGGCGCTTAAAACCCCGCGATTTCGCGCTTTTGCCCACCTCGGGTACCCTTTGCTACAGACCAGTGGCCTAACAGCTCACTGCAAGAGGAGTTACCGCTCCCACCTACATCGCCACTAGCGCGATCTGGTTCGTCGGATTTAGGGATTTAGATTCCTTTCTCCTTGCGGTTTTCTTTTTGCAGACGCTGTAACACCAAAGCGTTTGACTTAACCGAAGGAGCACACAGTCAGCACTGAACCGCGCATTAATGATCGAATTCGCACACCTCAAATTCGTTTGATCGGACATACCGGCGAACAAGTTGGGGTAGTCGATATCGATACAGCGTTAAAGATGGCAGATGAAGTTGGTCTCGACCTAGTCGAAATCGCAGCAGAGGCCAATCCACCCGTTTGCAAGATCATGGACTTCGGAAAGTACAAGTACGAAGTTGCACAGAAGGCTCGGGAAGCGCGACAGAACCAGACCCACATTGTGGTTAAGGAAGTGCGCTTAACGCCAAAGATCGAAACCCATGATTACGAAACTAAGCGTAATCAAGTAGAGAAGTTTCTCAAGGGTGGCGACAAGGTGAAGGTGACGATGAAGTTCCGCGGTCGTGAGCAGACGCGGCCAGAGCTTGGATACAAAATGCTGCAACGTTTGGCAACGGATATTGCAGAGTTTGGATTCATTGAATTCGCCCCAAAGCAAGAGGGACGAAATATGACAATGGTTATTGGACCGACGAAGAAGAAAACGGAAGCGGTTGCAGAAGCTAAAGCGGCACGAAAGGCCAAAGCAGATGCAGCGGCAGAGACTATGGATGGAGCATAAAGATGCCAAAGATGAAAACGCACAGCGGAGCTAAGAAGACTTTCCGCGTTACAGGAACGGGAAAGATTATGCATGAGCGCGCTGGTAAGCGACATTTGCTCGAGCGTAAATCTTCACGCGTCACACGCCGTCTCTCAACCGAGCAGTCAGCTAAACCAACCGTCACAATGACAGCCAAGCGCATGCTTGGCTTGAAGTAAGGAACGTGGATTAAATGAGAGTAAAACGTGGTGTTCACGCAGCTAAGAAGCGTCGTACAACTCTTGAGCGTGCCAGCGGTTACCGCGGACAACGCTCACGCCTTTTCACTAAGGCGAAGGAGCAAGTTACGCACTCTATGGTCTATGCATTCAACGACCGTAAAGATAAGAAGGGCGATTTCCGCCGACTCTGGATCCAGCGCATCAATGCAGGGTGCCGCGCACACGGACTAACTTACAATCGTTTCATTCAAGGACTCAAGGCCGCAGGTGTAGAGGTAGATCGTCGTGTTCTATCTGACCTTGCAACAAATGATCCAGCAACTTTCAAGACTCTTGTAGATGTAGCTCGCAAGAGCCTCATCTCAGCATAAAACCCTTCCAATGATTGAGAGCCTTAACTCGCCACATATTGCGCGAGTTAAGGCTCTTATTGGTTCTCGTGGTACGAAAGAGCGTAGGGCTGCTGGAGAGTTTGTTGCAGAGGGAATCCAATGCTTTCGCGAGGCGATTGCATCAAATGCCGGGCCACGCATATCAACACTATATTTAACTGCAACAGCCAGAGCAAAGTTAGATGAATTCACAGATTTATCACTGCTGGACACCTTCGATGTTTCAGATGATGTAATGCGAGCAATGTCTGAAACGATTACACCACAAGGAATTCTCGCGATATGTGCGATACCCAAAGATTCATTTGAGTCGATTGTCCTTGATGGAAAACGTAAGTTCATTTACCTATCTCAGATACAAGATCCAGGAAATGCCGGAACGATATTGCGCTCGGCCGACGCATTTGGAATGGATGCAGTAATAACATCGCCTGGAAGTGTAGACATGTACTCCCCGAAAGTAGTGCGCAGTACAGCAGGTTCTTTGTGGCATACACCTGTCTTTGAATCAGTCGAATTGGCTCCATTGATCGAAAGCAAGAATCTGCATGCCTTTACTTTGGGCGCAGATGGTTCACAATCACTCAAAGATTTCACAACATCACGGGACTGCGTAGCTATCTTCGGAAATGAAGCAAGAGGACTTGCATCCGATGGTGCTATCTCGGCAATCGACTCGGTGAGTATTCCAATGCCAGGTAGCGCCGAAAGCCTAAATCTCTCAGCTGCGGCATCGATTGTTATGTATCACTTAGCAAATATGCGCCCCTTCTAAAGTTCGACCCGATAGACTCGCCCCCATGCGCGAGGACGAGGTACGTACATGGGTTGGCGATGCTCGCACTGCATTCAAAGCCGCTACTGATCTAGATTCGCTTAAAACTGCGCGCTTGAATCACTCGGGGGACAAGTCACCAATTGCTCTGGCTTCGCGTGCGTTAGGTTCGATGTCGCCCGAGGATAAAGCAAGTTTCGGCAAAATAATTGGTGAGGCCAAAGCCGATATCGCTACGGCGCTAGCAACTGCAACGGCTCTCCTAGAGGCAGAACGAGATCGCAAAGTATTACTCGAAGAGGTAGTCGATATAACCCTTCCCGTTAATCGCGCCCATCGAGGTGGACTTCACCCAATTTCAATCATCAAGAATGAAGTCTCAGATTTCTTTATCGAACAAGGCTACGCGGTTCAAGAAGGCCCAGAGCTTGAATCTGGTTGGCTTAACTTTGATGCCTTAAATATTCCAGCAGATCACCCAGCACGAACGATGCAAGATACTTTCTTCATTGAACCGGTTGAATCTGGCATGGTGTTGCGCACCCATACCTCGCCTGTACAGATTCGCACGATGCTTACGCAAGCCCCACCTATATATGTCATCTGCCCGGGTCGCACTTTCCGAGCCGATGAACTAGATGCCACGCACAGCCCGGTCTTTCATCAGGTTGAGGGATTAGTTGTTGATAAGGGCATCACCATGGCGCACTTAAAAGGAACCCTTGATAACTTTGCTAGTCACATGTTTGGCACAGGTGTAACAACGCGCCTGCGTCCATCATTTTTTCCATTCACTGAACCGAGCGCAGAAGTAGATGTTTTCTTCAACAATCGTTGGATTGAGTGGGGCGGCTGCGGAATGGTCAATCCAAGAGTTCTAGCAACATGTGGAATCGATACTGATGTTTACAGCGGTTTTGCTTTCGGAATGGGTCTAGAGAGAACACTTATGGTGCGTCATGGAATAACAGATATGCACGATATTGTCGAAGGCGATATTCGCTTTACACGCCAGTTTGGAGTTGGCCTCTAATGTTGGCGCCATTATCGTGGATTAAGGAGTTTGTTGATATTCCTGCCGCAGTTACTGCGCAAGAAATATCTGAAGCCCTCATTCGTGTGGGTTTTGAAGTCGAAGAGATTATCGAGCAAGGCGCAGATCTAACTGGGCCGCTGGTGTTTGCAAAAGTTCTCTCAATTGAAGAGATTACTGAGTTTAAAAAGCCAATTCGCTACGTCGGTCTTGATTGCGGCGAAAATGAAACACGCTTTGTAATTTGTGGTGCAACAAACTTCGCGGTGGGGGATTTAGTTGTTGCAGCCCTTCCTGGAGCGGTCCTACCTGGAGATTTCGCAATTGGTGCGCGTGAGACTTACGGCAAAACTTCCAATGGCATGATCTGTTCTGCGCGCGAACTAGGCATAAGCGACGATCACACCGGAATCATGGTTTTTAATGCTGATGATGTGAGGATCGGTTCTGATGCCATCGTGGACTTACAGATCAACGATGTAATTTTTGATATAGCTATCAACCCAGATCGCGGTTACGCCTTGAGTATTCGTGGAATGGCCCGTGAAGTTGCAGGTTCACTAGGGCTTACTTTTAAAGATCCAGTTGATGCGCTACGCGGCCTTGAGTTTAAGGAGACGGGTAAGGGCGTCAGTGCAAAGATCGCTGATCCGTCTACGGCATCGGTTTTCTATTTACGGACACTCTCTAACTTTGACCCCAAAGCAACCACACCCCTTTGGATGCGACGACGAATTGAAAAAATGGGAATGCGTTCAATCTCATTAGTTGTAGATGTTACAAACTACGTAATGCTCGAACTTGGTCAGCCGTTGCACGCCTTTGATCGATCAAAGATTAAAGGCGGCTTAACCATTAAGCGGGCAGGGAAAGTTCAACCTTTCACGACGCTAGATGGTCAGATACGTCAGTTGGATCCCGATGATTTAATGGTCTGCGATGATGAAAAGCCTCTAGCTCTTGCTGGGACTATGGGTGGGGCCACATCGGAAATCTCCGAAACTACAACTGACATTGCACTTGAAGCCGTTCGCTTTGATCCGACGTCGATTGCGAAAAATTCGCGTCGCCACAAACTTTCATCAGAGGCATCACGCCGTCTTGAGCGCAGTGTTGATCCATCATTGGCCGAGTTTGCCTCCGCTCGATTTGTTCAACTTTTGACCGCCCATAGTTCGGCGCAGCATGTAGCAACCGTCGTTGACGGCCAACCCATCTACGCACCTTTAGTAACGATAGATCCTGCGAAAATCTCAGCGATTCTTGGCTTTGATATTGCACCAAAGAAAGTGGCCCAACTTCTACGTGTTATTGGCTGTGATGTCGATGAAAAGAGCTTTGTCGTTGACCCACCATCGTGGCGCTCTGATCTACTTACAACTTCAGATTTGGCAGAAGAAGTGGCTCGAATGATTGGCTACGACAAGATTCCATCGGTACTTCCACCACGTCCGCTGCATGCAACCCTGACTCCAACCCAAAAACGTCGCAGAGCCGTTGCCACAATGCTTGCAAGTCGAGGTTTAGCTGAAGTTCAGACGTTCCCTTTCACAAATCAAGCAACTATTGATTCGATGGGCTTTGTAGGAGAACGTGCTGCAACTTATCGAGTTGCTAATCCTATGTCGGATGAATTTCCACTCATGCGTGTGCATCTTGTTCCTGGCTTAATCGAAGTAGCTCAGCGCAACATGAGTCGCGGAGCAAAAGATTTCGCAATATTTGAGATGGGCGCAATTTTCCGTAGCTCCAAAAAATTGCTTCCCGCTATTTCGCCAGAACTCTCAAAGCGACCTGAGGAGAAGTTAATTGAAGAGATTTTTGCAAGCGTTCCACCACAAGCCGATCACGTTGCCGGTCTACTAGTTGGAAAAGTTGAGAATGAAAATTGGCAGGGAGAACCGCGCGACTATAGTTGGGCCGATGCAATTGCCTTTGCGCAATCAATTTTACAGTTGTGCAATTTGGAGTGGACTGTAGCTCGATCGGATTTTGCGCCATGGCATCCAGGTCGGTGCGCTGAATTAATTGTTGATGGTAAAGCCGTAGCCCATGCAGGCGAACTTCATCCTCGAATTGTCGCCGCCTATGGTTTGCCTGAACGCTGCGTTGCCTTTGCAGTAGCGCTGAGCGCTTTGCCGCAATCACACTTAGTGCGACCAACTACCGTCGGAACAATGCCAGCAGCGCTTCAAGATGTCGCACTTATCGTTGACTCAACGGTGAGCGCCCAATCCGTGGAGGCGGCCCTACGTGAAGGTGCTGGAGATCTACTTGAATCAATCATCTGCTTTGACCGCTACGACAAGATTGGGGATGGAAAGATTTCGTTAGCGTTCACCTTAACTTTCCGCGCCCCTGATCGCACCCTTACGGGTGAGGAGGTCTCAGCCATGCGTGAGGCCGCGACTGCTGTGGCTCTAGCTAAATGTGGGGCTGTTTTACGAACCGCATAAATATGCATATACTTGCATAAATATCGAAAATAGTTTACGCTCAGAGGATGAGAACAGCGGTTATCGGAGCAAGCGGGTATGCAGGGGCAGAACTACTGCGTTTACTCTCTGGGCATCCTGGCTTTGAAGTGAAAGTGGTTAGTGCTCACTCAAAGGCTGGCGAGCAAGTGACGTCAATCCATCCGCAATTACACAATTATGGGGGGCAAAGTTTTGTCACATTCGATGAGATTGATTTTTCAACTCTAGATATTGTTTTTCTCGCGCTTCCGCATGGTGAATCAGCAACTTTGATCGCAAAGATTCCATCAACGCTAAAGGTTGTTGACTTGGGAGCTGATTTCAGATTGGAAGATGCCAGCCAATGGGAGAAGTACTACGGTGGCGATCACGCAGGTGTTTGGGTATATGGATTACCAGAACTCTCTTCTAGCCAACGCGAAGCGATCAAAAAAGAAAACAGAGTGGCAAATCCAGGTTGTTACGCAACTGCAATCTCGCTGGGTCTCTTACCTGCCGTAAATTTCATCGATGTCTCTGACATTGTCGTGGTAGCAGCATCAGGTACAACTGGAGCTGGCAGAAGTGCGAAGATAGATTTGATTGGTAGTGAGGTGATGGGCTCGTTGACATCATATAAATTTGGGGGAGTTCATCAGCACACAGCAGAAATCGAGCAGACTTTAACTGCTATTGCAAAGAAACCAGCAAAGATTTCCTTTACTCCAATCCTGGCACCGATGCCTCGTGGAATTCTTGCCACCCTTACGGCTCAGCTAACTCAGAAATTGACGACCCAGCAGGCCCATGAGATCTTCTCTGAGCACTACGCATCTTCTTTTTTTGTCGATGTTCTGCCTCCAGATCAAATGCCCAAAACAAGTTCGTTAACAGGAAGCAATAGAGTGCAAATGCAGGTAGCAGTCGATGAACATACAAACCGTCTGATCGTATCTGTTGCTATTGATAATCTTGGTAAAGGTGCAGCAGGCCAAGCTATTCAAAATGCAAATCTCATCTGCGGTTTCGATGAAGCTGTAGGGCTTTCTCACGATGGAGTCGGTGCATGAAGCTTCCTTTAGGATTTAGATCGGCATCTGTTGGCGCAGGTTTGAAGAGCTCTGCCGCGCTAGATTTGACTGTGATTGAGAATCAAGGTCCACGCTTTGATTCGGCCGCGGTTTTCACAACCAATAAGATCGTTGCCGCTCCTGTGACATGGTCAAAGCAAGTAGCAAAGGCCGGCATCGTTCGGGCCGTAGTTCTTAACTCTGGGGGAGCCAATGCATGTACTGGTGCGCAGGGCTTTGCAGATACGCATAAAACGGCCGAACGCGTCGGTGAACTTCTTAATATTTCATCGGGTGAAGTGATTGTCTGCTCGACAGGTCTAATTGGCGAGTTTCTGCCTATGTCGAAAATTCTAAATGGGTTAGACGCGCTCCTTCCTGTGTTGAGCAACGAGGGTTTAGAAAGTAGCGCGAGAGCAATAATGACCACCGATTCTGTTCCAAAAATTGCAACTACCTCAAATCACGGTGTCGAATTTGCTGGAATTGCTAAAGGGGCGGGAATGTTAGCTCCAGCCCTTGCCACGATGCTTTGCGTCGTAATGACAGATGCAGAAATATCGGAGCAGGCGCAAGAGGTTTTCAATCGCGCCATAGATCGAACTTTCAACCGAATAGATTCCGATGGATGCACATCAACCAATGACACGGTTTTATTGATGTCATCGGGTGCTAGCAAAGTTTCTATCTCAGATTTGCAACTCGAAGAGCTACTCATGCAGATATGTAGTTCACTTGCAGCCCAGCTTATTGCCGATGCTGAAGGCTCTACTAAAACCATATCGATCAATGTAGTTAATGCTCTTTCTGAGACCGACGCAGTCCAAGTGGGACGTGCATGTGCGCGAAATAACCTACTCAAAGCTGCAATCTTCGGAGGCGATCCCAATTGGGGTCGTGTATTAGCCGCCGTCGGTACTGCCGATGCATATCTAGATCCACTTATCATCGATGTCAAGTTGAATGGTGTTCAAGTGTGTACTAACAGCGCACCAGATGCAGATAAGTCGCGTGTTAGTTTTGCGCAACGTCTATTTGAAATTGCTATCGATTTGAAAGTTGGAACACATTCGGCCACGATTTTAAGCAATGATTTAACACATGATTACGTTCATGAGAATTCGGCGTACTCAACGTGATCGTTGTTAAATTTGGTGGACATGCGATGAAAGATGAGGCAGGTGCCTTTGCCTGCGCGATCGCCGCTGCTCTTGAATCAGGAGTGCAAGTGGTAATTGTCCATGGTGGCGGACCTCAAATAGATGCTGCCCTTGAAGCCAAAGCAATCGTAAGTCAATGGATTGGTGGCTTTCGTGTTACACCTCAAGAGGTCTTCGATGTTGTTGAAGATGTATTAGTCAATCAAGTAGGCCCAAAAGTTGCCGCAGCTTTGTCTAAGGCTGGAATCAAAGCACAGGCCATGTCTGCGCGTACTTTACCCACAGTAATTGCAACAAAACGAACCACTCTCATAGATGGGAGCAAGGCCGATCTTGGTTTAGTGGGCGATGTTGTTGCGGTCAATCCTGCGCAGATTTTAGAACTACTCGAACGCGCAGTTGTTCCAGTGGTCGCACCGATCTCCTCGGCAGAGGATCTGATAACTGGGCTAAATGTAAATGCCGATTTTGTCGCATCAGCGATAGCTGCAGCACTTGAGGCTTCCTCGTTAATTGTGATGACGGATGTAACTGGAATCTATCGTCATTGGCCAGATAAAGATTCTCTCATCGATTCAATCTGCGCTAACGAGCTCGAATCCATTAAAAACAGCTTTGCCCAAGGTATGGCACCAAAGGTGCAGGCGGCACTAGATGCCATTGCACTTGGGGCAAAGGCGGTAAGAATTATCGATGGAACAGATCCTGATAGTTTTGCTGCAGCATTATCTGGCCGAGGCGGAACTTTGGTAGTTGCATGAGCAATAAAGAGATGTTGCAGCTTTGGAAATCGACGATGCAGAACAACTATGGCACACCACCCCTAGCTCTGGTTAAAGGCAAGGGAATTGTTGTAGAGGATTCTGATGGCAAGCTTTATCTAGACTTCCTAGGTGGAATTGCAACAAATATTCTTGGCCATGGCCATCCAGCAATTGTTAAGGCCGTAACTAGCCAAATTTCCAAGCTCGGACACGTGAGTAATCTCTATGCACATCCAAATGCCATTGCTTTAGCGCAGAGATTGATTGTGATGACGGGGGATAAAAATGCAAAAGTATTCTTCTGCCAATCTGGAGCCGAAGCTAATGAAGCGGCGTTGAAACTCTCCCGAAAAACAGGCAGGACAAAGATTGTTGCAACACAAGGGGCATTCCATGGGCGCACAATGGGTGCGCTCTCACTAACCGGGCAGGCTAATAAGCGTGAAGCCTTTCTTCCCTTAATTAAAGGCGTAAAACATGTACCTTTCGGCGATATTGATGCCATGCGAGGTGCGGTAACTAAGAAGAGCGCAATGGTGATAGTCGAACCAATTTTGGGTGAGGCTGGCGTAATCGTTCCGCCAGATGACTACTTGCGTGGAGTTCGACAGATATGTGATGAAAAGGGAGCGCTTCTGGTAATCGATGCAGTGCAAACTGGAATGGGCCGCACTGGAGATTGGTTTGGATACGAGTACTCCGGAATCAAGCCAGATGTAATCACTCTTGCTAAAGGTCTTGGTGGAGGTCTTCCACTTGGGGCAATGATTGCACTTGGTAAATCTGCCGATCTTTTTCAAGCAGGAGAGCATGGCTCTACGTTTGGTGGAAACCCTGTAACAACTGCTGCAAGTCTGGCTGTGATCGAATTTATTGAAGCTAAAGATATTTTAGCTAAAGTGCAGAGGCAGGGAGCATATTTGATTCAAGAGCTCGCAATGATTGAGGGAGTCAAAGAGGTACGCGGTGCTGGCTTGCTAATCGGTATTGAGCTAGAAACATTTAAAGCTTCGGATGTTGTTAACGCATTACGAGAAAACGGCGTTCTTGCAAATGCTGCCAACGAATCCACAATTCGATTGGCGCCAGCGCTAATCGTCTCAGATTCCCAAATTGATAAATTTATTGCAATCTTCAGGAAGGTGATGAAAAATGCTCAATAGTGCACAATCTGTCTCTGCGCGCAGAGTGAAGGCGATAACGCTTATTCAAGCGGGCTTGGTACATTCCCAATCAGATTTAGTATCTCTACTCAAGAAATCTGGGTACAAGGTCACACAAGCTACTGCTAGTCGCGATCTAGAGGAGATTGGCGCTATCCGTTCACGAAATGCCGATGGTGAAACAACCTATGAGATCCGCGAGAGTGCAGATGATGCAATCGCTCGCAGCACACCTGTGCCATCGAAGTTAATATTATCCGTTGATCACAGTGCAAATTTGGCGGTGATTCATACTCCACCTGGAGCGGCGCAGTTTTTGGCAAGCTCTTTAGATCATGCAGGGCTAACCGGAGTGATCGGCACAATCGCCGGTGACGACACGATTATTCTTGTATCCAAGAAAGCCACTGGTGGAGCCAATTTAGCGAAAGAATTGCTCTCATATGCACGTGGCGATGGAAAGAGGAAGTAATGGCGCTTTGGGGCGGACGTTTCACGCAGGCAGCGCAGGAGTCGGCCTTTGCCCTTTCCAGAAGTGTGCACTTCGACTGGCGCTTGGCGCCGTATGACCTGCGCTCATCCATCGCCCACCTTGCAGTTCTAAATAAGAGTTCGCTGATTCAAGCCAAAGATGCCGATTCGATACTTGGCGCCCTAAAAGAGCTTGCCAGAGAGGTCGTCGATGGCAGTTTCCTGCCAATAGATTCGGATGAAGATGTGCATAGCGCGCTAGAACGTGGTTTAACCGAGAAAATTGGGGCCGTTGGTGGCGCCCTCAGAGCCGGACGATCACGAAATGATCAAGTAACGACAGATCTACGTCTCTTTGCAATCGATCACATGTTAGAAGTTGCGGCATTAATCACCAAACTTCAAACTTCGATTTTAGATAAGGCATCTGAGTACATCAACGATCCAGCCCCTGGATTTACACATATTCAACATGCACAGCCGATCTCATTTGGCCACGAGTTAGCAAAACATGCCCATGCATTTGCAAGAGATCTCGATCGAATTAGTGATTGGCACGCACGCGCTGCCATTAGCTCGCTGGGGGCGGGTGCACTCTCAGGATCATCCTTACCTCTCGATCCCGTATTCACCGCGAGTAATCTAGGTTTCACTAGTACGTTTGCAAATAGTATCGATGCGGTAAGTGATCGCGATTACGTAGCTGAGGCCCTATTTATCTGCGCGATGGTCGGCGTTCATCTCTCGCGAATTGGGGAAGAGTGGACGTTGTGGTCATCAACGGAGTTTGCCTGGGCAAGAGTTGCTGATGCATACTCAACAGGTTCATCGATCATGCCACAGAAAAAGAATCCAGATATGGCCGAGTTAGCACGTGGCAAAACTGGAAGACTCGTAGGAAATTTAATGGCGCTCTTAACTACTCTTAAGGCGCTGCCATTTGCTTACAACAGGGATTTGCAAGAGGACAAAGAGCCACTCTTTGACAGCATCGATACATTGCTTCTAGTTTTGCCGGCCGTTACTGGAATGGTGGCAACGACCGAGTTCGATCGGGAGAAAATGGCACTTGACGCACCAGCCGGCTTTTCACTTGCTACTGAAGTTGCAGATTACTTGGCAAAGAAGTTAGTTCCATTTTCACAAGCTCACGAGGCAGCGGGCCGTTGTGTTGCCTTATGCGAATCAACCGGTCGCCAACTGCATCAATTAACCGATGCAGAGTTTCTTGGAGTGCACCCGCACCTCGATGGGGGAGTACGCACGAGCCTGACCGTTCATGGTGCAATTAACTCCAGGACTACCGCTGGTGGAACGGCTCCCACACTAGTAGCGGCTCAAATTAAAAATGCACAGCAATCCAACACACAAACTATGGAGAAAATTGCCAGCATGCAGAGGTTGTTTTCAGAGATGATGAGCACATGAACCTAATTCAAGATCTTGCCTGGCGTGGCCTTGTTGCGCAATCTACCGATGAAAAAGCCCTTGATCTGGCGCTTAATAAGCCCATTACTCTCTATGTCGGCTTTGATCCAACTGCGCCATCACTACACGTAGGCAACCTTGTTGTTCTTCTGGTTTTGCGTCGCTTTCAGCTAGCCGGTCATAATCCAATCGCCTTAGTTGGAGGAGCCACTGGACTTGTTGGCGATCCCAGCGGTCGCAATGACGAGCGCACGTTAAATAGTTCTGAAGTTGTTGAAGGTTGGGTGAAGGGAATACGTAAACAGGTATCGGCTTTTTTGGATTTTGATTCGAAAGTCAATCCAGCTGTTGTAGTCAACAACTTGGATTGGACCTCACCATTGAGTGCCATTGAGTTTCTGCGCGATATAGGAAAACATTTCTCGGTTAATCAAATGCTTGCAAAGGACTCTGTATCTTCAAGGTTAGAGGCGGGCGGAATTTCATACACTGAGTTTTCCTACCAAGTTCTGCAGTCCTATGATTATTTAGAGTTGTTCCGTCGCAATGACTGCACTTTACAACTAGGTGGTTCTGATCAGTGGGGCAATATTGTTGCTGGCCTGGATCTGATCCGTAGAGTTGAATCGGGGAGTGCACATGCTTTAACAGTTCCACTCTTAACGAAATCAGATGGCTCTAAATTTGGAAAAACAGCTGGTGGAAGTATTTGGTTGGATCCAACAATGACCTCGCCTTATGCTTTCTTTCAATTCTGGTTAAATACCGAAGATCGCGATGTGATTAATTTCCTAAAGGTCTTCTCATTTAAGAGCCACGAGGAGATATCACAGTTAGAGATGGCACATTCGGAAAATCCTGGTTTGCGTGTGGCGCATCGAGAACTGGCCCGCGAGTTAACAACTCTTGTACATGGTGGCGATGTAACTGAACGCGTTGAATCGGCATCGCGCGCACTTTTTGGCCAGGGCGATCTCGCCGAACTAGATGAAGAGACCCTTGCTAGTGCATTGGCAGAACTTCCTCGAACAATCATTGCTAAGGATCAAGAGATTCCCACGTGGGTGGATCTCTTAGCGGCAACTGGAGTCGTTGACTCGAAATCGGCAGCTCGACGCGTGGTCAAAGATGGTGGCGCATATCTCAATAATGAAAAAATACAATCGGAGGATTTTGCTCCTACAAAAGAGGCGTTTTTATGTGGCAAATATGCGGTTTTACGCAAAGGCAAGCGCGACTTGGCGGCCGTTGAATTAATCTAGTTTTAAGACATAGCTCCTAAAACCTTAGCCCGCTAACGGAATTACAGGCACATCTAGAGTCACAATAGGCCTAAGATCCCGATTTGACCCTAGTAATAGCGCGGGCTATAGTTACACTCTTGTTGTGAATCGGACGATTTAGGCCGAACAGCATCGATTATCAGCTCTAGTTCATCGTTTTGGCCCAGTTTGACCGTGGCCGCATGTATGGACTAGGTTTGGCAGTCTGCCCTGAAAACAGGAGAAACCCTGGGACCAGTGCGCATCCGTACCTTGAGAACTCAACAGCGTGCCATAAGTCAATGCAATATATGCCATCAAGTGGCTCTATTTGACATGCTTTAAATAGCGAAAAATCATTGTTTTACTTTGGTTTTTGGACAATACCCACGGCAAAAGAAATACTTCAATGAGGTATGAC
>WLPT01000005.1 GCA_009698675.1 Actinomycetota bacterium
GCCTAGAACGCACATACTCATTCCATACTTTGCCATCGTGTACGCGACATGGTTTTTAAACCACACGGGCTTCATTGAAAGCGGTGGAGAGAGATTCAAAATATGTGGATTGCGGCCATCTAAAGCCGATTGCCTCAAATATGGAATGACGGCTTGGGAGGTTAGGAATGTGCCGCGTACGTTGACATCAAACATCAAGTCAAAGCGCTTTGCTGGAGTCGCCTCAGTCTTAGTCAGATTGATAGCACTTGCATTGTTTATCAAGATATCGAGCCCGCCAAATGTATCGGCGGCCAACTTCACGGCCGCTTCAATCTGGTTCTCATCCCGCAAGTCGCATTGAATTGGAAGGGCAGTTCCTCCCGCTGCCTCGATTTCAGCCGCTGCTGTATAAATCGTTCCCGGAAGCTTTGGGTTTGCCTCAGCTGTCTTGGCTGCAATCGCAATGGATGCACCGTCGGCCGCGGCACGAAGTGCGATAGCCAAACCGATACCGCGCGATCCCCCAGTAATAAATATCTTCTTGCCAGCTAATGTCATGATGAACCCTTCTTTGCCATGAACTTCATGAAGGCCTCCATGGCCTCATCTGATTGCAATGCAAGTGCAAATATTTCAAACTCAGCCTTCATTACTGCCGCTACTGAATCATGGTTACGTGCTTTAAGAAGCGCCTTTGTATTGATAACAGCTTGCGGTGGTTGTTCGGCGATTTGTTCGGCAATTCTCTTTGCTCCAGCTAAAGCATCGGAATCGATCTCTGCAATCAAACCCATTTCAAGGGCGTCGGG
This sequence comes from Actinomycetota bacterium, assembly GCA_009698675.1. Classification (GTDB taxonomy): domain Bacteria; phylum Actinomycetota; class Actinomycetes; order Nanopelagicales; family Nanopelagicaceae; genus Planktophila. The sequence continues at coordinate 792 of WLPT01000005.1, forward strand.
TGCATTAAATGCCTGACCTGTTAAAAATATCTTGGCCGCTCTTTGATAACCGACGAGTGCCGGAAAGAGAAAAGTCGAACCCGCCTCTGGCACTAAACCGAGCGAGACAAATGGCATTGAAAACTTTGCATTTGGTGCGGCGACAACTACATCGCAGTGCAATAACATCGTTGTTCCGACGCCAACGGCGTTACCTTTTACTGCCGCTATTAAGGGCTTTGGAAAATTGAGCAGGGCGGCTAGAAATGTTGCAACTTCACTCGATTCAGAAGTTGGTGGATTGTCCATGAAGTCGACAATGTCATTGCCTGCAGTGAAGTGATCTCCTTGACTGGTTATGACAACGGCGCGAACACTAAAATCCCCCGCGGCATCATTGAGGCCCTTAGCTAGCCCCTCATACATGCCCCGTGTCAAGGCGTTCATCTTTGCTGGGCGGTTAAAGGAAAGGTAGCGAACCGCACCCGTCTGTGTGTCCAAAATTTCACTCATTAGACCATCTTAGAGGTGGTTTTACCAGAATTCTTGGTACACAATAGAGCCACCACGGAGAGGTGCCAACAATGGCTAGAGATATAACGATTACGACCCGCGAGCTTTCACCATTTGAACAGTTAGTGTTGCAGTTAGTCTGCGAAGGTAAATCAAACTCTGCTATCGCAACGGAAACATCACATAGCGAAAAGGTTATTGAAAATACTGTAAGTCGAAGTGCGCAAGTATTTGGGATCAAATCAGATGGCGATACAAACCTGCGCGTGCTCTTAGCGCTGGCTTTTCGCACACATTACGGCGATAAGGCCTTTGACCAACTTAACGTGCCTTGTTCGCATATGGTCGTTGGTCCAGATGGAAGATCCATCTGTGATCGTCACATTGAATAAACCTCTATAACCCTTTACGTCACAACGCGCTGAGGGCTACCCCTCGGGGAGATTAACAACACTTCTTAGCGAGGGCTGACTCTCTCTATTTAACCCCAAAATTAATCTCCCTGCGAGTTGAATAGGCACTGCATCAAATTAACGATGCCTAAAAGGGAGAGATTTTAAATGAAACGCACAACTTTTGACAAGATTGTAACTTTTGTAGGTTTTGGTCTTGGAGTTTTTCTATTAATTGCAGCTGGCCTACTTAATTGGGGTGCAACTTTTGCAAGTGGCACTGTTGCCTCTCAGTTAGAGGCACAACAGATAACTATTCCTGATAGCAATGGCGACCCAAAGGCAGATGCAGCAACAGTTGCATTCTTTAAAGATAATGGAAAATCCGTTATGAGTACCGGCAAGCAAGCTCAGATGTATGCCGATCACTATATTGGTTTTCACTTATCTACAATGCCTACGTATGCCGAAGCTTCGACTCTAGCTCGTTCGGCTGCAGGGGCCGCAGCAATGGATCCAACAAATGCCGACGCACAAGCGGCGCTAACTAAAGCAAATGCAACGGTAGAGACCGTATTTAAAGGCGAATCACTTCGTGGAATGCTTTTGAATGCATATGCATTTGGAACTTTGGGAATGATCGCTGCAATCGCAGCGAAAGTAACTTTCGTGGGTGCAATTGTTATGTTCCTATTTGTCTTTGCCGGAGTTCGCAATATTCGTCGCACTCCTGAGGATGCGACGATTTAACCCTCAACTCTCCGTGAGGGGTTAGAAAAAGCCCCCTGGCTTTGGCTAGGGGGCTTTTTCGCGAAGTTTATTACTCTCTATCGCTCCAACTTGCCAGCGATGAACTCTTCAACCTTGTTATGGGCCGCTTCATCGGTGTATTGGATCGGTGGAGTCTTCATGAAGTAACTAGATGGTGAGAGCAAAGCTCCACCGATCTTGCGATCTAAACCGATTTTTGCACAACGAAGGGCATCAATGATCACACCGGCTGAGTTGGGAGAATCCCATACCTCTAGCTTGTACTCAAGGTTTAGTGGAACATCACCAAATGCGCGGCCTTCGAGGCGAACGTAGGCCCATTTGCGATCATCTAACCAAGGGATGTAATCCGATGGTCCGATGTGTACATTCTTTTCTCCCAAGTCATGATCCAACTGAGATGTAACCGAATTTGTCTTTGAAATCTTCTTGGATTCAAGACGATCACGCTCGAGCATGTTCTTGAAATCCATATTTCCGCCAACGTTTAATTGGTAGGTGCGATCTAAATGTACTCCGCGATCCTGAAACAACTTAGCCATAATACGGTGCGTAATAGTTGCACCAACTTGGCTCTTAATGTCATCTCCGACGATTGGAAGTCCAGCATCGGCAAACTTCTTTTCCCATACGGGATCGGATGCGATAAATACAGGTAGAGCATTTACAAATGCACATCCAGCATCGATGGCGCACTGGGCGTAGTACTTGGCAGCAACCTCAGATCCAACAGGTAGGTAGCAGATCAAAACATCTACAGCCTCATCTTTTAGTACCTGGACCATATCTACGGCAGGTGCATCAGACTCTGTGATTGTCTCCTTGTAGTATTTACCGAGACCATCATTGGTCACTCCGCGCATAACTGGAACACCAGTCTTTGCGACATCGCTAAATTTAATTGTGTTATTTTCGCTAGCCCAGATCGCATCGGCTAAATCGAGGCCGACTTTTTTTGCGTCAACATCGAAGGCTGCAACGAACTTAATGCTAGAGATGTGGTATCCCCCAACAACTGCGTGCATCAGCCCTGGAATCTCTTGATCAATGGCCGCGTCCTTGTAATAGGTCACTCCTTGAACTAAAGAGTTAGCGCAGTTTCCTACGCCAATTATTGCAACACGGATGTCGCCTTTACCGGTTGTTATATTCACTTTATTTCCTCTCGGTTTTGATCATGTCTTCTAGCCAAGCGATCTCTCGATCGGCTGACTCCAGTGAGTGACGTCGCCACTCCTCTAGATACTTATCGATTCCAATCGGTGACTTCTCGAGTTCACCGCGCAGAATCTCTGCCTTCTCCTTGAGGCGACGATGGCGCCCCTCAAGAATTCTCACTCTATTTTTTGCCGATGTTGGGGAGAAGAATGCAAAACGAATTTCGAAGCCTTCGTCCTCCCATGTGTCGGGGCTGACGGTCTCGGTAAGATTCGAAAAACGTTCTTGACCTTTTTCTGTAATGGCATAGACGATTCGCGAGCGCCGTGACGTCGCCTCAATCAGGCTCTCTGCAATAACTCCGGCCTCTACCATCCGACGCAGTTGGGGATATAGGACTGAAAATGAGAGCGCACGAAAGGGTCCAAAGATCGAGCCCATCCGTTTGCGCAGCTCATAGCCGTGTAGCGGCATCTGCGTCAGTAGGCCCAAGAGGGCGAATTCGAGTGAGTCGCTTCGTGAGCGCATTCGAACTACCTCCACTCTTGGCTATCGGGTTATATATCTATTCGATATATCGACCCGTAATCTATTGCGATAGCTCCCCGCCCGCAACTCCACCACACGTGAGTTAGGCCATTTTCACCTCTGTGAGGGTGTGGCGTACACGGTAGTAGCCCATAGGCGCCCCCTACCCTCACATCTAGCGCCCATCATCGTTGATGGGCCCCAAGGAATAGGACGTTAGATGTCTCTGCTTACATGGAAACTGCATGGAGATGGAAAATCGATATCCCAAGGCGCCGTCGTCTCAACCGATGAACGCCTCACCTGGCCTCGCACGATCGGTGTTGGTCTTCAGCACATCGCCGCGATGTTTGGCGCAACCTTCCTCGTACCACTAATTACTGGCTTTCCCCCAACGACCACACTCTTCTTCTCAGGCGTTGGAACTCTGCTCTTTTTAGCACTTACTCAGAACAAAGTGCCTAGCTACCTCGGCTCATCCTTTGCATTCTTGGCACCGATCGCTGCGGCCAAGACAAGTGGTGGCATGTCAGCTGCTCTCGGCGGAGTAGTCGTTACAGGTCTGGTCTTGGCAGCTGTCGGCCTCATAGTTCGCCAGGCAGGTATCGGCTGGATCAACTGGATGCTTCCACCTGTCGTAACCGGCACAATCGTTATGGTCATCGGCCTTAACTTAGCTGGAGCTGCAAAAAATAACTTTGCTGCAGGTCCCGTAGTTGGACTCATCACTCTTGCATCGATTGCATTAATCGCTGCAGCCTCTCGTGGCTTCCTCAGTCGCATTAGTATCTTCGCAGGCTTAGTCATTGGCTATGCCGCAGCCTATGCAATGGGCGATGTAAAGACCGATGGCATTAGTGCTGCTAAATGGTTCGCACTTCCAACATTTACATCTCCAACATTTGATGGCAAAGCCATTGTCCTATTTCTCCCAGTAGTTCTTGTATTAATTGCAGAAAACGTCGGCCATGTAAAGGCCGTATCTGCAATGACGGGCAAGAATCTCGATGCTCAGATGGGAACTGCGTTAATGGCAGATGGAATTGCAACAACACTTGCAGGTATTGGTGGCGGTTCCGGAACTACAACGTATGCCGAAAACATTGGCGTAATGGCCGCTACCCGCGTGTATTCAACGGCGGCATATTGGATTGCAGGCGTTGGTGCAATTGGACTATCACTCTCCCCTAAGTTTGGTGCAGTCCTTAGCTCTACTCCGGTCGGTGCCCTTGGCGGCGTTGGCGTAGCTCTCTTTGGAATGATCGGCGTTCTCGGTGCGCGAATTTGGATTGAGGGCAAAGTTGATTTTGCTAACTCAACAAATCTAATCGTTGCCGCCTCTGCACTGATCATCGGTATTGCAGATATGCAGTGGACTCGTGGAGATTACACATTTAGTGGAATCATTAACGCGACTGTGGTGGCCATCGTCGGTTATCGCCTCCTTCACTCGATTGCATCATCTCGAGGCAACAACTAATCTAGGTATATGGTGATTCCATCGCGGCTAACTGAGTACATCGTGGCCGCGATGGTAATCATTTTGGCGCCCGGCCCGAGCGTTCTATTTGTTATCGCGCGCGCTATTGCATGGGGACGCAGAACTGCGATCTTTACAGTCGCTGGCAACGTATCTGGTTCATTTGTTCTTTCGGTCTTCGTTGCTTTGGGCCTAGGTCCTATCTTGCAGCGATCAGATCTTGCATATGCCACTGTGCAATGGGGTGGGGGCCTCTACTTAATGTACTTGGGCCTTGATGCGATTAGACATCGAGAGATACATGCCGCCGACATGACCAACCAGGGCGATATCGCGCCAAGCATCAAGAGATCTATTCGAGATGGTTTTTGGGTAGGTGCGCTAAACCCCAAGGCGATAGTTTTCTACGCCGCAGTTCTACCCCAGTTCATCGATCGCGATCGCGGGAGCATCACCGCCCAGCTCATTATGCTCGGTGCGATTTTCTCCATATTGGCCTTTATCTCCGATGGTTCATGGGGTCTGCTCGCCGGGACTGCTCGAGAGTGGCTGGCAACGGATCCAAACCGGTTGGTTAAATTGCGAGCTACCGGCGGATCCATAATGATGATTTTAGGTCTTGCCGTTTTAATCTCGGCAATTGTCAGTGGCTAGCGCCACAATTACTCCATGAAGAAACCACTTAAACCTGCGCGTGAATTCATCTCGCCATCTGATCTAACTTTCGGATTGTCAACATGTAAACGCTGCCTATGGATTAAGTATTGGTACAAGCTCAGCGCTCCCCTGCAGATGCCCTTAGTTGGAACTCTCTCAGAGCTTCAAGAGGAGCATTTTCACGGTGCAGACATGCCAACGATCGATGCATCACTTCGTCCAGGAACAGTTACCAAGTGGGGAGAGTTCGTTAAGAGTAAGCCCTTGCAGGTTAATGGCCTCGATACACGTTGGCGCATATTAGGTAAGTACGATCTAGTCTCAACTAATACAGATGGCACTATCGGAGTTATCGACTGCAAAGTATCTGATAACGAACGCGATAGTGGGGCCTTCTACTCACCTCAACTTGAGGCCTATGCCTACGCCCTTGAAAACCCTGCAGCTGGAAAGGGCCGTAGCGTCGCCTCGATAGGTCTACTTATTTGGAAACCAGGCACAACTATCGGTAGCGATGCACACTCATCTGGCTTTGGCGTCTATCAGAAGTACGTAGCCGTCGAGAGAGATCTTCCAAATTTTCTCGCAGTCATTGGGGATTTCATCTCCGTTTTAGAGGGCGAACTTCCTGAGGCAGGTGCTGAGTGCACTACATGTGCCTATCTGCTTGCTCGAAACGCCTTAGATAATCTTTAATCTTCCTCGCCAGATACGTTTATGTCATCTGGTTTGCTTTTCTTTGGCGCATAAATATCTATGTACTCTTGACCCGACATCTCTTGAATCTTATTCATGATCTGGTCTGTGACAACACGTAGATACTGCAGATCAGTTGAGTCGCCATCAAAGTACATAGGCTCACCAAATATCATTCCAACGCGATGCAGATTAGGTATCACTTTGCCAGTAGGCTGAATCTTGTCGGTATTTGACATGGCAACTGGAATTACAGGGGCACCTGATTCAATGGCCAGGCGTGCGATTCCAGTGCGACCCTTATAGAGTCGACCATCTGGTGAACGAGTGCCCTCTGGGTAGATTCCTAAGCAATCACCCTCGGCTAGAACCTTCAAACCTGTAATTAAAGCCGCCTCACTTCGACGGCCACCCGATCGATCAACGGGAACTTGGCCAAGGGCGATAAAGGTAAGTTTTTTTACAAGGCCCTTAGGACCTGGCGATGTGAAGTACTCGCTCTTTGCCAGAAAAGTTACTTTGCGCGGAACTACAAGTGGCATAAAGATCGAATCGCTAAAGGAGAGGTGATTAGAGGCGATGATCACTGGACCTTTTGCGGGAACGTTGCGCAGACCCTTGACCTTAGGGCGAAAGGCGGCCATCAGAAATGGCGTCAAAAATGCACGGAGTGCGCCATAGGGAAGGTTGTTGAGCACCTGCCTAATTTAGCCGCTATTGCTCCATATGACACTATCAGGGGGTGAGCAAAGATCGGTCTGGGCCCAAAGGTGAAGATTTTGATGAGGAAGAGCTCATCAAAAGTGAGTTTGAGTCGATTATCTCCGGCCTCTCACTTGATGAGTCGACACAATCCTCCTACCTCGATGATCTAGAACGTATCGAGCGTGCGGATCGATTTGTTCCTCCCAATCCCCCTTCGCAATCGCCTCGTTCATTTTTTATCTCTGCAAAAAATGCAGTGGAACGCTGGCTCAAACGCGCTCACCACAATGATGATGGAGTAGAGCTATGAGTAATTTCAATTGGGGCATCATCGGTACTGGTGGAATCGCCCATGCATTTGCCCAAGATTTAGAAAATGTTGATGGCCATAGCATCCGTGCGATCGGTTCACGTACATTAAAAAGAGCAGAGAGCTTTGCCGAGACTATTCCCAGTGCAAATGCATATGGAAACTATCAAGAATTGGTTAACGACTCTGCTATCGATGCGATATATGTCGCCTCACCTCATCCTTTGCATGCAGAACATGCACTACTTGCCCTCAATGCAGGCAAACCAGTTCTCTGCGAAAAACCATTCGCAATCTCATCCAACCAGGCACAAACTATGATTGATGCCGCAAAGGAAAATAACGTCGCACTTTTAGAGGCGATGTGGACGCGTTATCTACCGCATATTGCACAAGTTCGTATGATTTTAGAAAGTGGTGTGCTTGGTCAGATTCAAACCGTAGAGGCAGATCACGGCCAACGTCTAGCCGATCAAAATATTCCACGATTAGTTGATCCAGCCTTAGGAGGCGGCGCCCTATTAGATCTTGGAATATATCCAGTCTCGTTTGCACATTTAATCCTAGGTGCACCAACTCGAATCACAGCAAGGGCGGTAATGACCGAGCGCGGTGTAGATGCACAAACAAGTTCGATATTTGATTATGCCAATGGTGCCCAAGCCATCATCACTACAACGATGATTGCTCAAACGCCCTCTCGTGCCGTCGTGAGCGGCCTTCTCGGGCGACTTGAAATAGATCGCACCTTTTATAATCCAACCGATATGCGCGTAATTTTATTTGATGGCACGGTTACGCAATATCCAAATACGTATAGCGGTCATGGTTTACGCGAACAGGCAATTGAGATGGCCCGTGTTGTCCGAGCGGGTTTACTGGAATCTCCGCTTATGCCATGGAGTCAAACAATCGATGTAATGAAATCTATGGATCAGATTAGAACTCAGATTGGTCTTACATATCCCTTTGAAGACTAGCTACGTGACAGGTCGGCAACTCCTACAAGGCCGGCCTCATTACCTAACTCTGCCGCGATAATAGTGGGATAGGGATGCTTGCCGGCAAAGGGCATCGTGCGTTCAAGGGCCTCGCGCGCCGGCTTTAGGAGAATATCGCCTGCATCGATGACTCCCCCTCCAATTACAACAACTGCCGGATCTAAAACCATCGATATCGATGCAATACCGGCTCCCAACCATTGACCGGTTGTATTAAAGGCGGCAAGGGCGACTGGGTCACCTTCACGTGCAGCTTCGGTAATTGCAGAACCGGTCAGACCTTCGATGCTTCCATCTCCGCGGGCTAATAAGTTACGAGCAATATCGGGGCTTGCATGTATCGCCTCTCGCGCATGACGAAGAAGGGCATTCCCCGATGCATACTGTTCAAAGCAACCACGTGCACCACATCCGCATAGATGTCCATCGGGCAGAACTCGAATATGTCCGAACTCGGCGGCAACTCCAAAGGCGCCTCGATAGAGCGCACCATTAACAACTACCCCGCCGCCAATTCCCGTACCGACTGTCAACATAACCATATGATCTTGATTGCGACCTGCGCCAAACTTAGCCTCACCCCACGCTGCAGCGTTGGCATCATTTTCAATAATTACTCGGCGACAAACGAGTGAGGTCAACTCATCATCTAAATTGACTCCATTCCAATCCGCGATATTGGGAGTTGCGAGCATTGTCTTTCGATCAGATGATACAAAACCCGCGGCAGAGACACCGATAGAGGAGACATCAAACTTTCCTAAAAGCTCTTGTGCAATATTGGCAATTGTTTTTGTAAGTGCATTACCCCCTTCGCGTGGGGTATCACGCCTAGCCGTAGTGACAACATTTCCTAACTCATCGACAACGCCACCCAATACTTTGGTACCGCCAACATCAATACCGATTGCATAGGCCATAAAATACTTACGCCTCTAAAGCAGATTTAAGTTGAGAGAGCGCCTGATCGATTGTTGTCTTTTCAGCTTTTTGTCGCATCATCGCTGGTATTGGCATCGAGAGTGAAACAGTTAATTCATACGTCACTTGTGTTGAATCCTCATCTATGGCCGCTACCGTGTAAGAGCCATCCATCCCAGTCAACAAATCTGCATCATCGAGGGAGAAGCTCAAGGTTGCAGGAGCCTGCGACCAGTCATAAACTAAAATCACACGATCCTTCATCATGCCAGCATCGATTGTCATCTTGGCCTTGGTGGCACGGCCTGCCTCATCTCGGGCAACTACTTCTACCGACTTGATCGAACTCGACCATTCTGGGTAGTTTTCCAGCGCAAATAGAGCAGCTGTAACGGTGGCTAGTGGGGCATCTATCGTGATGGTTGAACTACTTGAATCGCTCATGGCTCAAGGTTACCCCCCTTCCCTATTTAATAAATCAGGCACTAGCGTTAGCGCCATGAACGAGATAACTAATCCCGCCCTAGTACCCGCGGCCACCGCGGGAAACCTTACAAATCTAATCGCCGAACGCGCATGGTTTGAGCCAGAGCGCATCGTCATGTCTCGCCCACTCGGTGATGGCTGGCAATCTGTCACAGCTCAAGAGGCTGAGGCCCAGATCCGTGAGAGCGCCAAAGGGCTCATCGCCGCAGGAATTCAAATTGGCGATCGCGTAGCAATCATGTCGCGCACTCGATATGAGTGGACGATATTAGATTTTGCAATCTGGTTTGCAGGTGGTGTCGTTGTTCCCGTCTATGACACATCCTCGGCCGAACAGATCGATTGGATTCTAAAGGATTCAGGCGCAGTTGGAATTATCGTCGAAACTCCAGCGCTACGTGAACTAGTCCAGAGTGTTCAGCCTGCACACACAAAACACATGTGGACCATAACAGAGGATGTTCTAAGCACTCTCCAAGCTGCCGGTAAACACATAGGCGATGATGAGATTGATCGCCGCAGAAACTCTCTTGTTCCAGATAGCTTGGCAACGATTATCTATACCTCGGGGACAACAGGAAAACCTAAAGGCGTCTCTTTAACTCATGCAAACTTTTTATCCGAGTGCGGAAATGTTGTTCAAGGCGCTGCCGATCTATTTTTAAAGCCTGGAGGTTCGACTCTTCTCTTCCTTCCAATTGCGCATGTATTCGGTCGTATGGTTGAAATCGGAGCTATTGCAGCCGGTCTGCACTTAGCCCATTGCAGTGATCCAGTTGGCCGCTTGCCAATGGATCTTGCATCATTTAAGCCAACTTTCGTTCTAGCTGTTCCGCGAATCTTTGAAAAGATTTATAACGGCGCCGAGGCACGTGCAGAAGCTGCTGGAAAGGGAAAGATATTTAGAAAGGCCGCCGATGTTGCAATCGCATACTCCGAGAGTCTGGACAAAAAATCTATCTCCCCACTTCTATCTTTAAAGCACAAACTCTTTGACAGGTTGGTCTTCTCTAAAATTCGCGCGGGAATGGGTGGGCGCGTAGAGGCAGCCATATCGGGGGGTGCACCGCTTGGAGTACGTCTTGGCCATTTCTATAGAGGTGCCGGCATAACAATTCTTGAAGGCTACGGTTTAACTGAAACCACAGCTGGTGCAACATTAAATGTAACGGGGGCCCATCGCGTTGGCTCAGTTGGCCGTCCGGTTCCAGGTACATCGGTAAAGATCGCCGAGGATGGTGAGGTGCTCATTCGCGGCCCGATAGTCATGCGCGGATATTGGAATAACGTTGCGGCCGATCAAGAGGTCTTCAATAGTGATCGATGGTTCCAATCTGGAGATCTTGGAAAATTGGATGAGGAAGGCTTCCTCTATATCGTTGGACGCAAGAAAGAGTTAATAGTTACAGCAGGTGGAAAAAACGTTGCACCCGCAGTCTTGGAAGATCGTCTGCGTGCACACCCACTCGTAAGCCAGTGCATGGTTGTTGGTGATAATCAGCCATTCATTGCCGCCCTAGTAACCCTGGACCAAGATTCATTGAAATCCTGGGTTAGCGCCCATAAGAAAGAGGGTGCCTCGATGGCAGATTTAGCCCATGACCCTGATTTGATATCGGTAGTTCAAACCGCAGTTGATGAGGCAAATAAGGCCGTGAGCAAAGCCGAGTCGATTCGCAAGTTCATTATCTTGCCTACCGATTTCACAATTGCAGGTGGGCATTTAACGGCAAAGCTCTCGATGAAGCGCGCGGTTATTGCAAAAGAGTTCGCCAAGGAGATTGAACAACTCTTTACTAAGTAAGCATGTGAGCGCTAATGAGCGAGTCAGGCTCGCACAAGAGTTACATGATGGTATCGCCCAGGATTTAGTTGGTCTTGGTTACAGCATCGACTCACTCATTGGTTCACCAGAGCTTACATCGGAGATTCGTGCATCCTTACGTGCACTGCGTTTCTCCCTCACTGACCTAGTTGAAAAAGTTCGGCGAGAGATATTTGCCTTACGTAGCAACGATACTATTATGGAATCTGCGTATATAAGTTCGACCAATTATGAGTTGCAAAGGATCTTTGCCGAACTCATTCGCAATATTCAATTACACTCCGAGGCAACTTCCCTCACCATCAAGGTGGGTGATAATGGAAGAGGCGGCGCCTCCCCTGCCTTGGGCCATCATGGGTTAAGTGGCATCAGCGAACGCGTGCTGGCCCTACATGGAACTGTCGATATCGACTCAAGTGCATCGGGGACCGTCATAACAATCGCTTTGCCATTGGCAGTTCAATGACGAGTGTTGTCATCATCGATGACCATGCAGTCGTCAGAGAGGGACTCAAGCGAGCACTGCATGCACATGGGTACGAAGTAACTGCAGAGGCGGCAACTTTAGATGAGGCCCGTGCCCAGATTGCCCATGTTAATCCAGATGTTATTGTCGTTGATCTGAATATGCCAGATGGAAGTGGCCTCGACTTAATAATGTGGGCCCGCAAAATCTCTAACACGCTAGGTATCGTTGTCTTAACTCTCAACGATACAGACGAGTATTTAATTGCAGCGATGAAGGCCGGGGCGAGTGCCTACATTGTAAAATCGGCGCCAATAGTCCAACTGCTGGCGGCTATAGATTTCTCAGTACGCTCCCCTTTGAGTTTTAGTGCTCAAGGGCTAGCGGCGGCACTGCAAGCAAAGAGTATGAGCTTTGAGTTAACGGCTCGAGAGTTGGATGTTCTATCCCGTCTTGCCAATGGTGCAAGCAATAAGGAGATTGCCGCCTCGCTATTTTTAACTCAAGCGACAGTCAAGACGCACTTAGCCTCTATCTTTAGAAAATTGAATGTATCAAATCGAACTGCTGCAGTTAGTAAAGCGCGCAAACACAGTTTAATCGTTGAGTAAGGCAATAAATCTATCTGCCCAGATTTGCCATTGCCAGTTATCAACTATCCAACTTCGGCCAGCGCTACCCATTTTGCGTGCCCGCTCGGTATCACTCAATAAACTTACTGCGGCATCTGCAATCTCCTCGATATTTAATCCATTTACTACCAAACCCGTAACCGCCTCAACGACGGCATCGGGTGCTCCACCAGATGCGCCTGCAATTACTGGCAGAGCACAGGCACTTGCTTCGAGATAAACAATTCCCAAACCTTCAACCTCTAATCCTGCCAAGCGAGAACGCGAGGGCATCGCAAATACGTCACCGACACATATATATCTAGGAAGGTCGGCATATTGAATGCGACCAATGAAAGTTACATACTCTGAGAGTTTATTCTTTTCGACTAACTCTTCAAGGTGACCTCGATATGGACCTTGGCCAACGAGTACAAGGTGGGCATTTGGAAGGCGTCTAATAATTGAGGGCATCGCAAGAATCAATTTATCCTGACCTTTTCGATGAACTAAACGTCCAACTGAGATGATCACTTTCTTTTGCCTTAGCCCAAGAGATTCTCGTAATTGGGAGGAATCAACAGGTGCAAAATGTACTGTGTCTATTCCAGGTGCAATCTTGACCATGGCCTTAGCTGCTTTATTTGAGAGCGATTTCGAGATCGCACTATGCGTGAACTCTCCAAGATAGGTAAGTGCATCTGTGGTGGATCCAATTCGACGCATAGCAAGTGAGAATGGGAATACTTTCGACCACCACACTTCATGTCCGTGAGTCAACGCCACAATTCTGCCGGCGCCGGCACGTCGAAGAGTTGCAGCCATTAGAGCCAATGGCGCTGCAGCTCCGAATGCCACTGTATCTATCTGCCAATCTTTAATCAGCTGCGCTGCTGCGCGGTTTACACGCACCGTTGGTAAAAGGATTTTTGCTCTATCTCTGATGACTTTAACGCCGTAGCGTGAGAGCCACTCTGAATCATATTCACGCGTATCGCCTTGAGATGAGGTGTACACAATGGTTGAGCCGTGCGGCAAACGTTCTATTAGACCAATGATGAAGGTTTCGATTCCGCCGGCTCGAGGACCAAAATCATTGGTTACGAATAATATTCTCTTAGAAACGGCGCGCTCCAACCAGTGGCTTGCGACCCATATTTAAATCCGAACTTACTTTTACGCGTGAGCCAGATCGTGGCGCGTGAACCATTCGTCCCCCACCTAAATAAATTCCAACGTGCGATACAGGTCTTCCAAAGAAGAGTAAATCTCCTGGCTTGAGTGCGTGAGTTGAAACTTTCTTTCCCATGCGAGACTGTGCCGAAGATGAGTGCGGAAGTGAAACTCCAGCAGCTTCGTAGGCGCGCATAGTAAGTCCTGAGCAGTCCCAGGTAACTAAGCCGGCAGCTCCAAAGACATAACGGTCACCAATCTGCTTGAGTGCATATTTAAGTGCGATACCTGCACGGCCCGATACTCCACTGGCCCCCTTTGCCGCCGCCAAAGATGATGCTTGATCGGCATCCTCTTGGGCTGCAGCGATTTTAGCTAAACGCTCACGATCGGCCTTCTTGAGTTTGGATAGAAGGATCTCGGCCTCTTTCAACTTTGATAAGGCCAGTGCAGATTGTGCGGCATACTTCTTTTGCGCCGCCGCCACGAGAGCTAACTTGTCTTTAACCGTCAACGTCGTCGCATTCAGACGTTGCTCGGCGGCTTGAAACTTTCGAAGCTGTGTCGATTTTCTACGAGTGATTGAATCCAATGCGCTGGCAGAAGAGAGATAGAGCGTTGGATCAGATGAAAAGAGAAGTTCTAAGCCTTGACTCAATGATCCGGATTTATACTGCTCGATAGCGATCGCTCCTAATGAACTCTCAAGAGCCGATACGCTCTGACCTTGCATCTGCGCCTTGGCTTTGATTCCGCTTAGGGTTTTAGTTAGCGCCCCAAGTTGAACCTTGGCCGCTTGAGCGGCCTCGGCCGCCGTCGTGGCATCCTCTTCCAACTGGCGAACTTTGGCCTGAACCTGCTCTAACGTTTGACTGGCATTTGCTGCAACCGGTGCCAGACTGGCCCCTAATAGAAACAGGGCTACCAGAGCGCGTTTGAGGACAGCCATACATCACAGGCTAACTACCTTTACGGGGTGAGCTCAACTTATGAGCGTGAAAAACGATGTGAATTAGCCGTGAAACTGGGATGCTAGCGCCATGACCGTGGCCGCCTCCTTAGTTGTAGGCCTAAGTGGTTCTACAACCAAGGCCCACACATCTGCGGGAATTAGCAACGCCGATGATCGCTCGGCATTTTTGGCACGTCGGCGATTAGTCGATGTAATCATCATCGGTGGCAATACTGCTCGTCGTGAGCCCTATGCAACTACCCCCGTTGCACTAGTTGTTCTCTCGCGCTCACCTGAAAACCCCGTAGCTACAAATCCACTGGCGCATATATGGAACTGTTCACCGGCCCAAGCTATCGAGCGCGCACGCATTGAGTTTGGTCCAAAGATTTTAATCGAGGCAGGGGTCGGTTTGCTCAACGAACTTCTGGCACAAAAACTAGTCGATGAGCTCTATGTGACCCAGACCCAGGCGCGCGATGGCGACAATGCTCTCGACTGGATGTCGATGCTCGCGCAGTTTCAGGTGGTAGAAAAGAGCGCCGTTGGTGAGACGAATTTCTTTCATGCTCACAATTAAAAGGTCGAGATTAACGCCACTCCACTAACGGCTAGAACTATCCCAATATATTGAACTTTGTGTAGACGCTCATGCAAGAATCTAAAGGCCAATATCGCAGTTGCAATTGGATACATCGACCCTAGAACCATAGCAATTGAGACCGAACCGCTATTACATGCAATGCCCAGTAAGAGATTTGCCAAGAAATCGGCGATTCCCATAAAAATTAAACTTGGGTACTCATGTTTTTCGAAGCCACCCATGCTGCGATATCGCACAGCGATTGCGATTGTTATAAAAAATGTAGCCGCGCGCATCGTCACCATCGTCATTAACGCACTTGACTGCGAACCGATGGAGATCAATGTCAGTGCACTTCCAAATCCACATGCGGCACCTACTGCTAGTAAGAGCGGACGCATTGGAACTCCTTGCGAAAGCTCAGGACCACTTGCACAAAAGGCGCCGATGAGAGCTAGGGCTACACCAACTGCTTTCAATAGCGATAATGAATCACCGTGCAAGAGCGCATAACTCAATGGAACTACTGCGCTGAGCGCACTAATCGGAGAAACTACCCCCATGCTGCCGGATGCAAGTCCTGCATATAAACAGATCAAGCCGAAGTAGCCTAAAAATCCAGCACCAACTCCTGGAATTAGGTAGCCGCCGCTTCCGAAGGCTTGTGCACTCCAATCCCCTGTGATCAGAACAAGGGCTATCCCAAATATAAGCCCTATAACTTGCGAGAATCCAAGCACTGCAATCGCTGCATGTTTCTTACTTAATCGACCCCCCTCAAAATCGGCCGTTCCCCAAAGCAGACTCGACACTAGGGCCAAGAGTGATGTCATACATAAAAGCCTACCGCCCCGCCTCCCTTGAATTGACTCTGAAATAAATACGCTATGAACATGGATGCCAATGGCTTTGAGCGATTACTAGATCAGCTCCGAGCATTCACCCCGCGTGCCGAAGTTGTCTTAGAAGAGGTTCCAGCCCCGCAGAAATTGGCAACGTTTGCCTTTGCATTTTCAGCCGACGTTAGCAACGGCAAAGCTGGAGATGAAGAGGATGAGCTGGCATCTGGTCGCTTTGTTTTGCTACATGAACCGGGTGGTCAAGATACTTGGGAGGGAGAGTTTCGTTGTGTCACCTTTGTTCGCGCCGATGTCGACACTGCGATGCAAGAGGATCCAATGCTCCCTGAGTTTGGCTGGGGGTGGTTCTTATCTGCATTAGAGGCCGCGGATTGTCGTATCGCCGCTCCTAGTGGAACGGTGACTCGCGTATCTAGCGCATCATTTGGAAAACTCTCTCCACGAAATAATGAATCAGAGATTGAGATACGCGCTTCGTGGACTCCAGTAATTTCAAATCCAAATGAGATCATTGCGCACATCACCGGCTGGTGCAATTTGATATCTGAAGTAGCCGGTCTAGAGGAGATTCCACCTGGCATATCGACCATTGCCTCGGCCAGGTCACGGTAAATATATAGATGCAAGAAGAACACCAAGCGTTACCGTTGCTTGCCCCTGCAGGCGGAGTTCCTCCACTCATAAATACAGAGGCTGGGCTTGAAAGCGCCCTGGAGCAGTTAAGGGCTGGAACTGGCCCATTTGCAGTTGATGCAGAGCGAGCATCGGGCTTTCGCTACAGTGCGCGTGCCTATCTGATTCAAATAAAGCGTCATGGTGGTGGATTGCACTTGATCGATCCAATTCCATTTGGAGTAGCGAATCCATTAATCGCACAGTTAAATGAGCTGCTTAACACCGATGAAGTTATCTTGCATGCTAGTACGCAAGATCTGCCATGTCTGCGTGAAATTGGAATTAACCCGACGAGACTATTTGATACAGAACTCGGTGGTCGCATTGCAGGTCTGCCACGTGTTGGCCTTGGGCCGCTCCTTGAATCCTTGATGGGTGTGGTTTTGGCCAAGGAACACAGCGCAGCAGATTGGTCAACGCGCCCGCTTCCTCAAGAGTGGTTGAACTATGCCGCCCTAGATGTTGAGCTTCTAGTTGAACTGCGTGATGCGATGTATTCAATCTTGAACACGGCGGGAAAATTAGAGTGGGCCCAACAAGAGTTTGCATCGATTCTTACCGCCCCGCCCTCACCGCCCCGTGTAGATCCATGGCGACGAACATCTGGAATGCACAAGATTAAACGCCGTGACCACTTAGCCATCATTCGAGAGCTATGGATTGCGCGAGATGTTATCGCCGCAGAGCAGGACATCGCTGGCGGCAAACTCCTCAATGACTCGGCGATCATTGAGCTCTGCCTTGCTGGACCAACAAGTAAAAAGGAGTTTGAAAAAGCGCTTCGTCCAATAGGCCTGCGTGCTAGATGGGTAGAAAATTCACAGATATGGCTGGAGGCTATTGCGCGCGCCGTTGCATTGGATGAGAGCCAGTGGCCAGCGCTGCGATCACATACAGAGTCCTTGCCTGCGATTAAATTGTGGCGCGATAGGTTCCCCGAGAAATTTGCTCCGCTCTCCCACGCCCGTGCACGCATTGAGACCATCGCAGCCGAGAATGAAATTCCCGCTGAGAATCTGATCTCACCTGAGAGCATCCGACGAATCTGTTGGTCGCCACCGGTTGGCTCAACTGCCGCCCGCGATGAGCCCGCTGTACGCCTGGCCCTGGCTGGGCTCGGTGCGCGAGCGTGGCAGATCGATCTCGTAGCTGCAGCGCTAGCCGATGCCCTTCTTGAGCGTGAGCCGCTGATTTTCGAGGAGGCTGTGGCCGAATCCACATCCGAGGGTGAGTGAATTACGCAACGAAAGAGTTGCGTAATTACCCCTAGTGCCTTAGATTTTTCCCATGCTCAGCTCATTGATCATCGCTCTACGTGAGGGGCTAGAGGCCGCCCTGATCGTTGGCATCTTGATCGCCTACTTGGGAAAGAGCGGTAAGAGTGAGCTGGTCTCCTATATCTGGGGCGGCGTAGCCCTTGCCGTGGCTGCGAGCGCCGGCCTTGGAGCCCTTCTTAGCTTTACCTCGGCAGAGCTCTCCCCTGCAGGTCAAGAGTTATTTGCAGGTACAACTTCGGCTATCGCAGTGGCAATCGTTACGTGGATGGTTTTTTGGATGAAGCGCACTGCACGTTCACTTCGAAGCGATCTATCGAGCAAAGTCGATACTGCAATTTTGAGTGGGCCGCTAGCCCTTGCTGGGGCAGCGTTTTTTGCAGTAATCCGTGAAGGTCTTGAAACCTCACTCTTTCTCTATTCAAACTTAAAGACTCTCTCCAACCCGCTTAGTTCGGCAATTGGATTAATTATTGGATTTACTGTGGCAATCGCGCTGGGTTATTTAATCTATAAGAGCTCGATACATTTGAATCTCTCAAAGTTTTTCACCTATACAGGCATTGCATTAATCATCGTTGCCGCCGGAGTTCTCTCCTATGGGGTTCATGAGTTTCAAGAGTTTGGCCTCCTGCCAGCCCCTGATGCATTTGCTTGGGATGTCACCTCGGTTATCACGAAAGACTCTCTGCTCGGCGGGGTACTTACCGGAACTATCGGATTTGATACGACGACCTCGTGGCTCCAGCTCGGCCTCTATAGCCTCTACTTAGCCATAGTTCTCACCGCCTACCTGAGCAAAGATCGAGTAAAGGCGCTCGTAAAGGCCTAGCTAGAGGCTGTTCCAAAGCCTTACTGACGGGTAACATAAACGCTGTAGCCCTTAACGAAGGAAGCCCTATGTCCCGTTCAGTTGTATTAGTCGATGCAGTCCGCACCCCCTTTGGCAAAGCCGGCAGTTTATATGCAGGCACACGCGCCGATGATCTTATGGTCCGCGCCATTCGAGGTCTGCTCGATCGCAATCCGCTCGTTGAGCGTGCAGCTATCGACGATGTAGCTATCGCTGCGGCGACTCAAACCGGTGATCAAGGAATGAATATCGGGCGAAGCGCTGCACTGCTTGCAGGACTTCCCAATACAGTTCCTGGATATTCAATCGATCGCTGGTGCGCGGGTGCACTAACTGCTGTAACCACTCTTGCCGGAGCAATAGCTTTGGGAACTAATGAGATTGCAATTGCAGGCGGCGTCGAACATATGGGCAATCACCCTATTGGCGAAGGCTTAGATCCCAATCCCCGTTTTCTAGCTGAGCGAATTGTTGAACAAGATGCACTTGCAATGGGAGCAACAGCTGAGCGTTTACATGATCGCTTCCCCACTATTACAAAAGAGCGCGCCGACATCTACGCCCTTAACTCGCAGATTAAAACAGCCAAAGCCTATGCCGACGGTCTCATTCAACGCGATTTAATTCCAACGGCTGCACGTAACGCCGAGCTCGGTTGGTCAATTGCAACAATCGATGAACCACCACGTCCAACGACAACGCTCGAAGGCTTAGCTACTTTAAAAACTCCATTTCGCCCTGCGGGTCGAGTTACTGCAGGAAACTCATCTGGATTAAATGATGGTGCAACTGCCGCTCTACTTGCTAGTGAAGATAAAGCAGTTGAACTTGGATTAACTATCAAGGCCCGTCTAGTGACATTTGCCTTTGCAGGAGTTGAACCTGAAGTTATGGGTTATGGACCGGTGCCGGCGACGATTAAAGCTCTGAAGCAGGCGGGATTAACTATCGCCGACATAGGACTCTTTGAAATTAATGAGGCATTTGCTGTACAAGTCTTAGCTTTCCTCGAACACTTTGGAATTGCCGATGACGACTGGAGAGTCAATCCATTTGGCGGAGCGATCGCAGTAGGACATCCCTTGGCATCATCGGGTGTTCGTCTCATGCTCAACTTGGCCAGAAGTTTCGAAGATCATCCCGAGGTGCGTTATGGAATCACAACTATGTGCATCGGTCTCGGTATGGGTGGCACAGTAATCTGGGAAAATCCACATTTCAAGGCTGGAGTAAAGTAAATGAGTACTGAAATCAAACTACCTGAAGGTGCTCCAGAAGAGGTTGTTACGAAGGCATTACTGCGTGAAGTTGATTTAGCTGCCTTCGGTGCAAGCGGAGTTCTCGCCCTCATTACATTAGATAATGGCCTCGACCACAACCGTCCCAATACATTTGGTCCAGCTTCGCTGCAATCACTTGATGCTGCAATTAGCCAAGCAATTGAAAGTAAGCCTGCGGCTATCGCGCTGACTGGCAAGCCCTTTATCTTTGCTGCGGGTGCAGATTTATCCGCGCTCTCATTTATTCAAAGCCGCGATCAATCAGTGGCGATAGGTAAGTTAGGCCACGATGTCTTTCGTCGATTAGATGAATGTGGCATACCAACATTTGCATTCATAAATGGGTTGGCCCTTGGAGGTGGTCTAGAGGTTGGACTGCACTGTAAATATCGCACTTTAGCAACTACTGCATTTACTGCACTGCCAGAGGTGTTCTTAGGTTTAGTTCCAGGATGGGGCGGAGCGACAATTTTGCCTAAACTCATCGGCCCAGAGCGCGCTGTGCAGGTAATTATGCTTAACGCTTTGAATAATAACACAATGATGAAGGCAAAGGATGCACTTGCACTTGGAGTCGTGGATGCCCTCTTTGAACCAGCCGATTTCATCGAACGCTCTATTGGCTTTGCGGTCAACATTTTAAGTGGAGTGAACACAATCGAGCGCAAAGATTTCAGTGCCGATCCTGCTTGGGAGAGCGCCCTTGCAACTGGACGTGCAGCTGCATTGAAGAAGTATGGTGGCGCAGAAATCGCCTCACCGATGAGAGCCCTAGAGCTCATTAGCGCAGCAAAGAGCAATACACGTGCTGCCGGATTTGATGCTGAAGATCAGAGCCTTGCAGATTTAACAATGGGCGATCCTTTGCGTGCATCACTCTATGCATTCAATCTCATTCAGAAGAAGCGAAAGAAAGTTGAGGGCGCGCCTAAGCCCGCCCTTGCACGTAAGGTCGCTAAGGTCGGCGTAGTTGGTGCCGGATTAATGGCATCGCAACTTGCACTTCTGCTTCTACGTAATTTGAAATGCCCTGTTGTTATGACCGATATAGACCAAGCTCGCGCCGACAAAGGTGTGGCTTGGGTTAAAGGTGAACTCACAAGGGCAGTTGAGAAGAAGCGCATGAGCGCCGAGGCCGCAGGGCGCCTATCACTTTTGATCTCAGGCTCGGCCGATCAAAGCGTATTTTCGGGATGCGATTTTGTTATCGAAGCTATCTTTGAAGAACTCTCCCTCAAGCAAGAGCTCTTCAAGAAACTAGAGGCTATCGTCTCCCCCGAGTGCGTTCTTGCCACAAATACATCTTCGCTATCGGTTGAGAAGATGTCTCAAGGCTTAAAAAATCCAGAGCGTGTGGTCGGTTTCCACTTCTTTAATCCAGTCGCGGTTATGCCACTTCTTGAAGTGGCACGTACCAGTACGACCGATGATGTAACAACTGCAACTGCTATAGCAATTGGTAAAGAACTTAAGAAAACAATGATCATCTGCAAAGATGCACCTGGATTTGTTGTTAATCGCCTATTAACCCGCTTTATGGGAGAGATTACCGATGCAGTAGATGAAGGAACTCCTCCAGCTATTGCCGATAGCGCAATGAGCTCTATCGGATTTCCTATGTCTCCATTCCAACTATTGGATCTAGTCGGTCCAGGCGTAGGATTGCATGTCTCCAAAACTCTGCATGAGAACCTTGGTGATCGCTATCGAATCTCTCCAACGATGCAGGCGATGGTTGATCAAGGTATTCGCAGCTTTTATATCAAGAGCGAAGATGGCAGTTGGGCTGCAAATCCCGCCGCGCTGGCGGCAATTCCAAAGGGTGGTTCGCCTTCAACGGCCGAACAGGTTCGCACTCGTGCCCTCAACGCCCTTGCCATCGAGGCTCGCATGATGCTCGATGAGGGTGTTGTCGCTACAGCTGCAGAGATAGATCTCTGCATGTTAATGGGAGCTGGATGGCCAATGCACTTAGGCGGAATCTTGCCGTACTTAGATCGTGAAGGAATCAGCCAAGCAGTCTGCGGCTCCCGCTTTCATCCTGCCGGAGTTGCATCACTTCCTGCTTAATTAAGTAGTGAGCGCAGTACGTACTGCATGATTCCACCGTGGCGATAGTAATCGGCCTCACCTGGTGTATCTATGCGAACGATTGCGCTAAAACTCTTATCTCCTGCAGTGACCGTGAGCTCTTTCGGAACTCCGCCAGTATTTAAAGCAGTAATCCCGGTGATGGCAAAGATTTCAGTTCCAGTTAATCCAAGGGATGCTGGGCTCTGACCCTCTTTAAATTGAAGCGGCAGAACGCCCATTCCAATTAAATTAGATCTATGAATGCGTTCGAAACTCTCGGCAATTACTGCACGTACGCCGAGTAGTGCCGTTCCTTTGGCGGCCCAGTCGCGCGATGAGCCCGATCCATACTCTTTGCCGGCAAGAATTACTAATGGAGTACCAGCGTTTTGATAGGCAACGGATGCATCATAAATAGTTGATTGAGCAGCGTTATCAAGGAAGTTTCTAGTAAAGCCTCCCTCTATTCCATCAAGAAGTAGATTCTTCAAGCGAATATTTGCAAAAGTTCCACGAATCATCACTTCATGATTTCCGCGGCGAGATCCATAAGAGTTGAAATCTTTGCGCTCGATTCCATGTTCTGCTAGATGTATTCCAGCTGGTGAATCTGCCTTGATGTTTCCCGCAGGAGAGATGTGGTCCGTTGTCACAGAGTCGCCGAGGACGGCCAGAACACGAGCCCCAGTAATGTCGGTGACAGGTGTTGGCAGTTTTGGCATTGCATCAAAATAAGGAGGTTTACGAACATAGGTTGAGAGCGGATCCCATTCGAAAACCTTTCCACTTGGCGTAGCAAGCGACTTCCAGCGGTAATCGCCATCAAAGACTGAGGCATAATCCTTTGTAAACATCTCCGATGAGATTGAACTATCGATTACGGTTTGAATCTCTTGAGGTGATGGCCAGATATCTCTTAGGTAGACAGGATTTCCATTCAAATCATCTCCCAAAGAATCTTTCTCGAAATCATGATCCATAGTTCCTGCTATTGCATATGCAACTACAAGGGGCGGTGAAGCCAAGTAATTCATCTTCACATCTGGACTAATTCGCCCTTCAAAGTTTCGGTTACCTGAGAGAACGGCTGTGACAGCTAAATCGCCCTCATTAACGGCCTTGCTGATGGCCACGGGAAGTGGGCCCGAGTTTCCGATACATGTTACACAGCCATAACCGACTAAGTGGAAGCCAAGCTCCTGCATATATTGCGTTAAATCTGCGCGGTCATAATAATCGGTAACTACTTTAGATCCCGGCGCCAACGTCGTCTTAACCCATGGCTTAGATTTCAAACCCTTTTCAACTGCCTTCTTGGCAAGCAGCGCGGCACCGATCATCACGGATGGGTTTGACGTATTAGTACATGAAGTAATCGATGCGATTACGACATCACCATTCTTAACGCGAGTCTGACCTGCCAAAACCTCACCACGTGCCGTCTTTTCAGATAGATACGATGGAAGAATTGTTTCAAAGGCCGACTTTGAATCACTCAATGAGATTCGATCTTGCGGGCGCTTAGGTCCTGAGATTGATGGCACTACTGTCGATAGATCGAGTTCAACTACCTGTGAGAAGCGCGGGAGAATGGATGGGTCGTGCCAGAGTCCTTGCGTTTTTGCATACTTCTCAACAAGGGCCACTTGATCATCGCTGCGACCGGTTAAACGTAGATAGCGCAGCGTCTCTTCATCGATAGGAAAAATCGCACAGGTTGAACCGTACTCCGGGCTCATATTGCCGATAGTTGTTCGGTTCGCCATCGGAACTGATACGACACCTGGGCCAAAGAACTCAACAAACTTTCCAACGACGCCAACTTTTCGCAAAATCTGCGTGATTGTTAGCGCCATATCGGTTGCAGTTGTTCCGAGAGGAAGTTGACCTGTAAGTTTGAAGCCAACTACTCGTGGAATTAACATCGAAACTGGTTGTCCAAGCAGTGCGGCTTCGGCCTCAATTCCGCCTACGCCCCAACCTAGAACTCCAAGTCCATTAACCATTGTTGTGTGAGAGTCTGTTCCAACGACCGTGTCTGGGTAGGCACGCACAACTGCGCCGACTTCACGAGTCATAACTACGCGCGCCAAATACTCAATATTTACTTGGTGAACAATTCCAGTTCCAGGTGGCACAACTTTGAACTCATCAAATGCGCTCTGTCCCCATCGCAAAAAGCGATAGCGCTCTTGATTTCGTTCGTATTCAATATCTGTGTTTTTTTCGAAAGAGTCTTTAGTACCAAAAACATCGGCGATAACCGAGTGATCGATGACTAACTCTGCCGGGGCCAATGGGTTCACCTTTGAAGCATCTCCCCCAAGTTCAACGATAGCCTCACGCATTGTGGCGAGATCTACTATGCAAGGAACGCCTGTGAAGTCCTGCATTACTACGCGCCCAGGCGTAAATTGAATTTCAGTATCGGGCTCAATCGTTGGATCCCAGTTGGCTAGTGCCTGAATATGGGCCGAGGTGATATTTGCACCATCTTCAGTTCGCAATAGGTTCTCTAAAAGGATTTTAAGCGAGAATGGAAGATCTGATGCGCCTTCTATGCCTGAGATATCAAATATCTCGAAACTCTTACCCGCAACTTCTAAATTCTTCTTTGCGTTGAAAGAGTTTTTGCTCATAATCACACCTTTTCATTAATACTTAGCTAATTAATTGGCAATAATACTCAAGCCGGCATATACAGCGCAACACACTCGATGTGATGTGTCATTGGAAAGAGATCAAAAGCCCTGATTTTAACTAGTGAGTAGCCTAGATCTTGAAAGTAACCTGTATCACGTGCGAGTGCTGCCGGGTCACAAGCAACGTAGACAACGGCCCGCGGTTTAATTCGAGCGATTTGAGCAACAACTGCCATACCGGCACCATCGCGTGGTGGATCAAGAATCACAACATCGGCTTTTGAAATTCCAGGCAAGAGCTTTGCAACATCCCCTGTTGATACTGCCACATTTGGTTTACCTGCAAAATTACGAGCCGCATCTGAAGTTGCGCTCTTGCTCCCTTCAATCAAAACTACGCTACCTGACGAGCCAATTACATCAACAACTGCCGATGTAAAAAGACCAACTCCGCCGTAGAGATCTAAAACGTGATCGCCATCTGCGAGTTGGGCATATTCAAGAACAGCTTTACTCAATACTTCAGGTGCGCTCTTATGGCTTTGCCAAAATGAATCCTGGCTTACTTGCAACTTGCGTCCATTAACCTCTTCTTGGAGAACTTGGCTACCTTCGGTGAGCCTGGCCTTTACCTTCTCTCGCGTAGGGGCAAGTGCAATATTTCTCTCTCCCATTGCGGAAATTGCTATCTCTACTCGAACATCGCTCTTCCAATTTCGTGAAGCCAACTCTGGCATCTTCATTTCATCAACAACAATGAGGCAGTCATTAATTGGGACAACTGAGTGAGAGCGCGCCGCAAAAAAGCCAAATGCGCCTTTGTGATCGGTCGTTGCAATTGCACGTGTTCGCCAATGAAGCGGCTCGCCTACCTCTTCAACCTCCACCGACAAATCCATCTTGGCTATTCGTAAGAACTGCTCACTTATAACCTCGGCCTTTAATAGGCGCTGTCGTTGCAATGAAATATGTTGGAAATCGCAGCCACCGCACCCTTGGCGGTGGGCATACTTACAGAGTGCAGGAACGCGATCGCTGGAGGGCTCGAGCACTTGCACAACATCGCCTCGATTAAATGAGGCACCAGTTGAAGTTATTACCACGCGAGATTTTTCTCCTGGAATCGCGTGGCGCACAAAGATAACTGCACCTTCGTGACGGGCGATGAAGTGGCCGCCGTGGGCCACCTTCTCCACGACAACCTCTAGGACATCTCCTACTGCCAAGGGTGTTGAATTAGTTGATGTCATAGAAGTAAGCCTATGGGTGTAAGTTAATACATATGCACGTAGTCATCATGGGTTGCGGTCGAGTCGGGTCATCATTGGCCACCGAACTTGAGGCCGCTGGGCATTCCGTTTCGATTATCGATCAAGCTCGAGAGGCCTTTCGCCGATTAGGTCCTGATTTCAAGGGCACTACAGTCACAGGCGTTGGCTTTGATCGTGATGTTTTGCGTGAGGCTGGGATTGAACGAGCAGCCGCCTTTGCCGCCGTCAGTAACGGCGATAATTCAAATATTTTGGCGGCACGTGTTGCTGGAGAGACCTTCGGAGTTAAGAATGTAGTCGCCAGAATCTACGATCCAGGTAGAGCCGAGATTTATCAGCGTTTAGGCATTCCAACAGTGGCGACCGTGTTGTGGGCAACGGATCAAATTCTGCGACGTGTGCTACTTGAAGGAACTCGCTCTGAATGGCGAGATGCCAGTGGAACGATTTCACTGTGCGAGATGTATCCCCATGCCGATTGGTATGGTCGACAGATCTTGCTTATCGATGATTTAAAGAATACTCGAGTTGCATTCATAACACGCTTGGGTGTTGGAATGATTCCAGATGAACACACGGTTTTGCAGCAAGGAGATTTACTCCACGTTATGGTCTCAGATGAGGATCTCTCTCGAGTTGAGGCTATTCTCGCAAGTTCACCAGAGAGCAGTCGCTAAT
Source organism: Actinomycetota bacterium (assembly GCA_009698675.1). GTDB lineage: Bacteria > Actinomycetota > Actinomycetes > Nanopelagicales > Nanopelagicaceae > Planktophila. Next base: position 27,605 of record WLPT01000005.1, read on the forward strand.
GAGAATCGCAATCGCTGGCGCTGGAAATGTTGGACGTGCTATCGCTCGAGAGCTTTTGGATAATGGACACCAAGTCTTACTTATCGACAAGGATCCCAAAGCCCTTAAATTAGAGAGTGTTCCTGATGCTGAATGGCTCATGGCCGATGCGTGTGAGATAACCTCTTTAGACAAAGCCCATTTGAACAACTGCCAAGTTCTTGTCGCTGCAACTGGGGATGACAAAGCTAATTTAGTTACATCCCTACTTGGAAAGACTGAATATGGAGTTCCCCGGGTTGTAGCCAGAATCAATCATCCAAAAAATGAATGGCTTTTCGACTCATCCTGGGGGGTCGATGTTGCCGTTTCAACACCACGCATAATTTCCGCACTAGTAGAAGAGGCTGTAAGCGTTGGTGATGTCGTCCGACTGTTCTCATTTAAAAAAGGACAGGCCAACTTAGTCGAGTTAACTCTTCCAGATGGCTCGGTATGTATCGGTAAAACCGTTGAGGAGATTGCACTTCCAGATGATGCCGCTCTGGCTGCCATTGTTCGCGACGGTCGGGTAATTACTGCAAAGCCACATGATGTTTTTGCAGCTGGCGATGAGCTTCTATTCGTCGCATCAACGGCGGCAGAGGTAAGGATAAAAGCCTGTTTTATTGCTTAACGATTAATCCTTATGGATTGGTGGCGCAGTTTTAATAACGAGCCACGAGAGATATGCAGCGGCAAAAAATAGCGGATATCCCATAGCCAAATTGACTGTGCCCAATAAATTAACATTACCGCTGCGATAAATCGGATACTGAACGGCGATACGAAGAAAAAACATCGCGACCCAGATCCAACTTGCCCGCACATACACCCGCTTACGAGCCGGATCATTTCGCCACAAGAAATTCTCTCCCAAGAGCGGGCCTAAGACGATGCCTAGTAATGGCCAGCCAACTAAATTCCCAATCAGATAAGCTGTTCCATAGGCCAGGTTGGTCAAGAGTTTTGGAATATAGAAATCAGAGGCATTGCCACTCTTGTTTGCAAAATAAGCACAAATTAAAACTCCGAGCAGACCAGAGATTGCATGTTGAAGTGTGTCCTTACGTGCAAGACGAAGGATTGCAAGTAAGAACGAGAGAATAATGGCACCGGTGAGTGCGGTCCTGAGTTCGTGATTGATGTTATAGAGCAGTAGAAAGATAATTGCCGGCAGACCAGAATCGATCAAGCCTTTTTTGCCACCAAGGGCCGTCAAAACTTTGTCGCGGTCCTTATTGTGTTCGCTCATGCGCTCCCCGTCGATCCAAATCCACCGCTGTTACGGCCAGAGCCTGGTAGCTCTGAAACTTCAACAAACTGAGCATGCTCAACCCGCTGGATTACTAGTTGAGCAATTCGATCGCCTTTTTTAAATGAGGCTGTGGAGCTTTGATCATGATTGATAAGAATGCAGGCGATCTCTCCGCGATAACCGGCATCGATAGTGCCCGGCGTATTTACAAGAGTAACGCCGTCTTTGATAGCCAGACCCGAGCGCGGGTGCACTAGCGCTACATATCCATTCGGTAAGGCGATTTTGATGCCAGTTGGAATTAACTTTCGCTCCCCCGGCGCCAAAGTGAAATCGATTCGCGTTCTTAAATCTGCACCAGCATCTCCACCTTGGGCATAGGCCGGTAGCGGCAACGATGGATCAAGGACAGTGATTAGTACGTCTACATGTGCCATCGGATTATGGATTAATCTCGAAATCGGGATCTACAAATGCCAATAGCTCAGGGTTCTTAGAGATGTGATCTAAATACTCTTTCGGTGCGTTATTGAGGAAGTGCTCCATAGGCACAATTACATAGAGCGCAGCGGCGCGAACAACCACTGGACCATCAGGTGTATTAAGACGGCCTTCAGCACTTGAATAGACTTTTCGATTTACTTGTCCGGTTATCCGTGCGCTGATGTGAAGAGTTGAACCCATAGGTACAGGCTTCAAAAAATCTGTTTCAAGTCGCGCAGTGACGGCAGGGGCGCGTAGTAACCACATGAGTTTCCCAAGTGCCTCGTCAAAGGCCAGCGACAAAAGACCACCGTGTGCAAGACCTGGCGCACCTTGATGATTTTCAGTAACCGTGAACTGCGCCGTTATATCTGCGCCAGCTCCGACATATGCAACAAGGTGAAGCCCAGTTGGATGAAGCTCTCCACACCCAAAGCAGTGACCGAAGTGCGATGGGATCTTAGAGCCGATCGGTGGTGCCTTAGGGTGGCGCTCTGGAATCACAGCTCCGACCGGCGGAGTGGTACTGGCGATGCGACTCATGGGTTAACTCTATCCGATACCGTAACGCCTATGCGATATCGCGAAGTAATACGAATGCCGTTCTGGTTACTGGCCCTTATTTACATCTTTTTACTCTCATTAGTTCTATCCATCTGGGCCGCCCTCGGTGATTCTGCTGCATTGGCAAGCTTGATTCTCACAACGACGCTCTTGATTTTACTTGCTTTTAAGAGCGCACTCGTAATTGAATTAGATGAGAATGAGCTTCGAGTTGGCCGTGCACACATAGAGATTAAATTTATAGGCGCTGCAGAGCCGCTGACAAAACTTCAAGTTCAAAAACTGCGCACCCGCGATGCCGACCCAGCTGCATTTCTAGGCATTCGTTTTTGGTCATCAACTGGAGTGCGCGTAAAAATTAACGATGCCAGGGATACGACACCTTACTGGTTGATAACAAGTAATCAGGGTGATGCGTTGGCGAAAGCTTTAAATTCGAACTAGTTGCACTCTTTGCAGACTGCCTTAGCGCCCTCGCCTTTAGCTAATTGCGTTATGTGATGAACCAAGAAACAGCGAGAGCATGTGAACTCATCCTCTTGCTTTGGGACAACGCGTACGGCGAGTTGTTCACCAGATAAATCAGCACCAGGTAGCTCTAAAGTTTCAGCCGCCTCCGCCTCATCAACATCGATCTGACCGGATTGAGCATCGACACGCTTTGCCTTTAACTCTTCTAACGACTCTTCGTGTAGCTCTTCATCAGTCTTTCTGGGTGTGTCGTAATCTGTTGCCACTGCTCTCACCTCGATTCTTGTGCTCGTTCGTACTTGCCTGCGGGCGCATCATTACCTAAAACAAGGCCACTGGTTGATATAACCCTCGGCGTGTCGGAGTTATTCCCCACTCATCTGGGCGATGTCTATCGCCTGCGCTAGGCCTGCGTCAACTCGAGCGTGAATCGCAGTTCCATTTTCTACATACTCCTCGGAAAATATCTCGCCATGCTCGTGGATAGCGTGAATCAAGTCACCCCGGCTATAGGGGACTACCACTCTAATCTCAACGCTCGGACGTGGAAGCGAACTTTCAATCGCATGAACAAGTGCCTCTACTCCAAAGCCAGTTCGGACAGAAAATGCAAAACTATTGGGCTCTTTCCTTAAAATCTCCATCACGGTTTCCGGATCTGCAATATCTACTTTATTGATTGCAATTATCTCCGCAATTGTTCCGCCGCCAATCTCTTCAATTACCTGGCGCACTGCTCGAATCTGTTCAAATGGATCGCTATGTGATCCATCGACGACATGGACAATAACATCGGCGCCAGCTACCTCTTCAAGGGTAGATTTAAAGGCATCGATTAACTGGTGCGGAAGGTGGCGCACAAAGCCAACTGTGTCGGTCAACGTATATACACGACCATCGCTTGTCTGTGATTTTCGAACTGTTGGATCAAGTGTTGCAAATAATGCATTTTCAACTAATACACCTGCATCGGTTAATCGATTGAGTAAAGAGGATTTGCCCGCATTCGTGTAACCCGCGATTGCAACCGATGGGATATTAAATCGTTTGCGCTCTTGTCGTTTTGTATCACGCGAAACCTTCATCTGCGCTATCTCACCGCGCAGCTTTGCCATTTTGTCGCGAATTCGGCGGCGATCGGTTTCGATTTTTGTCTCACCCGGGCCACGCCCACCGATTCCAGCACCTCCTGCCGCGCGTCCACCAACTTGCCGTGAGAGTGAATCTCCCCAGCCACGAAGCCTGGGAAGTAGATATGCAATTTGGGCGAGCTCGACCTGAGCCTTGCCCTCTTTGCTTTTAGCATGTTGTGCGAAGATATCTAAAATTAATGCAGTTCGATCAACAACTTTAACTTTTACTTTCTCTTCTAATTGGCGTAACTGGGAAGGTGAAAGTTCGCCATCACAAATCACCGTATCGGCACCGGTTGCAATTACAACTTGGCGAAGCTCTTCCACTTTTCCAGAGCCGATATAAGTTGCAGGATCTGGTTTATCGCGCCGTTGAATCAAACCCTCCAAGACCTCAGAGCCGGCAGTTTCGGCCAGAGCTTTGAGTTCGGCCAAAGAGTTTTCAGCCATCGTAGAAGTTCCTTCAGTCCACACTCCCACTAGAACTACGCGTTCGAGTTGGAGCTGTCGATACTCGGCCTCTGAGATATCTTGAAGTTCAGTGGAGAAGCCTTTAACGCGGCGAAGGGCATGTCGCTCAGATAGCTCCAGAGTTGGATCTACTAACTCATCGCCGGAGTCGTACTCTGCGGCAACGCGCGCACTCTCGCGCATTAACGCTTCGAACTCATCGCCTACCTCTTTATTAGGCAAGTAGAAACTCCGAAATATCTACATCCTTTATCAATACGGCTGGACCAATCAAAGTGGCGTTGGAGTGGCCATCGATTGAAACCTCAAGCCGGCCACCAGGTGGATTGATAACCCATGTTGAAGGCAAACGATCCTTTGAGTGCAACACTGCCGCTAAAGCAACGGCGCATGTTCCTGTCCCGCATGAGCGAGTTTCACCACTACCCCGCTCATATACACGCATAGAAAGTTCATGATCACCTGTAATCTGAACAAATTCAACATTTACGCCTTCAGGATAGGAATCACGTGGGCGAACTATAGGTGGCTCATTCATAGGCCCGACATCTTGTATATCCTCAACAAAGACAACTGCGTGAGGGTTTCCAACGCTGATGTTGTAGCCATTCCAAATATGTCCATTCGTAGAGGCGGTAATCGCCTCAGCTTCATCGCTGACCTGCCCCATATTCACGGAGATATCTCCGACCATAGGCACGCGCAGATGTTTGATTCCATCTCGAGTATTGATGGCAAAGATTCCCTCAGGCATATGTCCACGTTCAACCAGATAACGAGCCATCACGCGAATTCCATTTCCGCACATCTCGGCTAAAGAGCCATCGGCATTTCGATAATCCATGAACCATTTTTCATCACGCTTGATTATGCGAATTAAACCATCGGCGCCGATTCCAGATTTACGATCACAAATCGCCGCCGTTTGAGCAGTTGTTATCGAATGTTCATCACTTGGATCAAATACAAGGACAAAGTCATTTTCTGTGCCGTGGCCGTATGTTGCAATCATTGAAATGAGTCTAACTTCTCTAAATGTGCAACAACACTCTCCAGGCGTGGTTGAATCGGTGAAATCCAGGTGATTCGTGCATCACGTGAGAACCAGGTCTCTTGGCGACGGGCATACTGCCGGGTTGCTCGCTTCGTATCTTCGCGAGCCTGCTCTTGACTCATTAAACCTTTTCGAAATGCGATTATCTGCGAGTAGCCCAGCGCTAATTGAGCTGTGCGAGCCTGGGTAATTCCAGCTGCAATTAAAGAATCAACCTCATCTACAAAGCCCCGTTCCCACATGCGATCCACACGGGCGCTAATTCGCTCATCCAAAGTTTCACGCTCCATTACTAAACCAAACTGCTGGGCATCTGGGTATCTGATACTTGCTTGGCGTGGAAGATTTGCCGTAAATGGCTTGCCCGTAATCTCAATAACCTCCAGCGCACGAATCACTCGGCGTGCATTTGCTCGGTCGATAGCAATGGCAGCGGCTGGATCTAACTTTTCTAGGCGCTGGAAAAGTGCGTTTAAACCCAGCCTCTCCAACTCTGCCTCTAACTTCTCTCGTACAACGGGATCGGTATCGGGAAAGTTGAGCTCATCCAAAATAGATTTGATGTAAAGACCGGTGCCACCAACTATCACCGCGCACTTGCCGCGAGATTGGATCTCTTCAACTGCAATGCGCGCTAAATTTTGATACCAGGCAACGGTAGAGTCTTGATTAACATCTAGAACATCCAATAAATGATGGCGCACTCCCTCTCGCTCATCCACACTTAACTTCGCAGTTCCAATATCCATCCCCCGATAAATCTGCATGGAATCTGCGTTGATTATCTCTCCATCAAATCGCTGGGCAACGGCAATAGCTAAATCACTCTTACCTGTGGCTGTAGCTCCACATATAACAATTACACTCATGCAAGAATCGTCGGCATTCCGAGCATCGTGGCGGTTTTAGCACGCTCTTGAGTTCGTGCTTGGTGGGCATCTGCACCGCGTGTTGCGCGTACGGCACCGGGAGCTCCAATCAAATAATGCGCCGAAGCATCGGTTATCTCCACGCAAACTTCATCTCCGGGGCGAGCAGCGGCGCTATTATCAAAGTGCACTAGGCGAAAATCTTCACTTCGTCCAGTTAGGCGCTCTTGTGCGATATCTCGCCGTCCCTCGAAATCTCCGACTAGGACTTTAAAGCTCTTACCAATCGCCTCTTGATTTACAGATAATGAAATCTGCTGCTGATGATTATGCAGGCGGGTATAGCGCTCACCAACAACTTCACTTGGTACCTGATTGGGCATCGTTGCAGCCGGTGTTCCAGGACGAATGGAGTATTGATATGTGTAGGCTGCGGCAAATCGCCCTTGGGTGCATATATCTAATGTGTCTTGAAAATCGCTCTCGCTCTCGCCGGGGAAGCCAACGATAATATCTGTAGTGATAGATGCATCTGGAATTGCGCTTCGAACGCGATCTAGAATTCCTAGGAATCTATCGGTGCGATATGAGCGGCGCATACTCTGCAAGATGGAGTTTGAACCAGACTGCAATGGCATATGTAGATGTGGCATTACGTTAGGAGTCTGCGCCATGGCATCTATTACATCGTCGGTAAAATCACGTGGATGCGGTGACATAAAGCGCACTCGCTCTAGACCATCGACTTTTCCGCATTCACGGAGAAGATTTGCAAATGCGTAACGATCACCGAAATCAACTCCGTAGGCATTCACATTTTGACCCAACAGTGTTATCTCGATGACGCCTTGATCAACTAAGGCCCGAACTTCGGCGAGAATATCTGCAGCTCTACGGTCTTTTTCGATTCCACGTAGGGTTGGAACGATACAAAAAGTGCAGGTGTTGTTGCATCCAACTGATACCGACACCCACGAAGAGAAGGCCGATAATCGCCGTGCCGGCAGGGTAGATGGAAAGTGCTCGAGGGATTCGAGGATCTCAACTTGTGACTCTTCTTCAATACGTGCCCGCTCTAGCAAGATCGGCAACGAGCCAACGTTGTGAGTACCAAAGACAACATCAACATAAGGAGCTTTTTTTAGAATTGTGGCTTGATCTTTCTGTGCAAGACATCCCCCGACGGCGATCTGCATCGATGGATTGAGTTTTTTAATTGGAGCTAGAAATGAGAGGTTCCCATAGAGCTTATTGTCAGCGTTCTCCCGCACAGCACACGTGTTAAAAACTACGATGTCAGCCTGTTCGCCTTCAGCAACTGGGAGGTATCCAGCCTCATCTAACAATCCAGCGATGCGCTCTGAGTCATGAACATTCATCTGACAGCCATAAGTTTCAACTGTATAGGTGCGGTTCATGGGCCTATCGTAGAGCCTTAATTAGAGGTCGATAACTTCAATCTCAAAGGTTGAACGGTTAACAACTGCGCAGTGATGATTATCTAGGCTCTTCCAGCCCGGTTGGTTCCATCCACTTGAGGCAAAGAGGACGCCAGCGGGTCCAGGCAAGTATTTAATCTCATAATAATCATCGGGGGCCCAGTCAGGCTTCTTCGCACTATTGTGCTCGCTCACAGTGACGAAGAAATCGCGGTTCATGAGCATGCAGTTTAAGCTCGTTGTTTGGCCATGTTCTTTAATTATTTTTAGTGCGCTTTTCACCCCGCTGGCTAGACCAACTTTTTCAATCTCGGTCATCAGTAAATAGAAATAGTGTTCGCTATCGGTATCGCCAATTATGAGGGGAAGAAATTTTGGATCAATAAATGGGGCGATCGCATCGGGAGGGAAAATCGAACCATTGTGAATAAATGAATACTCACCATACATAAATGGATGAGTATTGTTTTCACTTATGGCTAACCCCTTGGTTGCCCACCGCAGATGCAACAGCGCGCCATCGGCAACATTATCGGCAACAGTAGAATCAAAGGTAGCGCTCTGCGCTGCGGCTTCAACCTTCTTTTCTACAACAAGATGACTTCCGCTCTGATCCACGGTCGAAAGCCCCCAGCCATCGCAATGTTGAGAGGAAAGTGCGACAAACTCTGAAAATTCATCTCCTACTAGCGCTGGAAAAGAGGTTTTAATTGGCGACACGTAGCCCATTAATCGGCACATAATTGCGTAAACCCCTTCCATTTAAGTCACACTATGAGGTAGAAATGCTACACCCGAAGAGTCTCAAGGAGGAGAACATCTTGGCAATTACAAATGATGACGAAAAAAGATTAGCTGAACTCGGTTACAAACAGGAGTTAAGTCGCAGCTGGTCTGGTTTTTCTAACTTTGCAATCTCATTTTCAATCATCTCGATCCTGGCTGGTTGCTTCACAACATTTGCCCAGGCATGGAACAACGGTGGTCCCGTAGCGATCTCAATCGGTTGGCCAATAATCTCATTACTTATTCTCATTATTGGTTTTTGTATGTCAGAGCTCGCCTCTGCCTATCCAACCTCTGGTGGAATCTACTGGTGGGCCTCAAAGCTCGGCGGTCCAAAGGCAGGCTTCTACACAGGATGGCTGAATTTAATCGGTCTCGTATCTGTTACCGCCTCAGTCGGCTATGGAGCTGCAAGCTTTCTCAATGTAATCCTTGGTGCACAGTGGCCAAGCTATGCAACTGATTTCCTCGGTGGCGATTACATTAAGCAGCAATTCTTCCTATTTATCGTGATCATCTTGGTAGTAACGCTCATCAATATTTACAGTGGGCATCTACTATCTCTCTTTAACAATATCTCAGTCTGGTGGCACGTATTTGGTGCATTAATTGTTATTGGAATCTTGTTATTTGTACCAAATGAGCACCAAACACTCTCTTGGATGTTTACAACAAAGATTAATAGCTCTGGTTTTAGCGATAACTCATACTGGCTCTATGTTCTGCCACTTGGATTCTTGCTAACTCAGTACACAATTACTGGTTTTGATGCATCTGCTCACCTTTCAGAAGAGACGCATGATGCTCATATCAACGCCGCTAAGGGAATCTGGAAGTCAATCTTCTACTCAGCAATCGGTGGATATATCCTCTTGATGGCCTTCCTTTTTGCCGCAACTAAGGTCGACATGATTAGCTCCTTCGATCCAGCAGTTAACCCTTTCGGTGGAGGCTCTGTAATTGCCGTTCTCTACAGCGCACTAGGTGGAGGAATCGCCTTTAAGCTAGTCATGATCATCACCACTGCAGGACAGATCTTCTGTGTTACTGCCTGCTTAACTTCATGTTCTCGCATGATGTATGCATTCTCGCGAGATGGCGCCGTTCCCGGGGGCAACCTCTGGAAGAAGGTCAACAAGCACCATGTTCCACTTAATGCAGTGTTGGCCTCATCTCTAGGTGGAATCGTTATGACTCTGCCTGCACTTTGGAAGAGTCCAACTGGTGCTCCTACTGCTTTCTATGCAGTTGTATCGGTTTGCGTGATCTCTCTTTATCTTGCATTCCTGATTCCAATTTATCTGCGCCTGAAGGCTGGAGACTCGTTCAAGGCTGGCGCTTGGACTCTAGGATCAAAATACAAGTGGATGAACGTAGTTGCAGTCGCTGAGATTGCAATCATCTCTGTCTACTTCATCTTGCCATTCTCACCAGCTGGAACTCCAGGTAATAAAGACTTCACCTGGACTGCAGTTAACTACGCACCATTAATTACAGGTGGTGCGTTAATTGTACTTTGGGTTTGGTGGAATATGTCGGCCAAGAAGTGGTTCACCGGCCCACGTAGCAATCTCAACTCATAAAAGAGAACTAACACTAAGCAAATCCCCTGTCGCCAAAGCGGCAGGGGATTTGCTTTGTAGATATTCAGCGCCCAAATAGATAGCATCGCCCTATGAAATCAATGTCGATTGAGGCTTTAAAAGCAGGAGTCGCTGACGGCTCCATAGATACTGTTGTAGTTGCCATGACGGATATGCAGGGCCGATTAACTGGCAAGCGAATCCACGGGCAGTTCTTCTTAGATGAGGTTCTAAAGCACGGCACTGAAGGATGCAACTACCTGCTAGCCGTTGACGTTGATATGAATACCGTTGAAGGCTACGAGATGTCCTCATGGGAGCGCGGCTATAGCGACTTCGCATTAGTGCCCGATATGAGCACGCTACGTTTAATCGATTGGCAGCCGGGAGCGGTTTTAGTTTTAGCCGATGTGCAGTGGCTCGATCACACTGATGTCGTCGCCTCTCCTCGCCAGATTTTGCGCAAGCAAGTAAAGGCTTTGGCCGATGCTGGCATGGAAGCTATGTGCGGAACTGAATTGGAGTTTGTGGTTTTCAAAGATACATATGAAGAGGCTTGGAATAAGGGTTATAAAAACCTAATCCCAGTAAATCAATACAATGTGGATTACTCTATTTTAGGTGGCTCACGCATCGAGCCTCTCCTGCGCCGTATCCGCCTCTCAATGGCAAAGGCTGGAATGACAGTTGAGTCTGTAAAGGGTGAATGTAATTTTGGCCAGCATGAAATCGCCTTCAAATACTCTGATGCGCTCTCTAACTGCGATAACCATGTTATTTATAAGAATGGCGCCAAAGAGATCGCCTCTCAAGATGGATACGCCTTAACCTTTATGGCTAAGCCCAACGAGAAAGAGGGCAACTCCTCCCATATTCACCTTTCATTCCGTGGCCTCGATGGCTCGATGGTGATGGCCGATGAGAATGATAAAGAACAGGGCATGAGTGATATTGGTCGTCAATTCGTTGCCGGACAGATTGCACATTTGAAAGAGATGACGCTTTTATTTGCTCCTAATATCAACTCATATAAGCGTTTTGTTCCCGGATCTTTCGCACCTACTGCCATTCTTTGGGGCCGAGATAACCGCACCTGCGCACTTCGCTTGGTTGGACATGGAGCTTCACTGCGCCTTGAGAATCGAACTGCAGGAGGCGATGTTAACCCCTACTTAGCTGTATCTGGAATTATCGCTGCAGGTCTAGATGGAATTAAGAAGAAGATGGTTCTTGAGCCAGCCTTTCAGGGAAATGCTTATGCAGAAGACTCTGCCAGGCTGCCATCAACTATGACTGAGGCGCTAGAGCTTTGGGAAAATAGCCCTTGGATCAAAGAGGTCTTTGGCGCCGAAGTACAGGCCCACTACGCCAACATGGCAAAGATTGAACTCTCTGCATACGGTAAAGCAATTACCGATTGGGAACTATTCCGTAACTTCGAAAGGTTTTAAATCAATCGTGTCTACTTCATATGATGTCATCAACCCTGCAACTGAATCAGTTGTTCAAACCGTCGCCCACTTTGACTTAGCGGCGACCGACGATGCAATTGCAAAGGCGGCCAAAGCCTTCGAAAGTTGGCGACATGTTGCACCTGGTGAGCGTGCACGTCTATTGCGCAGCTTTTCACAAGTGGTCACCGATCACCGAGAAGAGTTAGCACAGATAGAGATTATAAACTCTGGTCATACTCGCGGTAACGCTTTGTGGGAGGCCGATAACGTTGCAAACACATTGATGTACTACGCCGCCGCCCCGGAGCGCCTCTTCGGTCGTCAGATTCCAGTTCCTGGTGGGATCGATGTAACTTTTAAGGAGCCTCTCGGTGTAGTTGGAATTATTGTTCCCTGGAACTTCCCTATGCCAATTGCTGGGTGGGGTTTTGCTCCAGCTTTAGCTGCTGGCAATACGGTTGTATTAAAGCCTGCCGAATATACACCGCTGTCTGCAATTCGTTTAGGTGAGTTGGCAGTACTTGCTGGAATCCCTGAGGGAGTCTTTAATGTTTTGCCAGGTAAGGGAAGCGTCGTTGGAAATCGATTTGTGACTCATCCGCTAGTTCGTAAAGTCGTCTTTACTGGATCAACCACTGTCGGAAAGCAGATCATGGTCGGCTGCGCCGATCAAGTTAAGCGCCTGACATTAGAGCTCGGTGGAAAAAGCTCCAACATAATCTTTGCCGATGCCGATATTGATAAAGCTGCAGCCGGGGCACCTGGCGCTGTCTTTGATAACGCTGGGCAGGACTGTTGTTCACGCTCTCGCCTTCTGGTTCAAAGATCTGTCTTTGATACTTTCATGGAAAAGTTTGAAGTTGCAGTCAAGAAATTCCGCGTGGAAGATCCAAATCTTGCTACGGCCGATATGGGACCACTGATTTCAAAGAAGCAGTTCGATGTCGTTGAATCATTTTTAGATGAACCGATTGCATTTAAGGGAAGTGCGCCGACAGGTCCTGGGTACTGGATGGCTCCTACAGTTCTGCTACCTAAAAATGTACAAGCCCGTTCGTGGCGAGAAGAGATCTTTGGTCCAGTTGTTTCAGTCATGGTCTTTGAAGATGAGGCCGAGGCGGTCGCAATGGCTAATGACAGCGAATATGGATTATCAGGCTCGATTTGGACACGAGATGTTGGCCGAGCACTTCGAGTCTCTCGCGGAATCGACACTGGGGCACTCTCAGTGAACTCAAACTCCTCGGTACGTTTTTGGACTCCCTTTGGTGGCTTTAAACAATCAGGCCTAGGTCGTGAGTTAGGTCCAGATGCACTTGATTCATTTACAGAGGTTAAGAACGTATTTATCTCAAACGATTAAATTAAAGTAATTGGCGCGGTCGCGACGCGATCAAGGAATTGATCAACTAAGTCGTAGCCGCGCTGATTGCTTTCTGCTTCAACTTTCTTAGTCTGAGCACGTAAGGCCACTATGTCTACGCCTTCAGACTCTAACTCGCCGCAAGCGCTCTCTATCGCAAGCCAAGTATCTAAAACCTCAGGATCAACTTCAGGGTGGAATTGCACGCCCAAGGTTCTCCCCAAATGAAATGCTTGAGGGCATAAATCATTCTTGGCAATCTCAGTTGCTCCCGGTGGAAGGGTAAAGCGATCCCAATGGAACTCAAACCACGGGCCGCTTGAAACAAAGCTCTCATCGTTACTTTCAATCTTTACCCAACCAAGCTCTGCGCGGGGCGCACGTGAAACCGTTCCACCAAAAACACGTGACATCAACTGCCCGCCAAAACAGATTCCGAAAATTGGAATACCTGCATTGTGCACAGCTCGCATCTTTTCAATAAGAGGCAGTAGCCAGTTACCGATTCGCTCATCATCATAGGCTGCATATTGCGAGCCCATTATGACTACAGCATCGAACTCAAAAAAATCTGGCCATGCAGGCTCCACATTTGGGTTCTCTGAATTTTCTTCACCAACGACCATGAAGCGAGTGATCTCATATCCGCGGCGCACAAATTGAGCCCAGATTGGACCTCCTGGACTGGCGTTATCGTGTTCAACAAAGATGACTCTTTTAGGCATGAAGAGAACTCTACTTGATGATTCGCAGTGGCTCTTGCCCACGAGCAACTAGGCGCTCAAAATAAACTTCGCGCTTTTCATTAAATCGCTCGGCTTCAACGCCCGTTTTAGCAAGGAAGGCCGACAAATCTTCGCGAGCTTTTAGGCCATCTCCGGTTAAATCTGTGCGTTCAAAGACCTTCCATGCACGAAGAACGGGGGCGATGACCTCATCTAGATGCTGCTGCATGTCATAGATTCCAGCTAGCGCAATCTGTACCGCTTTACGGCCAAAGCCGGGCATATTTGCCCCAGGCATACCAAAGTTGGTAACTACATCGGCTATCGCACGCATCGTTGCATTCGGCTCCATCTCAAGGGCTGCACCTAGTGTGTTGCGATAGAAGAGCATATGTAGATTCTCATCCAAGGCGATTCGCTGCATCATGTTTTCAGCGATGGGGTCATCAGAGATCTTTCCAGTGTTGCGATGAGAGATTCGTGTAGCTAACTCTTGGAAGGAAACATATGCGATCGTGTGCAACATATCGTTCTCGTAAGGAGTTTGATAGCCCAAGGACATATGTGCCATACGTAAATCCTCTAGCTCATATGGATCGACACCTCGAGTTGCCATTAAATAATCTCGAATAACAATGCTGTGTCGGGCCTCTTCGGCCGTCCAACGTTCAATCCAAGTACCCCACGCGCCATCTCGTCCCATTGAGATCGCAATCTCAGTGTGGTAACTCGGAAGATTATCTTCCGTTAATAGATTAAGCACGAGAGAGTCTTGCGCCACCGGCGTTAGACGTGAATCTTTAGCCTCCCATGCATCACCATTGAGGGGACCGGCAAAGTCGCGACCCTGCGACCATGGCACATACTCATGTGGGTACCAATTCTTTTGTACAGCTAAGTGTCGCTCAAGCTCTACGGCTACAACTGGTTCGAGGTCGCGGATTAATCTGGCTTGCACTCTTGCCGCATCACTCGTCATAGGGGTAACGCTACGGTAAAGCAGGCCATACTCGCGAGTTATAGATTATCCGCGGCGCGCTTTTTTGCTTGGGCTACCCGCCATTTCGCGATTTCTCCATGATTTCCACTCAATAAAATCTCTGGAACCTGGATATCTCGCCACACTGCAGGTTTGGTGTAGTTAGGGTATTCAAGGTAGCCCTGCTCATTATGTGACTCTTCACTCAATGAATCAGGATTTCCAAGAACACCTGGTAGCAACCTAGTTATCGCCTCGATCATAACAAGTGAGGCCACTTCTCCCCCACCTAAAACATAATCGCCGATAGAAACTTCATGTACTCGGATATTGCGTGAAGAGTACTGATGGCTCGAATAGTGCGCTCGGACTCGATCATCGATTCCCTCATACCGACCGCATGCAAATACAAGGTGGGGTGCTTTAGAAAGTTCGACGGCCATCGGCTGATCAAAGCGCTTTCCAGCTGGAGTTAAGATAATCAAATCAGTGTCATCGACCATTAAGGGATCTAGAGCTAGACCCCAAATCTCAGGCAACATCACCATTCCAGCACCACCGCCGTAAGGTGTGTCATCTACTGCGTGATGGTTATTTGTAGCAAAGCTACGCAGATCATGGATTCCAAAACTTACAATCCCGGCACTACTTGCTTTGCCTAGAAGCGAGAGTTGCAGTGGGGCAAAATAATCAGGAAAAATTGTGACTGCATCTATCTTCATGACAAGGCACCAGTTACATCAGGCGGAATTACTACAACACGTTTAGCCACTACATCGACAATCGGAACTAACTGACGCACAAATGGGATGAGAGTTTCAAAGGTAGGAGTTTTAATCGCAAGCAAGTCCTGTCCAGGCAGGTTAATGACATCGGTAACTTCACCAAATAACTCACCCGACTCAAGATATGCCCTACATCCAATCAACTGCAAGACGTGATAATCATCGGCATCTTCGCGCACCTGATCGATATCAACGTCGGCGTAGAGAAGGGTATTGCGAAGCTTCTCAATCTGGTTTCGGTCGGTGTAGCCGGCAAAACCAAGGAGTAAAACCCCATTGTGAACACGGCCAGAAGTTATCGTCAAAATCCCATGCTCATCACTCTGCAGTTTTTCGCCTACTGCAAATCGGCTATCGGGATCATCGCTGCGCACTTCAATCGTTGCCTCACCGAGAATTCCATGGGCACGACCGATACGCCCTACGAGTAAACGCATGGCTATGTGAATCGTTACTTAGTTAGGTTCGTCGGTCTCGACGAGATCTACACGTACCGTGCGACCTGCGAGCGCGCTAACAACGGTGCGCAACGCCTTAGCGGTGCGACCATTACGTCCAATAACCTTGCCGATATCCTCAGGGTTCACGCGAACCTCAAGTGTTGTTCCGCGGCGATGTGTTTTTTCTGAAACAACAACATCATCTGGATTATCGACGATCCCCTTTACTAAATGCTCGAGGGCCTCATCCATCATAATTATTCAGCAGCCGCTTCTGTTTCGACCACTGCATCTGTAGTCACAACTTCAGCTGGAACCTCGGACACGGCTTCATTAACTATTGGCTCGGAGACCTCGGACACAGCCTCTTCAACTATTGGCTCGGAGACTGGATTGGCCTTAGCCGCTAGCTTCTCCTGTGCCTTCTTCTTCAATGTTGTTGCACCCTCTTTAGGTTCATCCATTGCATTCTTAACTGCAGCCTCGTAAGCAACGTGCTTACCTACACGTGGGGCGGCAACGCGTAGTGTGCCTTCAGTTCCTGGAAGACCCTTGTGCTTCTGCCAATCTCCAGTCACCTTCAGCAGCGCCTCTACAGCCTCTGATGGTTGTGCGCCAACGCCGAGCCAATACAGAGCACGCTCTGAGTTGATCTCAATTAGTGATGGCTCTTGTCCTGGAACATAGCGACCGATCTCTTCAATTGAAAGACCGTTACGTGCCTTGCGTGAGTCGGTAACGACGACGCGGAAAAATGGTGTGCGGATCTTGCCCATGCGCATTAAACGAATTTTTGTAGCCAAGAAAGGTATCTCCTGTGTATGTGTGTCATACCGTCTCTCCACAGCGGGGTGCGTGGTGAGAGCGATTCAACTATCGGTAAATGGATGTTGTTAGGGGATAGAGGGCCCCTTCAACAGGTAGCCTATTCTGCCACCATAGGCGTAGATACGCGAAATCGCCTACTAAGACTCCTCTAACGCCCGTTTAGCTGGATTGCCCGACTTAGACCTCTTCTTAGGTTTAGCCTGATTCTTAGGCGGGGCCATCGCAGGGGCTCCCATCCCGGCTGGCATGCCAGTCTGGCGCACCTGTTTCATCATCTTCTGCGCCGCAGAGAAGCGTTCGAGGAGGGTATTGACCTCTGAAACTCTGCGCCCGGAGCCAACTGCGATTCGCGCCCGGCGCGAGCCATTTAAGGTTTTAGGATCGCGGCGCTCGCTAGGTGTCATCGACTCAACGATGGCTCTAGTTCGAACTATCTCCCCCTCGTCAAAGTTTTCAATCTCTTTCCTCATCGCCCCAGCCCCTGGCAACATCCCCAAGAGTTTTGACATAGATCCCATCTTCGACATTGCACTTAGTTGGTCAAGGAAATCCTCCAACGTGAAATCCTCACCGCTTGCAAACTTTGCCTCCAACTTTGCCGACGTATCGCCATCAAAGGCCTTCTTGGCAGCTTCGGCCAACGTTGCGACATCGCCCATTCCCAGAATTCGAGATGCCATGCGATCGGGATAAAAAATATCAAAATCAGAGATCTTTTCACCCGTTGATGCAAACATGATTGGTCGTTTAGTAATCGAGGCTATGGATAGAGCGGCGCCACCGCGAGCATCGCCATCGAGCTTAGTTAAGACAACACCATCAAAGCCCACGCCAGTTAGGAAGGCCTGCGATGTCCGTACGGCATCTTGACCCATCATCGCATCAACTACAAATAAAATCTCATCAGGGGCTACTGCATCACGGATATCACTTGCCTGTTTCATTAAATCGGCATCGACACCTAATCGGCCTGCCGTATCTACAATGACCATGTTGTACTGCTTGGCTTTTGCAAATTCAATTCCGGCCTTTGCCACCTTTACGGGATCTCCAACGCCATTACCCGGCTCTGGTGCAAAGACTGGAACAGCGATACTTGCGCCGACAACTTGGAGTTGAGTAACCGCATTTGGTCTTTGTAAATCAGAGGCGACTAAGAGCGGAGTATTTCCTTGATCTGCGTAAAACTTCGCTAACTTTCCAGCAAGGGTTGTCTTGCCGGCTCCTTGTAGACCAGCCAACATAATTACAGTTGGTGGGTTCTTTGAAAATCGAACTCTGCGTGCCTGGCCGCCCAAAATCTCAACTAAAGAAGCGTTAACGATTTCAAAGATTGCATTGGCTTGATTTGTACCTGCCTGCATCGACGCTATGGCATCAATAGCTTTCTCCTTGATATCTAAGACAAATGAATCAACAACCTCTAATGCAACATCTGATTCCAGTAGCGCCTGCCTAATCTGCCCAGACATGGACTCGATATCGTCCTTGGAAATCTTTCCGCGAGAGCGAAGGGATGAGAATGTGGCGCTAAAACGTGAACTCAATGAATCAAACATGATGAGCTAAGACTACTTCAGCGCAAGGCGCAGTTGCGACGTAACCTCTTGAGCCCGCACATCACTTAACGGTCCGCCCCTTAACTCAGTCACATATAAGGTGTCGATAGCTTCCGCGCCAAGGGTTGTAACAATCGCTGAGCGAATATCGACCTTCGCGTGAGTAATCGCCGATCCAATTCTAAAAAGCAATCCAGGGCGGTCATGGCTGCGCACTTCGATTACCGTCGCATCGGTTGCTGCATCATTAAAATAAACGACTTCAGGTGCCGGCACAGGAATACTTGGGATGGATGCATAGGCCTTAGCGCGAGCCACTAACCTCTCCTCTACGTGCGTTGAGTTCTCAAAAGCCTTTACGATCTCGTTACGTAACCCAACTTGAGTAATCTCAGGTGCATGCGGCTCTGGAGAGACTACCCAGAACATAACTGCCGATGGTCCATGGCTTTTGGTACGCGCCGATTTAACATCCAATCGCGATGCATTTAATACACCGGCTACGAGTGAGAGTAAACCTGGTTTATCGGGTGAAACTATTTCAATCCAATATCCGCTGTCGTGCTTTTCTAGAACTACGGTAAGTACGCCGCTCTGTGCTTGAGCTAGCTGCTCATCAGTTAGCGCTGGTTGCTCGGCAATCATCGAACCTGACATTGTGCGACGTACGCGGTGAACTAAATCATTTACTAGCGAAGCCTTCCAATCGCTCCATCCAGCACTTCCCGTAGCCTCACCATCGGCAACACTGAGTGCGTGCAATAGTTCAAGGGTATTGAGATCGGGGATAACATCGATGATCGATGCAATCGTTGCCGGATCATCTAAATCGCGCCGAGTAGCTGTGGCAGAGAGTAAGAGGTGGTGTTTGACAAGAATCTGCAAAGTTACGACATCGGCCTGAGAGAAACCAATACGCATTGCAAGTGGTGCGATTAAACGCTCTCCACGATCTGAGTGATCCTCATCGCTGCCCTTGCCTATGTCATGAAAGAGCGCAGCAAAGAGGAGTAAATCCGGGCGGTGTACCTTTCGCGTTAAAGTGGCTGCATGCACGGCCGTTTCAACCATGTGTCTATCAACGGTATGACGGTGTAGCGCGTTGCGTTGGGCAAGTGAGCGAAGCGGGCGCCACTCTGGAATCCAGGAAAAGATGATCTCCTCTTGATCCAAACTCTCAAAAACCCGCACCATCGACTCTCCTGCGCCAATGAGTGCAATAAGATTTTCTCGTGCCTCACGTGGCCATGGCGAAGGTAGCTCTCCACTGCCCTCACGTAGTGATGCCGTAATTAATGCGCAGCTCTCAAGGGATATTGGCAGACCTAACTGCGCTGCCGTTGCAGCCGCACGTAATCCAATAAGAGGATCTTTATCAAATGAGGCCAGTGGATCGATGACTATCTCATTGTCACTGACGTTAATGCCCGCAGCAACTGAAACGCTTTGAGGCCTTCGAAAGAATCGCCCAAGAGGTTTCTTGCCTTTGTGATCGAGTAGGTGCCAGGTGTACTCCAATAAGTAGTCAACTAAACGCGCAGCCTGTGCCACTTCACTCATCATGGCGTCGGCATCGACATAGTTAAGGGCTTTAGCGACCTTGTCCTGCTCTTGAAATAGCAACCTGTCTTTATTTCTTCCAGTTGTCGTATGTAAGCTTTCACGCAGATTATTGAGTGTTGATTCAGCCCAGCTGATTCGTTCAAGTGGCACGGGTACCGCACCCGATAGTGCGATTGCTCGTAGCGCCGTTATGTCACGCAGACCACCGCGTGCCTCCTTAATATCTGGCTCAAGTAAGTAAGCCAACTCCCCTGAACGCTCATAGCGTGCCGACATGGACGCTCGAAGCTCGGGTAAACGTGCTCTGGAATTTTTGTGCCAACTATCCACACTATCTCGCGCAACGGCAGCAACCAGTTCGGCATCACCTGCAACAAAACGGATATCTAGCAAGCCGAGTGCAACTTTTAAATCACTGGCAGATGTCTTAGCCGTTTCACTTCGAGTACGTACTGAATGATCGACGGAGTTTGAGTCCCATAAGGGATAGAGGAGCGCGTTTACAAAAGCGTTCAATTTTTCACTCGTGAATTGGCCTTGGTGAAGAATGAGAATATCTAAATCTGAACCAGGTGCTAACTCTGCGCGCCCATATCCCCCAACGGCTGCAACTGCCACGCCTTTTTCTCCATTGTTTCCAAGATGTGCTTTTACTGCCAAATTAAATAGTGTGAGAAGAGAGCGATCGCTCTCGTTCGATCGCTCTCTTCTCTCACGTGTTCCCATGTTCGCTATCTTAGATTGCGTCTGGTCCGCGTTCACCCGTACGTACGCGAACTACTTGATCTACTGGAGTTGTCCAAACCTTTCCATCACCAATAGATCCAGTTGATGCAGCCTTAACGATCACATCGACAACTGAGTCGGCATCGGCATCATCGGCTAGCACCTCAAGGCGAACCTTTGGCACTAAATCAACGGTGTACTCGGCGCCCCGATATACCTCGGTGTGGCCTTTTTGCCGACCGAAACCGCTCGCCTCTGAGACCGTCATGCCAGTTACGCCATGGGCCTGC
This sequence comes from Actinomycetota bacterium, assembly GCA_009698675.1. Taxonomy (GTDB): domain Bacteria; phylum Actinomycetota; class Actinomycetes; order Nanopelagicales; family Nanopelagicaceae; genus Planktophila. The sequence continues at coordinate 48,446 of WLPT01000005.1, forward strand.
AGAGCATTTTTAACGTCATCTAATTTGAAGGGTTTAAGAATTGCTGTAATTAGTTTCATTAGAAGGAACCTCCTCGTGATGAGCTAGACATTTCATATGCACTTTCTGCGTGCTCGTTCAGATCGATACCTTCAACTTCCTTGTCTACTTTAATACGGAAACCAATCGTTTTCTCGATTGCAAATCCGAGGATCAACGTAACGACAAATGAATATAGCGCGACCATTCCCACACCGAGGGCCTGCTTACCCAGCAATGCGCTCCCACCGCCGTAAAACAGGCCATCTAGACCAAGGCCATTTACCACGTGTGTTCCAAATAAACCGATAGCAAGGGATCCCCAAACGCCTCCGACTAAGTGAACACCGACGACGTCAAGTGAATCATCAAAGCCGAAGCGGTACTTAAGTCCAACTGCAAGTGCGCAGAGAACTCCAGCTAGAAGGCCTATGACTACAGCTGCCCAAGGCGCAACGAAGGCGCATGCAGGCGTAATTGCAACTAAACCTGCAACAGCTCCTGAGGCCGCCCCTAGAGATGTCGCATGGCCGTTGCGAATTTTTTCAACTAGTAACCATCCAATCAGTGCTCCAGCAGTTGCAACTTGAGTATTCATGAATGCAAGACCTGCAGTTCCATTAGCGGCCAAAGCAGAGCCGGCATTAAAGCCAAACCAACCAAACCATAAAAGGCCAGAACCAAGAAGTACAAGTGGAAGTGAGTGCGGGCGCATCGACTCTCTACGCCAACCAACACGCTTGCCAAGAACAATTGCCAGGGCTAAACCTGCAGCACCTGCATTGATATGAACTGCCGTTCCGCCGGCAAAATCCTCCAGGCCTTTGCCCGCTAAGAATCCTGTTCCTGTGACGGTGTCACCAACTTTATTACCGAATGCAAAGACCCAGTGAGCAACAGGCAAGTAGACGATAGTTGTCCAAATAGCTACAAAGACTGCCCACGATACGAACTTGGTACGATCTGCGATTGCACCTGAGATTAAAGCGGGAGTAATAATTGCAAACATCAACTGAAAAGCTGCGAAAACTAAAACTGGAATGGGATAGATTCCACCATTATTAGTGAAGTCATTTACCATTGCGCCAAGGCCTGAGAGTGAGATATTTCCATACCAAGGCGAATTGGCTTTGTAACCAAAGGCAAGTTCAAAACCATAGATAACCCATAAAATACTTACGATGCCGATAGTAATAAAGGACATCATCATCATATTTAATACACTCTTGGTACGAACCATTCCGCCGTAGAAAAATGCAAGTCCAGGAGTCATGAGTAATACGAGAGCGGTGCTTGCCAACATCCAGGCCGTGTCGCCAGAGTTCAATACTGTTTCGGTCATGAGAAGAATCTGCTTTCGGGTAATAACTACTCGATTTCTCGCCGTTGAGATTGGGGCAAAGATGCCCGAAGGCGGTTACGGGATTGGCTCACTTTGGTTTCAGACGCGTTGCAAAAAGCGGTTCAATGTTAAATCTAGGTTACGAGAGCAGCCCCGAAATATAGGCCTCTGGGTCGAAAGCGGCGAAATCGCTCTCAGACTCCCCTGTACCGATCCACTTGATGGGAATACCCAACTCGCTCTCAATTGCAAGGGCTATCCCGCCTCTTGCGCTGCCATCGAGTTTAGTCAGGATAATTCCAGTCACATTAACGCTTTCGGAAAATATTCTGGCCTGTGCCAATCCATTTTGCCCGGTTGTCGCATCGATTGTTAGCAGGACTTCGCTAACTGGAGAGGTTTTCTCAACTACCCGTTTTACCTTTTCCAGTTCATTCATAAGATCACTCTTATTATGCAACCGCCCGGCGGTATCAATGACTAAATAATCCGCCAAAATCTCTTCCGCTCGTTTAGCAGCATCGTATGCAACGGATGCAGGATCACCGTTTGCTTTACCGGCAATAACTTCAACTCCTATCCGCCCTCCCCACGTCTGCAACTGTTCTACGGCAGCTGCACGAAAGGTGTCGCCTGCTGCAACGATAATCGATGCCCCGGATCTCTTAATATGTGCGGCTAACTTTGCAACCGATGTAGTTTTACCCGTCCCATTGACTCCCACGACTAATACCACCGTTGTGCCATCTGGATTTGTCAGAAGTTGCCGCGACTTCTGACTCAAATGTGATGTAAGCGTTTGAATGAGTGCGGCCTCGGCATTCTCGCTCTTGACTTTATGGGCCATGGCCAATAACTCTTGTGTAAGCCCCGGTCCTATATCTGATGCTAAAAGTTCACGTTCTAACTCTTGCCAGTCGGAAGTCGTAAAGGAGTTTTCTCCCTTAATTTTTGCGATGAACTTACTAAAAAGACCCATTCTAAAAGCTTTCTAGCTTGCGTCTGATTCACGAAGACGTTGCGAGATTACCTCTGTAACACCATCCCCGCGCATAGTCACGCCATAAAGTGCATCGGCAATTTCCATCGTGCGCTTTTGGTGAGTAATAATAATTAATTGAGAACTTGCTCGTAACTCCTCAAGAACTCCAAGAAGGCGGCCAAGGTTGACATCATCTAGCGCAGCTTCAACTTCATCTAATACATAGAATGGACTTGGACGAGCTTTAAAGATAGCAACGAGCATTGCGACGGCAGTTAAAGATTTTTCTCCACCAGAGAGCAGTGAGAGGCGTTTAATTCGCTTGCCGGGAGGTCTGGCTTCAACATCGACACCACTTGTGAGTGGATTTTCTGGATCTACGAGTATCAGGCGACCATCTCCACCTGGGAATAGGCGAGCAAATATCTCCTCAAAATGTCGCGCGGTGTCCTCGAAGGCCTCCATGAATATCGTTTGAACCCGGTCATCTACCTCTTTAATAATGTCGAGTAGATCTTTCTTAGTATTTTTTAAATCCTCAAGTTGGTCTGCTAAGAACTTCAGGCGCTCTTCCAGCGATGAGAACTCTTCAAGGGCCAAAGGATTAATTTTACCTAGCAAATTCAGAGAACGTTCGGCCGATGCAAGACGTTTTTCCTGTTGATCGCGGCGATATGGAATCAACTCAGTCGTAACAATCTCCCCATCCTCATTTTCGAAGAAGGTAGGGACATCATTTTCTGGACCATATTCGGCAACAAGAGTCTGTGTATCGATAGCGAACTCTTCAGCTGTTTTGTTTTCAAGAGATTCAATTCGCATGCGCTGTTCTGCGCGTGCAATCTCATCACGATGCACACTTGAAGTCAGGGCTTCTAACTCAGTTGCAAGCTCGCGTCCACGAGTACGAACCGTAAGCGTCTCACCTTCTCGAAGTACGCGTGACTCTTCCAAGCGAGCACGCTCGACTGCCGCCTTGGAAATCGAACGCTCTATGTGAATGAGAACTTCGTAGGCCGACTCTGCTATGGCCTGGGAGATGAGAGCTGCACGTGCACGAGCACTACGACGTATTACCGCGCGTTCAGAGGCTTCGCGCTCATTTCGGGCAGCCACTTCCAAAGCTAAGGCACGAGCTGCAACCGATGTGACCCGCTCTTCAATTGTTCGCACCGCAAGACGTGCTTCAACCTCTGCAGTTCGTGCAACCGACACGGCGTTACGAAGGTTCTCAGTAAGTGTGTGATCAGGCTCTGCAACTGCGCCAGCTTGGTGAAGTTGATTTTGAGCAACTAATAAATCGCCCTCATCGCGCACTTGGGCCGTTGTTGCCTCATTTATATTTACATTTAACCGCTCAACTTCTGCCATCGCAGATTTCATATTCTGACCCGAAACCGCCAACTGCTCGGTTAATGCACCTATACGTGCATCGGACTCATTGAGTTTAGAAAGTGCTAAATCATAATCACTTTGTCGGCTTGCAACTTCAACCGTCTGGCTGGAAATTTCAAATTTCAAGCGATCACATGTGTGCGATATTTCAGAAAGTTTGCTCTCTAGTCCTGCGATGAGGGCGTTGATTTCGATGAGAGATGATGAGGATTTAGAGCCTCCACGAGCACGAGAACCCGTAACTACATCCCCATCGCGAGTAACAACACTAACGCCTGGATTGGCTCGAAGAATAGCTTCGGCATCGCGCGCCGAATCTGCAACAACAATATTTGCAAGCAATGAAGTGATAAGTGCGCCGATTGAGGAAGATCGAACGTGAGATGCTAAGGATGTAAGACCTGATGGAATTGAAGAATTGGATTGTGCGTTTGCGTCATAGACCAAAACATCGGCTTGGCCAAGGTTTTCACTGCGCAATGTTGTTAGGGCCGTTACAGCAGATGATAAATCCTGCACGACAACTGCATCGGCAAGCGTGCCAAGTGCGGCAGCTGCAGCGCTCTCCCACCCTGAATCTATTTCGACCAGAGAGGCTACCGAACCAAGAATATGCACGCCTCGTGAATCACGCAGCAAAGCTGAAGCACCATCGCGATTTTGTGAAGTCAACTTCATAGCTTCAATTTTGGATTCAATGGCATTGCGTTCTCGATCGGCCAGGCGTTCGGCCTCTACCAGCTCTTGAAACTTTGATTTTGCCGACTCTATATTTGATTTTGTAGTTTCAAACTGTGAGTCAAGACCTTTCTCACCAGTATCTGCACTAGCGATATCGAGTTCATATGTTGAATACTCTCGTTGCGCCGAATCAACACGTGCCTGGGCTTCATTGCGCGCCCGAACTAATCGTTCAATCTCTTCAGAGATAGCTTCAAGTCGTGCTTGCAGGGATTTAATGTGTCCCTCTTGTCGTGCAGTGCCTTCTCGCGCATCGGCAATTGCACGCATCGCAGCTGCAATTGTGTCTTCATCTAACTTCAGCGCCTGTTCACTTTGTGCAAGGGCGGATGTGGCCAACTGTAAATCCTGTTGAGAAGTTGAAACATTTGCCCTTAATTCAAGCTCCTGTTTGCGAAGTTCCTGCGCATCTTTCTCAAGGGCGTCAGGATCGCGTCCAGATGATCGGGCCTCTTCGGCCTCTTCATTGAGAAAACGTGATCGTTCCTGGGCCAAACTTTGAGTTCCTCTAAATTTCTCACGAAGTGAGTTCAATTGGTAATAGGTTTCCTGTGCTTGAACTAAAAGTGGGCCTTCGAATGCAGCTTGCGCATCGAGGGCTCCTTCTCGCGCACGGATAGATTCAACTTCACTTTCAACGCCCGCACGACGCTCTCGAAGAGATGTTTCATCGGCCACTTCGGCATCAAGGGTTTTCGATAGTGAAATAAAATCATCTGCCAAGATACGAAGTTTTGCATCGCGAAGATCTGCTTGAATCGTCGCCGCTTTTTTCGCAACCTCTGCCTGTTTACCCAATGGGCGAAGTTGCCGTCTAAGCTCGACAGTTAAGTCCTGCACGCGCGCAAGATTTACCTGCATCGAATCCAGTTTGCGAAGGGCCTTTTCTTTACGTTTTCGATGTTTAAGTACACCTGCAGCCTCTTCGATGAATCCACGCCGTTCATCTGGAGTTGCCATTAAAATCGCATCAAGTTGACCTTGACCTACGATCACATGCATTTCGCGGCCAATTCCAGAGTCGCTCAAAAGCTCTTGAATATCTAATAAACGAGAGGCCTCGCCATTGATCTGATACTCACTATGACCGTTACGGAAAAGAATTCTCGAAATAGTTACTTCGCTGTACTCAATAGGGAGTGCGCCATCGGCATTATCGATAGTCAGAGAAACTTCGGCGCGACCAAGCGGTGCGCGTCCGCTAGTGCCGGCAAAGATGACGTCTTCCATCTTGCCACCGCGAAGTGATTTGGCGCCCTGTTCACCCATTACCCACGTAAGGGCATCTACAACGTTACTTTTACCTGAACCATTAGGTCCGACTACGCATGTAATTCCTGGCTCTAACCGCAAAGTGGTAGCCGAAGCAAAGGACTTAAAGCCCTTGAGGGTCATGCTCTTCAAATACACGCGGCAAACCTATCGCGTCAGCGCAGTGTTTTCGACGCTTTTAAGGCTCAGGCTGCTCGTTTTTCAGCAAATCGTAGGCGATACGTGCGGCGATCTGTTCGGCCTCACGCTTGCTTTTTCCAGCACCCTCACTGACACCAACGCCGGCAACCATCGCAACAGCGGTGAAGTTCTTATCGTGATCTGGCCCGTCTTCACTAACAACATACTCCGGCACGCCTTTATTGAGGGAAGCAACTAACTCTTGCAGCGCGGTTTTGCCATCTAAGCCAGCACCTCGCGCAACTGCAGACTCTAGAGTTGATGCAATCAGACGGCGAACAATTGTTGTGCAGATTTCAAATCCACATTGAAGGTAAATCGCGCCAATGACGGCCTCAAGCGCATCGGCCAGAAGAGAGTTCTTATCGCGCCCGCCGGTGACCTCTTCGCCTTTTCCAAGTCGAATATATTTGCCTAAATCCAATTCGCGTGCGATATCTGCCAGCGCGCGCATATTGACGACACCGGAACGAAGTGGCGAGAGGCGACTTTCATCAAACTCTGGATATCTCTTGTAGAGCTCTTCGGTAACTATTAAACCTAAAACCGAATCGCCTAAAAATTCAAGACGCTCATTAGTTTCTTTACTTGCCGATTCATATGCAAATGAACGGTGGGTAAAAGCCAATTCAAGAAGTGAGGGTTCAATGACAACCCCCAGCTGTTCATTGAGCAACGAGCTCAGATCAGACCGCTAATACCTGGCGACGGTTATATGTACCGCACGTTGGGCAGGCAGTGTGTTGCAACTTTGGTTGCTGGCACTGTGGGCATGTTGCAAGAGAGGCAGCGGTTGTCTTCCACTGGCTTCGACGTGAGCGCGTCTTAGAACGCGAGGTCTTCCGCTTTGGTACTGGCACTTTTCTAACCTCTTCTTCTTGTGCTGAGCGCAACGATGGTTGCAGGGCGTAAGTATCCCTTAAAAACCCTAATTCTTGAAATCGGGCTCATCTAGCTCGACTGCGGCAAGCCCCGCCCACCGGGCGTCGATCTGCTCATGAGCGTGATCGGCGGGCAGTTCTGCCCATTTGGCCCCACAGTCAGGGCAGAGCCCTTCACAGGCATCACTACATAGCGGTGTGTGTGGAAGTGCCAGGACGATGGCATCTCGGATCGGGCTCTGAAGATCCATCACATCTCCATCCATAAGCAGTTCATCGTCGATATCTAAATCCTCATCCGGCGTTGTGCGCTTCTTGCGTTCGACCTTCTTCTCATAAAGATAGAGCTCTTGAACTCTTTTTTCGATCACGATTTCAACTGGATCCAAGCAGCGCCCACATTCGCCTTTAGCGATGGCAAAAATCTCGGCGCTAAGCAAAATTCCTTCAGCCACTGATTCAAGACGGGCATCTATTTCAATAATCTCACCAACTGGAACTGCAATTAAATCGACGCCAACTTTTTCTGGCACTTCAATATTGAGCTCATACTCTTTCATCTCCCCTGCACGCCGCGGAAGTTCGAAAGTGTTGAGTTTATAAACCTCTGAAAGCTTTGACATAGAAAAATTAATCCGAATCAGAGAGTTGAGAAAGTGCGTCTTTATCGCCAGCACCTGCAAGGCGATCGCGTCCGCGCGCTACCGCATCCTGTGTTTTCTTTAAAATAACCTCTAGCGTTGCAAGTCGACCATCGATGTACTCCTCGACATCTGCTTTCTCTTGAATACTTGTTTCCCGCGCATCGTCGAGAATTTTACGGGCCTCATCTCGTGCAATCTGAACTATTGAAGTCTGCTCGACCATGCGGGCTACATCTTCACGAGCTAGGGAAATCATCTGCTCAGCACTCATGCGGCCCTCTTCAATGATTGCATCACGAGCGGATATAACTTTCTGTGCAGAATCAAAATCAGATGGAAATGCAGCAAGGGCATCATCTAGGATCTCAAGCATTTCGCCACGGTGAACTACGCAACTTGCAGAGAGTGGAACTCCACGTGCCTCTTTTACTAACGTGATTGCTGAGGCTAACTTGTCGATTGAATCCATGGTTACTTCCCTGCTACTCGGAGCTTAATTGCGGTATTTACATTGGCGGGAATCATCGCTGATACGTCTCCCCCATAGTGTGCGAGCTCTTTAACGATTGATGATGAGAGAAAAGAATAGGCTGGAGCAGTTGCCATAAGCATAGTTTCAACCCCTGAGGCTTGAAGATTTAACTGTGCCATTTGTAACTCATAGTCGAAGTCCGTAACCGCTCGTAGACCCTTAACGATTGTGGTAATTGAATGGGCTTTGCAATAATCCACGAGTAACCCACTCCAGGAATCAACCACAACGTTGGGCAGATCGGCCACTGTTTCACGAATCATCTCAATGCGCTCAGAAACGGTGAACAGGCCCGACTTAGTTCGATTTTCAAGAACGGCTACAACGACTTCATCAAAGTGGCTGCTTGCCCGCTTAATGATATCTAGATGGCCAAAAGTGATTGGGTCAAATGATCCAGGACAGATAGCGCGTTTCATGGCTCAAACGCTAGCAAGAGATGGCGCAGTTATCCATTCTCAAGGCTGATAGTGACCATAGAAAATACTCACAGCCCCGTACTTCCTCTCTCGTGCGCCAACAAAGCCCTCTGGCCAGCTAAATGTCGATCCCTTTGCGGTGCGCTCAACAGCAATCAGCGCATCACTGGATAAAAACTCATCACTGTGGAGTTTGCTGACAACCTCTTCAACTTGCGCATCGGTGAAATCAAATGGTGGATCGATATAGACAATGTGATATTTAACTTTGGCACCATCACTCAAGAAGCGTTGAGCCGACATCGCATAGAGATGAAATTTTCCAGCGGGCTTGTTCTTACTAACTAACTCAAAGTTATTTTCAATTGTTTTTTGCGCATCCGGATCTCGCTCCACAAAGTGGACAACTGCAGCACCTCGCGAAAGTGCTTCAAGCCCGATTGCACCTGAACCTGCAAATAAATCCAGAAGATGTAGCCCGTGAAAGTCGCCAAACTCCGAAGTCAGCGAGGAAAATAAACCTTCGCGTGCACGATCTGAAGTTGGCCGAGTCGCACCTGCAACGCTGCCCAATGTACGACCCTTAGCCACCCCTGCGATAATTCTCATCAATTAACCCTTATCTAAATAATCTGTAGCTGCATTCTGAGCCAACAGCGCAACCTGTGACTTAAGGGCAGGATAACTTGATAACTCATTCGAGGCCTCAATTATGCTCTGCGCATCAGCACGTGCAATCTCAATTAACGCCTCATCACGCAGCACGCGCAACAATCGCAGATGTGATGCACTTCCCGACTGCGTAGAACCCAAAACATCGCCTTCACGTCGTTGCTCCAAATCAATGCGCGAGAGTTCAAAGCCATCAAGGGTCGATGCCACAGCATTTAAGCGCTCTCGCGCAGCCGAGTCGGCGGGTGCACTAGAAACTAGTAGACATAAGCCGGGAGAAGTTCCACGTCCAACTCGTCCACGTAATTGGTGAAGCTGTGAAACACCAAAGCGATCGGCATCCATAATCACCATTACCGTTGCATTGGCCACATCTACTCCAACTTCAATAACCGTTGTTGAAACCAGCACATCGAGCTCACCTGCAGCAAATGCTCGCATCGTTGAATCTTTTATTTCACTATTTTGTCGCCCATGAAGCTCGGCAACTTTTAGTCCAGCTAAAGCGCCTGCAGAAAGCTGCGGGGCAAGTGTGGTTACAGCTGCGATATCGGGTGAATCTAGACCAAAGAGAAAATCAATATCCGAGCTCTCATCACTGCCGGCCTCTATTCGCGGTGCAACGATATAGGCCTGATGTCCCGCGGCAACTTCTTCACGTATCCGAGCCCACGCACGCTCTAAGTACGCTGGTTTCTCGAGAACAGAAACCACGTGAGTTGTAATCGGTGCTCGACCAAGTGGAAGTTCACGCAAAGTTGAAACATCGAGATCTCCAAATACCGTCATTGCAACTGTGCGTGGTATTGGCGTTGCAGTCATGACTAATAGGTGTGGAGGCTTTTGAGCTTTTACTTTTAATGCATCACGTTGTTCAACGCCAAATCTATGCTGCTCATCAACAACTATTAATCCTAAATCGGCAAACTCCACCTTTTCTCCAAGAAGTGCATGCGTTCCGATAATGATTCCAGCCCCACCTGTGGCCGCCAGTGAGAGTGCGATCTTTCGCTCATGCGCACTTTGCGAACCAGTAATCAAAGTAATTTGGGTAGATTTATCGGCGCTACCGAGAGTTCCGCCAAGTGCCAGTGGGCCTAATAGTTTTTGAAAAGTCCGTAAATGTTGTGCGGCCAGAACTTCAGTCGGTGCCAACAGCGCCGCCTGCCCCCCACTGTCGACGATAGCTAGCATTGCTCGCAGAGCGACTACGGTTTTACCTGATCCCACTTCACCCTGCAACAAGCGGTGCATCGGATGGGTCTGTGCCAAATCATTTTCAATCTCTGCAACAACTTCACGCTGACCACCTGTAAGTTCAAATGGCAAGGAAGCATCGAAAGCTTCAAGTAAGCCACCCTTAATAGTTTTACGTGAAGTCGTATTCAATTTCTTTAGCTCATTGCGACGCATGACCAGCATGAGTTGAAGTAGAAAAGCCTCGTCAAATGTCAAACGTTCGCGAGCGGCATCGGCGTGATCTAGGTCGGCCGGAGTGTGGAGTTGAACAAGTGCTTGCTGCAACGTTGGATAGTTATGCGACAGACGAATCGACTCGGGCAGGTAATCCTCAACCTGATCAAGAGTTGCGATTGCCATTTCAACACATTGTGAAATCTTCCACGAAGCCAGTTTGGCAGTTGCCGAATAGACAGGGAGATATTTACCGGCAAAGCTTGCAGCTGCACTATCGACATCGGCGCCATCTGGAATCATCTGATAATCAGGGTGCGCTAACTGTTTCTTTCCATTGAAAATGCCAACTTTGCCCGCAAATAATCCCTGGGCTCCAACTTTCAACTCTTTTTCGCGCCATGCTTGATTGAAAAAAGTTAATGAGAGTTTGGCGCTGCCATCTGTAACGATGACCTCCAAAATGCTGCCCTTGCGGCCACGAATGGCACGATTTTGTGAGCTATGCACCTGAGCCAAAATTGTAACCTCATCGCCTTCATTGAGTTGGGCGATATCTGAAAGCTCCCCACGCACCATGTAGCGGCGGGGGTAGTGATGCATTAAATCTCCGACGGTCTTTATCGCGAAACTATCGAGTAGCACTTTTGCCGTGCGGTCACCCACTACGTTCGAGAGTTTATTATCGAGATCGCCCACAACTGCATTCTCTCGCGGTCAGGCTCACTTTCGCATCTCCTAACGCTTCATTGTCAAAGTTTTATCAATACTCTCCCACCCGCTATGGGTGACGACGATTGTTATCTTGTCTGCAAGTCGCCTGGTAATGCCCTTTTCAATACGTTGAGCCAACTGCTCATCAAGATGCTCTGTGGGTTCATCAAAGATATATACATCGGCCTCGGCTAGTAATACTCGAGCAACAGATAAGCGTTTAGCCTCACCTCCTGAGATTATGCGGCCAAAATCGCCGATCAATGTATCCAGACCCTGCGCGAGCTCATGAAGAAGTTGATCGAGCTCTAGAAGAGTTAGGACCGAAATGATCTCTGCATCAGTGACGTTTTGATTGGCAATCCTCAAATTTTCACGAAGGGAGGTATTGAAAATATGAGAGCGTTGAACTGTTCCCACTATACGAGCCTTAAAATCACTGTAACTATCGGCGGCTCGACCATCGAAAGCTAAACCGCCCTTATAAGGCAATAGCCCAAGCAAGCCCATCACGAGAGTCGATTTTCCACTACCACTGCGTCCGCGGATAACTAGCAGTTCGCCCTTTTGTACATCAAATGAAGTTGGCTCCATGAACTCATCGCCCCATGCCACCGTAATATTTGTAGCCGTGATCTGCGTAATTGGAGAGTCTAAATCTGCTCCAACCTGCTCCTCGCGTGGGGCGCCAATTAAAGCATCGACAGATTGTTGCGACATCAGGAGTTTTCCTGAACCAAATAAGTTGGGATACCACGCCGTTATCGCCTCAAAGATTACAAGTGGAATAAAGATAAGCATCGTAACTTGAACGGCAGGCAGGCTTTGTTTCTGAGTGAGTGACATAGCCAGCCATGCAAAGCCAACAACACTCAACGCTATGAGCAAGTTAGTTAGCGCCGAAAATCTCCAACTTGCTTGAAGCAGTCGCGCCTCCTTCGCTCTAATGGCAACCTCTAGTGCCTTTGTGCGCTTTATATTCTCATGTAAGTAACCATAGATCGCCGCCTCGGTTACGCCATGAATTGATCCTTCGAGAAGTTGGGTGTAAGAGTTTTCACTTTTTTCAATATCTCGTGCAATTGGTTGGCTGCTACGTTTAATCAGTGCCGGAAAAATCGCGAGCAGAAGGGCGCAAATCGGAAGTGTAAATACCAGACTTTCTGGACGCACCCAGTAGGCAAGAAGTGCTCCGGCTACTAACGAAATAGCTGCAGAAGAGTGTGGAAGTTTTATTCGAAGTTGGTACTCCTGTGCACGTTCGACATCATCGACAATACTTTTAACTGCAGTTCCACTATTAAAGCTCTTCGCAATTGCGATCGAACTTTGACTCAATTTAGAGTAAATACTCACTCGTAAAGCGGTCAAGCGACTAAAGACCGCCTTGTGACTGACTAATCGCTCGGAGTATCTGGCAATTGAACGAAAGATTCCAAAGAATCGCACTAGGACTATCGCAACGCTCAACGTCAGAATCGGTGGCTGCATCGATGCCATCGTGATTAACCAAGCGCTCGATATCGTAAGACCTATACCTCCAATAAATGCAAAGGCGCCAAGGAAATATGCGATCAGCATCATGAGATGAGGGCCCTTGAAAATATTGCAACTGCATCATCACTGCGCAGAACACTTCGATCATGTGTAATACATATGACGATGGCACCGTCTGCCGCGTAATCTCGCAGTGCTGTCATTACTGCGATGGCACTTACTTGATCCAAATCGGCCGTCGGCTCATCGGCTATCAAGACTCTCGGTTTGGCGGCGATTGCGCGCGCAAGTGCAATCTTTCGAATCTGTCCACCAGAGGCGGCGCTTCCACTTTCACCCGAGCTTCCAATGGAGGTTGATAGACCTGCAGGCAGATCTGCAATATCTAGACCACAACGTTTCAACAGTTCGACAATCTCATCATCGCCCAATGCAGGATCGACAATGGTGAATTGATGGCCGACCCCACCCGTTGATAACTGTGGATTCTGTGGAACCCACCCGATGCTTCTAAACCAGGATTTTCGGCGCTCCGGGCTAACTTCCACACCATCTGCCATTAAGCCTGCTTGATTATTAACGCCCAGAAGATTAAGTGCAAAGCTGCTTTTGCCTATTCCGGATTCACCAACAATGAAAAATATATCTCCACTATGTAAAACCTCGCCGCGGATTGCAGTATCAATTCGTCCTGGAATATTGAGTGACCAATCACTCCACTGAAGTGTAGAAATTTCGGAGAAATCATGTGGCTCATTTACCACCGAAAGAGTGCGACGGGATTGGATTTGGCTTAACCGTGCAAATGCCTCACTACCATCGGCCGATGCGTGAAAGAGCGAGGCTGCATTTCGAAGTGGAAAATATACTTCGGGGGCCAAAATCAAGACTGCAAGCGATGCTGAAAATCCGATAGTTCCATCAACTAATCGCAGTCCAATTGATACTGCAATTAATGCTACGGAGATTGTCGCGCAGAGTTCTAGGGCAAGGGCCGATAGAAACGATATACGCAAAACTTTCATAGTTTCCTCTGTATATCGATCGCCCATCTCTGCTATTCGCTGTGGTTGACTCTTATGGCGAGAAAAAATCTTTAACGTTACAAAGCCACGTAAGGAGTCTTCAAAGTATTGAGAAAGTGAGCCAAGAGTCTGCCACTTCTTTGCAACCGAGTCGGCGGTATAGCGCCCAATCAATGCTCCAAAAATCGGGATCATCGGCAGTGTCAAAATTGCAATCACTCCAGAAAGAGGATCGAGAAAGAGAATTGTTACGATGACTACTGCCGGCGTAACTGTGGCGAAAAATAGTTGAGGTATGAATCTGCCAAGGTAGATATCGAGAGAGTTCAAACCCTTAATCAGCAGAGTACTTAACATAGAGCTCGAAAGATTTGTGTAGGCATCTAGTGATGAGGTGATTTCACTTCGGATCTCTTGCTTTATTCGAATGGCTTGAACGCTGCACCAGTATTCAAATCGCGCTTGAAAAATCGCTCTGAAAAACCATGCACAGGCTAGGTAGACCAATAAGGTTGGAATGCCTTCAGATTTACTTATCAGTCCAGCGATAATCGTTGAGAGAATCAACGCACTAATAACAATTGCCCCCGACCAGATAATCGCGGCGACAATTGAGACAAGGAAAAGCCTGCGGCTACCACTCCTTGAGAGCAGTAGCCGCAGATCAACTAATTTCACTTATGCAGGATATGGCTAACTGCATCAAGTACGCCATGTTCTGGGTTAGAGATCTGTGAAGCACTCACCCGCTTACGGAATACCCAGTAGGTCCAGCCTTGATAGATCAGAACTATCGGAGTCATTACGACTGCGACATAGGTCATAACTTTCAAGGTGTAATCGGTACTTGAAGCATTTGTAATCGTCAGGTCGTATTGAGCTCCCAACGATGATGGCATCACACGTGGATATAGGGCATAGAACAGTGTCGATACAAATACTGCAATTGCTCCCGAGTTACATATAAATGCCCAACCCTCGCGTCCAAGTAAGTTTGCGCCCATCCCTGCGACCCACAGAAGAGCAACGAGTACGGATAAAATCAGCACTCGTGAATTGATCTCTGGGAACAAGAGATTCGTCCATGTAAGGAAGCCCACGCACGATACTGCAGCCACTAATCCAGTGATCTTTGCGATTGCACGTGAGCGCTCTCGAATCTCCCCCGTGGTCTTGAGCGATAGAAATACCGCACCATGGGTCAAGAAAACCGTCAACGTTACGACTCCGCCAAGAAGTGCAAATGGATTGAGCAAATTGAAGAATCCACCTACATACTCCAAGGATCCATTTGAAGCTTTTTCAATTGGAACGCCTTTGACGATATTAGAAAATGCAACGCCCCATAGAAGAGCTGGAATTGCACTGCTAATCATGATGGCGATATCCCAACGCGATCTCCACTGCGCTTTGCCATACTTCGAACGATATTCAAATGACACGCCTCGGACAATCAGTGAGACGAGAATGAGAAATAGCGGTAGATAGAAGCCGCTAAAGAGCGTTGCATACCACTCAGGGAAGGCGGCAAATGTCGCACCTCCTGCAACTAGTAGCCATACCTCATTGCCATCCCAGACCGGTCCGAGCGTCGTAAGTACTGCACGTCGGTCGGCTTCGTTTCGTGAAACGAAGCGAAGGAGCATTCCAACTCCAAAGTCAAAACCTTCGAGAATAAAATATCCGACCCACAGTACTGCAATGAGTAAGAACCAAACTGTTTGAAATTTCATTTTTATGCTCCTTTCTTAGTAGGACATCACTAGTGGTTTGTCAGTTGAGCCGCCCAACTGTGGATCGGCGTAGTCAAGCTCATCTGCAGGGCCCATCTTGATGACCCGTAGAGTCAAGCCGACCTCGATAAATGCCAAGATTCCATAGAGAACTGTGAAAGCAATCATGGTGAAGAGAACTGCGCCGGCGGAAACTACTGTGCTTACTCCATCGGCAGTTTTAATCAGACCAAATACCGCCCAGGGTTGGCGAGCCGTCTCGGTAAATATCCAACCGAAAGAGTTTGCTAGAAGTGGCAAGAACGGTAACGAGATCATCGCTGGAGCAAACCACTTGCCTCTTGGTGTTCCACCTTTGCGCATCTGCCATAAAGCCAGGAGTGCAAAGATGGCGCCCAAGAATCCAAAGCCGATCATGAATCTAAATGACCAATATGCCATTGGAATATTTGGTGTGTAATCACCGGCGCCAAACTGTTTGTCGTATTTGGCCTCTAAATCATTGACTCCTTCAACGACTCCTTTAAAGTCTCCCGTTGACATGAAGGAGAGCATCGATGGAAGACCGATTTGGAAGACCGATTTGGAGCCGTCAAGAGTTCCGATAGTTAATAGTGAAAACGGTGCTGAATCCTGTGATGTATACAGAGCCTCGGCCGCAGCCATTTTCATCGGTTGCTGTGTTGTCATAATTCGGGCAGTCACATCACCAGAAATTCCAACAACGATAAAACTTATTAGCATCGTAATGGCGCCTAGTTTAAATGTTGAACGCGCCATCGAAAGATCCTTGCCCTTAATAATTAAGTAGGCAGAAATTCCGGCGATAAATGCGCCGCCTGTAAAGGCTGCCGATGGAATTGTATGAAAGAAAGTAGCCAGTGCCGTCTTTTGCGTTAGGACTTCAAAAATATTTGTTAACTCCGCGCGATTCTTGGCAGCGTTGTAAACATATCCAACTGGATGTTGCATCCATGAATTGGCCGCCAGAATGAAGTAGGCAGATAGCAATGTGCCAGTTGCCGCTAACCAAATTGAGGCAAGGTGGAGCTTTTTAGGAAGTCGATCCCAGCCAAAGATCCAAAGCCCTAAGAAAGTGCTCTCCAGGAAGAATGCGAGAAGACCTTCCATGGCAAGGGGTGCACCAAAAATATCTCCTACAAAGCGGCTGTATGAAGACCAGTTCATTCCAAATTGGAACTCCTGCACAATCCCAGTAACGACTCCGATGGCGAAATTAATGAGGAAAAGTTTGCCGAAAAACTTAGTTGCTCGTAGATAGTGAAGTTTTCCGGTGCGATGCCAGGCCGTTTGAAGACCGGCGACGAGGAAGGCCATACCGATCGTAATCGGTACGAATAAAAAGTGATAAACAGTCGTGATGCCAAACTGCCACCGTGCTAAATCTAACGAGTTCATGGAAATCATTCCCCAATTTCTGAACTGCTCTAACAGCTCGTTTCTAATTCTGTGCTAAATGGGATGGGGATTTCTTAGATTTCTCTGTGTCACCCCTCACGAATGGATTTATACGCGTAAATACGGGGCTTTGTCCTGAGCGCCACCCCTTCAATATTGACGGATTGGCGCACCTGCACCCTTGCGCGATACCCTTTCCCCTTGTCCGTTATGGACTACAGCACTAATCACTAGATCTAAAAGGAGTACTGCCGTGGCAGCAACATGCGATATCTGTAGCAAAGGGCCAAGCTTTGGCAACAATGTTTCCCACTCACAGGTCAAGACCCGTCGTCGTTGGAATCCAAATATTCAGCGTGTTCGCACAATGGTCGGCTCAACACCTAAGCGCCAAAATGTATGCACCTCATGCCTTAAGGCTGGAAAAGTAACTCGTTAATCTTTTTTTTCTTAATTGAAATGGCGCCAGGTATCTGGCGCTTTTTTCATTTCTAAACCAGTTACACCTTCACCTTTTGCAACAGAACCAACTCGCAAACCAGGTAACTCTCTTCCCGTTGCTAAAAAGACATGGTCCTCTCCGCCTGCAAAAATCCACTGCCAGACATCGATTCCTTCATGTAAGGCCAACTCATTAAGAGCGCTGAATTCGGGATCTGCAGTAAATAACTCTCTATCAAAGTTGTACGCTAAACCAGCTCCATGAGCTAGCTGTGCTGCCTGCGTAATAAGACTGTCACTGATATCGCACATTGAAGTTGCACCAGCCTCTGCCAGTGCAACGGCCGCTGAGTAATCCACACTCGGAGCGCAGAACTGCTCAATTGCATAGGCCTGCAAATCATCGACTTCACTTCGTTGGATAAGTTTTAACCCAGCACCAGACCATCCTGGAAGCGATGAGATATAGATCGAATCACCTGCTAGTGCACCGCTACGTGTAATCGGTTTTTCGACACTGCCCAAAGCAGTGATAGCGATAATCTTTATCGCTCCGCGAGTTAAATCTCCGCCAACAACGCTAACTTCGCAACTAGCAGCCTCATGCGCGATTCCATGAGCCAGGTCGCTAATCCATTCCATGCTCTCATCGCCCGTCAACGTCACCGCAACTACTAAATACTCAGGCTTTGCGCCCATGGCATAGATGTCGGCCAAGTTTGCCGCTGTAATCTTGCGACCGATATCGAAGGCACTAGACCAGGCAGTATTGAAATGAGTTCCCTCGACCGCCATATCAGTTGTAATTACCGTCTTTGGAGAAGTCGCCACAACGGCGCCATCATCTCCGATTCCAACGATGACTCCTTTATGGGCAGAGCCAAAGATCGCTGCCAGTTCGGCTATGACCTGTGCCTCATCAAAATTCATAGTTCTAACCTTAATCCACTGGCGAGTAATGCCATCTCTGAAGTAGCCTTTGGCCACTAACGAAAGGAAGCGCCATGTCAGTACAGGCATACATCTTAATTCAGACCGAGGTCGGCAAAGCTAGTTCAGTTGCCAAGTCAGTCTCTGCTATCGCTGGCGTGACTTTAGCCGAAGGCGTCACAGGTCCATACGATGTCATCATGCGTGCTGAGGCACCTAGCATGGAAGAGTTTGGTCGGGTTATTTTATCTAAAGTCCAGGCCGTTGCCGGTATTACGCGAACACTGACCTGCCCAGTAACCTATTAATTTTTCACTTACTTAATAGTGCCTACGTTATTTCATAATGCACGGTTTTGGTCGGCGGGAGAAGAAATCTTTGATGGCCTTCTCGTCGATGATGGAGTTATAACCGCCACTGGAAAACAGGCCTTTGAGTCATCGAATAAAGAGTGCGTTGATTTACAGGGTGCATTTGTAATGCCTGCCTTTCTAGATGGCCATGCTCACCCAATCTTTGGTGGGCGTGAAGCTGCAGGCCCCAGAATTAATGGCCTGAACACGGTGGATGAGATTTTGGCGCAGGTGAAGAGTTTTGCAGAAAATAATCCCGATCAATCCTGGATCATAGGCGGAGCATATGAAGCTGCAATCATCGAAGGCGGAGATTTCGATGCTCATTGGTTGGATTCAGTTGTAAGTGATCGCCCCGTTGTTTTGCACGCAGTAGATCACCACACGATCTGGGTAAATAGCCTTGCATTAAAACTGGCTGGAGTTACCTCACAGACGGCCGAGCCAACCGGTGCCAGCATCGCCCGTCGCCACGACGGGACACCAAAGGGAACGCTTCGCGAACCCAATGCCATGGCGCTGATTCTGGACTGTGCTCCCCCAGAGTCGATCGAAAGTGATGTAGCTGCCATTAAACGAGCATGCAGCGCTTATGTAAAGGTCGGAGTGACGGCGGCAATCGATTCATGGGTTGAGAAAGATATGGCGTTAGCGTATTTAGCTGCGGCGCGCTCTGGAGATTTAACTATCGCAATGAACCTCTCCTTCTTAGCATCTCCAGAGGGGTGGAGGGGGAAAGTAGATGAGTTTAAATCTCTACGCGAGGAGTTTGCAGCCTTACCTGATCCAGATTTAGTAAAGGCAAACAGCATTAAATTTTTAGCCGATGGCGCCTTATCTGCTGGAACCGCAGCGATGCTTGAGCCATATCTAGATAATCCAACATCATATGGAATTAAAATCTGGGAAGATGATGAACTACTCGATGCACTAGCCGCCTTCGATATGTTGAAGTTTCAAGTTCATATTCATGCAATTGGTGATGCAGCAGTCAGACAGGCTTTAGATGCCATTGAAGCCATGATTCTTATCAACCCACATTGGGATAGACGTCCGGTAATTGTGCATGCCCAGCTAATTAGCCAGGAGGATCTGCCGAGATTTAAAAGGTTGGGAGTAATAGCCAATATGCAGCCTCTATGGTGCTATTTGGATCCAATGAATAGAGCGTTAATTCTGCCCCGCATCGGATCGATGCGAAATGACCTTCAGTACCGCCTGCGTACGATGCTCAATAGCGGAGTAAAGATCGCCTTCGGAAGTGATTGGCCGGTAACAAGTGAGATTCCCCTGCGCGCCGTTGCAGTTCCTGTAAACCGCGCAAATCCAGAGCAAAGAGATGGGCTCGGTTGGAATATGCCAGAGGCTATTTCCCTGGATGAATCGCTAACTTTCTATACAAAAAACATCGCCTACCAAATGTTTCGCGAGCAAGAGCGAGGCTCACTCTCTGTTGGCATGAAGGCAGATTTTCTAGTGCTAGATCACGACCCCTTTGAAGTCGACGCTAGTGCGATTGCCTTAATCGCAATCAACGCTCTTTTTCAAAATGGCGTAAAGACTACAAACTGATCAATTCAGGGGTATCGACTGAGGTTGCAATCCTCATAAAAAAGCTCTGCGATTGTCCAGCCTGAAATAGTTCAACTAACTTCGAGCGCGTAAGTGAATATAGGTAGGTTCTGATACTTTACGTGACTATGACACCTAGCCAAAGCACACCATGGGGCACCTCAGACATGGTCTCCAACCTCGAACGAGTTCTCGTACGCACCCCTACAACCGTTGGCGAGTTTGTCGAACAAGGGGCATGGCGCATGCCAGATACCGTCGCACTTCTGCAAGAGCATAAATCTTTCGTTCAACTTCTTGAAAGTTTAGGCTGCCACGTAGATGTAGCTGAATCTATCGATGGTCTTGTTGACTCCGTCTACATGCATGATCCAATGATTATGACTGCGCACGGTGCAATCCTGCTCCGGATGGCCAAGCCAGTTAGATCTGCAGAACCTGCAGAGTTCCGTAAAACCTTAGAGCGAATTGGTGTACCTATTTTGGGCGAGCTCACCGCGCCGGCCTTTGCCGATGGTGGTGACAAAGTCTGGCTCGATGAAAAAACCTTACTTATTGGCCATAGCTACCGTACAAATACCGATGGCATCGAACAGATTCGTGAAATGTTAAAACCCTTTGGCGTCGACGTCTATTCATTTGATCTGCCGCACTACGAAGGTCCGGGTGCTGTTCTGCATTTAATGAGTGTGCTCTCTCCAATTTCTTACGATAAAGCCGTCGTATATGAGCCACTTGCACCTGCTCGATTACTACAGTTTCTTACCTCTCGTGGAATTTCGTGGTTCACGGTAAGCGAGAAAGAGATGTTGACTCAAGGCAGCAACGTTCTCACGATTGCCCCTAACGTTGTTGTACTTGCCGCTGGAAATCCAGAAATCGAGGCGAAGCTACGAGGCGCAGGAGTTCAAGTGCATCTATTTGCAGGCAACAACGTTGCAGTCAAGGGCGATGGTGGACCAACATGCATGACCGCGCCATTAATTAGAAGTAAAAAATAGGGTTATTAAAACTGGCTTCAGTGCAAAATATTGACTGCACGTGCAACTACTAGGCCAACAACCACGAGAGAAGTAGTTGACTGCAGCAACATCAATGCCTTAGCCCAGCGTGTCATTGGCATGACATCTGTGGGACTAAATGCACTTGCGTTTGTGAATGACATATAGAGATAGTCAAAAAACTTTGGATGCCAATCACTTGGCGCATAAGATGGATCGGTCATCTGGGGAAAGAGAAAATCAGGCCAGATTTTGCTAGCCTCAGCTCGAGCACCAGGTCCACCACGATCTAAATCCCAGAACCATAAACTAAAGATTACGACGTTAGTTAACCAAATCGAGCCACCCGAAGCCAAAAGCTGCGTTGCAGTTCCGATTCCTCCTGAAATGAGTTCAGATACTAATTTAACGGCAGATGCAGTGTTAGAAATAGTCATAACGGTCGTGAGAATAAAGCCAATTCGCCGTGTAGGCGGATGATGTTTCATCACTCTCTTTGGACTCAACGCATAGAGGCAAAGCAAAATCACAAACTCAACTAAGCAGATCCACTTCTGGAAACTCAAAGAGAGATTTTTAGGCAACGTAAACTGCAAGAAGATTACGATGAAGACAACAAGGGAGACGAGGAATCTATGCTCCCCTAAATGCGGCCGCTGCCAATGGCTTATAGAAGTACTCAATTACCCAGAGTTCCGTTAGTGCGTGCCAGAGCCGTATTTATTAGCGCAGTAATCAATGACATATATTCAATACCACTTGCTCTCATTAACTTTGGATATACGGAAGTGGCAGTAAAGCCGGGCAGGGTGTTTATCTCATTAATAATTACATCGTTACCCTCGGTGAGAAAGAAATCAACGCGCGCCAATCCACTGCAGCCAAGTGCTTTGAAGGCTTCAATCGCATTGGTGCGGAGCTGAGCACTTGCATCTGCAGAAATATCTGCTGGAACTTTTACCGTTGTGGCGCCATCTAGATATTTGGCCTCAAAATCATAGAACTCAAACTTGCTATCAATAAGAATTTCACCTACGACCGATGCCTGTACCTGTCCATCTGCCTCTAAGACTGCACACTCAATCTCTCGCCCTTGGATAGCTTTCTCAATCATCACTTTGCCATCATAAATAAATGCATCTAGGAGGGCAGGCTCTAAATCTAGAGGCGATTTTACTTTATGCGTTCCTCTACTAGATCCCCCACGGGCTGGCTTAACAAAGACTGGATACTCAATGTCGGCAATCTTTGACTTCCAGTCGTTGCGAGTAACAACGATTCCAGCTGCGACTTTCATTCCAGCTGCAGCAAAAATAGTTTTAGAGAAGGATTTATCCATCGCAGCAGCCGATGCCATTACACCGCTACCTACATAAGCCATATCGGCGATTTCAAAAAAACCTTGAATCGTGCCGTCTTCACCAAAGGGACCATGCAAAACTGGGAAAACAACATCAATCTTTATCGCTTTGCCATCTACGAAAAAACCATGCACATCTGCAACTAGTGGGGTCGCTTTATCATCTACGGTTGGAAGAAGACCATTGACGATTTTTAACGGATAATCATTTGGAAGCAAAACCCAGTTCCCCGCTTTAGTTATGCCGATTAATACCGCATCGAATTTATTGGGATCTAAACCAGCTAAGACTCCTCCAGCCGAAAGAGCGGAGATTTCATGCTCGCTGCTTCGCCCTCCGCAGATAATTGCAACGGTAGTTTTGCTCATCGTATGAAATTCTCTCCACGCGTTGTAATCTCCATTAAGCGATCAAAGGCGTGCATCGGTGTAATTGTTCCTGCGCATACATCGGCCACGGCCTCAATCACTGGAACCTCGATTCCCGCTCGACGGGCGATTTCAAGAACTGCACTAGATGAGGCTACGCCCTCTACGGTCTTGGCAACTATTTCGCGCGCTGTAGCCATAGAGCCCGAGCTACCTAAAGCCTCGCCAAATGTGCGGTTGCGTGAGAGCGGAGAGCCGCAGCTGGCTACAAGATCTCCCATTCCGGCCAGACCTGCAGCACTCAATGGGTCGGCGCCATGTGCTGCCGATAATCGCGCTACCTCATTGAGACCGCGTGTAATCACCATCGCTTGTGTATTTTCGCCAAAGCCCAACCCAATTGCCATACCTACGGCTAGTGCAATGATGGATTTGATAGCACCTGCGAACTCGCATCCCAAAATATCGGTCGATGTATAGACACGATAGTAAGGAGTAGCGAAAAGCTGTACAACTTTTTCGGCAACAATCATTGAATGCGCGGCAACAACTGCACCGGCCGGTTGTCGCAAAATTAACTCATTAGCTAGATTCGGGCCGGTAATAATCGCAACGTTTTCAGTTTCCATGACATATTCAATAATCTCTGACATGCGAAGTGATGTAGTGACTTCAATTCCCTTTAAAGTACTTATATATAAGGCGTTAGGCGCGGCTAATTCTTTCCAAGCAGTTAAGTTTGCTCGTAAGCTCTGGGCCGGAATCGCCAATACGTATATAGATGAGTACTCAAAGGCCTCTGATAGATCACTGGTTGCAGTTAGACCCGTAGGTAAGAGATTAATATCGAGATACTTTGAGTTTGTGCGCTTATTGTTTATCTCATCGACGACCTCTTGATTGCGTCCCCACATTAAAACGTGATTGCCAGCATCACATAGGACCTGAGCCATTGTGGTCCCCCACTGTCCTGCTCCAAAGACCGTTACTTTGCTCATCGCTGCCTCTTAAAGTTTCCGGTACGTGGCAGGGTTGAGTTATGGGGATCAAAGATTTCAACAGGACGTTTCTCTCCACGTAACTCTTCGAGTAGATCGGTTATCGCCCTCATTACAAATGCAGTAGCCTCAACTAATGCTGCAGGATCATTCTCTTTCCCGTACCACTTGGAAAGATCAAGGGGTTGGCCTACTAAAATCTGTATCGGTGTCCGGGGAAAAAACTTAATCTTTTTCTCATATGTCGGCATAACAATCTGAGAGCCCCATTGAGCAATTGGAATAACCGGTGAGCGCGTCATAATGGCAAGGCGGGCCAGACCCGTCTTTGCAACCATCGGCCAACCATTGGGATCGCGCGTCAAGGTGCCCTCTGGGTAGACCCCTAAACAATGACCGGCCTCAAGTAATTTAACTGCATGCTCCAGAGCTTTGGCCGCATCTTTACTCTCTCGGGCGACAGGAATTTGACCGGCAGCTAAAAGAATCTTGCCTATAACTGGAACTTTGAAGACGCTCTCTTTGCCTATGTATCTAGGTGCCCGGCCGCTTCGATAAAGGAAGTGCGTGAAAAATAAAACATCTAAATATGAAATATGGTTGCTGGCCACAATTACTCGGCCCGTCTTAGGGATCCTCTCGGCACCGCGCCACTGCTTTTTCCCGATGGCGTTCAAAATTGGAATTACAATCTTCGTGCAGATTTTAAAGGTCAGATTCGTACCTAGCGGCCTACCCTTTGGCGGAGCATATGAAACCTTGTACTCCGTCATAGCGTCAATAATAGGGCGTATAAAGCGAAAACGGGGCTAGCGTTAGCCAACCCCGTTTTCGAAAAAAAGCTTTAAAGAATTACTTCTTCTTAGCCTTCTTAACAACCTTCTTGGCCGCTGGCTTCTTTGCAGCAACCTTCTTCTTAGCTGGAGCCTTCTTGGCAGCAACCTTCTTCTTAGCTGGAGCCTTCTTGGCAGCCTTCTTAGCCACTACTGGCTTAGCCTTAACAACTGGCTTTGGTTCTGGCTTTGGTGCAGGTCCTAGCTTGCGCTCACCTGAGATGACATCTTTCAAACCCTTTGCAGGTAGAAAGCGAGCCTTCTTAGAGGCCTTGATCTTAATTGTCTCGCCAGTAAATGGGTTACGTCCCATACGTGCCTTGCGATCAACCTTCTTAAACTTACCGAAATCGTTGATCATTACGTCTTCACCCTTTTGAAGGTTACGAACGATTGTGTCAAAAACGATATCTACAGCGTGAGCTGCTTCCTTCTTGCTGTCGTTGAAGTGTGGTGCCAACGCCGCAATGAATTGGGCCTTATTCATTGAAATCCCCTTATTTACGCGTAAATGTTAAGCAACTGCTTAACGTGTTCTTAAACTTACGCGCATATTAGGGGTGATAGCCCTATTCGAGCAGGCGTGTCGCATTATTTATTTTCTTCGAAATAGGCAAAAAACCTATGTTTTACACATAGAAAACTCTCAATTAAAGATTGAGGGTTTTCTCATTCACGCTCAACCAACGAGAAAAAGCAGTGATTTACGCCTATTTATCCTCGAATTGGAAGCGTTGCCGGCTTATAGGCAGCACGCGATTTTTCAAAAGCATCGATCGAACCGCTGTTTTTAATGGTTAAACCGATGTCGTCCAAGCCCTCCATTAAACGCCAGCGGGTGTAGTCATCGATAGCAAATGGCAGCACAACGTCCCTGTAAGAAACGGTACGGCTCTCTAAATCAACTGTTACCTTCGTGGTTGGATCGGCTTCAATAGCAAACCAAATCGCCTCTACATCTGGCTGCGCGATGATCACTGTAAGCAAGCCACCTTTGAGCGAATTACCGCGGAAAATATCGGCAAAGCGGCTTGAGATAACAACTTTAAAGCCGTAGTTTTGTAGCGCCCATACTGCATGTTCGCGCGATGAGCCTGTTCCAAAATCTACGCCTGCAACTAAAATCGTTGCCGCTTTATATGCGGGGTTATTGAGGACAAACTCTGGATCATTGCGCCATGCGGCAAAGAGCCCATCTTCAAAGCCACTTCGGGTTACACGCTTTAAATATACGGCCGGAATTATTTGATCGGTATCTACATTGCTGCGTCGAAGCGGAACTGCACTGCCAGTGTGCTTAATAAATTTATCCATTTTCCTCGCCCCTTTACAAATCTGCCGGTGATGAAAGTGTTCCGCGCAAAGCCGTTGCTGCAGCTACTAATGGACTCACCAAGTGAGTGCGCCCGCCTTTTCCTTGACGGCCTTCGAAGTTTCTATTTGATGTAGAGGCCGAACGCTCCCCCACAGCTAACTGATCTGGGTTCATTCCAAGACACATTGAACATCCAGCATTTCGCCACTCCGCTCCAGCATCGATGAATACCTTATCTAAGCCTTCGTCCTCAGCCTCTAAACGCACGCGCGCCGACCCCGGCACAACCAGCATGCGAAGTGTCGATGCAATTGTTTTGCCCTTAACTACTTCGGCAGCTGCGCGCAGATCTTCAATTCGACCATTTGTGCAAGAGCCCAAGAAAACAGTGTCAATGGCTATCTTTTTAAGGGGCATTCCCGCCTCTAAGCCCATATAGACAAGTGCGCGCTCTGCAGCCCCACGTGCCTCTTCATCTTCTATATCTGCTGGATTTGGAACCGTTGAGTTAAGGGCTGCTCCTTGTGCTGGATTTGTTCCCCATGTAACAAAAGGCTCGAGTTCATCGGCATTTAAATTGACTTCAACATCAAACTTTGCATCGCTATCGGTGAAGAGCGTCTTCCAATACGCAACTGCGGCTTGAAAATCCTCAGGTGCATGTGGCTTGCCTGCAATGTAGTCAAAAGTAGTTTGGTCTGGTGCAATGAGTCCTGCACGTGCGCCGGCTTCAATTGACATATTGCACACCGTCATGCGCGACTCCATTGACAGGTTACGGATTGCACTACCGCGGTATTCGATCACATAACCCTGTCCGCCGCCTGTACCTATCTTTGCAATAATCGCCAAGATAATATCTTTCGACGTTACACCGGGTTTTAATGAACCTTCAACGTTGATTGCCATTGTCTTTGGACGTGCTAGTGGAAGCGTTTGTGTAGCTAAAACATGCTCAACTTCAGATGTACCGATTCCAAATGCAAGTGCACCGAAGGCGCCGTGGGTAGAAGTGTGCGAATCTCCGCAGACAATTGTCATGCCTGGCTGAGTAAGACCTAGTTGAGGCCCAACCACATGCACTACGCCCTGATCTTTATCGCCCAGTGAGTGTATGCGAACACCGAACTCTGCGCAGTTAGCGCGCAATGTATCTACTTGTAACTTCGAAACTGGATCGGCAATTGGTTTATCGATATTTTGTGTAGGAACGTTGTGATCTTCGGTTGCAATTGTTAAATCTGGGCGGCGCACGCTGCGTCCGGCAAGGCGAAGTCCATCAAATGCCTGAGGGCTAGTGACCTCATGGATTAAGTGAAGGTCGATATACAAAAGATCGGGCTCGCCCGCTGCAGCTCTAACAACATGCTCTGCCCAAATCTTCTCAGCCAACGTCTTAGACATCGATTACCGCTCCTTAATTGTGATATCACATAGTGGGATGCTAATATCACCCTATGGTCAGAAACAATAGCGGAGTTGGCGTCCTAGACAAAGCCGTAGCGATTTTAAGCACGCTAGAGGCAGGTCCTCACTCATTAGCCGAACTCGTTGCTGCAACGGGAATCGCTCGCCCTACCGCCCATCGCTTGGCCGTTGCCTTGGAGTTTCACCGACTAGTCACGCGCGATCTCACCGGTCGCTTCACTATCGGTGCACGTAGTGCTGAGTTGGGATCGGCCGCTGGTGAAGATCGTCTATTAGCTGCTGCAGGCCCCGCCCTTGCAGCCCTTCGCGATGCCACGGGAGAGAGTGCACAGTTATACAAGCGACAAGGTGATCAACGAATTTGTGTTGCAGTCGCAGAGCGTTTATCTGGCCTGCGTGACTCGGTTCCAGTTGGAATAGCTCTAACGATGTCGGCAGGATCTGCAGCGCAGATTTTATTGGCCTGGGAGGATAGTGAGAAGATTCATCGCGGCTTAACTAACGCCCGCTTTACCGCTGCTCAGTTAGCCGCCGATCGCAGACGAGGATGGGCGCAATCTGTTGGAGAGCGCGAAGCTGGAGTTACATCGGTCTCTGCTCCAGTGAAGGCTCCTAATGGAAAGGTAATCGCTGCAGTTAGCATCAGTGGACCGATCGAACGTTTAGGTCGCCAACCCGGCCGCATTCACGCTGCGGCAGTTGTTGCTACCGCTGCTCGCCTGAGTGAATATCTAGCTCGCGAATAACTCTTCCAATAACTTCAAAACCAAAGCCTTTTCGTTGCAATAGCGATTGAATCCGACGGATCTGCACATCGGCCTCAAGCCTTGACATCGTTGCATATTTTTTCATCGCAAGGCCAAAGGCCATTCGATACTCATCTTCTCCATCGATCTCATCGAGTGCCTCATCGATAGAGTTTTGATCGACTCCCCGAATACGCAGCTCGCCTGCGATTATCCGCTTTGATAGCTTTTTTGAATTATGTCGTGACTGCGTCCACGCCTTTGCAAACTCGGCATCGTTGATGAGTCCAGCCTCTTGCAAACGAAATACCGTTGCATTGGCGATGTCATCTTCAATACCGCGCTTTTTAAGGTGAGCCAGGAGCTCACCCTTACTCTTGGCCCGCGTAACGAGTGCATTGAGTGCAATCGTATGTGCGATTGAGTAAGGGTCAGCGCCCTGGTCAACCTTTGCAAACTCAAGGCTAATTAGAAATCAACCTCTGCTGTGGCCTCATCGATAGCTGCAATCAGATCGGCATCGACAACGATTGGTACAAAGTGGGCGCGGATCTTGGACTCGATCTCATTTGAGAGATCTGGGTTATCGAGAAGGAATGTACGTGCATTCTCTTTGCCCTGTCCTAGTTGATCGGCCTCGTATGTGTACCAAGCTCCAGACTTCTTTACAATTCCGATATCGACACCCATATCGATCAATGAGCCTTCGCGTGAGATACCTGTGCCGTAAATAATGTCGAACTCGGCCTGCTTAAATGGTGGCGCCATCTTGTTCTTGACGACCTTAACGCGTGTGCGGTTACCAACTGCATCTTGGCCATCTTTAAGGGTTTCAATACGACGGATATCTAAGCGAACCGATGCGTAGAACTTCAACGCCTTACCGCCCGTAGTCGTCTCAGGAGAGCCAAAGAAGACGCCGATCTTTTCACGTAACTGGTTAATAAAGATTGCAGTTGTCTTTGATTGATGGAGTGCACCGGTAATTTTACGTAACGCCTGTGACATAAGACGTGCCTGAAGTCCCATATGGGAGTCGCCCATCTCTCCCTCGATTTCAGCACGTGGAACAAGGGCTGCAACAGAGTCAACGACAACAAGATCGAGTGCGCCGGAGCGAATCAACATATCCATAATCTCCAGGGCTTGTTCACCGGTATCTGGTTGAGAGACAAGTAGCGCATCGATATCAACGCCAAGCTTCTTTGCATACTCGGCATCGAATGCATGCTCGGCATCGATGAATGCGCAGATACCACCGGCTTTTTGTGCATTAGCGATTGCATGTAATGTCAAGGTTGTCTTACCTGATGACTCTGGTCCGTAGATCTCTACGATACGACCGCGCGGCAATCCACCGATACCCAATGCGATATCAAGTGCGATAGAGCCGGTCGGAATTACCTCCACGACCTGGTTGGCGCGATCGGACATCTTCATTACTGAGCCTTTTCCAAATTGACGTTCGATCTGGGCTAGGGCTGTGTCGAGCGCCTTTTGACGCTCAGTGGTTGCTTTTTCCGACGATGCATCATTGGCTTTATTGCTTTTTTCAGTAGCCACTTCATTCCTTTCGATAGAACGTCCTAAGACGTTTGGTCCTGGCCCAGAAGGTACGGAGACCCACCGACGGTCCGAGGCGAGGAGCACAGAGGCTGTGGGTCGATCGCTGCGGGCGGAAGATGGAACCGCTCTGGTTGTACGGCATAAGGATAACCGAACACCTGTTCGAAAGGTAGCAGCGAGCGCTGACAGATATGAGCGTGTCGCAAGGGGCCGCAGAGCCCATACTTGGCCCGTGCTGATCCTGCTACCGCCGAGTGAGAAGAAGGCCGCCCAACCTGGTCCGGCAATCTCGGTCTATACCGGGGTTCTCTACGCCGGGCTGGGCTGGGCAACTCTGAGTAAGCCGGCACAGGCCCTTGGCGCTAAGTCGATTGCAATAATCTCTGCCAAATATGGGGTGTTGAGGGCCTTAGATGTGATTGCGCCCTATAAAGAGAAGATCAATACCGCTCTGATGCGTGAGGGCGTGAGTGCGCAACTATCTGCAATGAAAAGCGATGTGATAATCGACTGCCGATCATCGACATATATGGGTGTGTGGACGCCTCCCTATGAGAGCTGCATTGAGATAAAGATATTCACACATAAAGATGGTGTTAAAAAAGTTATTACCCATATGTCGAAGAAAACTCGCGGTGAAGTTGTTCGCCTATTACTGCAAAGCAAAAATATTCCAACGACTCCCCGCGAAGTTCACGCAATAGTTTCAGAGGTATTTGAATGCCAACTAACTGCCGCTTTTGAGAAACAGCCTTGGATCCTAGAGGTTATCTGCTAGCAACTTGTTGAATAATCTTTACTACTAAATCTGGGTGATCCCACATCGGTGCATGTCCACATTCATCAATCATTAACCACGTACTGTGTGCTGGAGCTAGTGAGCGCTCTTGCGATATGGGGTAAGGAAGGGTGTTGTCGCTATCGCCAAAGAGAATAACCATTGGAACGCTAGGAGCAACTTGAGAATCAAAGCGCCGTGTCAACATCGCATCCCAAGCCGGAAAGTATCCCCTGCAGTTAGCCATGGCGCTACTGGCATCGAAACAGATTTCATAACTTAATGCCTGCCAGTCTGGACTTACAGTTGCAAAGCCAATTTTGCGAAGTATTTTAAATCGCAGTCCAACTTTTAGAAATGGCTTAAGAGCCTTTGCTAAGTAGTATGAACGCGCCTCACTCGGTAAACGCCCCGCTGCAGGTTTAAGCCATAGACCCGCTGGTGCCAATCCCGTAAGGCTCATAATCGCATCTGGTTTAAGCGCGGCCATCTCAAGTGCGATCCAGCCACCGAGTGAGTTGCCGGCAACGTGGAACTTCTCAATTGCATACTCACTGGCTACTGCTTCAAAGATGGCGCCAGCCAATGACTTCGGCTCCATCGATTCTCCCTCAACATATGGACTCTGCCCATGTCCTGGCAAATCAACGGTAATAACACGAAATGAGTTCGAGAGTTGTCCAATAATCGGCTTAAATGCAGTAGCTGCCGATCCAAGTCCGTGAATTAAAACAAGTGGTGGGTGCGTGCTACTAGTTTGAGTCAGAGTTGTTGCAAACCTCATAATCAATACCTATATTTTTCTGTCTCTTTAGGGTGGGCTTTACATACCGCTTTCCAAATCTCATCGGCCTCTAAGCCTGCATCTAAAGCCTCATTGACTGTCTTACTTCCAAGTTCTGAGAGCGCTATATCAACTGGAAAATGTGAACCAACTCCAAATGAGAGCGTTAAGCGCTCCCGCAAATCAGATATTCGCACGAGAGATTAAAAGTTCGGCGTGTAGTCGTGAATCCTGCGCAGTCAATGGATGTAGGGCCTGTCCAATTAGCCAACGCATCGCAAGATCTGCCACAACTTGGCTGCCGGTAATAACGGCCAGTGCATCGCACACGTTGCCCCACAGCAGGCTTTGGGCAGCGGCAAGGCCACGTGTTAACGCAGCAGGATCGTGGATCCGCATATTAGATAGAGCAGGATCGGTTGAAATCTGAATTGATAGGAGTTCAAGGGCATCGGTTGCATTAGAGGCGTTTTGAGCTATTGCAATCATTCGAGCGCACTCGGATTCACATAGAGCGGCGATGACGCTCTCTTTGTCACGAAAGTGGTTATATAACGTTGCGCGCGAGACTTCGGATGAATCGGCAATCTCAATCATCGACATCTTGGAAAGACCAACGGTTGCAATCAGATTTTTAGTACCAATAAGAATTGCACTCTGTGTGCGGCGGTGTGTTTGTGCTTGTGGTGCGTATTTATTAAGCGGCATCGACGACGGTAAGCGTTACGCTCTCGTGGCTAGCTAATTCAATCGAGACATCACTAAATACGGCCGATAGTGAGAGACCTAGGGCGGCGCAGATGGCATTGAGAAGCTCAGAGGATGCCTCTTTCTGCCCGCGCTCAACCTCAGATAAATAACCAAGAGATACTCGGGCAGCGCGTGCAACATCACGCAGTGTTCGACCTTGAGATGTTCGGGCAGCGCGCAGGGTAAGACCAACGGCTTCACGTACTAGTACCACTGCATTACCCCCTTAACTTCGATGTCTAAGGATACGCGCAAATGTTGCGATCGCGCTTGCTGTAGCGGCGTTTCGTACAGATTCACGCTCTCCGGAGAGGGCGAGCTCGATTGTTTGGCAGACCGGGCCTTCAATAGCAACCCAGACCACGCCGACGGGGTGGCCATCTAGGGGGTTGGGACCGGCAACTCCCGTTGTTGCAATCGCCCACGTCGTTGAAAAAGATTTCATGGCACCCCGTGCCATTTCGATAGCTACCTTTTCGCTAATTGCACTCTGCTGCTCAAGAACTCCAGCATCGACTCCTAGGTGTGAAATCTTTATCTCATCTCTATATGCCGTGATTCCACCGACAAAGACATCGGATGCACCAGAGATACTTACAATCGCAGAGCTAACTGCACCGGCAGTTAAAGATTCGGCAGTACTGACCGTCTCACCACGAGAGCGCAGAACGTCAATAATCTCAGTTGCAAGTTCAATAATCTCAGATGGAAGCGCCATGTCTGCCTAACTCAAATGGTGTGGTCTCAAAGCCGACTGTACATAGTAAATACCCGTTGCGATAGTGAGCACAACGGCGATTGCCATGAAAGCATCGCGAAACCAGAACAGATTTGAACCCAGAGGCAGGACGTAGAAACCAACGCCAAAATTCTGGAAGGCCGACTTAATTTTGCCTCCCTTATTGGCTGCAATGACCCCACGCTTAATGATTGATAAGCGAAAGAGGGTAATTCCTATCTCACGAGCCAAGATCACTACGGTAATCCACCATGGAAGACGATCTAAAATAGACAATGAGATCATCGCTGCGGCAATCATGACTTTATCGGCTACCGGATCTAGAAACTTACCGAACTCGGTAATCGAATTTCGACTACGAGCTAAATTGCCATCGGCGATATCAGATAAACCCAGCAGAAAAAATACGACCCAGGAGATGTACTGCCATGTGGGATCACTGCCACCGTTTTTAAATAAGGTGTAAACGCCCACAGGGACAAAGAGCAGGCGCGCAACAGTAATCAAGTTCGGAGTTATAAACTCTGGAAGTTTCATATCGCCTCTGCCACTAAATCAGCGCCCATTGAATCGACCACAACTGCATCAACATAGCTTCCAACTTTGAAATTCGTTCCAATAAAGCTAGTGCTTCCATCAACTTCAGGGCCTTGGTGCGCGGCCCGTCCCTCTTGTAACTGCGAGTCCTCAATAAGCACGCGCACATTTTCACCGATTCGCGCCTGAGCACGTTGCGAAACCATCTCATCGGCTAAAGAGGAGAGAACCTCTAGACGTTGGGCAATAACTTCGGCATCGATCTTGCCTTCAATATTTAGCGCCTCGGTATTATCCTCATCGGAGTATGCAAAAATACCGACGGCATCTAACTTTGCATACGTAATGAATGTTGCCAACTCATCGAAATCGGCCTGGGTTTCACCCGGAAAACCCACGATGAAGTTTGATCTAATTCCAGCCTCGGGTGCAAGCACACGTATCTGATTAATCAGATGCAGGAACTTTTCATTATCACCAAATCTGCGCATGCGGCGCAGAACATCTGGGGCAGAGTGTTGGAATGACAAATCAAAGTACGGAACGGTTTTTGGCGTAGCGATCATTGCCTGAATTAACGTTGGACGCATTTCAGCTGGCTGTAAATACGATAGCCGCACGCGTTCGACACCTGAAATTGCGGTGATTTCAGGGAGCAACTTCTCCATCAACTGTAAGTCGCCTAGATCTTTTCCATACGAAGTTGTATTTTCGCTGACTAAAAATAGTTCGGTGACTCCATTTTCCACTAACCAACGCGCCTCTTCCATAATTTCATGAGGGCGCCGTGAGATAAATGAGCCGCGGAAATATGGAATCGCACAGAATGAGCAACGGCGATCGCAGCCTGAAGCTATTTTTAACGGTGCCCACGGCACATCTACCAGGCGCTTGCGCGTAAACTCTTCATGGATTGCACTATCTGCGCGATCGGCCGGTGCTATTGGTAAGAGTGCTCGGCGATCGCGTGGGATATGTGGGACGTGTTTATTGCCGGCCACAATTGATTGCAAGCGTGCAGAGATATCTTTGTAATCATCAAAACCTAATATCGCATCGGCCTCAGGTAATGCATTAGCTAACTCCTGCCCGTAGCGCTCGGCCATACATCCGACCGCGACAACTGCTCGCGTGGTTCCGTGGCCTTTCAGTGAGTTTGCTTCAAGAAGGGCGTCGATAGAGTCTTTTTTAGCCGATTCAATAAAACCACACGTGTTAACTAACGCTACTTCTGCCGATTCAACATCATCGACAAGGGTCCACCCATCGGCAGCCAGTCGACCTGCTAACTCTTCAGAATCGACTTCATTTCGTGAGCACCCTAAAGTGACAACTGCTACGGTGCGTTTCATTGGCTAAATCGTATCGGGTTATGAATCGACTCCGTACGACACGCTAACTACTGCGCCATCCACACCGATAGATGGAACTGGAGTGCCATTAACCGTTAAATCCACTCCCCCGGCGTTGCCGACCTTAATGTCTAGTCGTAAATCTGTTGAAAAGCTTTTGCGTACCCCTTGATCTAGCTGGCCGCTAAAGAGAGTTCGCCCCGCGGCATCAGATACGAAAATCCAGCTCTTCGCCCTTGCCGCAGTGACCACAACTTCAACACCGGTTCCAGTTGAGAATACGCTCGCCTGTGAACTTTCAGGCGTTGGCGTTGGTGTTACCTCATTCGATGGCGTAGCCGAAGGGCTTGCAGTTGGAGCAATGACATTGATCGAGGTTACATTTGAGATCACAATCTGTGCTACTCCAGCTATACCTAAGCAGGCCACTGAGATTATTGCCAATGCTCTCCAGGAAACTTTACGATTCTCATCAAACTTGCGCATAACGTTATTTTCGACCAATAAATCTTGCATGGTGCGCTTTTCAATGCCATGCTCTTCGTCAAAAATTCGCAGCAACTCTTTCTCATCTGCATTTAACATCTTCGCGATATTTCGAATGTGGCCACGAGCATACGTCGCTCCCCCGCAGTGCGAAAAATCATTTCTTTCAATCTCGCGAAGAAGTGTTGCTCGCAGATTCGTCGCAGATGCCAGTTCATCAATAGATAGCGAAGCATCTATTCGCGCCTTCGCAATCAGAGTACCGAGCGTCATGTAAGAGATCCTAAGAATGTCATTCAAAGTCAGAGAGGTAAGTCTAGAACGATAATCACCAGTTACAATAGGTGGTGGTATGAAAACAAAGGGTGAATAGAGGGTGAATCTGGGTGCTAGCCCTTGTTCTAGTAATCGCGAAGCGTTGCAAGAACCGAATCTAGCTCATCTGCCTTGACCATAACACTTCGTGCTTTAGAGCCTTCTGATGGTCCAACGATTCCCCGTGACTCCATTAAATCCATTAAGCGACCTGCTTTAGCAAAGCCGATTCGAAGCTTTCTCTGCAACATAGAGGTTGAACCAAACTGTGTTCCAACGACTAGCTCAACTGCCTGGCAGAGAATATCTAGATCATCACCAATCTCTTTATCGCCCATCTTGGGATGGCTCACCGGCGCAGTCACATCATCGCGATAGCGAGGTTTAAGTTGTTTCTTAACATGGGCCGTAACGGCCTCAATCTCTCGCTCTGAAACATAGGCACCTTGGATACGTACTGCGCGACTGGTACCCATTGGAATAAAGAGTGCATCACCTTGTCCAACTAACTTTTCAGCACCGGGTGTATCTAAAATAACTCTACTATCGGCCAAAGAGCTCGTTGCAAATGACAGACGTGATGGAACGTTGGCCTTAATCAATCCAGTAACCACATCTACTGATGGTCGTTGTGTTGCAAGAACTAAATGAATGCCCGCAGATCGTGCAAGTTGAGTTATGCGCACTACTGACTCTTCAACCTCTTTAGCTGCCACCATCATAAGATCTGCAAGCTCGTCGATAATTACAAGGAGATATGGATACGGCTCTACGATGCGATCACTGCCCTCAGGAGCAATTACTTTTCCAGCCCGTACCGCCTTATTAAAATCATCGATGTGCCTGAAACCAAAAGTTGAAAGATCCTCATAGCGAAGATCCATCTCACGAACGACCCAGGTCAGTGCATCGGCGGCTTTTTTAGGATTGGTAATAATCGGCGTAATTAAATGGGGAATACCTTCATAGGCCGTCAACTCAACACGTTTGGGATCGATTAAAACTAATCGAACATCATCAGGAGTTGAGCGGGCCAGAATCGAGATGATCATCGCATTGATCATCGATGACTTACCAGCCCCTGTCGCGCCAGCTACTAATAAGTGTGGCATTTTGGCCAAGTTGGCGCAGATAAAATTACCTTCCACATCTTTACCTAACGCCACCAACATCGGGTGGTGGTCTTGGCCAGCAACCGATGATCTCAATACATCACCTAGCGCAACAATCTCGCGGTCGGCGTTAGGAATCTCTATGCCTACCGCGGATTTTCCCGGAATTGGCGAGAGGATTCGAACATCACCGCTTGCAACGGCATATGAGATATTTTTAGCAAGGGCCGTAATGCGTTCAACTTTTACTGCATTGCCAAGTTCAACTTCATATCGAGTAACGGTTGGCCCACGCATAAAGCCAGTGACTTGAGCATCGATTTCAAACTGTAGAAATACTTCAGTCAATGCAGCCACAACTGCCTCATTGGCCTTGCTCTTAGCTTTAGCTGGCGGCCCAGCACGCAATAAATCTGCAGGTGGAAGTTCATAGGTTGAATCAGATGTTAAGAGAAGTTGTTCAGGTCGCTTATTTGCCGGTTGAGCCGGGAGTGGAGTCGGGATTGGAACCGTGAACTCCTCATCAAATGAATCCTCATCTAACTCTTCCTCTGATTCAGGTTCATTCCATGCAGCAACAATTGGAGATTCAAATGGTGGAGTGTCTGTAACTTCAAAGGCCTCTTCTTTAACGCGGCGTTCGGGCCTCTTAGACCAGAGCCACGATGATGAGATGCCTATGCGCGAGAAAACTTCACTAACCGGTGTGGCCGTTACAACTAACACTCCAAAGATGGCGATGATTGCAAGTACTGGATAGGCAAGCACTGGAGTCATTGCAGCTACTAGCGGCGTGGTTACTCCATATCCGATCCATCCCCCACCGTGGCGCATGGCAGTTGCGCCAGTTCCAGTTGAGCCGTTGAGCAGATGTGCAAGACCTGTCGTTGAGATGAGTAGGCAGATATCTCCAATAATCACCCGTCCAAGTGCGGCCTTGTCTTCTGGGGTTCTAAATAATTTAAATGCAATATAAATTAGCGCAAGTGGTGCGACGAAGCCGATGCGCCCAAAGCCACCATACATAAAGGCATAAACTGCGCGGCTAAGAAAATTATCGGCATGAAACCATGTTCCAGCTACGGCAATTAGCGCGAGAGTTAAAATAAAGAAAGCGATGCCATCGCGTTGATGTACTGGATCTAAATCTCGGGCGCCTCTGGCGATGAATCTAACGCTGCTACCAATCGCCTTAGCTATAACACGCCAGATTGCAGCTAAACCCCGTCCCAAAGCGCCACCAACGGCGCCGGACTTGGTTTGAGATTTTTTACGTTTAGCCACACGAGCAATCCTAAAGGATTGGCAATTTACAAAGGGCTAGGCTCGCCGCATTTACACTTCTATAACAACAGGGATGATCATCGGCTTCCTGCGATGTTCACCACCGACCCAACCTCCAACGGTCTTGCGCACGATTTGTGAGAGTTGATGCGTTCCATTAATTCCATCCACGACCGCTGCCGCTAACGCTTTTTCTATCTTTAACTTAACATCATCAAAGAGGGCCATATCCTCATTAAAACCACGCGCATGAATATCTGGTCCGGCAACGATTTTTCCACTCTGCGAATCGATAACCACAACAACTGAAATAAATCCCTCTTCGCCTAAAATTCTTCGGTCCTTGAGGGATGTTTCTGTTATATCGCCGATACTTTGCCCATCAACATATACAAATCCACATGGGACTGCGCCAACAATTGAGGCTTCATGATCTATGAGATCAACAACGACTCCATTTTCTATAATTAAAGCGTTGCTACGGGGCATTCCAGCTTCAATTGCTAGCTCTGCGTTTGCCTTCAAGTGTCGCCATTCACCATGAACGGGCATTACATATTTAGGTTTAACAATGTTGTAGCAGTACAAGAGCTCACCGGCTGCGGCATGGCCTGAAACATGCACCATTGCATTGGCTTTATGGACAACTTTCGCGCCAAAGCGGGTTAGCTCATTGATAATTCTAAATACTGAGTTCTCATTGCCCGGTATCAAAGACGATGCCAAGATCACCGTGTCGCCTTCGCCCACTCTTATTTGATGATCTCCATTTGCCATACGTGCCAAGGCGGCCATGGGTTCGCCTTGAGAGCCTGTACAGATTAGAACAACATTGTCATCGAAAGAGTCGAGATCTTTAGCATCCATTAATACGCCGGGCGGAACCGTCAAATAACCCATGTCCTGAGCGATCTTCATATTGCGCACCATTGAACGGCCAATGAAGATTACTTTGCGTCCATGTGATGCGGCGATATCGATGACCTGTTGGACTCGATGCACATGCGAAGAGAACGAGGCGACTATGACTCGTCGCTTCGTAGATGCGATCACACGATTGAGCGCCGGCATAATTTCACGCTCTGATGGCGTAAAGCCTGGAACATCGGCATTAGTTGAGTCAACGAGGAAGATGTCGACGCCCTCCTGGCCAAGTCTGGCAAAAGTGCGCAGATCGGTAATACGACCATCTAGTGGTAGCTGATCCATTTTAAAATCTCCGGTGTGAAGAATTCGGCCAGCATCGGTGTTGATGACAACTGCAAGTGCATCTGGAATCGAGTGGTTAACGGCAACAAATTCAAGCTCAAAAGGTCCAACATCTTCATGGCCACCTTCGTGAACTTCGCGTGTAAGTGGAGTTATCCGATGCTCTTTTAACTTAGCGCTTATGAGCGCCAAAGTTAGAGCCGAGCCGTAGATAGCGATATCGCCACGTTCACGCAGTAGATATGGAACTGCTCCAATGTGGTCTTCATGTCCGTGCGTTAAAACTAAGCCAACGACATCATCTAACCGATCACGAATATAGGAAAAATCAGGAAGGATTAAATCAATACCCGGCTGGGTATCTTCGGGAAATAGGACTCCGCAGTCAACGATCAATAACTTTCCTTTAGTTTCAAAGACCGTCATATTGCGACCGATTTCAGCCAGCCCACCAAGGGCAACGATGCGCAATCCCCCATGCAAAAGCGCGGGGGGAAGAGTTAATTCTGGATGTGGATGATTCATTATTTAAATTGCAACGCCACCGGCGCGAAGATCTTCGCGCAACTGCGCAATCTGCGCATCAGTTGCATCGACTAATGGAAGACGAGTGTGGCCGCCTGGCAGCCCCATCAGCGTTAACGCCGCTTTGGTCATAATCGCACCTTGTGTGCGGAAAGTGCCAGTGAATACTGGAAGAAGTTTTTGGTGCAGCTCTAAAGCGCGAGCTGAGTTTCCTTCAAACCATGCGTTGAGCATCGCCTTCAAATCACTGCCCACCGTATGCCCACAAACTGAAACAAAGCCCACGGCCCCAACTGAGAGCAGTGGCAGATTCAAAATATCATCGCCAGAGTAAACGGGGATTCCACAGCGCTTGATTACC
The DNA here is from genome assembly GCA_009698675.1 of Actinomycetota bacterium. GTDB lineage: Bacteria > Actinomycetota > Actinomycetes > Nanopelagicales > Nanopelagicaceae > Planktophila. The sequence continues at coordinate 88,469 of WLPT01000005.1, forward strand.
CAAGAGGTTGCCGCCACATTTCCTTTGGCATCTTTAAGCGCCACGATTGATGGATGCTCAAAGAGTTCAACGATTGTGTCGGATTCGATCTCTACACCTGTGCGCCCAGGTATGTCATACAACATCATCGGCAGGCCCGTTGCATTGGCCATCGCTAAAAAGTGCGCCTTGATTCCAGCTTGCGGAGGTTTGTTGTAATAAGGAGTAACTACCAAAATGCCGTCGGCGCCGGCGGCCTCGCTTCGCTTAGCTTGATTGATTGAGTAATCGGTTTCATTATCCCCTGCACCCGAAACGACTTTGATACTTGAACCTACGGTTCTCTTTACAACTTTAATAATCTCTTCTTTTTCAGAGGATTTAGTTGTTGGTGCTTCACCCGTTGTGCCGTTTACGACAATTCCATCGTGGCCGGTTTTAACTAAATGGTCAGCGATCGTCTCCACGCCATTCCAATCGATGCTTCCATCTTTATTGAAAGGAGTGACCATTGCGGTCAACATTCGACCAAAGGGCGCAGGCGTACTCATACGCCTAACTCTACCTGTTTTAAGGGGCTATTCGGCCAGATTTTTCGAATGCGCCGTATGTAAGCGGCATTAATCGTGCGAATTCGGCCTCCATTTTCTCGGCCACCATCTCAATTTCACGCTGAGGATAGCTTGGAAAATGCGAGCCCTCACGGGAGGTGCGCAACGATAAAAAGTTCATTAACGCGCGGGCATTCATAGTTACATACATAGATGAATAAGTTGCAACCGGTAAAACAACGCGGGCAACTTCACGGGCGATTCCGGCATCCAACATTTTTTGATAACTTGCATAGGCAACTATGTATGCCTCTTTCATCGCGGCAATTGATAGATCAAACTGCTCAGTTGTGCCATCTTCGAATGTATAGGCACCAGTCTTTCCAACTTGTAAAAGTTTGCGTGCCTTTGATGGAATATAGAAAACAGGTTTCAACTCACGGTAGCGCCCGCTCTCCTCGTTATAGGATGCGATGCGGTGGCGCATAAACTCACGGAAGACAAATATCGGTGCAGATACAAAGAAGGTCATCGAGGTATGTTCAAAGGGTGAGCCATGACGCTCACGCGCTAAGTAGTTAATCAGCCCGGCCGAGCGAGATGGATCCTCACCAATCTCCTCCATCGACTGCTCTCCAGCCGTTGAGACGCGGGCGGCCCAGATCACATCGGCATCGCTGGCGCTGGATTTAACTAGTTCGACGGTTACATCATCACGGTAAATAATCTCTTCGGCCATAGTGTGACCCTATCCTCGCCCGCCTTGGTGGCTTTGGATTTCTACGGCAGACTGTCCGCGTGTCCAAAGTTGAAGCCATCACACTCCGCGACAGCCTAAGCCTATCTCTGACCGTTGGCGCCTATGGAATCGCCTTTGGTGCCGCCTCGGTGGCCAATGGTTTTTCAGTTCTGCAGAGCTGCCTCTTATCTCTTCTTACATTTTCAGGTGCATCGCAGTTTGCCGTTGTCGGCGTGCTAGGCGCCGGAGGAAGTGCAATAAGTGCTATCGCTACTGCATCACTCTTAGGTGTACGCAATGGCCTATATGGAGTGATCATGGCCCCGCGTTTGAAAGTGAAAGGTCTTAAGCGAGTTATCGCAGCACAAGTAACAATAGATGAGTCAACCGGTGTTGCTTTAGGCGCCGAAAAGCGCAACGAGGCAGCCATGCGACATGGATTTTGGTTGACCGGCTTTGGTGTATTTGTTTTTTGGAATCTCTTTACTCTGGCCGGTGCACTTGGGGCCAAAGCTATGGGCGACACACGCGCGTGGGGTCTGGACTCGGCCGTGCCCGCGGCTTTCTTGGGACTTGTGTGGCCGCGACTTGAGAGTAATCGTGATCGCCTACTTGCAGTTGTATCGATGGTATTTGCTTTAGCTATGACACCGATTTTACCTGCGGGTCTGCCAATTATCGCGACCGCCTTTATTGCAATTGCAGTTGGATTGCGCCGATGAACGCATTCTGGATCGCCACAATCGGCACGAGTGTTATCGCATTTCTCCTTAAATATTCAGGGCATTCGATACCCCAGCATTGGCTAGAACACCCGAAGCTTCAACGGATCAATGCCTTAATTCCAGTTGCACTTCTCAGCGCACTCGTGGCAGTGCAAACGTTTACTGAAAAAAATAAACTGATGATCGATCATCGACTTGCCGGTGTCAGCGTTGCAGTTATTGCACTTCTTCTCAAGGCGCCATTTCCAGTTGTGGTTTTAGCAGCGGCCGTAACGTCGGCGGGGATCTATAACTGGCTCTGAGGCCTCTGTGCTGGTAGTGCGATAGTTGCAAGTAGACCAAAACCAATTACAACTGCAGCGACCAAAGTCGTTGTCTTTACCGCAGCCAAAAGTCCATCGATATCAGCACCTTGAATACGTGTAGATCCTAATCGGGTGAAAAAGAGTGCGCCGAGCAGTGCAACGCCCAGGGAGGAGCCCAATTGGCGAAAAGTGCTTTGCAGACCCGATGCCTGCCCGCTCTGTGAAACTGGTACATCGGCCAAAATAACACTCGTTAGCTGAGCAGTTGCAAGGCCAACTCCGGCGCCGTAGAGAAATAGCCAGGCGGCGATAACTGCGCTTGAAACTGAAAGTGAGAAAGAAAAACTCAACCCAAGGATAGCAATCGCCTCCAACGCAAGGCCCAAACGCACCACTGCTCGTCCACCCATCCGCGCAGATAGTTGTGGTGTGCCCCCAGATATTAAGAATGTTCCCATAGCTAATGCAAGAATCAATACGCCGGTATGTAGCGCAGTCAAACCTAAACCACCTTGCAAAAATAGTGGTAGCGAAAATAACATTCCAAACTCGCCCAGTGCTACAACAAGGGCGGCAATGCTGCCGTAACGAAATGATTTGATTTTTAGTAGATCTAAATCTAAAAGAATTGGTCGGCCTAGAGTCGCCCTTGTTTTTTCAATTCGAACAAATAGCCCCATAGCCAATGCGCCCAGAACAAATGCAACGACCACTGGAGAGATCGACCATGACCAGGTGAATCCAGCTAGTGAAAACCTCTCAAGAGTTACCCACCAACCAAAGCGAATGCCCTCAATGAGCCCAAAGACGATCAGACTCAAACCAACTATTGAAAGAGCGATCCCTGCAAAGTCGGCGCCTTTTTGAACATGTTCATCCTTGGTTTCAGGGACAAAGATGAGAGTTCCGAGCGCCACGATTATCACAATTGGAATATTAATTAAAAATGCCCAGTGCCACGATGAAACCGTCGTGAGCCAACCTCCTACGACTGGACCAACAGCGGCCATTCCACCAATTGTCGATCCCCAGATTGCAAAGGCTATTCCACGCTCTTTACCCTTAAAGAGAGCGTTGACCGTAGATAACGTCGCCGGCAAAACCATGGCACCGCCCACGCCTTGAAGCAATCGTGCGCAAATTAGCATCGAGCCAGTTGAAGACAGGCTTGCAATAACACTGGCAATACCAAAGGTAATGATTCCGACAAGTAAGAGTTTGCGTCGACCATAGAGATCTCCGACACGCCCCAAGGTAATTAAGAGTGCAGCAAATACCAGAGAGTAGATCGAGTTAATCCACTCGGCATCAGAGGCCGAAAGCGAAAGATCTCGAACAATGACTGGAAGGGCAACGTTAACAACCGTTGCATCCATGATGATAAGTGAAACCGCTAATGCGATGAAGGGCATGGCCTTCCAACGCCGTGGGTGAGCATCTACTTCGATCATGAATCCGCCCCGTTCTTTTTTAGATGATTCCTAACTCAACGAGCTTAGCTTTTAAAGCAATATCTGATGGTTCAGTCAAGTGTGTGCCATCTTCAAAAACGATCACTGGAATAGATTGTGCACCACCATTGATCTCTTTAACTTTTTCCGCCGCCGACAAATCAGAATCGACATCGATTATTGTGTAGGAAACATTTAGCTCATCCATTAAGCGCTTTGAGCGACGGCAATCCCCGCACCAGTCGGCGCTGTACATAGTGATCTGCTTTTCTGACATAGATTTCTCTCCCTTTACATAAATTTATCGAGGCCATATGTAAGCCCCGGGTGCGTTATAACATTTCGAACTCCTAGCAACACGCCTGGCATAAAACAGGCACGATCTAATGAGTCATGGCGGACAGTAAGCGTTTCGCCCAATCCGCCAAAAATTACCTCTTGATGGGCGACTAAGCCGCGTGCTCGGATTGAGTGAATTGGAATATCGCCAACTTTAGATCCGCGTGCACCATCGAGGGCTGTAGTAGTGGCATCGGGCATTGCGCTTAAACCTGCAGTTTTGCGCGCATCACTCATTAACTCTGCAGTTCTTGCCGCAGTCCCACTCGGTGCATCGACCTTATCGGGATGGTGAAGTTCGATAATTTCAGCTGACTCAAAGAAACGCGCGGCCTTGGCTGCAAACTCCATCATAAGTACTGCGCCGATTGCAAAATTAGGTGCGATTAATACACCGACCGATGGATTGGCCTTACAGAGGGCATCGACCTTTGCAAGCTTGATGTCATCAAAACCGGTGGTTCCAACGACAACATTGATCCCGTTGTTTACCAAAAACTCTAAGTTATTCATAACAGCATCTGGAGTCGTGAAATCTACAACGACGTGAGTTCCTGAGCCTTTGAGCTGTTCAATCGAATCGCCTAAATCTAAGGCTGCAATTAATGAGACTCCTGAAGCGGCTTCTACGGCCTTAACGGTTTCGGCTCCCATGCGCCCCTTTGCACCAAGGACTGCAACGTTAATCATTTCAATACCTTCTCAAACTTAGCGGCGCTCTTAAATGGTCCGACTAGTGCAAGCGTAGGCGTTTTAGTCAGAAACTGGCTAGCAATTTCGCGAATGTCTGTCTCATTAACGGCTGAAACCGCCTTTAAAATTCCATCGAAGCCCATAACATGGCCGTAAACAATCTCACTCTTGCCAATACGACTCATGCGCGAGCCTGAGTCCTCTTGACTTAAGACAAGCGAGCCACGAACTGCACCCTTTGCGCGTTCAATCTCCTCATGGCTCATTCCATTATCGGCAACATCGGCTAAAACCTCGCGAACGATCTCTAGGACTTCAATGGCTTTGGCTGGCTTACACCCTGCGTAAAAACCTATCTGGCCGCTGCCGGCAAACTGCTGGGCATAGGCATAGACCGAGTACGCAAGACCGCGCTTCTCTCGAATCTCTTGAAATAGACGTGAAGACATGCCGCCACCTAATGCCGATGCCAGAATTCCCATAGCAAAACGACGATCATCGTGACGGGCAACGCCCTCCATGCCGTAGAACATATGTGCCTGCTCAGTTGTGCGTGAAATTAAACCAACTGATTTCTGTGGACTCTTCTTAACGGGCGTATTAGGGCGAATTACCGGTGCACCAGTCACGTCGAGAAAACCATCGACAGAAAGGGCTGCTTCGACCATCTCAACTACTCTTTTATGCTTAATATTTCCTGCAACTGCGACCACTAGATCCTGTGGTAGATAACGCTTCTTATAGTAGTTAAAGACGCTCTTTCGCGACATCGAATTAATCGATTCAATGGTTCCAAGAATCGGACGACCCAGTTGGGTGTCGCCGTAATATGTCTCGGCATACAAATCATGAACTAAATCACTTGGATCATCATCGCGCATTGCAATCTCTTCAAGCACTACTTTGCGCTCTGCATCGACATCGAGGGCAGTGACGATAGATGATGTGATCAGATCAGAAATAACATCGATAGCCATAGGTAAGTCAGTATCGATCACCCGAGCGTAAAAACAGGTGTACTCCTTAGATGTAAAGGCATTCATCTCACCACCGACGGATTCGATAGATGATGAGATTTCTAGCGCTGTGCGGCGGTTAGTTCCTTTAAATAATAAATGCTCTAGAAAGTGCGAAGCCCCAGCAACTGCCGGGGTCTCGTCCCTAGAGCCAACATTGACCCAGATACCGATCGCGGCGCTGCGTACCGAAGTAACTTCTTCAGTAACGATACGCAGACCGCTAGGTAAAACTGAGCGACGTACACTCATTTATTCGGCAGAACCAGTTGTTCCATCTTCAAGAACTGGTACCAAAGAGAGTTTGCCCTTTGGATCAATCTCGCCGATTTCAACTTGAATCTTGTCGCCGACCTTCATGACCTCTTCCAAGTTTTCAATGCGCTTTCCACCATGCATCTTGCGAATCTGCGATACATGTAGAAGGCCATCTTTACCCGGCATCAATGAGATGAACGCACCAAATGCTGCAAGCTTGACGACAGTACCTAAGTAACGCTCGCCAACTTCTGGCATCTGTGGGTTAGCGATGGCATTGATCTGTGCACGTGCAGCTTCGGCCGATGGGCCATCAACTGCGCCGATGTAGATCGTTCCATCATCTTCGATAGAAATATCTGCGCCAGTCTCATCTTGGATCTGGTTAATGATCTTGCCCTTAGGCCCGATTACTGCACCGATCTGATCGACTGGAATCTTGACAGAGATAATGCGTGGAGCAAACGGGCTCATCTCATCTGGGCCATCGATCGCTTCATTCATTACATCAAGAATTGCAAGGCGAGCTTCCTTAGCTTGGTGAAGTGCTCCAGCAAGTACAGATGCTGGAATTCCATCGAGCTTAGTATCTAGCTGCAATGCGGTAACAAAATCCTTGGTTCCGGCAACTTTAAAGTCCATATCGCCAAAAGCATCTTCTGCTCCGAGAATATCGGTGAGGGCAACGTACTCGACTTTGCCATCGACAGTGTCAGAGATAAGACCCATTGCAATACCTGCAACTGGTGCGCGTAAAGGAACGCCAGCGTTATATAGCGCAAGCGTTGATGCACAAACAGAGCCCATTGATGTTGAACCATTTGAACCAAGCGCTTCAGAGACCTGACGGATTGCGTAAGGGAACTCCTCGCGTGTTGGAAGAACTGGAATCAAAGCGCGCTCAGCAAGTGCACCGTGGCCGATTTCGCGACGCTTAGGTGTACCAACACGACCGGTCTCACCAGTTGAATATGGTGGGAAGTTGTAGTTGTGCATATAGCGCTTGTGATTCTCAGGATTCAAAGTATCTAACTGCTGCTCCATTTTGAGCATGTTCAACGTTGTGATTCCAAGAATCTGTGTCTCGCCACGCTCAAATATTGCAGAGCCGTGAACGCGAGGAATAACTTCGACCTCGGCGGAAAGGGCACGGATATCGCGAAGTCCACGACCATCGATGCGAATCTTGTCGCGAAGTACGCGTTGACGAACTAGCTTCTTAGTCAATGAACGGAATGCCGCTGGGACTTCCTTTTCACGTCCCTCAAACTTTGCTCCGACGCTCTCTTTAGTAGATGCACTGATCTCATCGATCTTTGTTTCGCGCTCTTGCTTACCTGAAATCGTTAGTGCCTTAGCAAGATCTGATCCAGCTGCGGCTTCAACGGCGGTAAAGACATCATCTTGATAATCAAGGAAGACCGGGAACTCAGCCGTTGGCTTTGCAGCTACTTTGGCCAGTTTCGCCTGTGCATCACAGAGAATCTTGATGAATGGCTTTGAAGCATCTAATCCCTGTGCGACAACTTCCTCATTAGGAGTTGGTGCGCCGCCTGCAATGAGTTCGATCGTCTTAGTTGTGGCTTCGGCCTCAACCATCATGATTGCAACATCGCCATCATCGCTTATGCGACCTGCAACAACCATGTCAAAGACTGCGTTAGCAACCTGTGAGTGGTTAGGGAATGCAACCCATTGGCCATCAATCAAAGCAACGCGAACGCCGCCGATTGGACCAGAAAATGGCAAGCCAGCAAGTTGTGTTGACATTGATGCGGCGTTAATAGCAATTACGTCATACATGTGGTCAGGGTCGAGTGCCATTACAGTCACAACGATCTGAACTTCATTACGAAGTCCCTTAACAAATGATGGACGCAATGGACGATCGATTAAGCGGCA
>WLPT01000006.1 GCA_009698675.1 Actinomycetota bacterium
CATATATCATTCGCGATATCTGCCAAGAAATTTGTTCAAATGCCATCAGACATGCAGGTGCAAGTGCAATTGAAATCAATATTTTTGCAAATGATAGAGAAGTAACCATCTCAATGGTTGATGGTGGTGATCCACAAGTTGGAAATTCAGAGTTTGGGATTGGAACAGAATTTCTCAGCACGTGCAGTATTGATTGGAGATATCTTCGAACGGCAGACTCTAGGAACCTGCTCGAGATAGTTATACCTACGGGGTGATTTAGAACGAGTGTCCCCGGCGGGAGTTGAACCTGCGACCTACCGCTTAGGAGGCGGTTGCTCTATCCACTGAGCTACGGGGGCCCACTGCACTTCACATGGCGAGTGTGTCTATTCCTATTTCTTCATACATCTCGAAAACCCTTGCTTTTAAAGACTTCTAAAAGTACTTTCACCTATGCGATTTCGAAATTTGATGAACTTATCTACCTTGGAAAAAGCATGCACTATAGCTTTCGCTGTGATGCTGTTGCTGACTCAAATGTCCTTCTCGCAAGCGGCAAATGTTCATAATGGAAGTTGCCCATCTCTCGGAAAAACAGCAACTATCGGCGGAGTTAAGTTCATTTGTATGAAGTCCGGCAAGAAGCAAATCTGGAGCAAGGCGCCGTCGACTCCATCGATGTCGGTTATAGATCAGAAACTTGAATCTATATCTGACACAATAAAAATAAAAATGAAATCCGCGACTTCTGCAGTAGATCTCTCTCTGAACGTAGATCCCAAACTTACTAATTCACAATGGAGTAAGGATTCGATTGCGAGCATACCTAGCGCCCTTAAGCTGCTTTCGGCTCTTGGCGTAAAGCCCGTCAATCAAATGAAGGTTTATATTTCGTGGGGTGGTGGCTTTAAAAATCAATTCACACCTACATACTGTCAATCTCCATCTGGTGGCGGTCTTTGTGGGCAAACCGGAATTATTTTTGCAGATTTAAAGTGGTTCGCAGATAACTGGGGTTATGGCGGTGTTGAGGCTCCCTATAAGTGGGAGATGGATGATTTTTCGATTAAAGCAAATTTGCCACACGAGATCGGGCACTACGGACAGGAAGAGTCTGCAGCCGGAGTTGGTAATACAGATTATTGGAAGTACGACCCAGGCTGGTTGCGCGAAGGTGTTGCAGAGTATTTCAAATTACTTTCAAGTGCATATGATAGAAATGTCTCTTACAAGAAACTGCATGATATGTATTTGAAAAATAGTGGCTCACAGAGATGTGCTAAGTACTCACTTCTGGATATGTCTTCAGATAATTTCAATTCCGACGGATGTGAATATTCAAAGGGATTGTATGCAGCTGAACTCCTAGTTTCTAAAACTGGACGTGTGGAATCAATTTTTGATATGGAGAGAACAATTGGAACAGATACCGCATCGATCTTTAAGAAAACATATGGATTCTCACTTGAAAGCTTTTGCAAGGAGGTAGACGCATATTTCGTTCAAATCACAGCCAACCAAAAGTAAGTGTCCTAGGCGGGAGTTGAACCTGCGACCTACCGCTTAGGAGGCGGTTGCTCTATCCACTGAGCTACTAGGACTTATAGATATCAGGGGCAATCTTGTCATGAATTATTGGGAGGGCTAGACTCAATATTCAATAGAAAAGGATGTTATTTCCTCATGAAGGGCCAACAATGAAGGCGCTAGTTATAGGCGCGGGCGGAGTTGGCAGCGCTATTGTCAATATCGCATCGCGAAAGAGTTTTATCACTTCCATGGTCGTTGCGGATCGCGTTTTGGCGCGAGCTGAAGCATCGGTAAATCGCATTAAGGATGCAAGGTTTTCAGCCGCCGAAGTTAACGCCGCCGAACTTGAAGATCTGCGTGCACTTATCCGAAAAGTGAAACCCGATGTAGTCGTCAACGCTGTAGACCCACGATTTGTGATGCCAATCTTCTTGGCCTGCGAGATTGAGAATACCAACTACATCGATATGGCGATGTCACTCTCTCGCCCACATGCGCACTATCCCAACTCAGAAACTGGAGTGAAGTTGGGTGACGAACAGTTTGCACGTGACTGGAACTGGAAGGAGCGCGATATCTACGCGCTTGTCGGAATGGGAATTGAACCGGGGATGAGCGATGTTTTCGCTCGCTATGCATCCGACTATCTCTTTAGTCGACTTGATTCAATAACAATTATGGATGGATCTAACTTGACCGTTGAGGGATATGAGTTCGCGCCATCATTTTCAATTTGGACAACTATTGAAGAGTGTCTCAATCCCCCAATCGTTTGGGAAGATGGCCGTGGGTGGTTTACTACTGAACCTTTTAGCGAGATTGAAACCTTTGATTTCCCCGAGGGAATTGGCCCTGTCGAGTGCGTGAACGTAGAGCATGAAGAGGTGATTTTAATTCCTCAGAAAGTTGATGCTAAAAAAGTTAACTTCAAATACGGCCTTGGAGCCCAATTCATTACAACGTTAAAAACTATTCATATGCTCGGTTTGGATCGAAAAGATCACGTTGATGTCCAAGGAATCTCGGTATCGCCGCGAGATTTACTTGCAGCATCTCTTCCAGATCCAGCGACTTTGGGCTCGCGCATGAAAGGTAAAACCTGTGCAGGCGCGCTCGTTAAGGGATTAAATAAAGAGGGCAAGCCATACGCTTGCTACATGTACAACGTCGTCGATAACGAATGGTCTATGGCCGAGTATGGGGATCAGGCAGTTGTTTGGCAGACAGCCGTTAATCCGGTGATCGCTATGGAGTTAATTCATAATGGTATTTGGAAGCCAGAAGGTGTGGCTGGTCCAGAGTGGTTTGATGCAAAGCCCTTCCTGGATTCACTCGAGTCATACGGCACAGAGTGGAAGATTCGCGATGAAGATACTGCAGGGATTCTTGCTTAAATGAAGAAGAGTTTCGATGTTGTCGTAATCGGATCTGGTTTTGGAGGTTCCGTTTCCGCGCTGCGCCTTCGTGAGAAGGGGTACAGCGTCGCGGTCTTAGAGGCTGGACGCCGCTTTAAGGATAAGGATTTTCCAAAGACTTCGTGGCGACTTCGAAAGTTTCTCTTTGCGCCTGCAATTGGATGTTATGGAATTCAACGGATTCACGTTCTACCCGATGTACTGATTTTGGCCGGAGCCGGTGTTGGCGGTGGATCACTTGTTTATGCTAATACTCTCTATCAACCAGGCGATGAGTACTTTAAGGATGCACAGTGGGCATCGATCACGGATTGGAAATCAGAGTTAACACCTTGGTATGACCAAGCTCGGCGCATGTTAGGTGTTATTGAGAATCCATATTTTTCACCAAGTGATCAAGCGATGAAAGATGTCGCAGAAGAGATGGGTGTCGGACATACATTCACGATGGCGCCAGTAGGAATCTACTTTGGTGAAGGCAAAGGGGTTAGCTCAGCCGATCCATTCTTTGGTGGAGTTGGGCCAGATCGAAGCGGTTGTCAGCAGTGTGGCGCCTGCATGACGGGCTGTAAGTTCAACGCTAAAAACACTCTGCCAAAGAACTACTTGGGGCTAGCTGAATCAGCTGGGGCTATGGTTTTTCCAATGACTACGGTTAAATCATTTGCACAAAACAGTGACGGCACTTGGGATATTTTTGCGGTTAGAACAGATGATCCCTTTGCAACGTCGATCAAGTTCAAGGCAGATCAAGTTATTCTCGCGGCGGGAACTTACAACACACAAAAACTTCTCCATAAGATGAAGTTAAAATCCCTGCCTAAACTCTCCAATCATCTCGGTCAGTTATCGCGAACCAATAGCGAAGCATTAACTGGAGCGATGATGCCTACTACTGAAATTGATTTCAGTACCGGAAGTGCCATTACATCCTCGTTTTACCCTGATGAACACACGCATATTGAGCCCGTTAGATACGGCAAAGGCAGCAACTTCATGGGTCTCATGCAGACCATCATGACCGATGGTTATGACTCAAAGGGGCGCAGGAGACATTGGCTCAAGCAGTTCTTAGCTAATCCATCTCTGCTTGGAAAGATTTTGAATGTACGTCAGTGGAGTCAACGCACAGTCATTGCGCTAACTATGCAAAATGTAGATTCGTCGGTAACGGTTAGTGGAAAACGTGGGTTGTTTGGCTGGCATTTAACATCAAAGAATGATCCTCTAAAACCAAATGCCACATATATTCCAGCAGCTAATGAGGTTGTACGGCGCATCGCAGATAAACACAACGGCATTGCGGGCGGACATGTCGGCGATCTCATCGATGCTCCATTTACCGCTCACTTTGTAGGCGGTTGCGTAATCGGTGAAAATGCCGATCACGGAGTGATTGATCCCTACCACCGTGTTTACAACTATCCGACACTACATGTCGTAGATGGTTCAACAATTACTGCAAACCTTGGAGTTAATCCATCGCTGACTATTACCGCCCAGGCTGAACGCGCATTATCTATGTGGCCAAATAAAGGGCAGGAAGATGTGCGACCAATCCAAGGTCAGGCCTACAAACGTGTATCACCTATCTCACCGAACGAACCATTTGTACCAAAAGGTGCAATTGGTGAGCTAAAACTTTCTTAGGAGATCAGATGAGATCGTGGGCATTAGTTACTGGCGCAACGGCTGGAATCGGTGAGAGCTTCACTCGCTTATTAGCTTCCAACAATTACAACATCGTTCTAGTTGCACGTGATTTGCCTCGTCTACACGAACGCGCCGCAGGGTTGCAGGCGACGTATGGCGTAGAAACCGTTGTTCTTCAAGCCGATCTCTCAACGCATATCGGATCAACTCTCGTTGAAAACTACCTATCCGAGCATGAAATTGATGTGTTGATTAATAATGCAGGTTTTGGGATCAATAAGGCTTTCACCGCAAGTGCACTTGATGCCGAACAAAACCTTCTAGACGTTCTAGTTCGCACCCCGATGAGGCTCATGCACGTTGTACTCCCTGGGATGAAAGCAAGGGATAAGGGAATAATCATCAACGTCTCATCGGTAGCAGGCTTTATAGCTGGCGGAACTTACAGCGCATCAAAGTCTTATCTCACGGTCCTATCTGAATCGCTCAATACCGAACTCAGCGGCACAAAGATTAAAGTGAGTGCTCTTTGCCCGGGCTTCACTCGCACCGAGTTTCATCAGAGGGGGCGGATGTCGATGAAGGGGCTCCCTGGCTTTATGTGGCTCAACGCCGATGCCCTTGTTGCCACAGCTTGGCAAGATGCCCTCAAAGGAAGGGCGATCTCAATCCCGGGATGGCAGTATCAGCTATTAACTTTTGTTATGCGATGGGCTCCTCGGCCAATGGTTCGCAGAATCGGAATGAATGTCCGCGTAAAGCAACGACGCTAATAGATCGTATTAAACTCACAGCGAATTCTTTGCTTATCTGCCGCACAATCAAGGGTTTTTAAAGGGGTATTGGCTAAGATTGCACCATATTCAATGGAGGTTCATCACATGCGTAAACTCGCTTCAGTAAGCGTTGCAATCGTCGTCGCCGCAGGCGTCATGATCGCAACACCGGCAACGGCTGCAACTAAGATTTCAAATGGAGTTACTTGCACGAAATCTGGCGCCTCGACAACTGTGAGTGGCAGTAAATATAAGTGTGCCAAGAATCCATTAACGACAAGTGCAAAGTTAACCTGGTTATCTATTGACTGTATCAACTCTGCCAACGCATATTTGAAAGCGCAGAAAGACTCCGCCGCAATTTCGGCCAATCTCACGGCACAAATTCCAGTGATTGATATTGGAATTGCCAATGAAAACGTCAACAAGACGGAGATCCAAACTAAACTTGATGAGGCAAATCTACGACTTGCTGCTGCGAAAACTAAGTTAGCTGCCGCGATTACCGATGCAGATAAGCGAATATTAACTACTGCTATCAGCTCTTGGACTTCGGCAGTACGTGCATATACAAGCAAGCTCAATAGCATCGCATTGAGTATTCGTAAGCTTGAGTCTGCTAAGGCGACTGCAACTACTCAGCCAGTTCAGTTAAAGGCAGATGTCGCAGATACAAAGGCAAATGCGCAATTAATCTGCACTAAAGGCTTATAAAACTCTTCACAATTAAGGCACGGCCCCGTTACTGAAATTAGTAGCGGGGCTTTCCCTATTCTTAAGTAAATAACCGATACCTACCGTGAGTTAATGCCTACGGCTCTACTTCGAAGATTAGCTCCACTCCTCCTTGCGATTCATATCATGCTTAACTTCTTTCCCTCCATCAAAGGGCAGTGGAGTGAGCTCTATCTATATAACGCTCTTCCTCTATGTGCGATTGCAGTAATACTCACTGCGCCGCGCGTTAATGATCGCGTTGCACGTCCACTCACCGCCGTTGCGATTGCGCTCTGGTGGGCCGGCTCTTTGATATCGAGCATCTCTTCCTACTACCAAGTGAATCTACCTACTCAACTTCTCTCCAATATCGCTTATCTGCTTTTCTATCCCTTTGCGATTCTGGGATTGCCGCGATTGATAGCAACTAGCCGAAAGTTCACACTTCTTGAGATTTTCGATGCATCGATTATCGGCTTGGGGTTGAGCACTCTAGGTACAACCCTGCTGTTGAAGCCTGTTTTGCCGCACTTTGGTGGCGAACTCACTCAAACATTCTTTGCGATCGTTTACCCCATTGCCGATTTGATATTGATTTCGCTCACATTAGCAACCGTTGCTGCACAGGGATCTTCCAAACGCGCCGTTGGCCTAGCGATCGGAATCTTAGTTTTCCTCTGTACAGATTTTCTATACCTTGGCATGCATTTGAAAGGTACCTACTCTTTTGGATCTCTCATTGACGATGGTTGGCTACTGGGTCTACTAATAATTGCATTGAGTACATGGCAAGAGAGCGTTGATGCATTAGAGGAACGACCGGTGAGCCCTGTCTTAATTACAATTTCAGTTTTTTTGAGTGCAACAATCCTGGCTTTGATTGCACTACGACCGGGATATTTTCCAACTTTTGTTCTATTGCCTGCCGTGGTTACTCTGATGTTGGCCTTTATACGGATGACCCTTGCGCTCAAAGCGGCAAGAAATATTGGATATGAACGTATTTTGGCTCGCACCGATGATTTAACAAGTCTTCCTAATCGCCGTACATTGATTTCTGAGATAGAGAGCTTTGTCAGCAAAGACGGCTCACTCCTTCTCTTAGATCTCGATGGCTTCAAACCGGTTAATGATGAACACGGACATGCCACTGGCGACAAGGTCCTACAACAGGTTGCGCTACGTTTTAACCGCGCACTTCCCCATGGTGCACTTCTGGCCCGCCTTGGTGGCGATGAGTTTGGAGTTCTTTATGAAGGCAGTTATGAATCTGCCATGGATTTAGCGCTAGCTTTACGTGCAACTCTTAGCTATCCATTTCTTATCGATAATGAGCAGATTCAAATCGGTGTCAGTATCGGCGTTGCTGCCAACAATGGAACACAGGATTTACTGCGCCGAGCCGATGAGGCGATGTATCGTGCTAAGCGCGAGGGTCTTGGGGTTTGTCGGCTTTAATCTCATGCAGTCGCGCCAAAGACTCAAGGCGTTCAGTCGCGTGGTCAACTATCGGCTGGCTATATCCATGGGTATAGCCATCTGGATGCAGCCAGGGTTCATGAATTGTACCGGCCGATAAGTGCGCTAACTCTGGAACATACTTTCGAGTATAGGCTCCGTCGGCGTCAAAGCGTTTGCCCTGTTCGATCGGGTTAAAGACTCGGTAATACGGTGATGCATCGGTGCCGCTTCCCGCAGTCCACTGCCAACCATGGGCATTGGATGCAACATCAAAATCAACAAGATGCTCCATAAAGAAATCGGCACCTAGCTGCCACTCAAGGTGTAAATCTTTAACCAGAAATGATGCAACGACCATACGAGTTCGATTATGCATCCACCCCTCTTGAACAATTTGGCGCATTGCAGCATCGACAAATGGATAGCCTGTTTTTCCAGACTTCCACGCCTCAAATTTTTCACCAGGTGCGTCATAACGCATCTGGGCAAAGCGCGGTGCGTAGTACTCCTTCTCGGTGTGCGGATTGTTAAAGAGCACATCGGCATAGAACTCGCGCCAAGCAATCTCTTTTCTAAAAGTGTCGTGGTCTTTATCCTCGCCAAGTTCGGCCAAGAGCGTGCGGGGGTGAATCTCGCCCCACTTTAAATGCGCACTAAGTTTGCTCGTGCCATCGATTCCAGCGAGATTTCGACCCTCGTTGTAGTTATTTAATCCATTTTTTTGAAAGATTTTCCAGCGAGCTAAGGCCGCTTTTTCACCGGCTGGTGTGATTGATAGGCCTTGCGGTAATTTCCAGTCGGGAAAATTTCGATCAGTGTCTTTGGGAGTAATTGCATTAATAGTTTTAGGCTTTGCCGCCGGCTTTCGCCAACCATGCACACGCCAAGCGCGGTAGAAGGGCGTGTAAACCTTGTACGGTGTGGCATCACTGGCTTTTACAACGCGCCCTGGCGCAACTGCATATGGACTTCCAGTACGAACTAAGGGAATTCCTGCAGCTTCAACCCGTTCATCGCGTCTGGCACCGTAAGGCTCATACTCGGTTGAGATATGAACCGATGTTGCGCCATAACGAAGCATTAACTCCTGTAGGACCTCGACCTGCTCGCCGACCATTACATGCAGTTTGTTATTCAGGGATTCATCTAAGGCCCGCAGCGAGGCAGCTAAATATGCCAAACGTTTACTTCCGCTGTGCTGTATTAGTTTTGAATCGAGTATGAAGAGGGCGATAATCTCATCACTTGTCTGAATCGCCTCCAGCAGTGCCGGGTGGTCGCTGATTCGAAGATCTCGACGAAACCAGATGATGTTTCGTTTAGGCAAAGGCATGGGTAGATTTAACCATTATGAAAGAGATTAAGCGCTTCCAAATCCGTGGCGTCCCAGGCGATGTCAAGCGCGTTGATTTCGGTGGCCGAATCGTTGATTATTGGCTACCTAAAGCCCCGGCTGAGCAACTATTAATCGCACATGACGGGCAAAATGTTTTCGATGGCCGCACTTCAACACACCACGGTCAGACGTGGAAGATGGCGCAGTCGGCGCTGCGAGTTAGCCAGTATTTGGCAATATCGCCCCCAGCGATCATCGCCGTATGGCATAGCCAAACAAAAGAGAATCCATGGGGTCGCGGAAAAGATTTACTCCCCGCACGTTACTTTCGCGAGGGTGTTCCAGTGCACAAGGATTTTGTAGATATCCTAGATCTCGACCAACTCAACGGTGATCAATATCTTTCAACTATCTTTAATCAGATCGTGCCGGCAATTTCACCTAATATTTCACCGAAAAATACCGCGATGATCGGTTCGAGTATGGGCGCACTAGCAACCCTCTACGCCTTAGCCGAACACTCAGAGCGATTTACAACTGCGCTGGCACTATCTCCACACTGGCCATTTGGTGGAGTTGAGTTAGTGGAGAAAACTATTAATTCACTGCCGGCTCCGGGAAGTTTTAAAGTTTGGATGAGCCATGGCACTAAAGGCTTAGATCGCCAGTATGCACCCTTCCAACAGATTGCCGATCGCTTGATGCGAGAGCGGGGCTATCAACACCATGATTTCATCAGCAAGCTCTATAACCGAAGCGGTCACAATGAACGCTCGTGGGCGAAATACTTAGATCAGCCGATGCGCTTTTGGTTAGATTCAACGACCCATACGCTCTGAGTTGCGCCTTTGCAGTTGATCGATATTTTTGAACCTTTGGCGCTCGCTCCATATAAGGTTTCCTTAACGCGATATCCGTATGCTGCAAGATCAATCCTCGTTTTTACTCCCTTTCGGCAGATAAAAACAAGCAGGGATTCTTTTTTAGATTCGCGCAGATAGACAATGTAATCGTCTTCAACTGCCACCCACCGTAAACCACCATGAATAAGCGAATCACGATTCCTGCGTAGGTTTACTAGTTTTTTAACCTCGCCGAGAAATTCATGATCCCACTCTGATCTATTCTCCCAATTGATCGTTCTCCGAGAATCTTCGCCCCACGCCCCTTCGAGGCCAATCTCATCACCTGCAAAAATCGAAGGAACACCGGGATAAGTAAGCATCATCGCCATTGCAGAAAGGTGAAGCGCTTTGTCTGCAAGGACGACCGTGCGCATACGTGCAGTGTCATGGGAATCAAGTAAGACCATGCTTGCAACTAATGATCGCCATGGAATTGCCGAGTTGAATTGCATCATGCTCTCCACTAACTGGCGCCCATTTATTTTTGGCATTTGGAAAGGTAGACCCTGAAAGCCTCCGCCAATTGTTGAGTTTTTGTTCACCCAGTTCCATACCGGGCGCATAAATCCTTGATAATTCATCGCGCCATGCCACCCTAAACCATTTAAATCACTGGCTACAAAATCACCATTCTCTGCAACGAGCCACGCATCGGGCTTTACCTCATCCATCGCTTTACGAATACCGTGCATAACCTCATCATGTAGATCATCGGCTCCAAGGCGACCAGTCATGTTCCCAACATCTATTCGCCAACCTGCCATGCCAAATTTAGGTGATAACCATTTCTTAACAATCGAATCTTTACCTGCATACATTGCATTACGAAGAGCCTGCGAATTAAAGTTCAGTTTGGGGAGCGAGGCTAAATCCCACCACCCGACATAACCATGCTTGACTGATTTATCCCAATAAAAGTAGCCGCGCTCCTTTGATTTCTTATCTGCGATTGCTGTAGCTAGCCATGAATGGCCTGCCCCACAGTGGTTCGATGTTAAATCACCAAGTAAGCGGATTTTACGTTTAGAGGCAGCTGCCACCAAACTGAACAGCGCTTTGTTGCCTCCAAGAATTGGATCAACTTCATCAAAACTGCTTGCGTCGTAGCGATGGTTGGAGCGTGCAGGGAAAAACGGAGTGAAATAGATTCCATTTACACCTAGCTCGCTCACATAATCTAAGTGTTGTTCGACGCCCATTAAATCTCCACCGTAAAGCTCGCGCCCTGTGTACTTGCTGCGTCCACTAGGCGGTTCATTCCAGTCTCGCGGATATGCCCAGTCGGGGGTTTCATGCTTCTGGCCAGATTTAGCGAATCGGTCAGGAAATATTTGGTAGAAAACCGAGGACTTTATCCATTCAGGATAGGACGGTAGCGCGACTATTTGAAAATCATTATTGGAGTGGACATCATAATCAAAGACTCCTGCGGCATTTAGCCACTCATATTTTCCATCATCAACAAAGACAAAGCGATAACTTGTAGAGAGATTCTTTATTGATACTTTTGCAGACCACCAGCTCTCTACTTCACCTTTGTGTGCTTGCTTCAAATCAAAGCTACGTGGTTCACCATCGTGATACAAGCGTACAAATGCCCTTGCGAATGTATATGTATTTGGAATGCGCACTTTGAGCGTTACATTCTCGCCGATTGAAGGCGCTTCATTGCTGACATAAAGCTCACTGCCATCATGATGTGGGAATAGTGAATTTTTCACTGTTGATTTCATAGACATCTCCCTTCGAATTCGTAGCTACTGCCTTAATCTCGATACTTGGCCCAGAATTCTCTTGTGGATTAAGGAAGAGCTTATAAGGTGCACTCGTATCGACACCCTGTGAGACCCACTGGGCGGTGCTTGGGGATTTCACAAAAAACTCAACTGATAGAAGATCTTGAGAAGTCAATTGTGATGTTGCCTGGAAGTAGCCTGTCATATCATCCACTGTCACCGAAATCTTTCCAGTTTTTACTTTCACTGTGTCGATGAGATTGTTTGCTTTGAACACCACGGTTGAGAGCGCTGGAACCGAGAATTTCAATGTAGTTCCAACGCTTCGATAGGCGCTCTCTCCCATAAGCATTCGCCAACCTCCAGTAGAAGTTGCGGTGTTGACTGCGATGCTTACGGGCTTGATTCCGTTATTAAATGCTACGACGTATTCTCGGTTTTCGGCCGGGTCTTTCTTGGAAACGACAAAGACCGATCCCTTTGCTAATCGAGTTTGCATGGTCGCATTCGCCAGAGCTGGATTTGTTTTTCGCAGAGCGCCCAGCATGGTTAGGTACTTCGTCAGCGGATTTGTTTTTGCAAGGGTAAAAGAGTTGCCTTTGCCTACAGGCTTTCCACCTACACGGAGCTCATTTTTCCAGAATGGAATCTGCGTTGCAAACATATCTTGACGTGCCATTTGGTCATTTCCGCCATTAGTTCCAGTCATTCCTACTTCATCACCGTAGTAAACAGTTGGAATTCCTCTTGAAAAGTACATTAGAGCGTGCGCAAGTTTATCGCGGGCCAATAACTCTGAAGGGGTTTGTATCTTCATCGTATTGAGGATGAAGCCGACGCGCCCCATATCGTGATTTCCTAAGAATGTAACGAGGTTACCCGCGCTCGATGTTGGGCTCGTGTAATAGTCATCGGTAAGAAAGAAATTACCCAGGCTAGCTGCATCGCTTATTCCCGAGGCGAAATCAGTGACATTCGTTTGAAAAGGAAAATCAAGGACGGATTGAATTTTGTTCTCGCGAACATAGGTCATGAGGCCAAAGGCAGTAGGGTTTGTAACCTCACCAAAGATTGTGAAGTTAGAGATTCCAGCTTTCTTTGCTTTTTGCAGGATCAATGGCTGCCAGTTCTTAAAGAACTCAGTATCAACATGTTTTGCAGTATCCACCCGAAAACCTGAGAAACCGTAGTTCTTTATCCACTGTCCATAAACATCTGCCCAACCGTTATACACCACTGGTTTTTCAGTAGCTAAGTCATCAAGCCCATAAAAATCGCCAAGCGTTGTGCAATCACCATCTCCCCAACATTTGCCCATGTCACCAACATTATGATAATTATTTACATCATTGAGCCAACTTGGATTTTTGAGTTTGGCCCAGTTGCTTGGAATATAGGCTTGAGTTCCGTTGTACTGAATGATATCGGCGGTATGGTTTGTAACGATATCTAAAATCAATTTCAATTTAAGCTTTTTAGCACAGGCCGAAAAGGCGACTAGATCTGCATTTGTCCCCAAATGTGGATCCACGTTGAGAAAATCAACTCCCCAATATCCGTGGTAGCCCGCCGACACAACAGTAGGGGTTGCCTGTCGAACTAATGGAGTCACCCAGACTGCAGTAAAGCCCATCGCCTTTATCCGAGCTAAACCCTCATCACCAGCTGCGCATGTACCCGTTAAGCCTTTGAGATCTCCACCGTGATAGAAGGCGGTATCAGTTGGATCAAAGCCAGCGATTTTATCGTTTGCTGTGTTGCCATCTTTATAGCGATCGGGCATTACAAAATAAATCAAATCATTAGTGAGTCCGACATGAGCACTCACTGAAGGAGTTGGTGCGGCAAATGAGAGAGTTGTCGCGCAGAGAAAGAGAGCGATTAGTAAAGCCAGCGCTGACTTTCTTTTTATCATCCCTTAACAGATCCAGCAGTTAGGCCATTTACGATGAAGCGCTGAAGCGATAGGAAGATAATGACGATCGGGATAGAGGCCAAGATCGATCCAGCGGCGAAAGGTCCCCAGTTAGAGGCATACTGCCCACCGATAAACTGTTGAAGTCCTACAGCAATAGTTCTTCCATTCATCTCAACAAGGAATAACCTGGCCAAAATAAACTCATTAAACGTTCCGATGAAACTTAAGAGGCAGACCACCGCTAAGACTGGCGTTGCTAGTGGAAGGAAGATTAGCCAGTAGGTCTGGACCGGGCTTGCACCATCGATCTTGGCCGCTTCATCTAGTTCAACTGGAATCGAGTCCACGAAGCCCTTCAATAGCCAGATGTTGACTCCCATTGAGCCGCCCAGATAGACAAGAATCAAACCGCCTTGACTGCCTAAACCGATGTTAGGCGCGAAGGTATAGACCCGCTCCATGATGACGTAAACCGCTGAGATTGCTAAGACTGCGGGAAACATTTGTACTAAAAGTAAGAGTCGAATTCCAAGTTTCTTGCCTTTGAACTTCAAGCGGCTGAATGCAAAAGCTGATGCTGCACCAATAAATACCGAACTAAGCGCGACCGTTGATGCGATGACAAGTGAGTTCTTAAACCAGAGTACATAAGGCGTTTTTGGTGAATGGAATAGAAAGCGAAAGTTATCCAAGGAAACCTCATGGGGAATGAAGGATCCAACTTGCAAACTTCCGCTTGTTTTAAGGGAGGAGAGAATGACCAAATAGAGTGGGAAAAGTGAAAAAAGGCAGGTAGCGATTGCAATGCTATGTCGCCAGAGATTCTCTCTCACCCATTTGTTCATCCGAAACTCTCCATTACCTTAGATCGGCGCAAGCCGTACATTGAAATCGAAGCGACAATTAGGAAAATAATTACGGAAATTGCGCTGGCCAAACCAAAGTCTTGGAAGTTAGTACCGAAGGCGATCTTGTATGTGTAGCTAATCAAAATATCGGTGGCACCTGCAATCTCTCCGTTAAGAGTCTGCGTTGGACCGCCGCCCGTTAGCAGATAGATTAAATTGAAGTTGTTAAAATTGAAAGCGAAAGAGGCGATAAGAAGCGGCGAAAGAATCTGTAAAAGGAGAGGGAGAGTGATTTTCCTAAATACCTGGCGAGGGTTGGCGCCATCAATAGCGGCAGCTTCCAATAGTTCGTTTGGAATTGCCTGCAAAGATCCAGAGCAGATGAGGTAGAAATATGGAAAGCCAAGCCAAAGGTTAACAAGTAAGACAATTGATCTGGCAAGGCTGGGATTCTGTAGCCAGTGAATATTGGTATGCAAGATGCTATTTACCGCTCCAAAGTCAGAGTCAAACATGCCTGCCCAAATCAAGATACTCATAACACTCGGCATCGCATAGGGAAGAATTAGAATGGAGCGATAGATTCTTCGCCCTCTTATTGGGCGATTAAGTGACATGGCTAGAATTAATCCAAGAGCAAAAGTGCTCAGTACCGAGAATAAAGCGAAGAAGAAGGTCCAGAGAAAGACTCTAATTAATGGGGTTCTAACTTTTTGATCGGTTACGAGCCTGCTGTAGTTTTCAAACCAGATTGGTGCACGCCAGCCAGGACTTAGCAAAACAGTTGGATCGCCAACTTTGGCAAAGTTTCCACGGTGGTTATCTACATAGGTCGCACCTGTAAATATATTGGTCAATACGCCGGTCTTAGCCGAGTACGTCAACTCCTGCCTAAAAACACCTCCGGCGTTCTGACTTTCAATGGCAATGTAATAGTCGCCCTCATATTTATATCTGATCTTTGAATAGGCATCGTTTGCTGCAAGTGCATCGGCAGACATCGCATTGAAATTTGGAGCCTTTATCGCCACGCCATATTCATTGAAAGTCGCAGAGGCTGCAGGCACATCGACTCTCTGCGTTGGAGTTGAAACAAAATACTTATTGTTAGCTATATCTGAAACTAGAATTGCAAATTCATTCGATGAGTTGCGTCCCACCGTAATATCAAAGGTGGTTCCTTGGGCATCAGGTTGCGCACCGAGACTAATCACCTGTTCAAGAGCTGTTGCTTTATCGATGTAATTTCCAGTCTGGTATTTAAATCCAGACATTTGCACCGTAAAGAATATTGGCGCAATTACAAAAGCTATAAAAAAGAGAATTCCTGGCAAGAAGAATTTAAATGGAACTGAAATGCTCGTCAGATAGACAATATTTAGCGCAAGGGCGGCGACCAAAATAAAGCCGCCAATTACATACTGCTTTTGCGCGAAGGCACTCTCCGTCAAAAGTGCCAAAATAGCGGTGGTGAAGCCAAGAAAGACTATCTTGGCAATTAGGGCAAATTTACCCCGCATCAATCCACTCACGTCTATATACCGTTCTCTCTCATATATAACACTGACTAATGAAATAGGTGACGTGGGTGAGAATTTGACTCACCCACGTCACCTACTATTCACAAACTACTGACGTTAAGCAATCCCTTTTATAGGAGTGATTGTGCGGCAGTTACATTTGCTCGCCAAATTGCGGCGAGCTTGCGTGCCTCAACAGTGGCATCTTTTCCATTGATCAAGGTCTGTGTCCAGTAATCACTACTTGAATCCCAGTAGTTTGATCCGCCAGCCTTGTTATCCAAGATGGCTCCAATCTGTGGAATTCCAGCCTGTGATGCTGCCACTCCGAAGCCCTTTTGAGCATCGCTGACAGTTGGATCTGCCTGAGCGCCCTTAGCTGCAGGTGGTCGTCCTTCGATCTTCTCGTAGGCAACCTGTCCGGCCGTTGATGCGAAGAAGTTAACTAGAAGTGACTTCGCTCCAACTGCTACGCCGTGCTTGTCGGCAAAAGAGGTAAGGAAAGCTCCGCTTACGCTACCAAACATGTGGCCATAGCCACCCTTGACGCTTGGAACTGGCTGCAAGTTCATTGCAAATCCCTTGTCAACATAGGTCTTCCACTCCCAGTTACCGATGATGGAGTAAGGAACTTTGCCTGAGTAGAAATCATCATTACATGTTGTATTTGATGAGGCCCAGAAACCATTGCTCTTGCCGGTAGCTGGATCGATTAAATACTTCTTCATGTTAGTTCCGAATGTAGTTGGGTTGAATCCACGAGCAGTATCAACCTTGCCACGGCCCGTCATTAAGTATGGATCGGCACCTAGGGCTGAGAAGACTGAAAGTGCTCCCCATGACATTCCGCCACCAGTTACGCAGAGACCATTCTTAAGGCTCAACTTAGTTTTGTTTGCCTTATAGAAATCAACCATGTCACCAAATGACTTTGGAGCAGTGGTTACAAGCTTGGTGTTATAAATCATTCCTACGTTGTTGATGTCAAGAGGAACTCCATAAAGCTTTCCTGCATATGTAAGATCATAAAGTTGGCTTGATGTAAACTGAGCCTTCTGTGATGCAGTCAATGTAACTGGAGCAAGCTTTCCGCTCTTTGCAGAAGCTACTACCCAGTCATTTCCACCAACGAAAATATCTGGACCGGTTGTACCGGTTGCCTTATCAAGTGCTGCACCCAAAGCTGAATAGCTTGAGAAAGTTACGATCTTGATGGTGTAACCGGGAACCCAGTCACCCTTTGCTGCGATTACCTTAGTTAAGTTTGGCCCACGAGTTTCATCTGCCCACACTACGATTTCTGTGGTTGCACTTGCTGTTGGTACAACAAGTGTTGAAACTGCGAGCGCGGCTGCTGCTATTACGCCAGCAAAACCAAAACGCTTTGAAATCATGAATATCCTCCATGGATGGATTACACGCACACGAGGGTATGCGTTAGTAAGGCCATTTCACACGCCCAGAGGGAGGGAAGCAAATCAAAAGGCTGCTTTTAGCACTCAAATCTGCCTGATTTACTAGATTGTTATAAAGGCCCGCCCTTGCATAAAGGGCTTGCAGTCCTTTACTTGTGGAGCTGTTCGACCGTTGAATCCCAGCCGGTGACCGACTCGGCGGCGCGAGGTGCCTTGCCAATGTATCTAGCCGAAGGGCGAATTAAGCGACCTGTGCGCTTTTGCTCAAGAATATGCGCAGACCAACCCGCGGTACGTGCAGCGGTAAACATCGACGTAAATAGATGCGACGGAACCTCTGCAAAATCCAAGATAATCGCTGCCCAGAACTCAACATTTGTTTCAAGAACGCGATCTGGTTGACGCTCGCGTAGCTCTTTCAATGCAGCTTGCTCTAGCGCTTCAGCAACTGCATAGCGCGGAGCATTTAATTCTTTTGCAGTACGGCGAAGTGTACGTGCGCGTGGATCTTCGGCACGATAAACACGGTGACCAAATCCCATCAAGCGCTCTTTGCGATCGAGCAAACCTTTTACATATGCAGTTGCATCTCCAGATTTTTCAACTTCGTCGATCATATGCAAGACACGTGATGGCGCACCTCCATGAAGTGGACCAGACATCGCACCAATTGCACCAGAAAGAGCTGCTGCAACATCGGCGCCCGTTGATGCAATCACGCGAGCGGTAAATGTTGAGGCGTTCATTCCATGTTCGGCGGCAGATACAAAATAGGCATCGATTGCACGCACGTGAAGTGGATCTGGCTCTCCGCGCCAACGGATCATCATGCGCTCTACAACGGTATGTGCCTTATCGATTTCCGACTCTGGAACTGGTGGTGCGGTTACTCCACGAGCAGCTTGTGACAAATATGAAAGAACCATTACTGATGCGCGTGCAAGATTGCTACGCGCTTCGGCATCATCAATATCTAGAAGCGGCTTAAATCCCCAAGCCGGTGCCAGCATTGAAATTGCTGCTTGAACATCGACGCGAACATCGCCTGAATGGACCGGCAATGGAAATTTCTCTGCATTTGGAAGTCCTGGATTGAACTCATCATCGACTAGTAAGCCCCATACATTTCCAAAAGAAACGCGACCGACCAACTCATCGATATCAACGCCACGATAGCGAAGCGCACTTCCCTCTTTATCGGGCTCGGCGATCTCAGATTCAAAAGCAATGACACCTTCAAGACCAGGCTTAAAATCTTCAGACACTGTGAGCTCCTTTTATGGGTTTAACACTGCCCTAATTCTGCACCTAGCCAAGGGGTGCTCGCGACCATTGCACTAAGGGGATGCACTCTTGGAGAAAGTGAGGTTCGATACACCTATGAGTAATCAGAGTTTTAATCGGGATGAAATCAGAGCGATGCGCCTTTCATATGGCCAGGCCGGGATTGGCGAGTTAGATGCCGACCCATTTGTAAGCTTTGCCGATTGGTTGCGCCAAGCTCATGAGAACCCAATTATCGTCGAGGCAAATGCAATGGTGCTCTCGACCGTTGACTCTGAATTGAACATGAGCACACGTTCGGTTTTGCTGAAAGATATTTCGCAAGGCGGCTTTACGTTTTTTACCAACTACTCATCTCGCAAAGCCCATTCGATTGATGTGAATCCACAGGTAAGTGTTTTGTTTCCTTGGTATGCAATGGAGCGGCAGGTTTCAATTAGTGGATTGGCGCATAAAGTCAGTAGGGAAGAGTCACAGAGTTACTTTGCAACACGTCCTTGGGCATCTCAAATTGGAGCATGGGCAAGTCATCAATCTGCTCCTTTGGCATCTCGCGCCGAGCTCGATCAGAGGTTTGATGGTGCAGCCGAGAAGTGGCCAGCGGGCAGTGTTGTTCCATGTCCTGCCCATTGGGGCGGATTTCGTATTACACCGCTCTCAATTGAATTCTGGCAGGGACGATACTCACGAATGCATGATCGAGTTCGCTATGAGCGCGATAACTCCACCTCTGATTGGGTGATAGGTCGCTACTACCCGTAAACTCCACTAATGAGCGCAGAGATAATAATTCCGGCAGAGATCAAACCCGTTGACGGTCGATTTGGTTGCGGCCCATCAAAGATTCGCCCAGAGGCTTTAGCGGCACTCTCGGCATCAAGTAATTTAATTCTTGGAACTTCTCATCGACAAAAGCCTGTGAAGAATGTTGTTAAGCGAGTACGCGATGGACTGCACTCTCTTTTTAATCTACCTGACGGCTATGAAGTAATCCTTGGTAACGGGGGATCTACTGCATTTTGGGATATTGCGACCCTTGGCTTAATCCAAGAGCGCTCACAGCACTTAGTTTTCGGAGAGTTCTCCTCCAAATTCGCCTCCGCGGCTAAAGAGGCTCCATTCTTAGGTGAGCCAACGGTCATTAAATCTGAGCCTGGAACACATCCTTTAGCGGTCACTGAGCCTGGAATAGATGTCTACGCATTAACACACAATGAAACTAGTACGGGTGTATCTATGCCAATTCTGCGACCTGCCGGCTCTGAAGGTGCACTCGTTGTTGTAGATGCAACAAGTGGCGCAGGAGGATTGCTCGTAGATCCGCGGGAGTTTGATACGTACTACTTTGCGCCTCAGAAATCCTTTGCCTCTGATGGAGGGCTCTGGATTGCAATCATGAGTCCTGCGGCGATTGCGCGAGTGGAGAGCATTAAAGCAAGTGGTCGTTGGATTCCAGCCTTCTTTGACTTAAGTATTGCAATTGAAAACTCTCGGCTTGATCAGACGTATAACACTCCAGCGGTTACAACATTGATGTTACTTGCCGAGCAAATTGAGTGGATGAACGCTGGCGGTGGACTTTCATTTGCTGCAGGCAGAAGTGCTCAATCATCAAACACTTTATACTCATGGGCCGAGAAAACAAGTTATACAACGCCATTTGTAATAGATCCTGCAATGCGTTCTAAAGTTGTTGGAACTATTAACTTCGATGATGCTATCGATGCCACAAAGATAGCTGCGGCACTGCGAGTAAATGGAATTGTAGATACCGAGCCTTATCGCAAACTTGGAAAGAATCAACTTCGAATTGGAATGTTCCCAGCAGTTAATCCAAGTGATGTTGAGGCACTCACACAATGCATTGAATTCGTTGTAGCGGCGCTTTAATTCATGCCAAAGAGTTTTCGTCGCAACCGAACGTTCTGGGTTGTTGCCATACAGACTGCGATAGTTAACTTCTATCTCGGTGGTTTTGGGTCGGCACAATCTCTCTTGCGTGCCGATCAAGGAACTTCGTTAACAGTTGCAGGACTCCACGGCACAGCAATGGGAGTGGCAGCAATCCTTGCTGGTTATGCCAACCCGCATATCGCCCATCGTTTCGGGCGCGTACGTGCGGGCTGGATTGGACTCACGATTTTTTCTGCCGGTCTAACTCTCTTTGTTGTCTCACCACCTGTGTTTTTGACTTTACCAGCTACATTTATTACCGGCGTAGGAACTTCAATTGTCATTAATACAATGTTGACTTCACTGTCCCATCACTATGGCAAAGCTGCAGAGGTCGCAATTCCGCAAGCCAATGCAATCTCTTCAGTTGGCTTTGTTTCAGGAACCGCGCTCATCGGCACTATCGCAATCTTCTTTCCCCACTTATGGCGTGTTGGACTGTTGCTAGCTTTGCCCGTTGCAATCGCCGTATTTGTTTTCGGTCGCAATAAAGATGTTGATGAACATGTCCCAGATATTGAAGGACCGCAGGGCGGAAAGCTCTCTGGAGTTTTCTGGATCTCCTGGATCGGTTTTGTTGCGTGCATTTCGAGTGAGTTTGCCGTTTCTTTCTGGGCTGCAGCTCTACTGAAAGAGCGCGTTGGTTCAACCGCAGCGATTTCAACGGTAGCTATCGTTGCCCTCGGAACTGGCATGGCAATTGGCCGTTGGTACACGGCAGTTGTTTTGAAGAGCTTTAAATTGGATACACAACTTCTGACAGTGATTGCAGTTCAATTCTTAGGCTTTGCCGCTTTTTGGCTTTCTCACTCAATGCTCATCAGCTTAATCTCGTTATTTATTATCGGTGTGGGTGTCTCGATTCAGTTTGCCCTTGCCTCAATTCGACTGATCGCCTTTAGTGACGGGCGTCCCGATCTTGCAATCGGGCGAACTTCATTGGGTGCTGGTATCGCTATCGCTGCCGCGCCATTCCTTCTAGGCGTGCTTGGTGATAGTTTTGGAATATCTCGTGCATATATTATGGTGCCGATTTTAATTCTAATTGCCTTTGCTATTGTAAAATTCGTTCCATCGCACGCTATGAAAAGTTGAGGCTATGAACTACAAAACGCGCAGAACTATCACGTTGATAGCACTTTTTGGATTAGTTATTCTGATTGCCCTGAGCGGGCTTTAGGACTGCATTCACACTTACATCGACAGGAACTTCAAGTCGATGGCGGTATTTAAGCCAAATAATTAACGTCGCGAACAACGTAATAGATCCACATCCGGCGATAGTTGCGCGGATGCCGATGATCTCCGAGAGTACCCCGATTAAAGGTGAGCCAACGGGAGTTCCTCCCATGAAGATAAATAGGTAGATCCCCATGACGCGTCCGCGAATAACTGGGTCGGTGTTTACCTGCACGATTGAGTTCGCCATAATCATCGTTGTTAAGGCGGAAACTCCGCAGATAGGTAGAAAGAGAGCGTAAGCCGTGTAATTAGGCATTCCTGAAAGGATTATGACGGCGGTCGAAAAAATCGCTCCAGCTAAAATAACAAAGCGGGTTTGCCGGAAGCGCTCTAACCGAGCCGAAGCGATAGCACCCGAGAATGATCCGATTGCAACGTAAGTGCCTAATAAACCAAACGAAGCAGGACCCTTACCGAACTCCTTTGTAGCCATCAGAGCGTTGAAGACTTGAAAATTTAAACCAAAGGTTCCAAGGAAGAAAACCATGAGCATGACCACATAAATATCTGGTCGTTTTAGCGTATAGCGCAGGCCCTCTCTAACACTGGTCTTACTCGGTGAACGCTCTTGATGGAAAAACTCTTGCTCTCTTAAATTGAGCATTGCAATGATTGCAAATATGTATGAAAAACCATTAACTAGAAACGATGGCCCAGTTCCAAAGGCTGCGACAAGCCCACCTGAGATAGCGGGCCCAATTAAGCGGCCAGCGTTAAAATTAGCTGAATTAAGGCTCACAGCATTTGGTAAATCATCATTGCCCACGATCTCAGCGGCAAATGCCTGCCGAACTGGAGCATCGATCGCAGTTGATATTCCGAGGACTCCTGCAAGTGCAAAGACGTGCCATAAAGCGATGTGATGCGACATCACTAACGTTCCCAAAGTGATTGCAGCAAACGCTCCGAGAATGTTGGTAGCGATGAGAAGTTTACGTTTATCGAAGCGATCGGCCAAAGCCCCACCATGAAGTGAAAAGAATAAGACAGGTGTGAATTGAATCGCCGTTACAAGTCCTAAGTAGGTGCCGCTGTGTGTAAGTTCCAGAACAAGCCAATCCTGTGCAACTCGTTGAGCCCAACTACCAACATTTGAAATTGTGGTCGCAGGAAAGAGAATTCGGTAATTTCGGTGACGAAATGAACGCCAATTACCATCGGCTTTTATGGAGATTCGCATTACTCTTCTCTCATGGAATCAAATATACGTTCAGTCGTAACACTAGTAGCAATTGGAACGATCTGCTGGTTAGTCGCTGGCGTAGTTGCACTTGCCATGAATGCCGACGCAAAGATTATTTGGACGTGCATCTTTGGAGCTATTTTTGGTGTGCTTGGAATTCGATACTCAATTCGTCGCGCACGACGTAGTGGTATTTAAGCCTCTAGTTGTGAGGCAATTCCGCGCAGAACTCGACCCAAACGCTCGGCCTCAGGTCCTGCTGGGTGACGTCCGTGACGTAGCCCATTTCCAACTCGATCTAAAATCTTAATTGTGTCCTCAATCATTGCAGCTAAATCATCTGGATTAACTCGAGAGTTTTCAGCTAGCGATGGAGGCGCATCGACGATATGAACTGACATCGCCTGAGGTCCTTTGCGACTATCGGCGACACTGAACTCCAGTTTGGTTCCAGGCTTCACGGTTGTGATGCCTTCAGGAAGAGATGAAGCAGCTAGATAAACATCTTCGCCCTCATCGTTTGCGATAAAGCCAAAACCTTTTTCTAATGAGAACCATTTAACGCGGCCTGTAGGCATGGGGATGACTCCTTAAGGTTTTTAAAGTTCATGTGTAGCCGCCGGTTGCGGTCAGGTGATTAGTTTAACAGAGGTGCTGCGAAGGTCGCTTCAGAGTGCGCACCGCAGCCATGATCGACCGAAACTACGCGTGCATCTTCTGGTGAAATCGCATTCGCACACACGCCGAAAGTTGAGCGTAGTGAGCCGGCAATTTGAATGAAGAAACCGCATGAATGACATGGCTTGGGAGCAGATTCGGCCATTGGGGATTTTGGACCACGATCTCCTTCATACCAACGCTTGGCAGCCTGATCGCGACCTTCGATAGACATCACGCGCGCACGACCGAAACCAAGCT
Organism: Actinomycetota bacterium; assembly: GCA_009698675.1. Classification (GTDB taxonomy): domain Bacteria; phylum Actinomycetota; class Actinomycetes; order Nanopelagicales; family Nanopelagicaceae; genus Planktophila. Next base: position 23,793 of record WLPT01000006.1, read on the forward strand.
CTATCGCCATCGCAGTATCTAAATCTTCATCGGCAGGTAGTGCTTCTGCACCTGTTACTAAACGTGTGTCATCTAGTGAACTTGGAACGATGTCACCAACGCCGACGTCGCCAGGCTGAATACGATCGCGATATGGAATCCAGTCTGGAGCGATAAGAGCATCTGGGCCTGGAAGAACTACTACATCGCAAATTGTTGGCTGCGCATCGGCATCAACTTTTGCAACGGTAACGCACCAGCGCCAACCTTTATATCCTGCTAACTTGGCTTCAAATAAATATGTAGCAACACGATCTTCATCATCGAACTCAACTGAAACAAAACTTCCTATCTCAGATGCGCCGTGAAGTTCATCGATTATTGCATTTCGGGCAAGGTCAGATGCATCAAATGGATTTTCTCCACTCGATCTCTCTTCTTTAGATGCTCTCTTGAGGAGCGACTTCTTTGCCATGAGATAAGGATAAAGCAGAACGCCGCCCCCCTGTTAATCGGGAGCGGCGTTCTGCACTACGACTGGGCTTTAGAAGTCCATATCTCCGCCACCTTGTGGCATCGGTGCTGGATTCTTTTCTGGCTTGTCTGCGATCACGGCTTCAGTTGTGATGAAGAGAGCTGCAATCGATGCCGCATTCTGAAGTGCAGAGCGCGTGACCTTAGCTGGATCGATGATGCCAGCTTTAATCATGTCTACATACTCTCCAGTTGCAGCATTTAATCCCTGGCCTGAAGGTAAGTGACGGACCTTCTCAACTACAACTCCGCCTTCAAGTCCTGCATTAATCGCGATCTGTTTCAATGGAGCTTCGATTGCAAACTCAACAATCTTCGCACCAGTTGCTTCATCGCCAGTAAGTGATAACTTCTTAAATACTGCGGTGCCAGCTTGTAGAAGTGCAACGCCGCCGCCGGCGACGATTCCCTCTTCTACTGCAGCCTTTGCGTTGCGCACTGCATCTTCAATGCGGTGCTTGCGCTCTTTGAGTTCTACCTCTGTGGCAGCTCCTGCTTTGATAACAGCTACGCCACCAGCAAGCTTGGCAAGACGCTCCTGTAGCTTCTCGCGGTCATAATCTGAATCAGATTTTTCAATCTCTGAGCGAATCTGTGAGACGCGACCCTTAATGAGTGCGTCATCTCCAGCGCCTTCAACGATTGTTGTCTCGTCCTTGCTGATAACAACCTTGCGAGCGCGACCTAATAGTTCAAGTCCAGCTTGATCAAGCTTTAGACCAACTTCTTCAGAGATGACTGTTGCGCCTGTAAGGATTGCAATGTCTTGAAGCATCGCCTTACGACGATCTCCGAAGCCTGGTGCCTTAACAGCTGCTGAGCGGAAAGTTCCGCGAATCTTATTTACTACCAATGTTGCAAGGGCTTCGCCTTCAACATCTTCGGCAATGATTGCAAGAGGCTTGCCTGATTGCATAACTTTCTCAAGAACAGGTACCAAATCTTTGATATTTGCAATCTTGGAGTTAGCAATCAATACATATGCATCTTCTAGAACAACTTCCATACGATCTTGATCGGTAACGAAGTATGGGGAGATGTAGCCCTTGTCAAAACGCATTCCCTCGGTGAGCTCTAGCTCTAATCCGAAAGTATTTGACTCTTCGACGGTGATAACACCCTCTTTACCAACCTTGTCCATCGCCTCAGCGATCATCTCGCCGATAGTTGCATCTGCTGCAGAAATTGATGCAGTTGCTGCGATCTGTTCTTTCGAATCGACGCTCTTTGCCATAGACAAAAGTTCGGCAACGATTAGTTCAACGGCTTTTTCGATTCCGCGCTTAAGTGCCATTGGATTGGATCCAGCGGCAACGTTGCGAAGGCCTTCGCGAACTAAGGCTTGCGCCAAAACCGTTGCAGTTGTTGTTCCATCGCCTGCGACATCATCGGTCTTCTTGGCAACTTCTTTAACAAGCTCTGCGCCAATCTTCTCCCAAGGATCTTCTAAGTCGATCTCTTTTGCGATTGAGACGCCATCGTTTGTAATTGTTGGTGCGCCCCATTTTTTCTCAAGAACGACGTTACGTCCGCGGGGTCCAAGGGTTACTTTGACCGCATCGGCCAAGATATTCATTCCACGCTCTAGACCGCGACGGGCCTCTTCGTTAAAGGCAATCTGCTTTGCCATGAGTTGTGCTCACTTTCCTTGTAATTTAAGTGGGGGCTTTATCACTCGCACCCCGAGAGTGCTAACGCCAAATCTACGGGAGGTACTCCAAGGACGCAAAACGAGATGGGGTTAGCGGGCGATACGGGTCGACATGCGGGCCTCGCGCAGGCGGCGAAGGCGTTTTACCAGCATTGGGGCGGCCATTAGGGCATCGTCCCGGTCGATCAAATCATTGAGGAGTTGGTAGTAACGGGCTGCGGTTAGGTCAAAGAGCTCTTTAATCGCACTCTCTTTTGCTCCTGCATATCGCCACCAGCTGCCCTCAAAATCAAGGATGCGGCTCTCTAAATCACTTAACCCGCTCTTTAGTGTTGGCTCTTCTTGTGCAGACATGATGGCAATCGTATCGGGGCATGCGTAAAAGTGTGGGATTTACAGCCTGCTTAAAATCAACTCTATGTCGCTGACTTTTGTCCAAGGATTAACAATTGCAAATCTGAGTATCGCTTGACCATGGTGAGATGAGGGAGGAATAAATCCTACTTGATCGGCGAGTAATAAATCAGACCACTCTTGATAATCCTTTGCCACCCAACCTTTTCGAGTAAAGGCCACAATCGAAAGTTCTGGTTCACAGATAAGTTCAAGATTTGGATGCAATCGAACTAGTTCAGCGGCGGCTTGTGCAACTGAAATCGTGTGCTCCATTGCATCGGTATACGCATCGGTTCCATAAGCTGCTAGTGAAAACCAAAATGGCAGACCACGCGTGCGACGGGTTAATTGAATTGCGTAATCTGAAGGCGACCATGCTCCATCTTTTAACGTATCTAAATACGATGCGTGCTGTGAATGAACTGCTCGTGCAAGTTCGGGCTCACGATAGATAAGTGCGCAGGCATCATATGGCGCAAATAGCCACTTATGAGGGTCGACGATAAATGAATCTGCAGATTCGATTCCATCAAAATGCGAGCGCACTGACGGTGCACATAAAGCTGCGAGCCCATAGGCACCATCGACATGAAACCAAATATCACGATCGTGTGCAGCGGTGCTAAGCCCCTTTAGATCATCGATGATTCCTAAGTTGGTAGTTCCAGAAGTGGCGACAACTACAAAAACTCGTGTGGAAGTTGTCGCATGAAGTTCATCAATTGCTAAGGCAACGGCCTGGCCCATTAACTTCCCATTAGCGGCAACTGGCACTTTAAGTACGTCGACATCCATGACATTTGCGGCGGTAACAATCGAGGAGTGCGCCTCTTGGCTACACGCAATAACCCAACGCGTTGTATCGGGATACTTTTTACGGGCCTGTGCTCGGGCCACAACTAAAGCCGAGAGATTTCCAATAGTGCCGCCTTGAACAAAGACTCCACCTGCACTTTGTGGCATTCCAGCTATATCCGAAAGCCAGCGCAGCGCTTGGTTTTCGGCAAAGACTGCGCCGGCGCCCTCTTGCCATGAGCCGCCATATAGTGCGCTGGCACCCACAACTAAATCAAAAAGGTTTGCATACTCACTCGGCGCCGATGGAATAAATGCCAAGTTGCGTGGGTGGTCGGTTGAAATACATGCCTTAGCTAAAACGCTTGTGAAGACTTCTAACGCTTGTTTTCCACCTAAACCACGTGCAGTAATCGTATTTCCAACTTCGCTGTATAGATCTTGCGCACTTCGTGGTCCATCCAGTGGTGGATCATTTTTTAATCGGTCGAGACTGTACGCCAAGACCTCTTGGGCAAGGGCCTCAACTTCGGCCGTGAACTCATGCATCTTTGCCCGCCCTTTTAATAATATTTCGAAGCATAGTTGGGAAAACAAATAGATGGAATGGAGAAACGGCATACCAATAAAGCTGCCCACCTAAGCCACGCGGATTGAATGTTGCCTCTTGAACAATTTTTGTCTTTCCATCTTCTGACGTGACTGTGAACTCCAGCCATGCTTTACCAGGCAAAACCATCTCGGCATAAAGTTTTAATCTGTGGCCTTGCTCTAACTCTTCAACTCTCCAAAAATCTAAACTCTCTCCCACGCGTAAATAATCTGGATCACGACGTCCACGACGCAGACCCACGCCACCTACGAATCGATCTAAAACTCCACGACCCCACCAGAGAAAATCAGAGCCAAACCAACCATGCTCTCCACCGATGCCTTCAATCTGTCGCCAGATTTTCTCAACGCTAAGAGGTGTTGTGGCCTCTCTGCGATCACGTAAAACCGCTTCACCCGCCCACGATGGATCACCTTGAGCTTTCTGCCAAGGCGCCGTTGGAGAGGTTGCATCCGACCATCGGGTTTCAACTCGGCGATCGGTAATTGTAGATAGCGCCAAATTAATTGCAGTTGCAACGTCGGTTAAACCCTCTGGTGGTGGTGCAATCACAGCATCAATACTCTTTGCTGGATCTGCAACGACTTCACTTATGAGTGAACCAACAAGGGGTCTGGCAAGTGCGGTAGGTACTGGTGTTACTAAACCAATCCATAAACTAGAAAGACCCGGCGTTAAAACTGGGACCTTAATAATCCAACGCTTTTTCAGCCCTGATAGCTTTGCAAACTTTTGCATCATCTCGGCATAGGTCAGTACTTCAGGTCCACCGATATCAAAGACTCTGCCAACGGGTGTGGCTATTCTTGCGGCGCCAGATAAGTAATAGAGGACATCGCGGATCGCTATTGGATGAGTCCGATTCATTACCCATTTAGGTGTAGTCATTATTGGAAGCCGGTGCGTTAAATGTCGCAACATTTCAAAGCTAGCCGAACCAGAGCCGATAATAATTCCAGCCCTTAACTCCATGACTGGTACTGATGTACTGGCTAACTCCGCACCTGTGCGAGCGCGCGAGGCTAAGTGCTTACTAATATTTATATCGTTTGCAATTCCGCCCAAATAGACAATCTGTGATGCTCCAGCGGCCTCTGCAGCTTGCGCAAAATTGCGCGCCATCTCGGCCTCAATCTCATGAAAGTTAGGTCCTAAATTAATAGAGTGAAGTAAGTAATAAGCGGTATGGACTCCTGCTAACGCCGCATCCAAATCTCCTCGATTATCGGCACTGCCTTCACTAATCTCAACATCTGATGCCCAAGGCTGCCCCTTTACCTTATTGCGATCGCGCACGAGAATTCGGACATCGAATTTTTCATCAACTAAGGTGCGAACTAACCGGCCGCCTACGTAGCCTGATGCTCCTGTTACTAAAATCTTTCGTGGTGCGTTCATATCTGAGAGCCTAACTTAGGCACGCTACTCTTGCGCAATGCCAGAGTATGTAAACCTGCAGGGCCATAACCTCTATTCCTATGAGTGGGATAACGATGGTGAGGCCCTTGTTCTGCTACATGGCGGATTGAGCAAGACCTCAAGTTGGGACTACATCATGGTCCCGCCGCTTGAAGATGATTTCCATGTATTTGCATATGATCGCACCGCACATGGCTTTTCAGGGGATCAAGTTGGAAGTCTGCACTTTGATTTTCAAACTCGAGAAGCTATCGCATATCTAGAGGATGTAGTTAAAGAGCCGGCGCATTTAATCGGCTGGAGCGATGGCGGAATTATCGCGCTGATGGTTGCGATGCAACGCCCTGACCTGGTGAAATCAATCGTAGCCATCGGCGCTAACTATCATTTTAGTGGGGTTATGCAAGATTTCGGTGATGTTGTAATTTCACCGGAGGATCAAGCTGAGTACAACTTAATCTCTCCGGATGCTCCCTCTACTCTGCTTGAAAAATCTATTCGGATGCATGCAATCTGGAAAAGTGAACCTACGATGACTTTGCAAGAGATTGCAGAAATTCAATGCCCTGTGTTAGTTCTAGCTGGCGATGATGATGTCATTGATCATGCACACTCTGTTGCACTCTATGAAGCGTTGCCACTTGGACAGTTAGCGATTATTCCAGGTACTTCACACCTTGTTGTAAAAGAAAAACCTGATTTAATGAATGCAGTAATTCTTCAGTTCTTAGAGGATTTAAGCTACCCAATAACGCGAATGCCGGTGCGTAGAACTAGCAATCCACCGGAGTAATTTTTCCATTCGCAACATCATAAATTGCACCGCCAACTACTACCCCATCATTTAATAATGGATAGGCTCGCACACGATTAACATCGATTTTTAGCGCCTTAGTTTGATCTGACACAGTTCGAAACTCGAGGCTGCGAGTATCAACGCCGTGCTCTTGTTGTATTAAGGCGTGAATGTCGGCCTCTTCACCCATCGCCATGCGGCAGTTCGTATGCGGCATAATTAAAATTCTTTTTACGCCAAGCAGATATGTTGCAAGAACTAATGTTCGTAAAACATCCTCGGTTACTCGAGCGCCGGCATTACGTAAAATCTTGGCATCACCCGATCGCATTCCGACTACCGATAAGGGATTTATCCGTGAATCCATACATGTGACGATTGCAAGACCTTGTTGGGCAACGCCAGTTAGTTCTGAGTATTTAAAACTCTTTATGTACTCAGCATTTGCCGCCAATGCATCGGCAAACTCTTCATGTGGAAAGTTAGGCATGGGCTTCCCCTTCAACTAAAACTACGAGCCCCCCGTCAGGATTGAACTGACGACCTGCGCATTACAAGTGCGCTGCTCTACCACTGAGCTAGAGAGGCCTACGTGCGAACACGTATCGATCTTTCGACCAGCGGTAATTATGGCAGTGAGTTGCAAAAACTTGAAATCGAGATGCTTAGCCAAGGCAGAGAGTAGGTTGGGGCCGTGAGATTAGGCGTATTGGATGTGGGATCTAACACGATCCACCTGCAAGTAATGGATGCTCATACGGGAGCCCGACCATCGCCGACCACCAATTATAAAGTCGAACTTAGGCTGACTCAATATCTCAATAAGTCAGGGACGATTTCGGCCGAAGGCATCAAACTGCTCCACGAAGCAATTGCCGCCGCCGTGGCGCATGCTCAAGAAAATAACACTGATGAGATTTTAGCTTTTGCAACATCTGCCGTTAGAGATGCTAAAAATGGCCCAAGCATTATCCAGGAGATTAATGAGCGCCATGAAATTGATTTACAGATTCTTACTGGCGATGAAGAGGCCCGCATGACATTTCTTGCAGTGCGGCGTTGGTTTGGGTGGTCTGCCGGAAAATTACTGATGCTCGACATTGGTGGAGGTTCATTGGAGATCGCATCTGGAATAGATGAGGGGCCGGAGGCAACTCTTTCTTTACCTTTGGGCGCTGCCAGGCTAACTCGAGATTTTTTGAGCGGTGATCCTTACAATTCAAAGGATGTGAAATTCTTACAGAGCTATGTTGTTAACAACCTTGAGGAAAAACTGCCAGCAATTCTGCGCTCACACGATGCGAATCACTTTGTAGCTACCAGTAAAACATTTCGAACTTTAGCTCGACTCTCTGGACACTGGTTTAATGACAATCCAAAGTATTTAGATGTTGCCAACCTCCAAGCAATGACCTCGAAACTTGCAGGTATGAGCGACAAAGCAAGGGCTGAGCTGCCAGGTGTTTCCCCAAGCCGAGCCCAACAAATCGTCGCTGGTGCAATTGTTGCCCACTCTGTAATGGATGTCTTAGATATCGATCGTGTTGAAATCTGTCCATGGGCATTACGTGAGGGTGTTGTATTACGACGCCTTGATTGGCTGCAGAGTTAATCTAGGTATTTGGTGCACTAACCCAGTCAACTGCAATGATTTCACCATCGCGGTGGTGAAGCACCCAAGCCTCTGCCGGCTTTAAATCTAAACCCAACTCTTTAAAGCTCTTCTTGCCAATAAGTTTCTTTAATAACTTCGGAAGTATCGGGTTATGACTACAAATAATTGCACCCTGGCCTCTATTCATGAGGTCCTGTGCGTAATCCAGTGCCGCCTCTTTATCTTTTGCAAATCTATACTCACTCAAATCCGTTGAGAAAATTGGATGCATATTCAAAGAACGCGCCATTGGTTCGATAGTTTCTATACAACGCATTGCATCAGAGGAGTGAATAACCTCGATGGCAAATGGTAAGTACGTTGATAAAAGACGTTTCGCCTGAATCTGACCTACGTTAGCTAACGGGCGATCCCCATCATCGCCATCCCAGTCTTCACGCTTGACCGCCTTAGCGTGGCGAAGCAGAACTAAAGGCGTAGTCCCAGTTCCAAACTCAGAAAAGAAATCAACGATAGATCGATCATCATCTAACGTTAATTTTTTACGCGCATCTGAAGTAGAGAGCCACAAAATCTGATCGACTTCCTGGGGATTTGGCTTTCCAGTGGCTTCACCAACTGCTTGTGCAGACCAGTATTTAACTAGCTTGGTAACCCCATCAACAATATATGTCGCGTGGCCAATTTCAGGTCCAAAGACTGCTGAGTAACCTGTCTCTTCCATGACCTCGCGATGTGCGCAACCAATCATGGTCTCGTTAGGGTCTAGCTTGCCTTTAGGTAGCGACCAATCGTCGTAACGAGGTCGATGTATTAAGGCGATCTCTACCTTCTTGTTCTCACCAATACGCCACAAAACAGCTCCCGCTGCATAAATAACTGGGTTTTCAGTGCTCATCGCCTACCTGCCCTTTGCATAATGCTTAATCATTGTTGCATGGACATCACGAAGCGGTTTGCCCTGATCATCGCAGTTCTTTCGAAGCCATTCGGTACCGTTTAACTGCCAGCTCGAAGTTTCATCAGATAGACCTAAATCTAAAATAGCTTGCAATCTTTGGTGATGCTCTTTCCTGTCAACGCGAACTAAACTCTCAACTCGACGATCTAAATTGCGGCCCATTAAATCTGCACTGCCAATCCAATATTGACTGTCCCCACCATTGATGAAATGAAAGATGCGTGAATGCTCCAAAAAGCGACCTAAAACTGACTTAACTGTAATATTTTCTGAAACTCCTGGAATCCCAGGCTGAACAGCACAAATACCACGAATTAAAAGTTCTACTTTTACACCGGCAGTAGATGCTTCATACATTTTGGCAACAAAGCTCTCGTCTAAAATTGAGTTGAGTTTAAATTGAATACCGGCGGGTTTACCGGCTTTTGCATTCTCGATTTCACGATCAATGCGCTCGATGATTCCAGAGCGTAGAGTTCTAGGTGCAACAAGTAATCGTGAATATGTTGATTGCGGTGCAAAACCAGAGAGCTGATTAAAGAGTTTAGTTAAATCCTCAGTGAGCTCGATATCGGTGCTGAGGATACCTAAGTCCTCATACATGCGTGCCGTCTTTGGATTGTAATTTCCCGTTCCAATATGACAGTAACGTCGCAGGCCCTGCTGTTCGTCACGAATTACAAGGGAGAGTTTTGCATGAGTTTTCAAGCCCATTAATCCATAGACAACGTGCACGCCAGCGGCCTCTAGTTTTCTCGCCCAACGTACATTTGCCTGTTCATCAAATCGAGCACGAATCTCTATTACCGCTAATACCTGTTTACCTGCTTCAGCCGCTTCGATGAGCGCTTCGATGATGGGTGAGTCGCCAGAGGTCCTATAGAGCGTCTGCTTTATGGCAAGTACATGCGGGTCTTGAGCGGCACTTTGCAAGAAGTGAACTACCGATGAAGTGAAGGATTCATAGGGGTGGTGGAGCAGAATCTCGCCTTGGCGAATTGCGGCAAAAAATAGGTCAGTGTCCTCTGCATCTACCTCTGATAAGGCATGTGCGGTTCGAGATCTAAAAACCTCATACTTTAAATCTGGGAATCCAAGATCTGCAATCTTGTTAAGGGCAGTTAAGTCTAAGGGCGAGGGTGCATGGAGAATATTCTCTTCATCTATTCCAAGTTCGTTAGCTAAGCGTTCAACTAATCGAGAATCTACGCCACTCTCAATTTCAAGACGTACCGGCGGACCAAAGCGACGTCGTGCTAACTCGGCTTCAAGGGAGAGTAAAATATCCTCCGACTCTTCCTCATCTAATTCAATATCCTGGTTACGCGTGACACGAAATGTGTAGTGATCTTCAATAACCATTCCAGGAAAAAGCTCATGTAGGTTGATCGCAATCAGCTCTTCGATTGGGATGAATCGAGTTGAGCCGCTCTTTGCAGTTGCGATGAAACGTGGCAGGATTTCAGGAACTTTAACGCGAGCGAAAAACTCTTCATGAGTTAGTGGATTCTTAACAATCACAGCTAGATTTAACGACAACCCTGAGATGTATGGGAATGGGTGCGAAGGATCAACAGCAAGTGGAGTTAGAACTGGAAATATACGATCGTGAAATAATTTATCAACGTAGCTGCGCTCAGTTTCATCCAGATTATCCCAGTGTAAGAATTCAACTCCGTGCGCTTTAAGTTTGGGCACAATATCTTCGTGTAAAGTTTTAGATTGCCTTTCGATTAAATCTTTGGTGCGCAGTGAGATCTCCCTCATCAAAGCTTTTGGTGATATTCCAGCGACATTGGCAGCTGTAATCTCGTTTTCAATCTTGCTCATCAAGGTCGCTACTCGCACCATAAAAAACTCATCGAGATTTGATGAGAAAATCGCTAAAAATCGGACGCGCTCCAGTAATGGAATCGTTGGGTCTTCGGCCAGCTCTAAAACCCGCTGATCGAAGGAGAGCCAACTGAGCTCTCGGTCCGTCACATTCTCGAACTTCATTTTTTGATTCTCCACGTTTAGGGTGAACTGCAGGTGTCTAGGATATGGACAAACCGTAAACCACCAAAAATTTCACGCCATCTGCGCTCAAGTGGCAGACTAAAGCCCGTGATCACAAACTATTGGATGAGCCCGGAAACCACCTCCGTAAATCGCTTGCCCATGCTCAATATTGAACATATTGAGAAAATCTCCCTTGACGGTATTTGGCGCTTTCAGCTGCTGCATAGCCCTTTGGCCTCCCTTGGTAAAAAATGGTCCTCTATTCCAGTTCCGGGTTTATGGACAATGCAGCCTGAGAGCGAAGTTTTTTTCGATAAGCCTATTTATACAAATGTTCAAATGCCCTTTCAAGAGCAGCCGCCAATGGTCCCAGCAGAAAATCCTCACGGTGTGTACGAACGTGATTTTGAACTTCCTGAAAGCTGGATAGACAAACGCGTAGTTTTAAGACTCGGCGGTTACGAATCGGTGGCGCTTATTTATATCAATGGCGTAGAAGTTGGGCTCACTAAAGATTCACGCTTGGCAGCTGAATTCGACGTAACACAATTCGTACGTCGCGGATCCAACGTCCTACGAATCGATGTTACTAAATGGTCAGATGCGACTTTCATTGAGGATCAAGATCAATGGTGGCATGGTGGTATCACACGTTCAGTAATGCTTTTTGCAACAAATAAGGTTTATATTGAACGGTTCTACACCACCGCTGGCTTAGAAAAGGATTGCACAACGGGATCTTTAGATATTCGATCACAGATCGCATCCATCGAAAACCTTTCTACTCATGGCTACACATTGTCTGTGGGGATTGAAGAGCTCCCTAATGTTAAATCCTCGAAGATGTCTCAAACAATTGCGAATTTCACCGCGCCAATATGGACCGATTACAACGAAGAGTTGCGCAGCGCTAGTAATGATTACTTTCATGGAGCCTATTGGCAGGGCAATATGCCCGAAGCGACCCGCGCCGCAATAGAGAGAACTGAGCCACCTCCGGCTGGGTTAGTCCACTTTAAAGCTACTATTCCAGGCGTAAAAGCCTGGTCGGCCGAAGAGCCCAACCTCTACACATTACAGATTGAGTTACGCGATCCCGCCGGTCATATTATCGAAGTTTCATCGCAACGAATCGGTTTTAAATCAGTTGTTATTAGTGGGCGTGAATTATTGGTCAATGGTAAAGCGGTAATATTCTATGGAATTAATCGACATGATTTTAATCGCTTCACTGGGCGTGTACTAACTCGCGAGGATATGCGAGAAGATCTGCTCGAACTTAAACGCTGGAACTTTAATGCCGTGCGCACGTCGCACTATCCCAATGACGCCGCATTTCTAGATCTTTGCGATGAACTTGGTTTTTATGTAATTGGTGAGGCCAATATTGAATCACACGCCTTTATCGCATCTATCTGTAATGACCCAAAATACTTGACTGCCTTTGTGGACCGTGTTGGAAGAATGATTCAACGCGATATTCACCACCCTGCCGTTGTTATGTGGTCGCTTGGAAATGAATCGGGTGCTGGAACAAATCATGAGGCGGCCGCTGCATATGCGCGCAGCTTTGACCCTTCACGGCCCTTGCACTACGAGGGTGGAATACGTGGAAACTGGATGGGTAGTCACTCCCTTACCGATGTGATCTGCCCGATGTATCCATCGATCAATGCGATTAAGGAGTATGCGGCATCAAAGGAGGCTGATCGGCCATTAATTATGTGCGAGTACTCCCATGCGATGGGTAACTCCAACGGAACTTTGGCTGAGTATTGGGAGACGATTGAATCTACGCCCGGCTTACAGGGCGGTTTTATTTGGGAGTTCTGGGATCACGGGCCGGTACAGACGATGCCCGATGGCACTACTCGTAATGCATATGGTGGTGATTACGGCGAAGTTAAACATGATGGAAATTTTTGCTGCGATGGAATGGTTTTCCCAGATCGCACCGCAAAGCCTGCCATGCATGAGTTTAAAGCCATCGCCGCACCTGCCAATATATCTTCCGTAAAAGCCTCTGCAGGCAATTTTAAGATCTTCAACAAATTATTTTTTAGAGATTTAAGTGAGTATGAAGTTCACTGGGCAATTACTCGTGATGGAATTATTGGTGATAGTGGAAAGATCAAGCTCCCAAAAGTGGGCCCACGTAAAACGATTGGTTTCAAAGTTACTTCACCTCTACTGACCAAACCAGATGGATTCGGTGAGCGCTTCATTACCTTTACTATTGTTCGAATTTCTAGCACTGCCTGGTCACCTTCAAAGAGTGAAGTTGGCTGGAATCAGTTACCACTTCCTTCGCGAACTTTAACTCTTGCCGCCTCCGATCCATCTGCAACTTTTAGTCAGATAGTTGACGAGAATGGGCAGATTGTTCTGCCTTACGGTGTAATCGCTCCAGTTTTAACATTATGGCGCGCGCCTACAGATAACGATCGCATTGGACACATCGCTACTAAATGGAACCGATGGGGCTTACGTGAAATGGATCGTACGGCCTGCACTGTCTCTGAAACGCAATCTCGTATTACTGTTACAAATACTTGGCAGACTGGTGCAGGTTTTACTATTAAGCAGGTGCAAGTCATTACACCCGTTGCCGATGGTTTTAAAGTAAAAGAAAGTATCGCACTCCCAAAAGATTTAGACGATGTTGCCAGGGTAGGTATTAACTTTGAACTCGATGGATCTCTGTCAGATTTAACCTGGTTTGGAAGTGGGCCTCATGAGACTTATCCTGATCGAAAGATTGCACGCGTGCACCGTTACGTTTCAACGGTTGCGGCACAGTATGTTCCTTATGTGCGTCCACAGGAAAATGGTGGCCATAGCCTTGTGCGCTGGTTTGAGCTCACAAACGCTAACGGGCATGGAGTTCGTATCCAACTAAATAGACCCCATCAGGTCTCAGTCACACCAAACCGTGCAATCGATTTAGCGGATGCAACTCATGATGTTGAGGTCAAGGCCTGCGGTAATACTGTCGTAAACATTGATGCTCTACACCGCGGAGTTGGAACCGCTTCATGTGGCCCGGATACTCTCAATACATACATTATTAAACCTGGAATTCATACATTTGAATGGGCAGTTACTTCACTCACAAACTAATCTAGATGTGAGAGCGGCCAATGTATGGCCACAGGATATTTACAGCTGCGGCCATCTCCCGATGATTTACCCCGTGCGCGCCGCCACATCCATGGCAGAGCAAAAGCTATAAACCAGATCGTTGTGACCGCCACACGTAAAAACCTATTGGGCGGATTCCTCGGTGGAAGTGGATCTCGCCAGTGCACATCAAATGGAAGTTCTATCAATTCAAGCACCGCTTCAGCTACGCGAGAATGCCCCATTACATTTAAATGCAGGCGATCAAATGCTAAGAATCTGCGATCACTAAATGCAACCTCTTCATTTGCATCTGCGATTATTGCGCCAACTTCCATTCCAACATCACGCACATTTCGGTTGAATTCACTAAAGCGTTGCTCCCAAATTTTTGCTGAGCGCCCAGTATTTCCCGTTTTTTCTAAAACAGTAAATAGAATTATCGTCGCACCCGATGCAGATAGGCGTCGTACCGCATCGGCATATAGAGGCAAAACAAGCTCTGATTTGTATCCTGGGCGAATAACATCGTTGGCGCCGGCGTGAAAGGAGATAAGCGTTTGTGGACCAGTCACTTGCGCAATAGCCGCTTCGATCTGCTCATCAACTACTTGTGCCACTAATTTCCCACGAATGGCTAAGTTGGCATAGGTAAAATCTGGATGGAACTTAGCCATCACATCGGCGACGCGATCTGCCCATCCTCGGTATTGTCCATATTTCTTTTCATCACACATACCCTCGGTATATGAGTCCCCAAGGGCGATAAAACGCTGATAAATCAAGGCATTATCCCTTACGGCGGGCCTGATCTACAAAGAAAAGTGCGATTGCGGTTGCGACACTGGCATTGAGCGATTCTGTCGTTGCGCTAATTGGAATTGAGATTACGAGATCACATTTCTCACGAGTAAGGCGAGCTAAACCTTTTCCTTCACTACCGACAACAATCATGATCGCCTCGGATGCAATCTTCATCGTACTGATTAACTCTTCTGATTCTCCGTCAAGGCCAACAACAAAGAGGCCCTCTTTCTTGGCAGCATCAATAGTTCGTGCAAGGTTGGTTACTTGTGCAATGGGCAATCGTGCCGCTGCACCTGCAGAGGACTTCCATGCCGAAGCGGTCATAGATGCCGCACGACGCTCGGTCATGATTACTCCCGCTGCACCAAATGCTGCTGCACTTCTAATAATTGCTCCTAAGTTGCGTGGATCTGTAACTCCATCGAGTGCAACAACAAGGGCTGGATATTTGGCGCGCTGCATAATCTCTTCAAAACTTGAGTATTGGAATGGCTTAATTGCAAGAATAATTCCCTGGCTATTTGGTGAGATGCCTTCAACTTCAGCGCGGTGAGCCTCGCGAATTGGAAGACCAAGGTGCAGTGCTAACTTCAATGATTCGGCAACGCGATCGTCAACTTCGATGCTGCGTGCAACTAATAGTTCAGTGGCAGGAACGCTCTCGCGTAGAGCTTCAAGAACGGCATTACGACCAGCGACAATCTCACCGCGTGGACGATCTCCGCGTGGTGCGCGGGCCGGCCTAATCTCTTTGCCATCACTTCTACCGGCAGTTACTTTTCCGGCGCCTCGAGTTGTGGTTTTACTCGAGCTCTTTTTCGCAACGGCCTTCTTGCGCTTTGCAGCTGCATGGTAAGGACGATCTTCAGCCTTAGGCGTAGGTCCTTTTCCAGTAAGACGCTTCTTATTTTTTCCACCAGTGCCGGTAGATGGACCTTTTTTTGAGGCACGGATAGCGCCCTTGCGGGATGAATTTCCGGCCATCGTTAACTCTTTTCCATAATCGACCAACGTGGCCCTTGTGCAGTGTCTTCAATTGTAATTCCTAAAGCAAGGAGCCCATCACGGATGGCATCAGATGCAGCGAAATCCTTGCGTTCGCGCGCCGATGTTCGCTCTTTAAGCGCCAACGCGATGACTCCATCCATCGCTTGGCTCAAATCTGCTGACCTGAAATCAGTAAAGTTCTTATCGAATGGATCACAGCCCAAAATCTCTAAAGCTCCACGAATTTCATTGGCATTTTTCGAGATCTCAGAAACATCATTATCGGTAATTGCTTGATTTCCAAGGCGCAGGTTCTCTGAAATAGTTGCAAGCCCTACTGGAACTGCTAAGTCATCATCCATTGCAGCAGCAAAAGAAGTGCTTACTTCGCACTTTGGTAATGAGCCAGTGATTTCAGCTGCACGTTTTAGAAAGTTTTCAACTCTTCGAAATGCAACGGCCGATTCTTCCAGCGCGGTCTGTGAGTACTCAAGCATTGAACGGTAGTGAGCACTTCCTAAATACCAGCGCAGTTCGATTCCGCGAACATTTTGCAAGATAACTTCTACCAGAAGTGAGTTGCCTAGTGACTTACTCATCTTCTCGCCTGACTGTGTAACCCAGGCATTGTGTAACCATCGCTTTGCAAAACCATATCCCGCAGCTTCGGATTGTGCGATTTCATTTTCATGGTGAGGGAAAATTAAATCTAATCCGCCTCCATGAATATCAAAACTCTCGCCAAGATATGTATGTGCCATTGCAGAGCACTCTAAGTGCCAACCAGGTCGACCATCGCCCCACGGTGTTGGCCATGATGGCTCACCTGGCTTTGCCGCTTTCCATAGTGCAAAGTCACGAGGATCGCGCTTGATTGAACTAGCTGCGTCAACGTCGGTCGCGGGCATTAAATCATCGATGCGTTGACCTGAAAGTGTTAAGTAGCGATGTAATTTACGGACCTCTAAATAGACATCGCCGTTGCCTGGAGCATAGGCCGAACCATTATCAATAAGAATCTGCATGAGTTCGATCATCTGCGTAATGTGGCCAGTAGCTCGTGGCTCATACGTTGGCGGCAAGACGTTTAATGCAGCGAAAGCGGCAGTAAATTCACGCTCATACTTCATGGCAAGCGCCCACCATGGAGTTTTTTCCTGTGCAGCTTTCTGCAATATTTTGTCGTCGATATCGGTGACGTTACGGATTAAAGTGACATCGTAACCACTCATATTTAACCAACGCCGCAAAATATCGAAGTTAACTGCGCTACGAATGTGGCCAATATGTGGAGCAGCTTGTACGGTAGCACCACATACATAGATTGAAACTTCACCCTTTTTTATTGGAGTGAATGGGCCAACTTCACGAGTGGCCGTATCGTAGAGATTTAACATCTATGGCACCTGCACAAGTGCATTAGCGATTACAAATACGCCTTCACCGCGACCAGTAAAGCCCATCGCATCAGATGTCGTTGCTGCAACAGAAACTGGTGCACCAAGTGCCTGGCTTAAAACCTCTTGGGCTTCGGCTCTACGTGGTGTAATTCTTGGTTCATTGCCAATAATCTGTAGAGCTACGTTGTTGATTACAAATCCTTTTTTAGTAACGAGCTCTTTCACATGTGCAAGCATTGCAACTCCAGTTACGCCGGCCCATTCAGGACGATCAACGCCAAAGAGTTCACCGATGTCACCAAGTTGGCATGCAGATAACACTGCATCACATATTGCGTGCACCGCTGCATCACCATCGGAGTGTGCGACTAATCCATTAACATCTGGCCACTCAA
Organism: Actinomycetota bacterium; assembly: GCA_009698675.1. Lineage (GTDB taxonomy): Bacteria > Actinomycetota > Actinomycetes > Nanopelagicales > Nanopelagicaceae > Planktophila. The sequence goes on from WLPT01000006.1 coordinate 41,262, forward strand.
GTCCGGCCAAGAAACATGGACCGGTTACGCCATACTTATGCGCATCGACACCGATTCCAGTTCGGATTTTAGAGCTCAATGATCAACGCTCTCTACGATCATCTGAAGATTGGCAAGAGTTTCACTCTCGGTTGCGCCCTCAACCTGTACAACGACTTGATCTCCGCACTTAACTCCAAGGGTCATAACTCTCAAAACGCTCGCTCCATCGACTGGAGTGGATACAACTCCATCTACGACTTTAGAGAGTCGGACCGTGCAACCCGATGATTTGGCACTTGAAGCAAAGAGGGCGGCAGGTCGAGCGTGAAGACCTACGGCCGAGGCAACTGTTGAGCGGAATTCAATCATGGGCGATAGCGTAATGCGTAGAGTGAGTAGTGTTTAATAGGAACATCCATTCAACCCCGTGCACATATGTGAAAGTCGGACTATGACTACTGCGCCGCTCCTAATTGGACATCCGCTCGCCTCCAAAGAACATGCTCGTCATGCTCTGCTCTATATGTGCCGAATTAGAAAATTTGAAGAGGCCGTGGAGGATTTATTCGGACGCGGGATGATGCATGGAACGATGCACTTATCTATTGGTCAGGAAGCATCGCCAACTGGAATGTGTATGGCGCTCAATCTCACTGACCAGATTACGTCGACGCACCGCGGTCATGGACATTGCATCGCTAAGGGCGCTGATTTAACGCGCATGATCGCCGAACTTCTTGGTAAAGAGATTGGATACTGCGGCGGTCGAGGCGGAAGTATGCATATTGCCGATGTTGATACAGGAAATTTAGGAGCTAACGGTGTTGTAGGTGGCGGAATTCCAATTGCCGCTGGTGCAGCTCTTGCCTCAAAGATGATGAAGAGCGGGAAAGTAGTTGTCTCGTTTTTCGGAGATGGTGCCATGAATGAAGGTGCTTTCCACGAGGCGGCGAACTTGGCGGCAATCTGGAAACTACCGATGATTTTATTCTGCGAAAATAATAAATATGGAATGAGCTCCTCGACTGAAAAGGCATTTGCAATCGATAATTTGAAGGATCGCGCTCTTGGATATGGAATTCCATCGGTCAATGTTGATGGTAACGATGTTGTGGCTGTCTATGAGCAAGCTCAAATCGCCGCTGACCGTGCCCGAAATGGTGAAGGCCCAACTTTAATTGTCGCCGAAACATATCGCTGGAAGGGCCACTCACGCTCTGATAAGAATTTATACCGCACAAAAGAGGAGATTGAAGAGTGGAGACTCTTAGATCCAATCCCTAAGTTTGTCGAGAAAATTCTTGAGTCAAAGCTAATGGAGCAGAGCGAAATCGATGCCATCCAAGCCGAAGCCCAGGATCAAGTAATTGCCGCAGTAAACGAGGCAGTGAAAGCCAAATCTGCTGAACCCTCCGGCTTATTAGCTGCAGTTTTTAAGGAGATCAGCGCATGAGCGATCGCATGTTGACCATGGCTGAAGCCGTCCGCGAAGCGATGAGTATCGCCTTCGATGAACGTCCCGAGGTATTCCTGCTCGGAGAAGACGTAGGAATTTATGGTGGAGCCTTCGGTGTCTCTGCAGATATGTACCATCGTTATGGTGCCGAACGAGTACTTGATACACCGATCGCCGAACTCGGCATTGTTGGTGCAGCTGTAGGCGCAGCCCTTGCTGGAATGCGCCCAATCGTTGAAATTCAATTCTCTGACTTCACTGCACAGGCGATGGATCAAATTGCAAATCAAGCCGCCAAGATTCACTTCATGCTAGGTGGTGCGCTACATGTCCCTATGGTTTTACGTACACCGCAAGGCTCAGGTACCGGCGCTGCCGCTCAGCACTCACAAAATCTTGAGCCGTGGTTTGCAAGTGTGCCAGGATTAAAAGTTGTTGTGCCATCTAACCCGGCCGATGCTAAAGGTCTACTTCTCTCTGCCATCGATGATCCCAATCCAGTTATTTTCTTAGAGCACAAACTGCTCTATAAGATTCCTGGTCGCGATAGCGTTCCAGTGGGCTCAGGACGTATTCCACTAGGCGTTGCTAAAGTCGTTCGCGAAGGAAAAGATTTAACAATTGTTGCAACGGGAATTATGGTCAACAAATCCTGGGAGGTCTGTGAAAAACTTGCAGCCGAAGGTATCTCAATTACATTAATCGATCCGCGTACAATCTCTCCGCTAGATATGCAGCCTGTATATGAGTCCGTTGAAAAAACCGGACGTCTACTAGTTGTACAAGAAGGCCCATCACACGCAGGCTTCATCAATGAAGTAATTGCGCAAATGGCTGGAAGCTCCTCTTTTGGCTCATTAATCGCACCGATTAAGCGCCTAGCGGGGATGAATATCCCTATCCCATATGCTCCACAACTTGAAAAAGCTGCGGTACCTCAAATTGAAGATATCGAAATCGCCGCACGAGACATAGTAAAGAACTGGCGATGAGTTTTAAATATCCGGTAGTCATGCCGAAGATGAGCATGACAATGGAAACTGGAGAGCTCATCGGCTATCACGTTAAAGCTGGAGACAGCGTTAAGACTGGTGATGTCTTATTTGAGGTAATGACCGACAAGATCGACATGGAAGTTGAGGCGCCCGCCGATGGAGTTATTGAATCTTTAGTGGCCGAACCTGGTGCCGTTATTGATATTGGTAAACCCGTATTAATAATGTTGACCGAAACCCAGATTATGGCCTTTGATTTTTCAGGCGATGAGGCGCCAGTTGTAGCTCAACCAGTTGCACTCGCTGTCGTTGAAGCGCCCGTTCCTGCACCAGCGGTGGTGCTCAACAATGACGTAAAGGCCGTACCAAAGGCGCGCGTTGAAGCGGCTAAGCGTGGAATAGATCTGCGCACAATTCAACCAACTGGACCAGATCGAACCATCATGATGGCCGACATTAACTCGGCTCAGGCCGATCCGGCAGTGCGTAAACGTCAGGCGGCCAATAAAGCCCTCATCGCTAAAGGCATTGCGATGGGCCGAGAGATCCCGCAGAGCTCATTTAGTCGTAGCGTTTCAACTAACTTCGATCATGCCAGGCTTATAAGTTCATGGGCGCGCATTTTGCGCTCACGTCCAGATTTATCAATTCGCCCTCAAGTCGGCGTTGCAGTGATTATCGAGTCAAAATATGGAAGCGCGCTACCGGTTTTTAAAGATCCTGATTTGATGTCACTTGCTGATCTAACTTCGCTTATTTCATCGACAAGTAGCGCCGCAGTCAATGGCAAGGTCCCTCTGGAGATGCTCTCTGGTGCAACGACCACGATCTTTGATTTAACGAGCTACTCAATGAACGCGGCGACACCATTGCTTTTTCCTAACCAAATCACTTCCGTGACGGTTGGATATGAATCCGCCACTACAAGAAATATTTCGCTAACTATTGATTTGCGATACTGCGACTTTTATGATGGCGCACAACTCTTAGATGCCCTGGCCGCTTCCCTCTAGGAAGCAGATAACGTAAGGATCAATTCGTGATTACTCTTACTGGCATACCTGCGAGTTCAGGTGCGGCCATTGGTCCATTTTTTCTTTTAACTACCGATATTCCAGTTGCATCGTCGGCACCATCTCAACTTGGCGCCGAGCAAGAGGGCGCACATTTAAATCAAGCGCTTGCATCAGTTGGGCGAGATTTACAATCACGGGCTGAGAGAACTGAGGGTGAACTTCACGAAATCTTGGTTGCGATCGCAGAGATTGCTACCGATCCTGCAATTGCTGAAGAGGCGATTTCATTTATTGAAAAAGGTCACACCGCAAGTTATGCCATTACGAAAGCGACAGAGGTTTTCCAAGATTTATTAGCCGCCTCTGGTGGATATTTAGCCGAGCGCGTCAGTGATGTGATGAATATTCGCGATCGTGTGTTGTGTGAAATTGCAGGCACTGGCTATCCAGAAATTCCGCATTTTGACCGACCTGTAATTCTTATTGCTCAAGATTTATCACCGGCAGATACTGCAGATTTAGAGACTCACATGATTCTTGCGATTGTCACTGCCGGGGGTGGACCGACTAGCCACACGGCCATCATCGCGTGCTCGAATGGAATTGCCGCCGTGGTTGCCTGTGCTGGTGTTGTAGAGCTTGCAAGGAGCTTGCCTGATGCGGTTATTGCCGTAGATGCGACAGTTGGCTCGGTTACTTTCAATCCCTCAATCGAGTTAAGCGGTGAGATTGAGGCGATAATCGCGAAAATTAAGCTCCGTAAATCAAGAGTCGTCACTAGAACAGATGGTGCATATACAACCACTGATGGTGTGAAGATTCCGATCTATGCAAATATCGGGCGAATTGAAGATACCCCGGCAGCGGTAACGGCTGGCGCCGATGGTGTTGGATTATTACGAACTGAACTCTTGTACTTAGATCGCAATGATGCACCTACACTTCAAGAGCAGACGGCAATTTATGCCGAGATTTTTAAATCCTTTAACGGACAGAAAGTTGTAATCCGTACTTTGGATGCTGGGGCAGATAAGCCAATGGCTTTTATTAACTTTGACCAGGAGCCAAATCCAGCTTTAGGCGTGCGCGGCTACCGCACAATTGATCAACATGAGAATCTATTGCGTACTCAGCTTGAGGCAATCGCTGCAGCAGCAAAGAGTTGCAGCGCTGAAATTTGGGTAATGGCTCCCATGATTACTCTGCCTAGTGAAGCTGCACGTTTTGTTTCAATAGCGCATGAGTATGGTTTAGAAAAAGTTGGAATTATGATCGAGGTTCCTGCCGCAATTTTTCATATCGATGAATTAACAAAGATTTGTGATTTTGTCTCGATTGGAACTAATGATTTAGGTCAGTACTTGCATGCTGCAGATCGTGAATCGGCACCACTTGCCGCCTTTAATGATCCTTGGCAACCGGCACTTCTCCGAGCAATAAAAATAATTGCCGACGCTGGAATAAAGAATAATTGTCCAGTTGGAGTCTGCGGAGAGGCGGCATCAGATGCGGCTTTAGCATCCGTACTCATCGGTAGCGGTATTACGTCACTTTCATGCGGTGTCACAACGCTTTCAGATGTGGCAGCTGCGATTAGCGCGCAAAGCTTGCACACGCTCAAAACCGCTGCTGCCGCAGCCTTAAATGCATCAGATGCCAATACCGCAAAGCAGGCAGCGCGATCGGCAATGCCTGATTTAGTCGAACTAGGGTTATAAGTAAATAGTTTATTTTGTTACAAAGATTTTCACGGATGTGCTTGATTTACATCTAATACTAGCGCCACACTAGTCCAAACGTGCACCTACTGAACGGATGTGACTATAGTGAAACAGCGCGAGACGGAGTTAATCCTTCGCGCGGCCCGCATGTACTACGAGGCCCATTTTTCACAGGACCAAGTTGCAGCAGAGCTACATACTTCCCGTTCAAATATTTCGCGGATGCTCACAGATGCTAAGCGGCTGGGTTTCGTTGAGATCCGAGTTGTTAGCCCCGCTCATCATCACGAAGCGCTTTCAGCCCAGCTCTCATCACTACTTAAAATTAATGATGTTCAAGTCATCGTTACAACATCAAATGATTTAACGCTCAACACCATCGGGCGAGCTGCAGCAAATGCTCTACTTTCCGGACTTCGCGATAATCAAACCATTGCTATCTCGTGGGGGCGTGGACTTGAAGCAACGGTAGTAAACACGCACTCTCAGAGCTTCTCTGGTTTGAAAGTCACCCAACTTATGGGTTCACTCTCATCGGTTTCAACTTCGGTAAGTGCTGAAGAGGTTGGTCGCAACTTAGCTAAAAACCTCAATGCGCAGTTTGTTCCATTTTTAGCACCGGTCGTTGTTAGCAATAGTAAAGTCCGCGACTCACTATTAGAGGAAGAGAGCATCTCAAAGACTCTCCAACTTGCACGTGGCGCACATGTAGCGTTAGTAGGCATCGGCTCGGTCGGTTCCTCATCAAGTGAAATGGTTTTTAGTGAGTTTAAAACCTCCAAGAGCGAGCGTGAGGCGTTGAGTCAAGATTATGCTGGAGATATCGCTGCACGTTTCTACAAGCGTGATGGTTCCTCCTTATCTTCTAAGTTAGATAACCGAGTCATTGGGCTTACGTTGGATGAGATCCGTGCAATCCCTCGTGTCATCGGTGTAGCAGTTGGAGCTGAAAAAGTTCTCGGAGTGGTCGGGGCGGCACGTTCGGGTTTAATCGATACATTAATACTTGACTTAGCGTGTGCTAATTCAATTGTGAAATCACTCCAACCATTGGCGGTAAAAAGCGCATGACGAATCTCGGCAAGATCTTCATTCTTATCGGAATTATGTGGCTTTTCCAGCTGTGGTTTGCATACAAGCAGGCGATGTTTTTCCAAAAGGATATCGGTGGCCTTCGCAAAGAGGGCACTATGGCTATAGGTCTAGGTGGACGGCGTTACCGCGGTGGACGTGCATTTGTGGCGTTAGCGTGCGATGAGAGCGGAATCGTAAAGCGAGGAATGGTCCTTAAGGGATTCACTATCTTCGCGCGTTCTAAGCCGCTCGATACATATACAGGATTCTCCATCGAGGAGATCGCTTCGGGAAACCGAGTAGTTCAAAGTGAGAAGAAGAAGGTGCAAGAGGCGGCTCAATCGTCGGCTCAGCACATTCTCGAACACTTTGAGCGGATCAAGTCGGGAGAATAATGATCGGAACTCCGTACGGGTCGATCATTGAACGGTTATATAACCAAAAAACACTAGGAGGTGTGCATTGAACCTACAGTCACTGATTTTGTTATCAGCTGATGTAACAGTGGATAAGCAAACGGGCTTTCTCGGCGCGTTAGCAACCGCTGCTGAAGACTTTATTAAAGTCTTCAACAAGGGTGGATCAGTTCTTCTCTCACTTATGGGCGGAATTCTTCCAACACTGATTGTTCTTCTTACAGCAGTAAATGCTCTCGTTCGTCTAATCGGCGCAGAGCGAATTGAGAACCTAGGAAAGGCAGCTGCTCGACCTGGACTTCAATGGTATCCAGTTCGCTACATCATCCTTCCCTTCGTTGCAGTTTTCGTTCTAACAAACCCAATGGCGTACACAATGGGTCGCTTTTTACCAGAACGCTTCAAGCCTGCGTTCTATGACTCAGCGGTCTCATTTGTTCACCCAATCTTGGGTATTTTCCCACACGCTAACCCAGGTGAGCTCTTCGTATACGTAGGCATTGCAACTGGTATCCAGCAACTCGGTTTTGGTCTTGGAGACCTAGCTGTTCGCTACTTGCTTGTTGGTCTTGTCGTCATATTCATTCGTGGAATCGTTACTGAAGCGATTACTGCACGAATGATGAAGAAGGGAGCATAACCGTGGGTGCATTTAATAGTCTCATCGTAAAGATTGGCCGAGGCGTTGGTGGAGTAGTTGGTACTCTCTATCAGGCTGGACGTGATTCTGTTGACACAGTAATCCGTAACGTCATTCCATTCATGGCTTTCATCTCATTCATTATCGGTTTAATTTTGACAACCGGTATTGGTGACTGGATTGCAAAGGGACTTAAGGGATCAGCTTCAACGCTTCCAGGTCTTTTGTTAATCTCAGTAGTCTGTGCAATTCCACTTATCTCTCCACTGCTTGGACCAGGAGCGGTAATCGCACAGATCGTTGGAACTCTTCTTGGCGTTGAAATTGGTAAGGGAAATATTCCTGCCCAATACTCATTGCCAGCGTTGTTTGCTATCAACCCACAGGTTGGTTGCGACTTCATCCCTGTAGGCCTTGCTCTCGGTGAAGCCGAGCCTGAGACTGTAGAGATTGGTGTTCCAGCGGTGCTCATTAGCCGTCTGTTCACTGGCCCTCTATCAGTTGTCATCGCTTACTTCGCTAGCTTCGGTCTATACACAAGCAAGTAATGAAGTAACTGTTAAACCCCAAGGTGTGAAAATTCGCACCTTGGGGTTTAATTACTAGTAATGATTAATTAAACAAAAGGGGAAGATCATGGCAAGTTATAAGACAGTAGTTGTATCTGCAGGCAAAGGTGGCTGGGGTGGGCCTTTAACAATTACTCCAACTGAGGATCGCCCTTATATTTATTCAGTCACTGGTGGAGGAATCCATCCCATCGCCGCACGCATCGCTGAACTAACCGGTGGAATTCCATTCGATGGTTTTAAGAGCAGCGTCCCCTTCGACAAGATTGCAGTCGCAGTTATCGACTGCGGTGGAACCGCTCGTGTCGGTGTCTATCCAATGAAGAAAGTTCTAACCGTTGATATTCATGCAACAAGCCCCGCTGGACCACTAGCGATGTTTATTACTGCCGAGCTCTTTGTCTCCGGCGTAAAAGCTGACAACATTGTAGAAAAGTAAATGTCGGAAGTTGTTTACTCATCGACAGTTACGGCTGTCGGCGAGTTAGTTCCTGAATTTGCTGAACAGGGCGTATTAGTCTGGTTCGGCGAGAACGCGCCGATTGAGCTGCATGAGTTCTCGATTATTCATAGGCCTGAACTCGCGCTACGGGCGCCAGAAGTTGGCGACATTATCAAGATTAATGAAACTACTTTTAATGTACTCGCTGTCGGCTCCGTGTCCAGCGAAAACCTTTTAAATCTCGGCCATTTAGATCTTAAAGCCAACGGGTTGAATGAACCTGAAATGCCTGGAGATGTGAATGTGGAAGCAGTGCCGCTTCCAACTGTAAAAATCGGAGATCGCTTTACTGTGATCTCACAACCTTAAGAAAAGAGCTTTCCGTGTCATATTCAACTCGTTTAGCAGATCACGCCAAGAAACAGGGCCGCAATACGCGTATCGCCCTCGTAGGTGCAGGACAGATGGGACGTGGTTTTGGTAACCAATTAGGTCACATGACTGGGATCTCCCTTTCAGTTGTCATCGATATTGATCCAGCCCGCATCCAAACTGTTTATTCAGATCTTGGAATAAGTGATGTTGTTATTAGCGATGATTTAAAGGTTTTATCAGATGCAATTTTGGCGGGCAAGCACACAGGCACAAGTAATTCAGAGTTAGTATCAAAACTTCCAGTCGATGTAGTAGTCGAGGCAACAGGTGTTCCAGATATTGGAGCACGGGTTACTCACTCATCACTCTTAGCAAAAAAGCACGTCGCGGTTTTAAATGTTGAAATGGATGTAACTATTGGGCCACTTCTGCACCATATTGCAGTAGAAAACGGCGTGGTCTACGCCGTTTGTCATGGGGATGAACCAGTTGAAGCCAAAGTTCTCGTTGACTATGCACGGGATTTAAACTTTGAAATCGTTGCCGCTGGAAAGGGCAAGAACAATCCCTTTGAACCTTTGAGTAACCCTGACTCTGTCAAAGAGGTCGCTGCAAAAAAGAAGATGAATCCTAAGATGCTCTGTTCATTTACAGATGGATCGAAGACGATGACTGAGATGGTTGCACTTGCTAATACAACTGGCCTTCAACTCTCAAAGCGAGGCATGTATGGACCGGCAGCTACTGTAAAGACTTTGCAGGATGTCTTTGCGTTGCAGGCCGATGGTGGAGTACTAGATCACCCAGGCGTTGTTGATTACTGCACTGGAGATGTTGCGCCAGGTGTATTCGTAGTTGTCCGACACAACGACCCTTACATCGCACATGAGATGAGCTATTTATCGATGGGTCCTGGCCCTTACTTCACGCTATATCGCCCCTTTCACTTAGCTTCAGTCGAAGCTCCAATTACGGTCTACCGTGCGATTTTGGATAATGAGTCATCATTGTTTGCACCGCACTTAAACGCCGAAGTTGTCTGCATGACAAAGAAAGTTCTTGCAATCGGCGATGTGATTGATGGAATTGGTGGCTATACAGTTAGAGGTTATGCCGATAATGCACTCGATGCCAAGTCAGATAACTTAGTACCAATCGGATTAATCGCTGGTGCAAAGATTATTAAGGCAATCGGTGTAGGAGAGCTTCTTACCTATGATCATGTAGAACTAAAATCTGATTCCTTGATTGTTGCCTTGCGCAAACAGCAGGATGAGATGGGACTTACTTACGCTTCCTAATCTTCATCTTTCGTAAGGCCTAGCTCTTTCATCATCGCGCGTTGGCGTTTTGTTAATGGATCTTTAGCTTTCTCTTTTCGCACCGCTTTTGTATCGGGGCGAAGTTCGGGGTGCAGGCCTAGTTGGCGGCGCAGCTCCTCCTGAGCGGGCGTAAACATCTTCGAGTCACGCTCGCGTCGAGCATGGTGCTTGGCGATGATTTCTGCCGCCTCATCGATGGGCGCCTTCTTTTTACGTCGACCGAGCATGCAGGAATCATGACACAATTACAGGTATGAAAGCGCAGATTAAAGCCGCACTCGTCGTGTTGGCGGCAGGATCTGGTCAGCGCTTTGGCCATTCAACCAACAAGGTCTGGCTCCCAATAAGTGGCCGACGCATTATTTCGCGATCTTTGATGAACGCGTCAAAAAGCTTTCCTCATGGGCGAACGGTTTTAGTAATCAACCCAGATGACGAGGAGCTAGCTCGCGCAACTATCGAACGCGAAGTTCGTCATCTCAATGTTGAAATCGTCTACGGGGGTGCAACTCGGCACGAATCTGAGTTTCATGCACTTGAGTATTTAGCGAGTGCAATTGAGGCCGGTGAGATTGACGTTGTACTCATTCATGATGGTGCGCGACCTTTGGCAACCCCCGCACTCTTTGCGCAGATTGCCGAAGCGGCCCATCGTCACGGAGGTGCAATTCCTACAATCGCCGTCGAGCAACGTGAGATGGATACTGCGCATAGGGATAGAGTTGTTCGAGTACAGACTCCGCAGGGATTTCATGCGCGCCAATTGTTAGAGGCATACCGTAAGGCCTCAATTGATGGCTTTACTGGAACCGATACGGCGGCCTGTATGGAGAAGTATTTTCCAGATGTTAAGACGATGGCAATCACTGCAGATGTTTCAAATGTAAAGATTACCTATCCGCAGGATTTGGCCATCGCTGAACATGTATTAGCTAGAAGGGGGTACAAGGATTGAGTAAGGAAATTATTGAAGCATCGCTCAACTGCCCCCACTGCAGAAAAGAGACGGTACACCAGTTGGTGTATGCCGGTCGACTCTTAGTTTCAACTACCTGCACTGATTGCAATAGTCGAGTAGAGCACGAGAGCAATGACTTATGGGATCACTACATCAAAGATTTAGAACATCGAATAGCTACTAAACCTTTTCGCTTATGGAAACGTTTTTGGCGAGCACCAAAATCGCTCCTGTGGAATCTTCCTAAATCCACCTTTGGAAAGCCCATTAAGATGCTCAAGGAGTATCGCAACCTTAAAAAGTAGCCACGCTTTGCTGCCAGTGGATAAAAGACTCCATCAGTGCAATCTCTGACTCAGAGTTAACGCGCAGACTTTCAGGATCGGCATCAACGAGAGCGGTTTTTGCCTCTCTCTTAAGCGGCACAAACCATGTTGAATCAGTGGAGTCACAATCAATAGCGCTAAAACGAATCATCTCAGGCGTAGATATGCGCATCATGCTTGTTCGATCGACCGAGCGCTCAATGAATTGACTCCCATTGACTATCTTTAGTGACTCAGTAAATACCGCCGCTGGACGTACAGCGTCGACATCTCCAACAAGGGCACCGAGTGTGCGGTGGAACTGTGTGGTGCGCGTTAAAGGTCGTAACGCATCGTGAATTGCGATTATTTCGCAAGGGGTTGAATCTGCGATTGCACGAGCTAGCCATTGAGGTGAATTAGGGTCGCACTCAAGGATTGGACATCCGAATCCTTGGACACTCGCAGGATCGCTTGTGGCGATTGCAATTGTCGCATCTACTCCGGTTTCAACAGTGAACGCTCTGGCAACGGCCATAGATGCGTGAAGAATTGAATGCTTATCTAGTTGAGAAAACGAGATAGGCGAGGTGACTGCAACAACGACTTTAAGAGTTGTCACGAATTAAGAGGCAAGAACCTCGTCAAGGATGGTTGCAGCCTTCTCTTCATCAGTGCGCTCAGCAAGAGCGAGCTCTGAGATTAGAATCTGCTTCGCCTTGGCGAGCATGCGCTTTTCACCAGCTGAAAGTCCTCGATCTAAGTCGCGGCGATAGAGATCGCGCACAACCTCAGCAACCTTAATAACATCGCCAGAGGCTAGCTTCTCAAGGTTGGCCTTATATCGGCGGGACCAGTTAGTTGGCTCTTCGGTATATGGCTGACGTAGGACATTAAATACACGATCTAGACCGGCAGAATCGACAACATCGCGCACGCCTACAAGGTCTACATTCTCTGCCGGGACTCGAACAGTTAAGTCACCTTGAGCGATTTTCAACACTAGATAGGTCTTTTCTTCACCTTTGATCACGCGCATCTCAATTGCTTCGATGAGAGCTGCTCCGTGATGGGGATAAACAACGGTTTCGCCGACCTTAAATGTCATGTGTTGCCCTTCGATAGAGGACAATTGTACCAGCGATTAGGTAGCCAGTCACCCTGCCATATTTAGCGTAAAACCAGCGTATTTCACTGGTTATTTCATGTGAGAGAATACCTCTCATGCGCCGCATCACTATTTCACTAATGACGTTAACTCTTGCACTCTCACTAACTGCATGTGGGGCTGGCTTACACGCCTCTACTCGTGAAGTTAAGCAAGTGACCGATGGTGTTGAGGGCTCTATAACAACTAATGGGAACTCCATCAAGCTTCTCAATATTCTCGTTGTGCAAACCGCGGGTGGGACTGGCGTTCTTGTCGGGACGGTTATTAATACTCTTGCGACCGAAGATGCCCTTCTTGGAGTTTCAATTAATGGTGCAATCGCTACATTGACCGGAACAAACTCTTTGCCACAGAACGCACCTATTTATTTTGAGGGCGATCGTGCAAATGCAAAGGCAACTGCCCCGGCCCTTAACTTACCGGCTGGATCCCACGTTCAAGTAACTATGTTTTTTGCACATGCCGGTGCCATCAACGTTTTAGCAATCATTCGTGACCAGCGTGATACTTACGCTGGTATTACTGCTTAGTTTATTTTTTGCCTTGATTGGCAACTGCAGCTATTGCATCTTTTGCCGCTGCAGGATCTAAATACTCGCCGCCGTTAACCACTGGTATTAAATCTGAGTTGAGTTTGTAGAGCAGAGGAATTCCAGTTGGAATATTAAGCCCGGCAATATCGGCATCACCAATTCCATCAAGGTGCTTTACTAATGCACGAATTGAATTGCCATGCGCGGTTACCAGAACGCGTTTCCCGCCCTTGAGATCGGGAACGATTGCTTCATGCCAATATGGCAACATGCGGTCGATGACATCGCTGAGACATTCAGTTTTTGGCACGACGATATCGCCGTAGCGAGGATCTGCGCTCTGAGAAAACTCATCGGAGTCATCAATTGGCGGTGGTGGAACATCAAATGAACGTCGCCAGAGTTTGAACTGTTCCTCGCCGTATTGAGCCAAAGTAGCTGCTTTATCTTTACCTTGAAGTGCGCCGTAATGACGCTCATTCAGGCGCCACGAGCGATGTACTGGGATCCAGTCACGCTCACATGCATCGAGGGCTAGTTGTGATGTATGTATTGCACGGCGAAGCATCGATGTGTGAAGTACATCCGGCAAAAGAGCGCTTTCAGTAAGGAGCGCACCTGCGCGGCGTGCCTCACCTTCACCTTTTGAACTTAGCCGTACATCGACCCAGCCGGTAAATAGATTCTTGGCATTCCACTCGGACTCACCATGACGTAGGAGGATTAATTCAAAGTTACTCATGGCTACATCCTAAACCAGATGTTTAAAAGCATCTAAATTAGCCAGTGACTCTCCACGAGAAACCCGCCAAGCCCACTCACGACGTATGGCATTGGCAAAACCTAGTTCCAACAATGGGTTAAAGGATGAGTCAGAGATCTGAAGAACTGCACCAACTAAGCGATCAATTTCTCTATCTGATACTGCAACAAGTGGCAAACGTCCCACTAGGAAGATGTCTCCGACGTCGTTGGTTGCAAATGAAATCCCATAGAGAGAAGCATTCTTTGTTAAACACCAGGCATGGACAGCGGCTGCATTATCATCGGGTTTGCGAATGACGAAGGCGTTAATGCTCAAGGTGTAATCCCCAACAATAAGTGCACAATGCGTCTGCAGCTTCTTTTCTCCAGGCAAAGTTACAAGAAAGGTATTGTCGTCGGCCTTCTCATACTCTAAATCATGCGAATCAAAGAACTCTTCAATGATTATTCGTGGATCTACTGCCGCCATCACTGGCCTGCTATTTTTGCCGTTGCATTATTTTGAGTTATAACTTCATCGTAAATATCTAAGGTTTCACGTGCAGTTGCATCCCAACCAAAGTGAGATGCATGTTCAATCGCACCCATCGAGAGCAAGACTCGTCGTTGCGGCTCCTGAAGTAGGCGTGCAATAACCGAAGACCAAGCCTTTGGATCATGGCCATCAACTAAAACGCCAGAGATTCCATCGGCGACAGCCGTGCGCAGGCCGCCAACGGCCGTTGCAATTACAGGCGTGCCACAAGCTTGCGCTTCAAGGGCTACCAAGCCAAAGCTCTCGGAATAACTTGGGACTGCAACTAAATCTGCGGCGCGATACCAATGTACTAAATCTGCTCGAGGAACAGGTGGTGCAAAATGAACTACATCATCGATGCCCAGCCACGTTGCTAACTCTTTTAAACGCTCAACCTCTTCAGTATTGGCACCTGAGGCGCCGCCGATAATATTGACTATCAACTTAGGACGCATGTGTGGTGAGTGTTTTACAAGCTCTGCCGCCGCACGAATTAATACCTCTGGACCTTTGTGCGGTTGGATACGGCCGACGAAAGTTACAACAAAGCGGTCGCTAGGAGTTCCAATATGTTCGCGGGCCGCTTTGCGCCCAAATCCGGGTGTGAATGTGTAGAGATCTACGCCGGGGTTAACAACATGGACCGTGTCGGGACAGGCATCGTAAAGGGAGACCAGACTGGCCGCCTCTGCATCGGTGTTGGCAATCAAAGCTTGAGCTGCAGCTGCGACTTGGGTTTCACCTTGCACTCGAATCATTGGCTCCGGAGTTTCGCCCTCTGCCAAATTCAGATTCTTCACTCTCGCCATTGTGTGCATCGTATGAACCAACGGTATGCCTAACTGCGCAGCTACAGGCATCGCAACTTTTCCTGAAATCCAGTAATGCGAATGGATGGCATCATAGTTTTCATCTTTGATAATGCGCATGAACTCTTTAGATAAACCTACGATGTGGACGGGCAGTTGCTCTTTAGTTAAATTTCCATGTCCGCACTCAAAATACCGAACGCGAACACCTTTAGAGATTTCAATAATGTCGGGCGATTTATTTTCTGTACGTCGCGTGAAGATATCAACCTCAACACCCATAGCCGCCATGCGCTGTGCCGATTCGAGTACATAAATGTTCATGCCACCAGCATCGCCAATACCTGGTTGATCCAGAGGCGATGTATGCACCATTAATGTTGCAATGCGGCCATTCATTACTCAAGGGTACGACTAGTTAGAAGGTTGCGCGAACGGAGCCGACAATTTGCGCGCCGCCATAGACCTGTTCCAACTCATCATCGGCATCTATGCCCAGTAATTTCAACCCCGCCACCGTTAAAGGTAAGCGTGGACGCATACCACCATCATTGACCTTGTAGGCAAAGCTGCGTCCATCAGGTACAGATGCAACCATGATCGACTCCGCACCACTTTTCATAAATACGCCAGGAAACCTCTTCATAAACAAAGATGTCATCCGCTCAGGTCCGGCAACCATCTCTGGGAATGCTCGACAGGCTTCAACGACGCTTTGATGCACAGGGTCAGTTGAAATTGTTAATGCACGAATGGCTCGCGCTAAGCCAAGTAAAGAGATCAAAAATAGTGGTGCGCCGCAACCATCAATAGCGATGTGCGAAATCTTCTCACCGGAAAGGCTCTCAAGCTCGCGCTTGAAAGCTACCTGCACTGGATGATCTATATCCAAATAATTACTGATCGGCCAAGCATTTGTTGTGCAACCCATAAGCATTCCAGCGTGCTTACCGCTGCAGTTCATAGCAAGGCGAGTTGGTTGCGCAGTTGCAATGGCCGCCTTTTCATCGAGTGGTTTGCCCTTTACGTTTTGAAGTGCGCTCTCATCTAAGCCAGCTAAGGCCAAGATTTCTAGCGCTCCGTCTTGATGCATGGCAAGGCCCGAGTGAGATGCGCACGTTAATGCTAATAGCCGTGGCTCTAATACAACGCCACTTCGAACCATCGCTGCTGCCAAAATTGATTTATAGGATGAGCGCGGATAGATGAGCTGTGTTGGATCTCCTTTTTGAAAAAGGATAGATCCATCGCTATCTAAGGCAACAAAGTGGCCAACATGGCTCGACTCAACAACATCATTCCTAATAAGTTCGGCAAGAACTTCGCCAACTGCTAATGGAATCAATTACTCACTCTGACGTTCGAGGGAGGACCAAATATGTGACTGCAACTCTTGCGTTGGCGTCTCCATGTCATATGCAAAGAAAAGTTCGCCGGCAACAAGACCATATAGACGAACTCCACCAGTTACAATTTTTGCCGTTGGTGTGGAGTATGGCTGATCAAGAACTAGCTGGATCTTTGGCCCGTCGAAGTGCCCCACCCAACCCTCAGTGATTCCAGTGTTATGTGCAAGAACCACCTCTAAAATATTATTAGGTTTCGGGCGCCAGAAACCAGTTTCAGAACCACCGGGGCGCAGAATTTCGCCCTCTTTATCCAAGATCCATGAACGCGAGTAGTAGTTTAAAAAAGGACGTCCATCGTGATTAAAGACAACTTCTTGCGCAAACTCAAAGGGTTCGACATTGGGATACTCACCACGGCCTTTGCCACGCCAGGTTCCAACCATCCAAGCAAGTGGATTGAGATCTGCATGTAAACCTTCTGGAATTGTAAAAACCATTTATGGGCGTCCTCTGAATCTAGGTGCACGACGTGCCTGTGATTGGCGACCGCGAAATGCATAGAAAATGAGCGCGATACCAAAGACAATAGCTACTAAGCCAAGGATCACAGAGGTAAAGAGCTCCATGTGCAGAGCCTACCGTGCTTAAACTATTGCTTGTTGCGAAGCTGGAACTCCATCGACAGTTAGTGTGGCATCCATCGGTGTATTTCGCTTTATTACCGCGAGTGCAATGGTGCCGAGTTCATGATGGCGGGCCACGGTTCCAAGAAATCCAACAACAACCCCATCGTTTTCAACCTTAACTCCTTTGGCGGGGAAGGCGACATCGCTACCATCTAAATGCAACATCACTAAGCGCCTCGGTGGGTTACCTAAATTAAAAATCTTGGCAACGGTCTCTTGACCTCTATAACAACCTTTGTTCATATGGACTGCGCTATTTAAGACGCCAATCTCATTAGGAATCGATTTGTGATCGGTTTCAAAACCGATTCGTGGCCGCCCAGCTGCGACGCGTTCGGCATCTAAAGCCCACATACCAACTTGTGCTGCAACGGAGTTAAAAGTTGCACTCATCTGCACTAACTCGCTGCGAGGCAGTAATGCATATGGGCCCCCGATATCGGTGGTTATTCCTGGAGCGCGCAGTACTGCGAACTCAGCTGTCGCATCCCGTACATCTACTCGGAGCATGAACTTCATCTTGTTTAAATATGTAAGTAGGGTTTGGCTATAACCGGGATCGATGACAATCCAAGTCGTCGCACCGTCATCAACCAAATTAAATTGATACTCAATATGGCCTTGCGGGTCCAAAATCATCGCCGACTTCCATAGGCCAACGGCTAAATCACTTAAGAACTGCGTGGTTAAATCATGTAACCATTTCAAACGATCCTCTCCGCTCACCGCGACAACGCTTAAATGTGAGAGGTCGGCCCACGCAGTGCCTGCCTCTAAGGCGCGCTGCTCTTTGACAGGCTCACCAAAATGCCAGATCGCCCCTTTATCTACACCCTCTTCAACAACTACTGCGCTCATTGGCAGGCGGTACAGGTTCCGTAGACAGCAAAGTGGGTTACATCTGTCTTGAATCCATAATCATCGGCAAGGGAGTTTACGAAGTTAGCTGCAACTTCAATCGAGGCATCTCCAATGGATCCACACTTTCCGCAGACTAGATGTAAATGCGTTAACTCTTCAGCTGCATGATATGTCGCACCACCATGGCCTAGATGCGTGTGAACAACAAGGCCCACATTTTCTAATGTCTCAAGGTTTCGGTAGACAGTGGAGAGATTAATTCCTGGATGTGCCAGACGAACTTTCTCTGCAATCTCTTCAGGGGTTGAATGCCCCAGTTCACGGACGGCCGATAAAACAAGCTCACGTTGAGGGGTAAGGCGTAGCCCCTTTTCGTGCAGTTCGTGCTTATTAGCCATGTGAGAATCTTACGCGAAGAAGTAGCAAATAGAGTTCACAGCCTAAGCAGAAGTTAAAAGCTGCATTTAAAAACGCTGCCGCTAGGGCAAAACTCACTGCAATAGTGAAAATTGGTGCGATACCAGTGAGCGCACCCGCAACCCCAGTAATAGCAAAGAGTAGTCCAACGCTTTGGGCAAACTGTGGTGGGCGAATATCTTCAACAATCGCCTTGCCTTTGAGTCGAGGTTTAATAATCTTTCGAAAAATAAAGGCGTACGGAGTGAACTGTGGGCCTTTAGTAGAACCAATTAGAAAGACAACTGCTTGTGCACCTAAAATCCAAATATTTGAAGTAACGAGAGTAACTGCTAACACAATCGTAGTGAGAGCCGCCGAAAAACGTGGACCTCTTGCATCAATTGAAACTGCGGCTATTTTTTCTGCTAGAACTTGAGTCATTAGATATTCCTTTGGTCGTTGAGTGGGTAATTGTTTTTAACTACAACAATTACATTCGACACAAAGAGCCAGCAAGGCGACCGAAATCAATTACTCGGCGCTTGGTGAAATTACTGGCTAAAGACATAGTAGGAATCTTAAACAGGGATAGTTTTTAAAGCCAGTTGCAAACTATTGGCGAATAGCCGCCAGCGCGGTCATAACTTGTTCTCGCTTTGGTGCGCCAACGGCGCGGCCCACTTCACGTCCACTGGGGTCGAGAATTAGCGTCGTTGGCGTACTCAAGATATTTAATTTCCGGACTAGATCCAACTGCGCTTCGGCATCGACTTCAACATGGGTAACATCGTGCATATCTGTGACGATATTTTCAAGCAGAGCTCGCGTAGCCCGACATGGGGTACAAAATGCCGATGAGAACTGCACCAGCGTTGCGCGTGATCCCAGCGCGCCGCCAATCATTGATTGGCTTATAAGAGATGGCCCGTATTTAGCTTTCACTGTGCCGCGCGAGCGCCGATACCAAAGGCCATATCCGCTGGCTAGGCCCAGGACAATGGCGAGTGGAAGCAATGTTTTCACGAGGGTAGTCTGTACCAATGGCCAGAGTGTTGCTACTTACAAACACTCAATTGGCGAGCGCTGAAGTTCTACCCGCATTGGCCTTGCTTGCGCATAACGTTCGCATCTTGCCCGCTGAGGCCAGCATCCTCGTTGATGTTCCTGAAGTAGATCTCATCCTGGTCGATGCACGCCGCGACTTACCCTCTGCAAAATCCCTAGCACGTCTATTAACAACTACTGGGCTTGGCTGCCCGATTATTGTTATTGCAACTGAGGGTGGACTGTCGGCAGTAAGTGCCGATTGGGGAATCGATGATGTCATGCTCGATACATCTGGGCCTGCTGAAGTCGATGCAAGAATTCGAATCGCAGTTGGAAAGCATCACGCAGTCATGGCGCTAAGTGATCCTCACTCAGGTGAAATTCGCACAGGAGATGTCGTCATTGATGAATCAACGTACACCGCTCGACTTAAGGGAAATGTTTTAGATTTAACATTTAAAGAGTTTGAGCTCTTGAAGTACTTAGCCCAACATCCTGGCCGTGTCTTTACTCGCGCCCAACTTTTGCAGGAGATTTGGGGCTATGACTACTTTGGAGGAACGCGCACGGTCGATGTGCATATTCGTCGATTACGTTCAAAGTTAGGTCCAGAGTTTGAGGCGATAATCGGAACCGTTCGCAATGTTGGCTATCGCTTCACAATGCCAACTGGTGGCAAAGAGAGCGCCATTAACGAGCGTGTCTAAACATGCGCCATATTTTAAAAATACATCGCGCGCTTCAAGGTCGCATTCCAGATACTGATCACGGTTTCACAATTGAAAGCTTTGATCCGCTAATTCATAAGCAGGTATGGCTAGATCTCAACAATAAGATCTTTATCAACCACCCAGATCAAGGTAACTGGGTGATGCAAGATTTAGAGAATCGCATGGCTGAACCCTGGTTTGATGCCGCTGGATTTTTTCTAGCGATTGAGAGCGGTTCATTGGTCGGAATGTGTTGGACCAAGATTCATCACGATCTAGTCAACCAAGCCCCTGTTGGTGAGTTATATGTCGTTGGTGTCGATCCCGAATTTATGGGCCATGGCATTGGTCGCGCCGTATCTATCGCCGCGATGAACTACTTGTTTGCCCAAGGCATTAGAGATGCGATGTTGTATGTCGATGCCGATAATGAAAAGGGCCTAAAACTCTACGAGAGCTTAGGGTTTAATTAAATCTCTCAGCCCAGCAACAAGGCGATCGACATCCTCACGGGTTGAATAAGGTGCAATACCAGCCCGCAGCGCTCCAGCATCACCTAGGCCAAGCTTTCGCGAGACCTCAAGGGCATAGAAATTATTTGCTGGAAGATTCACTTTCTTGCCAGCCATCGCGCTATAAATCGCGGCATTGTCATGGCCGGCAAAGGAGAAGTAGATCGTCGGTGTGCGGTCTTTGGCATGGCCATAGAGAGTTACACCTGGAAGCGTTTTTATCGAACTCTCCATGTATGCAAAGAGCTCCTCTTCGTAGGCCTCGAGTGCCTTCATTGAGTTAACAATTTTTTCACGTCTTGTTACACCGGCGCCTGGGGCCATTGCTGCAATAAAGTTAACTGCGGCATTACAACCAGCCATAATTTCATAGGGAAGGGTTCCGAACTCAAATTTCTCTGGCACATTACTGGTCGATGGTAGGAGCTTGTCGTTATTGAGCGAGTTAAGAAGTGCCGGTGATGCCGCTAACGCCGCGCAGTGTGGGCCCATTAACTTATAGAACGAGAAACCAAAGAAATCGGCACCAATATCTCTGGCACTTATCGCCGTATGTGCAGTCAAGTGCACACCGTCGACATAGAAAAGCGCACCGGTCTTATGAACGGCCGTCGCGATAGCTTTGAGATCAGGACGCGTTCCGATGGTATTTCCGGCGCCAGTGATTGCGACTAACTTAGTCTTTGCAGATAAAACCGCTTCAACTGCGGCAACGGTTAACTCTGATGTTTCAACATCAAATTCGGCCCACCTCACAGTTGCGCCTACGGCTTCGGCGGCTTGAACCCAGGGGCGGATATTTGAATCGTGATCCAATCGCGAAACAACGATCTCATCTCCGGGCTTCCAACTCTTGGCAAGCGTTCGAGAAAAGTCATATGTGAGTTGAGTCCAGGAACGTCCATATACAACTCCACCTGGATCTACATCAATTAAATCACCAACGGCTTTGCGGAACTCATTAACAATCTCGTCGGCATTCTTTTCAGATTCAGTCAAGGTGTTTCGATTAGAGATTGGTTTGGTAATCGCATCAGCTATCGCTGCACCAACAACATCCGGAACTTGACTACCTCCGGGGCCATCAAAAAAAGCTAAGCCCGAGGCAAGGGAGGGAAAGTGGGCGCGTATGGCGTTAACGTCGTAAGTCATACGGGGCAGGCTATCACTGCGTTAGTTCGGCGCACATAGCTCGAAAGGCTTTTGTATGTGCATCGACATCGGCCGCAGTCGTATCAGGGCACATCAGCGCCATGTTATGAAAAGGGGTGATCAAAAAACCATCGTTGAGCATGCGCAGGTGAATGTACTGCTCTAACTCAAAATCTCCCGCATCGTTGGCATCGGCACCAGTGATTGGCGCACTCGTTGCAAACATATATTCACCACGGGCACCTAAACGGTTACACGTCCACGGTAAACCAAACTCTTTAATCGAGGCGTCGACGCCATCTGACCAACGCGTGCCAAGCTCAATCATGCGATCGAAGTTTTCTTGTGTAAGAACCTGCGAGAGTGTTGCACGCATCGATGCAAGTGAAAGCGCGTTACCGGCCAGCGTTCCACCGATTCCACCAGTGTCAATGATCTCTAACTCGACCATCTTCTTAATCGAATCGGCAATCTCCTGAGTCATTCCAAAAGTTCCCGTTGGAATTCCCCCAGCGATAGCTTTTCCGATGGTTAAGAAATCGGGCTTTAATCCGAGATCAGCGGTCATTCCGCCAGGGCCAACTGAGATTGTATGTGTCTCATCGATAATTAAAATTGTTCCATATTTCTTAGCAAGGCTTTGTACTGCATCTAAATAACCTGCCTGCGGCAAGACGATTCCAACGTTAGTCATCGCAGGCTCCATTAAAATAGCTGCAACATCACCATGAGCTAAAGCCTTTTCCATTCCTGCGATATCGTTAAATTCAACGACTCGTGTTGTGACATCGAGTGCAACAGGTGCTCCGATGTTTCCTTCGCGAGCAACGGTATCCCCGTGTGAATCTAACGTTGCAAAGGTTTCATCCACCGAGCCGTGATAACAACGATCGATGACAACGATCTTTGATCGACCAGTGATCATGCGTGAATAACGGATTACATGGCGGTTGGCATCGGTTGCCGACACTGTGAACTGCCATAGTGGTAGGCCAAAGCGTCGTGATAACTCAGCTGAAACTATTGCAGCATCGGCCGTTGGTAACATCGCAGTGATTCCCTTAACAACCTGCTCTCGAATCGCTGCCACGGTCGCATCGGGTGAGTGACCCGTCATAGATCCGGTATCGCCTAAACAGAAATCGATATAGGTATGTCCATCAACATCGGTGAAACGGGCACCTTTAGCACTCTCAACGAATACGGGATAGGCACCCGGCCACTTTGCCATCCACGACATTGGAACTCCGCCGGGCATAGTTGCCTTGCCCTGCTCAAAGAGCTGACCACTCTTTGGATGAGCCTTTAAGAAACGTTCATGTTCGATCACTGTTAAGCGTTTTAAGGTATCGCGATTAATCATCGGCCTATCCTAATCAAGTCGCTCGAAAACAAATAAGGCTTCGATGTAATCTTCGCCCGAGATTCCTAAGTTCTGTGCATCGGGCGGAGCAGTTTGTGGCTCGATACAGACGCCCTCACTGTCCTCGGTGTAAACGACCCACCATGGCGCATCGCTCTCAATGGAGATCCGAGCAACGTCCTCCCATACAACGGCGGGCGTTCCCTTAACTCCTGTGAAGGCATCGTCCCACGGTGGTGGAGTTGGTGCGCAGCGCTCACCAGTTGGAATGCCCTCAAAGTTTCTTATTAGCATCTGGCTGGCTTCAAACTCTACTTCGGCGCTTGCACCACGATCTAAATCGCGCGCAAACCATGGATGTAAACCCATCCATACCGGTAAATCACAACCGTTAGCATCGTATTCAAGTGACCACCGCACCGCATCGTCGAGAACTTCGATGCGCTGTTCAACTATTGCACCGTTATATGGCGCAGGGAGATGTAGCAACGATCTACCTGGACCTATCTCTTGCCACGATGAGATTAAACCAAAGCCATGTAATGCATGCGGTGGATCGATAGTTGCAGGAAGTTGGAAACTCTCGCCCTTTGAGTTTGTAATCAGACCCTCGTTGATGCGTCCAGCCCACGGTGCCATTGCATACCAGCCCGAGGTATGAACCTGCCCGCGAAATGGAACTGCAAACTCATTATCTCGCCACTTCAGTGAAACTATACGTCCACCATTGTCGTCATCGATTGCAATTTGAAACTCGGCATCATCAATAAACTGCATTATTTTCCATCGCCTTTGCTAGTTCGTGTCTGTATGGAGGTTCAGCACCTTCACGTGAACACGTAATGCCGGCTGCGATTGCAGCTTTATGCAAAACTTCATTGAGAGTTATTCCAGTCAGCTCCGCAACTGAGTGTTCAATAACGCCTGCACAGATAATGGCCCCAACGCTATCGCCTGCCCCAACGCTATCTACGACTGTTACTTTGGCGCCATCGACCTCTTCCATCCCATGCTCGGTATAGCCGATTAAGCCATGAGCCCCGCGTGTAATGATGACGCAGCTAACACCCTGTTCAATCCAGCGATGCGCAACCTCATCCATTGTTTCATTGGGATAGAGCCAATCTATATCTGCATCACTGAGTTTTACAATCGATGAGATTGCAATCCACTTCTCAACAGCTGCGCAGTACGTTGTACGATCTGGGAGAACCGATGGGCGGATATTGGGATCGAAGATAATCGGCGCAAACTCGCCAACACCCACCGCCCAATCAAATAAAACGCTTGCTCCAGGCTCAATTATCGTAGCTAACGTGCCTACATGTAAGAGTGAAGGCTTTAACATCGAGGGATCTGGCAGCCATGATCGGTTGAAATCAAATGTCGCCGTACCTGCAGTAAGAAACTCATAACTTGCAATACCGACTGAATCTAAGGTTACAGTGGCAGTACATGTTGGTTTATCACTTATGAGCGAGAGCTTTAGACCAACACCATCGCGCTCTAACTCTCTACGTGTCTGTACTCCATAAGCATCGTTTGAGATTCCATCGATAAAATCAACATCAAATCCCAAACGTGCGAGCGCTTTAGCTGTATTTGCTGGGCCACCACCAACTGCCCTTACCGATGGCAAAATATCAATCAATACTTCGCCTGCAACCCAGATGCTCATTGCAGCTCGCCCTTTCGAGCTAAAAACTCGGCGATAACTTCAACGCCCAGCAGGTGATCTTGTACTTGAGGCAGACCACTGATTAATAAAATTCCAGTAAAACCTAAGCCGGTAACGTTGAGCGGAAGCGAACCTCCATGAATTGCATGGCTCTCTTCGGAAAGAGAGTGAGTTTCATACCAATTGATTCCCAACTCCTCGGCGAGGACTCGTTCGTACATCGTTGAATGTTCGGTGGCCATTGTTACGCGTGCTTTACGCGCGATCCACCCATCATTGCTCTGATCAGAACCGGGCAGTGAAACATGAAAAACGACCCAATCTT
This sequence comes from Actinomycetota bacterium, assembly GCA_009698675.1. Classification (GTDB taxonomy): domain Bacteria; phylum Actinomycetota; class Actinomycetes; order Nanopelagicales; family Nanopelagicaceae; genus Planktophila. The sequence goes on from WLPT01000006.1 coordinate 66,410, forward strand.
TTAGGCGAACTTCGATTGCGATAGGAAGATTGCGATCCATCCCGATTTTTCTTGCAATCTCACCGATCTCAATGGCCTCGGCCTGCGTTAACGATGGCAGTACCAATGTTCGCGCCTCAAGGGCTAGGCCCTTACTTGTAAATCCGCCCGTTGTTTCGACCACGTACCAATTGTGCCTTACTGTGCGTACATGATCACTATCCCAGAGAGCGACCTCGTAGTTCATCCACTTTGCCTGGGCGGAAATGTCTTTGGTTGGAGCGCAGATGAGAGCGCCTCCCACGCTGTTCTCGATGCCTATTTCGCCCATGGTGGAAACTTCATTGATACTGCCGATGTTTATAGTGAGTGGAAAGAGGGCAACTCTGGGGGAGACTCGGAGAAAATTATCGGTACGTGGATGAAGGCGCGCGGCAATCGCGACAAGGTAGTAATTGCGACAAAAGTTGCTAAGTTCTCCAAGCGTCCAGGTCTATCGGCGACAAATATTCTCGCTGCATGTGAAGAGTCTTTAAATCGATTGCAGAGTGATTACATTGATCTCTATTACAGCCATGAAGATGATGCGAAAGTTCCCATGGAAGAGACATTGGGTGCCTATGCTCAGTTGATTGCGCAGGGAAAAGTCCGCAATATCGCAGCATCCAACTTCACCGCTGCTCGTCTGGCGCAGGCTTTACGATTCTCTGCCGAAAACTCACTGCCGTCGTATATCGCGGTGCAAGATCAGTACAACTTAATGGCGCGCGAACCCTTTGAGTCTGAGACCGCACCAGTCTTACTTGAGAACTCAATCTCTTGTCTTCCATTCTTTGGACTTGCTCGAGGATTTCTAACTGGCAAATATCGCCCAGGAATCACAATTGAATCGGTTCGTGCTGCAGGAGTTAGCGATTATTTAAATGAAAAGGGTTATGGAGTTATCGAAGCTCTCGATCTCATTGCAAAAAACCACAATGCCTCGATAGCTGCAGTTGCATTAGGGTGGTTGCGTTCAAACCCCGCAGTTAGTGCACCGATCGCATCGGCGCGCACCGTCGAACAACTCAATGAGATTATTCAAGTTGTTGAACTTAGCGCTACAGAGGTCGAAACTCTTAACGCTATTTCGTGAGCCGCCTTCGGGAATCGAACCCGAGACCTTCGCTTTACGAGAGCGACGCTCTACCAACTGAGCTAAGGCGGCCTTTGCTGTTAATCATAGGCACTCGCGCAAGAGGCTTAGAAAAACTAAACTGCCGGCCCGCTCAAACGATTAGCCATAACTACGGCCTCTTGTAGCCAGGTCGCAACTTGGGCATCGGTAAAGGCGCTTTCGCCGGCTTTAATCACATACAGCCCGGTAAACATCTGGCCATTGAATTGATAGAAGGCAAGTAGTTGGTGAGCTCGAACTCCCGTGTCGATCTGCGTGCGCACAAGTACGCGCGCGGACTCGCCCATCAAAGCATTTGGAGGGCTCTTAATCTCGCTAAATGTATAGGTTATAAAGCTACCTGCTGCATCTTTATAACCGCCATCTTTGGCACACTGAGCAAGGGCTTTGACTAACTCTTTCTGCGCTAACTGCGCTGCTGCAGGTGTTGAGTATCGAACTACTTCGGTTGAGAGAAAAGTAAATGGAGACTCTTCTTTAGTGACCGTTACCTGCCTGCGCTCAACGCGCTCTTTTTCTGAGGCATATGAAGCGTTGCATAAATCTAGTGAGGGATCATCGAGTGCAGTTCCACCAACCATTGGTAGGACAGTCCACTCTTGGCTGAAATCTCCAGCGTTAAATCCAAACTTCGCCATCGCACTTTGTTTGCTATCTAATAGAGATACGTCCTCAACGGCTGGAAGGCGATCTATATTCTTGGTCCGCGTAAAATTGGCTGTTACCGATGCGAGTCCAATGAGAACAAAATTGCTTCCTGAAACTCGGATAACTTTTTTGGAGTCCCCGCTATCTACCGTTGCGCCAATACGCAATTTAGTAGTTTTCGAATCGGGGATAGTTGCTAACTTTGCGCTGCCCGAGGTTACAACCGCGGCGCCGTTTCCGACTAGAACATCAAAGCGGCCACGCGTTGTAAATGAGGCCGTGCACTTTCCAGTGCACTTGAGTGCACCTGTTCCATATGAGTTTGCAGCTGCAGCCCATGTACCAGTGCGCGAGGATTTATATGCCGTCGAGAAGGTGTTAGTGATTGATAAATCGCCTATGGCTCCATTTCCTGTGCAGTCATAGATTTGAGCCGTCGCCTTAAGTGCAGCGCCTTGGGTTAATTGAAAAGTAGGAGCTGATTTTGCTGCACTGCTTTGCAGCACAAGGCCATCACTATTAACTAAATTCGTCTGGCATAAACCGCTACCCGCATCTTTAGCACCTGCCCATGCAACGGAAATCTGATCATTGTTAACGGCAGTGATATTAAAATCATTGGTGACGACTGGATGTCCGCGATCGATTGTGACCGCCATACTCTGCGACCACAGGCTCTTATTTCCAGCAAAATCCACCGAGCGGATCGCCAGTGAGTAGGAGCCTTCGGGCAGATCTCGCATATGCACTGTCAGCGGGGCCGTCATCGGGTCCATATAGGTCGGAGCCCAGTTATCCCTGGGAGTTGCCGACAACGGGCCCAATACTCCATCTATTAAGGCCTCAAAGCCCGTGACATAGGTTTGTGCATCCTCGAAGCCAGGCCTCATGATCTCAATGCTCGGATAGTGCCAATCTGCTTGGGGAATTAAGACCGGTGTTGGAGGTGGTGTTACATCGGCTTTGATAGCCACAGCCACCGTAGCGCCGCTCTCTGAGGCATTTGCAGTGAAAGTGACGTTGCCCGAATAGGTCGTTGCAGTCAAGGCCGTCATTGAACCGCCATAGCTATTTGATGTCGAATACCTGTACTTATCGAGATTGAGCATCCACACATCGGTTCCTAAAAGATTTCCAAACTCTGCCGCGGCTTGATCCTCTGGGTTAGGCGAGATCAACGAAGCGATTGGTGGTGGATCTAAACGAAAGATTACTAGCCCCGGTTTATAACCAACACCCTCTAAGGTGCGGCGATACTCAATCCAATAGGCCGCATTTGCATCACGTAAATAAATAGCGCGCACTCCATTTGCAAAATCTGATGGCGCCAAGGTTACGGCCTCAGATTGCCAGATTTGCCGTACCTGCGAATCATCGAGAAGGCCCATTCGCCACTGGTAGTACGTATTGAGCGGAGATGGAGTTTCGATATTACCCATAACATCGATAATGCCACCGTATTCAACGGCCTTACATACATCGCCCCACGGCCCATCTTTCTTTCCGTTATCACATCGCAGAAAATTACTATGTCCCAAGCCGAAGGTATGGCCGAGCTCATGTGTGATCACAAATGGATCACCAGAGTCATGCAGAACTAAGGTTCCATTTCGCGAAGTAGCCGAACCCATCTGCGAACGACCCGACCAGACACAACCGGCCTTTGGCGCAATAATCAATATATATCGATTGCTGTAATCCTCTATGCCTAAACGTTTGTAGGCCTCTATGCGCGTTGTGTTCATAAAATCTGTAGCCGCACTTCCAATACATGGCATTTTTGCAGTGAGGAAGATTGGCGCCTTAAGAATCTTTCCTGAGACAAATGAGATGGTGCGATCTTGAGTGTCACCGACTAACGTTGTAAAAGATCTCCAACTCGCATTTACCTTAGTATCAATTGTTGCTGCAATTTGATCGACGTTAGAAGGCAAAGCTCCAGAGCCGGTCCAACTCACAGATACGATATCGATTGGGCGCTCATCTACGGCAAGGGCCGGAGTGAGGCCCAACGCAACAAATGCAAGAATTAAAGTTAGATAAATCGAGATACGCCTTCTCATGGTAATTATTTTATCGGCGCTCATAGTTAAATACTCCACGAAGTACTCTCGTGACGGTTAACTGCCCAGACGAGGTAGCCCTCAAGCTCTTTTTGCCCAAACCAGAGTGCAGCATCGCTTCCTGCAACCATTACTGCGGTAGCTAAGGCATCGCACAACCAGCCCTCTTTGCCGACAATAGTGGCCGATTTAGCACCGATTGCGATCATGCCCGTATATGGGTCATTGATATGGGCGCCACGTTCATATGTTCCCGATGTAGCAATCGCACCATCGGTGATTTCAAATATCTTCACAACCTCTTGGCGGTTATCGGGATTGACTACACCTATTTTCCACGGCTTTACATCCCCATCGGCCGGATCACACCAACCTCCACGCAAAGCTAAATCTCCAGCTGCATTTACCTGTACATGTTGGGCACCTGCAGCTACCAACATATTGGCACAGATATCTGCGGCCCACCCTTTAACTAATCCCGATGGATCAAAGCCACCGGCTACGGCCCAAGGATCAAATGCGCCATCGCTTAAATACTTTGCTTGCCCGCACAGCTCATAGACTTCACGAACCAAGTTCGGGCAGTCCTGAATTTCGACTTTTCCTTGACGCAGCAGAGTTATCCACGAAGAGTCAATATATGTAGAAAAATCCTGATCGACTTCGCGACAAAACTCAATTATCTTTTCAATCGCATTCTTTAGCATGGTTTCACTAATCACCGCTGATGCAACATCAACATCTACGACCGTGCCCCAGACCTCAAACTGCCTACGGACTCGATTCATGGGTTGAGCCTAACTAAATCCTTACAAACCGGCTTTAGCTAGCGCCCCTTGTAGCGATTTATACCAACCATAGGAAGTATATGAAGCTCCCGATGCACCTTGAATTGCATCGGACTGTGCGGCCAGTGTCTGCTTCTTCAACGTTGGCAGCGCCATATCGGTGTAACGAGAGTTTCGACCCGATGGTGCTTGTAATGCAGTTGCATCAGTGATCTTGCCATTGTTAACTGTTATCTGAACTTGAACAGTTCCATAATTTACGAAAATCGCTGGGCCAACAAATGTTCCAGTTACTCCCTTAGGCGCCTGTGTCTGCGTTGGTGTAGGTGTAGGTGTAGCTGTCTTAGTAGCTGCTGGAGTTGGATCGGTTGCTACCGCACCAGAGTTTGAATTATTTGTTGTCGCCGTTGCTGAAGGTGTTGCCTTCTTGGTCGCCGTTGCCTTCTTGGTCGCCGTTGCCTTCTTGGTCGCCGTTGCCTTCTTGGTCGCCGTTGCCTTCTTGGTGGCGCTCTGTTGTGGAGCCGGCGTTGCACTCTGTGATGCCGCCGATGATGTGGCAGTACTAGCCATCGATCCGCCGATTGCTAGACCGTTGCTCGATGAAAACTGCGGCGGCGTAATAGCCATGACCGCACCGAGGCCACCTAAGGTGCCTCCTGCGATTAATAACGCCCGCTTCATCTCATCCGCCCTCTTGTTGAACCTAGATCGTAGTTAACTGCCTTAACCTGTGAACTTTCTGAACTCCGCCGCATTTTCTCCTGCGGGTTTTACTCTCTGTGGAAGGCAAAGGCCTCATCGTGGAAGCGATTCTTCGGCACACCAACATCGGATGCGGCGTTGCGCACCGAAGTTACCAATGGCTCAGGTCCACAGATGTAGATATCGCTATCGGCAAACTGTGGCACCAAGCGTCGGAGCGCACGCGCATCCATTGGATGATTCTTTCGTGGGCCCACTAAATAGTGAATCCGAATGGATCCACCGCTATTAAAGGCCAAATAATCCAACTCATCACGCAGAACTAAATCCTCTTCCTTTGATGCCCTAAAAATTACATCCATCTGAACACCACCACTGAGCTCATCGATTAGCGCTCTAATCGGAGTAATCCCAACACCACCACCCACCAAGACAACGTGCGGACGTGTTGATCGACCAGCAGTAAAGGCTCCGTATGGACCTTCAACAAATACTCGAGTACCCGGTTTCATAAAGGCTAGAGATCGAGAATGATCGCCCAAGTCCTTGACTGTAATTCGCATTAAATGTTCAGTCGGAGCAGCCGAGAGCGAATATGGATGCGACATTAAGAAGTGCCCACGTGTAAGGAAGCGCCAACCGAAGAACTGCCCGCCCTGTGCACCTAACGTATGTAAGTTGCGCCCCTTCATAATCACCGACACAACGCCTGGTCCCTCAACGACAACTTTTTCCACTCGCAGATTAACCTTCATAGACCTGATCAATGGCACTCCGAAGCGCCAATAGATAATCGCAAATGCCATCATCACGTACAGCGCAGTCCAGTAGGCCCGATTGAGCGGATGGCCGATAAACATTTGACCGTTAATGACTTGGTGCATAAAGGATGCGGCAACTGCAATATAGGTATAGACGTGAATAATCCACCACGTCTCATAACTCATCTTGGCACGCGCTTTTTTATACGACGTAACGCCCGCTAAGACCATCAAGATAAATCCCGCTAGTGCAAACCAGAGCCAATCAAATGTATTGAGCAAGCGCCAGAGCTCTTTATAGAGCGGCACTGAATCCTGACCTGCAAAGGAGAAAACAATAAAAAAGACATGTGCGCTAATTCCATACAGCGACCACGGCCCTAAGTTGCGATGCCACGTAACCAATCGATCATGGCCAACGCCACGTTCTACCCACGGAATACGCGCAATTAAGAAGATTCCAACGATTGCTAAATACGTTCCAACTAACGCCGATAGACGCGAGAAGGTAGCCACGCTTGAATAGAGCGATGTGAAATCACTCTTTCGAACCGTTGTCAGCTGCAGCGCCAGAGTTAACCCCAACCCAGTTCCAAGCAGTAGAGCCGCCCAGTCGGTGCCGGCACCTGAGTGTTTGTAGATTCGCGTCGGTGTGGTCATGTTCCTATTAGACACCCTCTTGCTGAGAACTTGCTGAATAAAAGGTAAAAGCCCCGACCACATGGCCGGGGCTTTTACTTACTTTTTCAATTACTTACCAGTGAACTCAACAACCGCACACTTGTTATTTGCGCTTACGCAAAGAGCATTAGTTGTACGGCCCTTACCAATAGCAACAACGTTTGCTGATGGTACGAGGTTCAAGATCTGGGCAGCTAGCGCATCTGCACGTTGCTGAGACAGCTTCTTGTCTGCTGATAGTGAGTTAGAAGGTTGTACGTATCCGTACACGATTACCTTCTCGCCTGGAAGTGCAGCATTGGCGCGGATGTTAGCCAAAACGCTTGCTGGAATCTTTGCAGATCCAAGGCTAAACGTTACGACGATTGAACGCGCTCCTTGCACAACTTCAATAACTGTTTGTGTGCGAGCAGTGTTGTAGTTGACGGCATCTTCAGGTGCAAAGTCTGCAACTGCGTCATAAGTGCCAACTGCAAGAACTGCGCCTGAGTCAACTGTGTAGGTGAAAGTACCCTTCACATTTGCTGTGGCATTGAGCTGCTTAGATGAAACAGGTGTTCCCTTCTTGATTTTAGCTGGTGTATTCCACTTCAAGATTGGGTTGATCTTATTAATAACGATAGTTCCTGAAGCTTCAGTTGCTTCGTAATCCTTAGCAGTAATCGTTGCAACAACGCCATAAGTACCGCTGTTAACAGGTGCTGAAGATCCGCCTGCATACTTAACAGAAACACTCAAACCAGCTGGATCAGTTGTAACTGTTGCTGACTTAGGTGAACCATCGTATGAATAGGTTCCACCAGTAACCGTGATTGTTGCCTTCTTCAATGATGTTGCTGAAGGAGAAGGTGTCGGTGTTGGTGTTGGTGTCGGTGTTGGTGTGTAAATCGGAGTTCGAGGGTATTCGTTCACATCTAGGCGACCTGTTCCAGTTGTGTTGAAATTACAACCTGCATCTGAAAAGAAATAACCTTCTGGAGTAATTGTGTAAGTTCCTGCCGTTATTGGTTGCACTGAAGTTGAACCGACAATTCCTTCACCTGAATAGTTAAAGATTACAGTCGCAGTATTGCCATAGGGCAATGTCACAACAGAATAACGAGTTGTATCAATGTATGTGCCTACGTAAACACTGAAGTTGCTTCCACCATTGAATGTAACAGCGGCATCAAAAGGCAAAATTGTAAATGGAACCGCTGGAGCATTGAATGTGTATTCCCCGTATGAGCCGCCATCAATCAAATCAGCAGCGAATTCTTCTCCTGATGTAATGATTGCGTGTGGAGTAGCGAGATACTGACCTGCATATTTAGCATCATCTCCATCAAGTGATCCACATGTGCCGTCATAAGTCATCACTAACTCAAACTCAACGGAGTCGCCTTCCAAGGCTTCGCCAGTTGTTGCATATGTAACATCTTTTTCAAGATCTCCAAAATGCCAGTCACTTGGAACGTTGACGGACATTGTTAAATTCTGTCCATCTGCCTGGGCTGCGCTGCTTGTGAAAAGGGAGAGCCCCATCACGATTGTCGCAAGGACGGCAAATGCCGACTTGTGCAATTTACTCATCTGTACTCCTCGAGGGTTAAATTAAATGACCTATCAATGACCAAAGTCTACCCTATGTTGACTAGGACACACTCATTCTTCTGAGCTGTACAAGCGGCATTGAGCGTAGAACCCATAGCCTGAATCACATAGGTGGCCTTTGGAGCCGTCTTCTTGAGCAAAGTAACTACCTTCGCAGCCTTGGCACGAGAAGCAGTCAGATCTGCTGACTTGCTTGCTCCCTTAGCTACATAAGCAGAAACCGTGATAATTACTGCCTTAGATGGGGCTGCCTTCTTAAGGGCTGCCTTGTCCTTGGCACTAAGTGATGTAGTTGCTGTGAACTTGCCTTTGAGGACAAGTGCCAATGCACCAGTGGTACTTGCACCAGCAGATACAACCAAACTCTTTTCAACCGTTACTGAGTTGTAGTTGGTTGAATCCTTAGGATCAAAGACAACCTTGATTGCACGAGTTCCGGCTACAAACGTACTTCCCGCAGCAACTGAGTATGTAAACGTACCCATCGTTGATGAAGAAGCATTGAGCAAGGCATCAGTAACAGGATCTGTGCTATTCCAAGTAGCAGGTGGATTCCATGTAACCGTAGGAGTTGCCTTGGCAATCACCAGGGTTGCTGAAGCTGAACCAGGGTATTGAGGATCCGTGCTGCGAACCTGAACTGAGTAAGTTCCCGCATTAATTGGGGTATTTGAGTATCCACCGTAAGTAACACTGAGGCTACTTGATGGCGCATTGGATGAATACAAAACACCATGTGGATTGCCGTCGAATGCTTCGCTTAGAGATGAAGCCGCAATAACAATTGCTGCATCCTTTGTTGCTTGCTTAACGAGAATCTTTGCTGATCCAGCAGTTGAGCCGTAAGCAGCTGTATCGGATGGTGTGAATGTAACAAGCAAAGTACTTCCCAAAGTTTGGTCAGCACTTGCAGGTAGTTTTTCACCGGCAGCAGGGAAATACTTATAAGTTCCGTCGACAATTGCCCCTGTGCTTGGGTTTTTCGCAACGGCGTTCAGTTGCGTAGAAGTTAGAGCGTCGTTGGTTGTAATCGCTGCAGGGTTAGCCCACACAATGATTGGAGTTAGTTGCAACGCAGGCAATGGTGAAGGTGCTCCACCGCCTCCGCCGCCTCCGCCGCCTATAGCTACCGGCGCTGCATCGACTGTTAGATCGATATAGGCAATTGCAGTGTTAACTCCATTTGCAGCAGAAATCGTAAATCGTGTTTTGGTAAGAGTGGTAGCAGGGACTCCAGTGATTCGGCCGGTTCCAGGCGCAATTACCAATGGAATTGGCAGAGGTGGTGAAATCGTATAAAGGTTCGCACCGAAATTGCTCGTCATAAGTGAACTTGTCACTGGCACACCTACAGTTGTATTGATGGTCTGAAGTGCAGGCGACAGGAGACGAGCCCCAGCTGCATAAACCAAAATGGTGATTGTTACTGGAGTGGAGCCCCCAATGCCATTATTCGCAATTACGTTGAATGTGTAAGTTCCTGGAGTTAGTGGTGCTCCAGATAGTAATCCCGAGGCGCTTAGCGTAATTCCATTAGGTAAGGTTCCAGTAGAAGTAAAGGAGACTGCACCGTTCGCTGTGAACTGGTATGAGTATGCAGCGTTGACAATTGCTGTATTTGTAGCGGCAAATTGAATAAATGTAGGGATGGCCGTTTGAGCAGCAGGGGCAGTTGCACCTACGGCTGTACCGGCAAATCCAACAAGATCAACATTTACGAGGCGATTAACATTTCCGTCTGGACCTGTTATATCCCATCCGCCTGTAACTGCAACGATTGTGTAAAAATTCTTTGCACTTGGGAAAACAACTGTGTCTAAAGTTTGAGCTCCTGCAGTTGTTGTAGAAAGAAGTTCATGCACTGTTGATATACCTGCAGGCACGATTGTTCCAGCATCTAGTGCAGCCGAAATCAGTGACATTGAAGAGAAGCAGTTGTTAGATCCGCTTCCACCGCACTTACGGTCTGCTCCGGCCAAGTAAGCATCACCAGCTGTATGTCCGCCTCCGGTAACTGCATAAACTGCCTTAAGGCCAACATTGAGCGATGAAGAACCATCAATAACGTTGCTTCCACCAGTTACATAAACAGTGTCATTTCCATCGCCACCAAGGATGATGTTTCCACCGCTCCATTGACCAGCTGGTGTAATCACAACGGACACTGCACCTGGGGTTGGTGCTGTGCCTGCAATAGATGTCAAAGTTAAGAGCGTTCCTTCGTAATCAGAAACCACTGCCGTAAACGGTGTTGGTGTGGTTGCGATTGCAATTGTTGAACCGATTTGGATTGATGGGTCGCTAATTGAAAGTTGGATGAAATTACCAGCCGTATTTTCAGTTGGCGTACTAATCAATTCAGAATATGTGCCAGAAACAGTATTTGGCTTATTCCAACCAGCAGTTTTAGTAGCTGGGTTCAGCAGTGCCGAAATGCCTGTGACTACTGATGTGTCACGTAAAGGCCATGTAGTGAATTTTACAGAGCCTGAAACTGTTCCAATATTTGGCACAGAAAGGTCAACAGTCGTGGTGCTTAATCCACTAACAGGATCTGTTGTAATTAAGCTCGGACCTACCGTTACTGCATTTGGAGCAATTCCAATTCCAGCAACCTGCATTCCGTCTACAAGTGTTGTATATGAGCCAGCAAAAGTGATGACTGTAGTTCCAGTAGTTCCGCTGGCACCTGACAAGATCTGATCTGAACCCTGACTTGTATAAACAATGTCATTACCAGAGCTACCGGCAATTCCGCTAATGCCGATGAGGCCATCTAATGGGGCATTGTTTGCAATCGGATTAAATCCACTGAGATCTGTATATGTTGAAGCTGTCGCTCCACCATTATCAAAACGTAAGTTGTACAAGTAAGTGACCCAGTTAAATCCTGTGCCACCAGCTGCTGCATCAACTCCATCTCCAAGAACAAAGATGTCATCTCCGCCTTCGCCAGAAAGTAAATCATTTCCAGCTTGTCCCAGCAGAATGTCATTGCCACCTTCAAGAGTGATCCCGCCACCACCATTTAGGCCGAGGTCACCAGCAAGTGCATCAAGACCAGTTAGGCCTTCAATCCAGTCGCTGCCTTCGCCGCCGCCAAGAAGAATGTCGTTATCTGATGATCCTTGAATGAAGTCATTTTCAGCTTCACCTAAGAATGAACCGATAGCACCGCTGAATCCACCTTTGTGAATAAAGTCAATGCCAACTCCGCCGTCAATAATTGTTCCTGCAGGAGAAATTCCAGAACCGTTAATAACGTCATTTCCTTCGTTACCGCGGATTAAGTCATCTCCGCCTTGGCCCATCAAGATGTCATTTCCTGCACCACCAGCGATGATGTCACCACCGTCGCCGCCAAGCAGAATGTCATTGCCAGAGCCACCGAGAACTGAATCATCGCCTGCACCTGCAGCAAGTTTTGCTGCAGTTGATGCATTTGCTGGATCAGCAGCAACGATGACGTTGTCTAAACCAACATGCTGCAAGAAACCAGCAGATGGTTGATTTTCGTTCATTGGATCACAACCTGCTTTTGCAGGGAAAATTGTTGCTCCGCCAACAGCATTTGCTGCCTGGCCAAATGAACAGTCAAAGAAGCTAAAGCTTGGCGCTCCGAGCGCAAATGTTGCAGTAGTTCTGCCGGCAATTTGTGAAGGTGTATTGCGGCGGACAATATCTGCAAATGTTTGTGCAGGAATTTCTTCACCAATGTTTGTACCAATAATGCGACCTAGATAGTAGAAACGGTCACCATTTTGTAGCTTCAACATTTGATCTTGGAAAACCTTGTCAAAAACTGGTCCAAGTAGTGGAGGGGCAACTGGTTGCTTCTCAGGATTTTCTGCAAGACCACCGACCCATAGATCAACACGGTTAAAGCCGGTTTCAACACCAGCCCATACTCCGGTTGAATTATAGAAATCAGTTGCATCCGATGGGACACTAAGCCCTGAAGTTCCCGCGCCAGTCACAGTAGCTACTCCGCCACTTGTATAACCAGTACATAAAGCTGAAACAACCTCAGCAATTTTAAGCGTAAATGATGTGCTAGTGACGTCACTTGCAATGCCGGACTTGTTAAAGCAAGCGGCGGTAGATGAACTTACTGTTACCGCTTCACCTGCAACAAAATTATTTACCGCAGTGTAAGTATAAATTCCCTTAGTCAGTCCGCCATCAAATGTATATGTGGCGGCAGTGATTGTTGCTGGCGCAACAGAGGCAAGAATTGATGCAACTGCACGCTTTTCTACGAGATTTGTTTCTCGAGTCAAGCTTGCTGGACCAGTTGTTGAACCAGTTGCGACAGGCGCTGCAATAACAGGAACAGCAATGGTTGAATTTGTTCCACTCATGTAAGTGTCTTGAGTTCCATAAGTCTTTCGATCATGAACAGTGAAAGTGCCGGCACTTGGGACTGATGCAATTACCGCATTAGCCACGTTGTAGTCAGTATCAGGTGCTACAAAGCCCGAGATTGAAACTATTTGACCTACAACAAGAGTTGGGGTGCCTGTGTATGTATATGTAATGTTGGCGGTTCCCGCGTCGTAACTTGCGCCTGTAATTGGTGCAAGAGTCACGCTCTTGAGATCTGGGTGTGTTCCATAAGCAGCAATGAAGTTAACTCCAGATGCCTTGTAACGTAAACCATTTACATACGTTGCCCAAGAAGTATATGGAGGGAATCCAGCCGCATTAGCTTTTCTAAACTGATTAAGTGTTGGAAGCATTGTGTCGCGACCACGAGTTAAGTTAAGTGATGCAAGGTCTAATGGAAGACCAAGAAGGTTATTTCTTACTGCATCTGTGACAAACTCATCGATTTCATTTCCACGTTGCGCTGTCATTCCTTGCGCAATCGCTGCGGCTGATTCTGCCGGTGTGTATGTGTATGCAGTGCCAGGATCATTAACAACTACTGTTGCTACAGAAACGTTATTTGAATCCTTGATTGGCAATGCGCCTGTTACGTCAGCAGCAACTGTAATTGGCGTATCTGATGCAGTAGCACCGCTTACATAATGAGTTGCAACTGTGAATTGAGTTGCCGTATGACCGCTAACTAATCCACTTGTCACATTAAGTGCATGATTAACCATGCCAGTGACTGTTACTACAGATCCATCCGCAGGTGAAATCTCGCTCCCTGCAACTGTGTAAGTAATTGAGTGCGATGATGCAATTGCATCCGCGGACGCAATAACTGCAGGGCGCTGCAAACGCGCCTGTGCTGGGTTAATAAATCCTGTAATCAAACTTACGTCCTGGTTGTTAGCAGGATCGTATGGCTGATTTGGATTAGAACGAGCAATAGTTTCATTCAACATTGAGTGACCAAGGCGATAAACAGCGCTTGCGAACTCTTGGTTAATTGCTGCATTTACAGTTGGATCGTATCCAGCAAATACTGGCAAACCAATTGACATACGACGAACGAATTCATCGAATGCTAAGTGCATGTATTCCATTTCGTTGATCCAACGAGCGGCTTGGTAAATGCGCTCTGGGGTCCATTCAGACTGGAATAAAGGTGACGGTGATGTTCCGATAACCTTCGTGATATCAGTTACTAATGAGTTGTGCTCGGCAAGGAATGTGTAGTGAATCGCTGACAGGCCAATGTTTTCATTAACGCGTCCGTCACCTGCTACGTAGTGTGCATCAAGATTTTCATTGTCGTAGTAGCTAGAAGATGGGTTATATGACAAAGCGCCATTCATCACTGAATCTGCATCTGGAAGAAGACCAGCTGCAGCCCATGGGACAGCTGCGCTCATGGTGTCATTAATAAACGGGTGACCTGATGAAACTGCGTACCAAGTTGTAATCGATGGCGCAGCTCCTGTGTGGATTGTGGTTGCGATTGGCGCAGATGGTGTTCCTGATAACCACATGAAGTTTCCAGCATGATCGGAGAACAACATCATTGGGAATCCTTGTGCAGCACCGGCTGCTGCAGGAGCTGGAATAAATTTTCCATATTGGTTAGTTGCAATCACAGGAATGCTGCGAACATCCCAGTCAGTTAATGCAATTCCAAGTAGGTAGGCCTGAGCCTTAATTTCTTTCCATGTGGCAAGACCGTGGTTTGACTGATCTACTCCACCTGGAGCTGTAAGGGTTCCACTTGTTGTTCCTACCGTCCAAGTAATTGGGAGGGCCGGCTTATAGGCAGGACCAGTTGCTGGATGAATTACATCAAGCGTTGAATCGAATTTAGTTGTTGGAGCGATAGTTGGATTAACTCCACCACCATAAGCTCCGTCTGTTCCAGTAAGTAAATGACCGGTAAATGTTGGCACACCTGTAGTTGGCGCAAATGTGTATTCGCGCAAGAAGAAGTTTGAAGATTGATGTGAACCATAAGTCTGGCTCTGATCTACATAAGGTGTGGTGATGTTGCTGGCTTCGCCAGTTGCATCGGTTCCACGTGTAAGAACCATAAAGTTTGTGTTTCCACTTGGTACATACAAAAGATCATCTTCTTGCAACGGGATTAGTACTGATGCGCCGGCCTTAGGAATTAAATCAAGACCGTGATCGAAGAACTGACCAAACAAGGTGAACCAAGAGTTATAACCAGCAGATACGTTGAAGTCTGGAGTGACGTTTGGAATCTGCAAAACAGTCGCCGGAACTCCCGTTTGAGCATTAATTGCTGTCTCTGAAAGTGGGCCAGTGCCATACAAAATTCCTGCAGTCTCAGTCGCTGCCGCAATTGCTGCTGGGTTATTTGTTGATTGATCTGAAATTAATGTTGAGATAATGCGTGGCTGAGGATCTGTCACATCGTTTGATCCGTTTGCATAAGCTACTTGAGTTGAATTTGCATCATCTAGACCGGTTGCTTTCGCTGAAAGTCGCGCAAATAGCTGATCTGCAGCTCCCCAAATTCCGGTATCTGCTGTGTTAATTGTTGGTTGTGGAACGACTGGATCGGCACCGTTACCGGCACCAGGAGTTTCGGCAATTACATTTGTAATGTTGTTGCACTGTCCATCAACTTGGCGAATACCCCAAGGGGCTGTGTTTGCATACGTATAATTATTTGATAACCCTGTTGGACCAAAAGCTGTAGTTGCAGCTGCAGCGATATCTGTTGCTAGTAAGCAGCGATCCGCTGATGAAACATCGTAAGGAAAAACTAATCCGCCAGGAGTTCCGTATGTGATTGCCGGTGAACCGCTTGCACCGCCAGCTGTTGTGCGTGCGGCATGTGCTTCGCCCATCTTGATTTGATCAAGTAGGAATTTCAAATCCTCAAGTGTGATATTTAGGTGACCATTAGGAATTGTGTAAGGAGTAACTATCGACGCACTTCCCGCTGGAGATTGCGCACTAACTGTTGCACTCGTCGGAGCACTGCTTGATGCATATGCCACAGGAGTTAACGGTGTAATCAAACCAACGATTAATGCAAGGTTTGCTACAACAGCTGCTTTTTTGAAGTTCATCTTTTCTTCTTCCTTGGTAAGCCCCCCCCCACTGGCGTGGAAAATCCAGCTAACCAATTAGGCGAACTGGAGGGGTTGTCTAATCACATGGCGAAAAGTATAGGTGATAAAAGACTTGACCGGACATTTAAAATGCGTAATCGCTGACACAGTAATTCTCACCTAAGAATATTGGGTGGTAGCACCACGCCCCAGAAAACATTCAGATTTACCAAGATGTGGTCCACCCCACAAAAGGCCAAACCCGGCCCGCCTTTCGGCGGACCGGGTTTGGATCCTTCAATTACCTCCGAAGAGATAAGGGCTTAATTAAGCCTTTACCTTCTTCTGGATCTTGATTACTAGGTTAGTCAACGATGTCAACTGAGCTCGTAGAGCTGAGATGAGTGTTGCAACCTGAGCAGATAGAGCTGCTACTGCATCAGAAGCATCTTGAGCTGCAGCTGTTGCTGCATCTGCTGCCTCTGCTGCTGCGTTAGCTGCATCAGTTGCTGCGTTAGCTGCATCAGTTGCTTCTGCTGCTGCATCTGCTGCTGCTGCTGTTTCAGCATTAGCAACAACTGCTGATACGGAAACAGTTGCGAGGCTTGGATCAGTTCCTGAAATAACCCAATCTCCTGAAGAAACTGGAGCATAGACAGTAAGTGTTGCTGTTCCATTAACTGTAGCAACTACTGCAGCATTTGGAAGCGCCTGTGAAGCTACATTTGAAGTCAACTTATTAATTGCGAAGACTGTTCCATCAGCAGCAGCATTACCTGATGCATCTTTAGCAGTAATGGTCAAAGTTACCTTTGCACCTGGTGCATAAGATGTTTGATCAAGTGCAAACCCAAGAGTCTTAGCTACGCCACCAAGTGTATATGTTACTGGTGCTGCAGAGATCTTAGTACTTACTCCAGCCAAGTTAGTGTATGTGTATGAGTAAGTCATTGTTGCTGTCTTACCAGATGTTGAACCGGCTGCTGAAGTAACAACTACTCCAACGCCACCTGCAACATCAACATCAGTCTCGGCGGTTGCATGTGTAGCAATTACCAAAGTGTCTGATGAAGCACCTGCAAGAGTTGCTGCAATCAACGGATAAACGTTACCTGCTGCGTCTGCACCAACTACCTGGGCAGCATATATATCGGTCCCTAGATTTCCAGCAGTTCCGCCAAGTGTAGGAACAATTGTGCTGTTCTGTGTAACAGTGATAGTCGCAAGATCTCCGTACCAAATTGCTGCTACTGTCGTTCCAATTAGAACTCCACCAGCGTAGATAGATACAGTCTGCTTACCGGCTATGCCGTCTGCAGTTAGAGCAAGTGTTGCTATGTTGTCAGCGGCACCGAGTGTCACATTTACATCGCGACCAGGTGTTCCACCTTCAAGTGAAGCATAGCCTGGACCAGAAACAACTGCACGAATAATTTGACCGTATAGGGCAACATTCGAAGAGTTCTTAACTGTGATGTTAACGTCTGCGTCTGCCCCAGCTAACGCTGTTCCTGGAGTCTTGATTCCAACTGGATTATCAACTGACCATGCTTCGATCGTTGAGTACCCTGCTGAGACTGCTGTATTTGCAGCAGCAATTGAGAAAGTCACATCTGAGTAATCTTCTGCAAGTGACAAAGCACCGTCAGCATTAACATCATTCCAGACGCGAAGTGTGTAATCACCAGTAACTGTTGCTGTGTAATCAAAAGTTCCGAAAGTATTCTTTGCAGCTAATACTGCGCCAGTAGCTGTCAATATAAGACTTGCAACGGAACCGTCAGTTTTTGTAAAGCCAGCATTAGTGATGGCTGTTCCAGCTGTTGCAGCGAGCAAGTTTGATGCTCCGGCAGGCTTTGATAACAGGTATCCCTTAAGAGTAACTGTGTTTGTATTAGCCAACAGTTGATTTGTAGCCTTGACAGTTACTGATGCTGCTACTCCAACTGAAGGAGAGGTTGGCGCTGTTAATGCGATTGGGCTTGCAGATACTTCTGCCGCTGATGCTGGAGCTACAGATGTAAGAACACCTAAGCCCAACGCAGCAACTGCTACAAGCGCTACGCGCTTGAAAGTTGTCTTTGTAGACATTTGTTTCCTTTCGTTAGTCGATCTACGGACTATCCGTAGTTCGGCTTGAGTTGATTTCTCAACTCGGTTCGATGAATCGCACGTGCTGATTCACCAAATTCCCCACCGTGTATCCGGACGCGGCGAGGAAACCTATTTATTTGTTTAACACCTGCACAGCCTGAGCTAGTACTTGTGTTTTTCCTGCATTGAGAAGAATCTTGGTAGTAATTGATTTAGGGGCATCGATTAGATCCACACCACGGCTGCCTGTTGGGACTGCGAAATCGGTAGGCATTAAGTAGCCAATGTTAAAGGTCGCGGTGACTAGGTAGTTACCGTTTCCTAGGCGATCGACCGATGAGTCAACGGAGTTGATTTCAACTGAGCTCCAGTTGCCTCCGAAGCCGATATTGATGCCGTTTGTTGAGTAGTGGGTGCCTGTGGCATCGACGGTGAAAAG
Source organism: Actinomycetota bacterium (assembly GCA_009698675.1). Lineage (GTDB taxonomy): Bacteria > Actinomycetota > Actinomycetes > Nanopelagicales > Nanopelagicaceae > Planktophila. The sequence continues at coordinate 84,780 of WLPT01000006.1, forward strand.
CTGATCGATCAAGATATTTGGGCCGATTGAGCCGGTGATGAACTGGTTGTTAACCACGATGCCATCGGCGCCTACGTTTGTTGTTCCCTTAGTTAGACGGGCAACGCCGGCGATATTTGAGGCATCTGTGACTGTGAATGCAGCTGGGATGCCGGCCTTATCGAGACCGTAGAAGGAAAGGGGTGCAATCTTTACGCTCAGTGCTGCAGCCTGTGCTTTTTTAGCAGCTGCAGTTGCCGCTGCTGTAGCAGAGGGAGTTTGGCTTGGTGTCTGTGATGGTGTGACTGCGCCGGTCGCTGAGATTTCAGGGGTAACTGAAACGACTGCGCCTTCGTTGCCGGTCATCGAATTGAAACCAAGGAACGCTGTAATAACAAGGAGGAGTGAGAGAGCTGCCTTAGAGGATTTCTGTGCGATCTCGGCGGCCTTTTTGTAGGTCGTTGAGAGGGCATCGAGTGCTGTAAGTCCAGTCTCTTCGTTGATGACCAAAGTTGTAAGAACTTTGCGAAGTGATGCGCGAGCGCGTGAGACTGTATGGCGAACTGCAGACTCTTTGATTCCGAGCTCGGCGGCGATCTCTGTCGTAGAGCGGCCTTCGACCTCCCACATAACAAGGGCGGCGCGCTCAGCTGGTGAGAGTAGAGCTAGTGCCTGGCGGATGATCGCTGCATCTTCGGCAGCTGACATCGCGGCGGAGTGATCTCCGCTCTCCTGCCACTGTGCTTCGATCTCAGCGGTTGCATCATCGAGAACGACGAGGTTTGGACGGCGACCCTCGGCACGGAATAGATCGATGCAGAGGTTTTCGATTGTGCGGTGTAGATAAGCAAGGGCGTGCTCGGCAGATTCAAGCTCTGGAGCGGCCAACATGAATTTGATCAAGGCATCCTGTGTGATCTCTTGGGCCTTGGCTGAGTTTTTCAATACACGAGAGGCGTGGGCGTGGAGCTCTGAGCGGTGCTCGGCATAGAAACTGCCAAGGTCGCCAACGGTCCACACATGTGGGGCCGCGCTCTTAATTGCCACTTGAAATACTCCGATCGTAGAAGCGTCCTTCTATTGGCTTCTACGCTGTGGCCGTCCAGATGTAGCGAGGAACGGACAAAACGGACATTTCGCTAGGATGGTGCATCTAGCGACGGGGGAAGCCGTTGTACGGGCCAATCCTACCAAGGGGGTGGGCCTATCGACCCTATTTCGCGCTCGTACTCACGAAGTGTTGAGCTATTTAACGGTGAAGCGGACCAGGAAGCTCGAGTTCTCGGGGCTACAGCGCAGCGCCTCTCCGCAGCTAAGGCGAGAAACGGTGAAGCTGGCCTTGCCCCTCTTCGTCGCCTTGAAAACCCAGGTCGATGAGCCGCAGCCAGTGCCGGGATGTTGGCAGCCGGGTGGGGCCGTTGGGCCAGGTGCGATCGTTTTTTGCGCTTTATCTTTAATGAGTTTGAGATTGGTGGTTGTGGCATCGAGCCAGAAAACCGAGTTCAGGGAGATGGATACCTGGGTGTTGAGCTTGAGCGCGATTGAGCGGTTGTTGTCGCTATCGCTAACTGCCAACTTTGATGCAGCCGAGGCGTGGGCCGTTGGAAGCAGTAGCCAGAGTGCAACTACAGCAACGGTTGCCAAACTGCGAGCGCGCATGGAGTTACTCATGGTGGAGTACTAGTTAATAGTTAAATTAAATGTTGCAGAGGTTGAGAAGGCGGCGGCATCGCTCACGGTGACCGTGTAGGTTTTACGAGACGCTGTTCCAGTTGGCGCTTTGCCTGTTATCAACCCTGTTGTTGTATTAAGCGACATCGTTGATGGAAGTGCAGGAGAGACCGAATAAGCCAATGGAGTAAATATTGATCCGCCACCGGTAACTGGGGTGAAAGTGAGTGTTACGTTGCGCGCATAGGTCGAGTTGGCAATGGCGACCGTTGCAGTTATCGCGGGACTGACTTGAAGTGAAAATACTCCCGTAACAAAGGCGCCAGTGCGATCTGTTATTCGAACTGTTTCATTCGTAGCAACAAGGAGTGTCGCCCTTGGTGTTCCTGTAATGGCACCAGTTGTGGCGTTTATCGATAAGCCAGCGGGAAGTGTTGGTGAGATCGTAAATACATTTGCGCCATTACCGCCGGTGGCTGTCACTGGTGTAAATGCTGTGAGCGATTTAGTAACCATCGCTTTTTTTACTGCGCTCGCCGGGGCCACAGTTGGGGTAAATGTTGCGGCAGTTGGGATTGCTAAATTAAATGTTGCGGTGGCGGTTGCGTTTTTCGAATCTGTAACAGTGATGGTCTCTACTCTGCTGGCTAATACTGCAGTAGGTGTTCCTGTTATCTGGCCGGTCGTTGAACTCAATGCAAGCCCTGCTGGCAGAGTTGGTGAGATTGTGAATCTATATGGTGCCGTACCTCCAGATGCGGTTACGGGAGTTACTGGTGTAATTGGCGCATTAAAAGATAACGAGGCCGTTGGCACGGCAGTTGTTGCAGCCAGTGGAACGGTTACAGTCAACGAGAAACTTGAGTCCCACACCGCATTTGTTGAATCTTTCACTGTGACAGTTTCAACGGTAGGCGCTAACCCAGCTGTTGGTGTACCTGTGATTTGACCGGTGCCTAAATTAAAGAATAGACCTGCGGGGAGTGTCGGCGAGATTGTGTATGTATATGGGCCTCTGCCTCCGGCGCCAACTACTGGGATGACTGAGGTTGCTGGCACGTTCTTAACGAAAGAAACATTCGCGGTATTTGTTACAGCTGATGCCGGTGGGGTAATGCCTGTGCCACAACTACCTGGAACATCTGGAATCCAGTTCTGCTGAATTAAATATTTACGTGATGATGCGATTACGTTGTAATACGAGCCGTTTGGTGCAAGCGATTGAGTACCAAAAGTCCATGCGCACTTATCGGCGTTTTCATTTCCGCCAGCATCAACCCATGTATTTATCTGTGGATCGGATACGGCCTCGACTAACTCGTGCGCGACAACGCTTGTCATAGCATCGGCGGCAGGATTTGCATTAGGCGAAGTAGTTGAGCCTTGACCATTGCAACTTCCCAATGATGTACCTGTTGCATCTCCTACAAATGAGTAAGCAATCAGTGGTTTCGGTGACGCTGCATACGTTGGACTGAGAGCTGAGTGATAACCACAAAATGATGATTTGAATCCACTTACAGTTACATCGCTACTTGTGAAGACAAAGTAGAGACCATTTGGATCGCGGGTTAGGGCGCTGTTTGTCAATGCTTTATCAACAACGTTGTAAGTAAACTTTCCAGTGTTCGAATCTAATCTATTTCCTAAACTCATATTGTCGTACGTGCAACCGCCCCACGTGACATTTGGTGTCACATAGGTCTTTACTCCACCGCTTGTGCTCTGTTTGTAATAACGGGTATTGATACCGTACCAATTCGTCCCACCAATGCCCTTTAATAAATCATTGACGATTGCTGGGGTTGCACTACCGGTAGCGGTACATGGGTTGGTCCAGGTCCCATACCAAATTACATAGATACTTGGGTTAATGAGAACTGGAGTATTAAGGGTATAACTAATCTCACCGGCGATTATGGCTTTACCCGCTGCCGCATTTCGAATAGGCATTGCAACTATTTTACTTAAAGGATTTAAATGTTGGGTATCGTTTTCGTCGTACTGGTTCTCACGAATATTATTTGATTGGCCTGAGTTATCGGCCGCGGCGATCTGTATGGCGCCAAAAGATGACAGGACAAGGGCGGTAGAAACTGCCACTACTGAGGTTTTTAGCGAAAATCTCATGCTGCTCTCCTATGTAAATTGCACTGAACTAAAGGCAGTATGACAGAGCATTTATAAATCTGCATCCAGGCCCTGAGCTCGCCCTTGCCTAAGCCAATATCAGGTTACATACGTAGATAAGAGGCGCCGTTGAAATCTAGAACTGCGCCACTGGCCCACTCACTTTCCGGAGATGCTAAGAAGTAGACGGCTTTAGCTAACTCCTCAGGCCTTGCTACTCGATTAAAAGGACTCTGCGCCCGGATGCCATCGCCTTCGGGGCCATCCAGTAAACGCTCAGCCATCTCTGTCTCAACAAATCCCGGCGCCAACGTTGTTACGCCGATATGCATGGGAGCTAATGCTTTTGCAATCGATTGGCCGAAGGCCACGATCGCAGCCTTGGATGCACCGTATGCAGGGCTAACAGGTTCGCCTCTAAAGGCACCGCGCGAACCAATGTTTACAATTCGTGAGGTTGAATTTTTTGGCATATGTTGAAGTGCGCACCAGGTGACATTAGCTGCGCCGATTAAATTAACTCCTAGAGTGTCCGACCATGCCTGTTGCCATTTTTCATAGGTTGAGCTCTCGATTGGATGATCAAAGAAAACGCCTGCGTTATTAATTAATACGTCGATCCCACCGAACTGTTGTGCAACGTGATCAACCATTGTTTTAATCGCATCGGGATCACGAAGATCGGCCTGCGAAATAATATGTCCTTGACCGGCAAGAGAGTCGGCAACGGCCTGAGCATCGCTGCTCGATGAAACATAGTGAATAGCTATGCGATCTCCCGCTGCAGCAAACTCACGAGCGATTGCAGCTCCAATACCTCGGGAGCCGCCAGTTATAAGTACTCTTCGATTGGTCACGGAGATACCTTAGGTCACATGCGTGGGCCCAGACGGGCTCGAACCGTCGACCCACGGATTAAAAGTCCGTTGCTCTACCGACTGAGCTATAGGCCCCACTTGCACGCCGGTCATAAACCCGCTGCGAGGGGTAATGGTATCGGAGAAAAAGCTGGCTATCGCCGCCCTTTAAGCGCTACTCCCTCAGGCCTATTGAGAGATTATTTCTTCGCACTCTTCTTAACAGGCTTCTTGGCAGCCTTTTTAACGGACTTCTTGGCCGTCTTCTTAACGGGCTTCTTTGTGGCAGCCTTTTTAACGGACTTCTTTGTGGCAGCCTTTTTAACGGACTTTTTAACAGGCTTCTTGGCACTCTTCTTGGTTGAGCTTTTCATAAGTGCCTCAATGAGTTGATCTACCTCTTCTTGGCTAATATCTGAATCTGATTTACCTTTAGCCGCCGATTTTTCATTGGGTTTTCTTGGCTTGCGTAGGTACCTAAGAGAAAACGCGAGTATCAATAGGAAAATCAGTGCAAGTAACACGCGAGTAAGAATTTGGAATAGCGGGAAGATTGGCGTGAATTTAATCAACTTTCCAAGCCACACTTTATTAATTTCATTGCTTCCCAATAAAGCCGTTAAGGAAATATCGTACTTTCCATCGGTAAGCCCAAGTGGGGCGGGGATCAAAATATTAGTTGATTCTCCGGGTGCAAGTGGCTGACTTATAAATTTGATCCCTGAGAACTTGCGATTTGAGAATTTAGAATCGACCATGTCTAAAGTTCCACTCAAACTGAATGGCACTTTCCCTGAGTTCTTAATTTTCAAAGCTAAATAAGAGTTGCCGCCATCTACTTCGCCGAACAAATCAATGATCTCAACCTCTGGAGCTAATTGAGTTTCCGTTCCAACTCCGAGAAAAACGGGGCGTGAAATCGCGATTGCCTGCGGAACGCTGTACTGCGCCTTCGATGGCCCTGAAGCACCTGACGCGGTAGCTAATACAAAGGCTTCGTGGGAGCTAATTGGTTCATCTGCAGGGACTGTGTAGGTCATAAGAACAGATGCAGTTGTTTTTGGCTTAAGAACAAATTTTTGTGGTGAGAATTTCACCCATTTAATGCTATCGGGAAGCTTGTTTCTATCTAAATACTGACCGTCACTATTTCGTCCGAGGAAAACCAGACTCATATCTACCAACTCAGGAACGGTTCCACTACTAGAAATTAATAATTCGCGGCTCTGTGTTCCGCCAGGTGCTACAACAAACCAGAGTGACTGCCCACCGTGCAAAGAGCTCACAAATCCATCTGTTGATTCCGTATTCGTGAAAGCCATACCAAGAGTTCCTTCGGCAATGGCTGGTAATGCACTCAGCCCAAAGAGACCACAAAGTAGGAAGCTTGAAATTGCAGCTTTGGTGAGTTTATTTTTTATTTTCATAATTGAAAAAAATGCTAGGGCCATAGGATCATGACCCTAGCATTTAATCTTTCGAAGCTATCAGTCGACCGAGGTACTTAGAGTTGTAGTCAACGTTGGTCCTGTAAACGTATATTGCTGACCAGCATGTGCAGGAGTTAACCCACCTGGAATATATACGCTTAGTGCTGAAGCGAAACTACAAGTACTCGTAGTCGATGTATTTGCTTTTGAGAGTAAAGCAAGTGAGATCGGCGAAGAGGTTGCATTCAGCCCAGTTGTTCCAGACTCCTTAACCCAGTTATCTCCACTGCCCGCGCCAATATTTGAAGTGACGCAACGTGTTGGAGTAATTGTTAGGCTCAGGTTTCGCACTTGACTACTTCCTGTTGGAGTTGTGCCATCTAGTGGAAATGTCATTGCGGTGTCTTCACTCGAGTTATATGTCGCAGTGAATTTGGCAGTGCCAGTTCCAACGATGCCCAATTGTGCATCTGCTCCTGTATTGGATACACCAAGGCCGCCAGAGTTATAAAACGAGCAGTTGTCAGTGTCGGTAGTTGAAGCCCCAGCCACACCGGCTGCACCAACATAGATTTTGGCCTGTTGGCTGCTGTTTCCAGTGAGTCTGAAGTCTTTGCCCATATAGGCGATGTGTGTATCTCCACCAGCGGTAGCGTCTGGGTGCGTTAGTGTTACTGAATCTGTAACACCAGTGAGCTGCCAAACACATGTTGGAACAGTGCCGACAGAGGCACTTGATCCAACTGAATCAGCCGAAGCTAACGTTGACGTTGATAACGTGAACATAAGTCCAACTGAAGAGATGACTACAGCAAATCCAGCTAAATATCTCTTGCCTTGGGTTTTAAGTGTCATCCCAATTACCCAGTGATACCTGTGGCTAATAGTGTTGTTGTAACAGTTGGGCCTGTAAAAGTGTATGTATCTGAATCATGAGTCGGAGTCTTTCCACCAGGAACATAGGTAGTTAACTTCGTGGTCCAAGTACAAGAGCTTGATGTGCTTGTATGCGAGGCAGCTAGTTGGGCCGCAGTTACAGAAAGCGCCCCAGTTTTTAAGTTAGAAGAGTTACTTCCGGTCCAGCTATTTACTTCTGTAGTAGCGGCTTCATCTGTACAGCCAGCTTTAGTAAGGTCAACGACCAACTGAGCGGTATGGCTGCCAGTAGTAGTTGATCCATCTAATGAGAATCCTAAAGAGTTATCGCCTGGCGTAGAACTAGCTGAGCTTGTGAATGCAGGTGAGGCAGGAAGTGCGTATGTAACCTGTGCTCCAGATGCTGCAGTATTCGTCGCACCGTACCATGCACAATTATCCGGATCAGTAGAAACTCCTGATGCCGAAGTCGGTCCAACAAAAACTTGAACTGTGTTTGCGCCGGCGCCAGATAGGCCGAAGTCTTGACCAACATACTTTGAGTGACCATCTGCTGAGAACTCAGTGTGAGTCAACGTTATGGTTTCACTTGCGCCGCTGATCTGCCAGACGCACTGCGGAACTGTTGCAACAGTGGCGCTGGATCCGATTTCGGCCGATGCGATGGAAATACCTGATACTGAGAATGCCAGACCAACAGATGCAATGACAGCAGCTGAGGCAGCAAGCACTCGTCTAAAAATGTTCTTTGACATATTTCTCTCTCCTAGAAATAGGTGGTGATTACAGGGTCAACTGTACTAGGGGAATCCCAGTATTAGATAGTAAATTTTAAGGGGTTTTAGGTTAATTCTTGCCTTTGTGGCTATGGCTTTGGCCCAAACGGCTGGCGCCTACTGGCTAGTTGCCCGCGCTGCCCTTTTGACCTTATTGGTGAAGCGTTTAATCCTCTTATTCTGCGCGATTACAGAAACCCCATTAATTGAGTAGGTAAAAGGCATAAACATTCGCTGGCCATCAAATAGATTAATAATTAGCGCCGACTTCTCAGTCAAAACTTTAAAGACCACCATCGCTACGAGAATGCCGAGTCCAAAAAGAGTTGGCTTCAACAGCGCATCTGAATAGACAAAGAGCCCGGTAAATCCATTACTTCGAAGGCTTGAATACATCGCCTCGTTAGAGGCAAGGGCAGGGCCATGTAATTTTGAATTTATGAAGGGCTCAAGTTTAAGTGTCATAATTAGTAAAAACGGTTGCATCATGCAATAGAAATAGATGGGCATCACCGTTAGTGAGACGAAGAGAATTGGAAACTTTATCCATGGGGCTCTCGGATCTCCTGCTTTAATAGATTGGATACGGCCAACCTCAACTCTGCCAGCCGGAATCTCAACAACCCCATGTATAAGAGTTGCCCGCACTGGGGTTCGAATGAATCTGCCCGTCTTTAATATGAGAACCTCACCATCAATAGCTACTCCGTCAGATCCGTAAGTTTTACCTTGTGGAGTTTTTCCTCTTACTGCTCGACTAAAACGCATCAGGAGCCAAGGTAACCCGACAAAAATAATAGGAACAATAACGATGGTGCTTAACCAGTCAGTTAGTTTTGCACTCTTACTATCCGGGGAGGTTACGTTGGCATAAATGCCATAGGGGATAATTACGCACGTCCAAATAACCCACTTCTTGCTAACGACATATGGGCGACCAAATGGATTGCGCATGAATCTCATGCCAGAAAATTAGCAATCATTGGTTAGATTGAATAGGTTTTTTATCGCCCATTGGCTGCGCGAGCTAATCGATCCCTGATGGCCACTGCGATGCCATCGCCCTTGGGCTGGATAACGACGACTTCGGCCACAGCATCTGTGTCGGCTTTGCGAAGTGATTCATATAGGAGATGGGCAAACTCTTGCGCAGTGGCAGGTGCCGACAGACGGATTACACCTGGTGGGGTTGGGATATCGGCGAGGGCAATCAGCCCTTGTCCTGCTTGCGCAGTTACATCTAAGAAGATCTTGGCCGAAGGTGCATAGTGATTTTCGAGTGAGCCGCTTACGCGGATGTCGTTGCCTGAATTCTTTAGCTCTGAAATATCTGTTGAAATTCTTATCATCTGCTCGGTGATCGCACCTGGTCGCAGTATTCGTGGAGCATCTCCAGTGCAGTCGATGATCGTTGATTCAACGCCAACCTCGCATGCACCGCCGTCGAGAATTAGATCTCGTGGATCTAAATACTCGCCGATCTCTTGGTCTACGGCTTTGGCGGTAGTTGGTGAGACCTGGCCAAAGCGATTTGCACTTGGTGCGGCGATACCTTTACCACCGAGCTTTTCAAAGGCTTGAAGAAGTCCACGTGCAACAACGTGATCGGGAACTCGAATACCAACGCTCTCTTGGCCACCGGTAATAAAATCCTGCGCTAATTCGGTGCGCGGCAAAATTAACGTCATCGGCCCTGGCCAAAAATCTCGCGCTAGGGCAATTGCATATGTCGGAATCTCTTTTGCCCAATCACCCATTCGATCCATCGCTGAGATATGCACGATTAATGGATGATCCGCGGGGCGGCCTTTAACGGCATAGATGCGTGCAATCGCATCGGCATTGCAGGCATCGGCGCCAAGGCCATAGACCGTCTCGGTTGGAAAGGCCACTAAATTGCCCGCAATCACCTTACTTGCTGCGATCTGCAGTGATTCGGCAGAGCAGTTAGATTGAAACTGGGATTGGCTCACTCGCTAATTCTCTCACTATTCTCAGTATTAATTAACGCAGAATCCAGAGAATACGCGATACTTAATACATGAAAACTAAATCATTTCGCAGTTTCGCCGCCCTGACCGTTGCTTCTTCGCTGATCGGAGGAGCTGCCCTTGCAATGCCGGCTAGCGCTGCAGTTGCACCTAGCCGATACATAACTATTAATGCATCGGGTAGTACCAATGTTGTTCCAGATGCCGTGCGAATTACTGCAACGGTCTCGGTTGTTGGCAAAACATCGAAAGAGGCACTTGCAGCTGCATCGACAACGTCGGCAGCTGTTCGCAGCGCGTTAACTTCAAATAATATTCTTGCTAAAGAGATCGCAACTCAATCAGTCACGGTCTATCCCGAGTACACATATCCAGCCAATGAGACTCCAGTGATTTCTGGCTACCGCGCCTCACAAGGATTTAACATCACGGTTAAAGCAGCCGCTAACGCCGGCGCAGTTGTCGATGCGATTGTTGCCGCAGGTGGCGATAATCTTCAGGTCAATGGTGTTAGCCCCTTTGTGTTAAACAATGACAAGGCGACACAGTCAGCACGTGTTATAGCCGTTACCCGCGCCAAGGCCAAAGCTACTTCTTATGCTCGTCTACTTGGAATCAAGCTCGGTAAAGTTGTCTATCTTGAAGAGAGCTCAACTCCAGTGGACTACCCAATCTATTCAACGATGGCCAAAGCCGATTCAACGGCAACGGTTATCGATCTCGGTGAACAGAAGGTCACTGTTTCAGTCACAATTCGATGGGCACTCGCGTAGTTCCAACAACGTAACACCCGTTTTCTGCGCTAATTAGTTGAGTTTGGTCGCCCGCGTATTGACGGGTACGATTGCCAAGCCTCAAACGTCCCCATCGTCTAGGGGCCTAGGACATCGCCCTTTCACGGCGGTAACACGGGTTCGAATCCCGTTGGGGGCACGCACCACAGTTGGATAGAAGTAGAGTAGTAACGGCTTTGAAGGTGACATAAGAGCCACTTATGTGACAGGTTTTAATCAAGGCCCGGTAGCGCAGTTGGTTAGCGCGCCGCCCTGTCACGGCGGAGGTCGCGGGTTCAAGTCCCGTCCGGGTCGCAAAGGTTTTGGTGTCGTACTTTTAATTA
>WLPT01000007.1 GCA_009698675.1 Actinomycetota bacterium
CTTGGCGAGCACCAAGCACCCATTCTTCTGATTAGAGATGCTTTGCATAAAAGCGGATCCATCTATGCAGGTGTATTAGATGCAGTTGTCGAGTCTTTGCCGGAAATGACGCCAGAGATTGAGGCGCGAGCTAAAGCTTTAGCAATCACTGGACCGCCAAAGGAGTTTGTTGGTTTAAGTGGCGCAGTCGCGGTGGCATTAGAGCCGTTTTCACCCCATAAAGATTTCTCATTAGAGGGAGTATCACGATGAGTTCTACAAATATTCTTCTATGGTCGGTACTTCCGTACATCGCCATCTCATCTTTTATAATCGGCTTAGTCTGGCGCTTTAAATACGACAAGTTCAACTGGACAACGCGTTCATCGCAAATCTACGAGGGTAAGTTATTGAGTATTGCAGGACCACTCTTTCACTTAGGTCTCTTCGCCGTAATCGGGGGTCATATCGTTGGTCTAATTGTTCCACAGACCCTCACCGACTCCCTGGGACTAAGCCACGAGGCGTATCACTTAGGCGCAGTAACAATGGGCGGTGCTGCCGGTATAGCTACCCTTCTTGGAATTACCCTTCTGATTTATCGCCGTCGAACAACTGCGATGGTCTTTGCACAAACAACTAAGAACGATAAGACGATGTATGTCTTTCTAGTTGCAACACTTTTGGCAGGAAGTGCAGCAACGCTATCTAGTGCTGGAGTTATAGGCGAAGAACATAACTACCGTGAAACCGTTGGTCCATGGGTTCGCTCAATTCTGACCCTTAGTCCAAATGGAGAGCTCATGATGGCTAGTCCTATTGCATTTAGGGTCCATGCAGTAATTGGAATGTCACTCTTCATCATCTGGCCCTTTACGCGCTTAGTGCACTCACTAAGTGCACCAGTTGGATATCTATTCCGTCCATCAATTGTCTATCGCACCCGCGATGGTCGCGGTGTTGCCGGAAACCGTAAAGCCCGTCCAGGGTGGGAGCGCATCAAGTATTAATTGGTAATAAAAAACCCGCGAACCGATATGGTCCGCGGGTTTTTTAGTAAGGAGATTAAATACGCTCTCCAGTAACTGAGCTAAACAAGTGCACTGCATTTGGATTTGCAGTAACTGCGACTGTCTCGCCCGGCTTTGGAGGATTCTTTGGATCCCAACGCACGATTATCTGTGCGCCTTCATCGCCTGCATTAGCAAATTTAACATTTGTATCGGCTGGCTTTCCATATACGAAGGCATCGGAGCCAAGCTCTTCAACAACTTCGACTAATACATGGAAGCCATCACTTGCTGGAGTAAAGCCCTCTGGTCGAACACCAACGGTAACTTCGTTACCAGCAGATGCTGGTACTGCGATTCCAAGATTTCCAAGCATTGCCTGGCCATTAACGATTGGGGCGTTGAGCAAGTTCATTGCAGGGGAGCCGATAAAGCCTGCAACGAAAGCGTTTGCTGGGTTATCGTAAAGATTACGTGGTGTGTCTACTTGCTGTAGTAGACCATCTTTGAGAACTGCAACGCGATCTCCCATAGTCATAGCTTCAACTTGGTCGTGTGTTACGTAAACAGTTGTGATTCCAAGGCGGCGCTGCAATGCAGCGATCTGTGTACGAGTTGCAACGCGCAACTTCGCATCAAGGTTTGATAGAGGCTCATCCATAAGGAAGACCTGTGGTTCGCGAACAATTGCGCGACCCATTGCAACGCGCTGGCGTTGTCCACCTGAAAGTGCTTTTGGCTTGCGCTCTAGGTATGGCTCAAGGTCTAGAAGCTTTGCCGCTTCAAGGACGCGACGCTCGCGCTCTTCTTTCGGTGTGCCCGCGATCTTTAATGCAAAGCCCATATTTTCAGCAACTGTCATATGTGGGTACAGGGCATATGACTGGAAGACCATTGCAATATCGCGATCTTTTGGTGCAACGTTTGTTACGTCACGATCACCGATCAAGATTCGACCAGTGTCGATCTCTTCTAATCCTGCCAACATGCGAAGTGATGTTGACTTTCCGCAGCCCGATGGGCCAACTAAAACCAAAAACTCCCCATCGTTGACAGTTAGATTCAACTTATCAACTGCAGGTGCTGTGGTGCCTGGGTAGATACGTGATGCGGCTTCGAAAACTACTGATGCCATGAGATTTCTCTCCTTCTCCGGGCAGGTACGTGCCCGACGATCCGTGGATGAAGGTGATGCCCCGGATGGGACATCTAGGCAAGGCTACGGCTAAAGGCCCAAGATTCAAAGATGGGCTCCTGTGGGGGTGCCGTATAGTTGGCCACACAATGGAATCCCACTCGGTAGGTGCGTTGTTTGCAGATCTGGCCGTAGTCGCAACTTTGATTTTAACTGCGGCCCTCTTTGTTGCCGCTGAAATCGCCCTCATCTCACTTCGAGATAGCCAGGTCCGCCAACTAGCTACACGCGGAAAACGCGGCGCTCGCGTTGCAAAGCTTGCCGAAAATCCCAACCGTTTCTTAGCCGCTGCCCAAGTCGGAGTTACCGTCTGTGGATTCTTATCGGCGGCCCTGGGAGCTGAAAAGCTTGGTGGCTATGTAATCCCTTGGCTGGAAGGCCGCGGATTTTCACATGGCGCAAGTACCACCCTTTCGATTATCGGCGTGACTCTAGTTATCGCATATTTTTCACTTGTCTTTGGTGAGCTAGTTCCTAAACGTCTTGCCCTATTTCGCTCTGAAGAGATTTCCCTTGCATCGGCTGGAATCATCGACATCCTTGCAAAGATTTTTCGTCCTGTGATTTGGTTACTGTCAAAGTCAACGGATTTTGTAGTCCGTGCATTTGGCGTAGATCCAACCGAGGCACGGAGCGCGATGAGTGAAGAGGAGCTCCTTGATTTAGTAGCAGGACACGCTGCATTAACTGCCGAAGAGCGCGACATAGTCGAAGAGGTATTTAATGCATCCGAGCGACAGGTGCATGAGGTTATGGTGCCGCGCACTGAAGTTGATTTTATGGATGCATCATTAACTGTTGGCAAAGCTATTGACTTAGCTGTCGATAAGGCCCATTCGCGATACCCCGTCGTTCGAGGATCTTCTGATGAAGTCGTTGGCTTTATACATGTTCGTGATTTGCTAGATGTTTCTCTTGCAAGCAAATCCACCAAAATCGTCGAACTCGTCCGTTCAATTATGTTTTTGCCTGGAACTAAAGGTGTCCTGCCTGCACTCACTGAGATGCGTGTACAGGGCCAACACTTAGCAATTGTCTTAGATGAGTACGGCGGCACCGACGGCATCATTACGTTAGAAGATTTAGTCGAGTGTCTGATCGGCGATATTCGAGATGAATATGATGATCATGAGGTTGAAGTTAATGTTCAAACGCGCACCGGTGATTTTGAGGTCGACGGCCTAATCTCGATTGAGGATTTAATTGAGCAGACCAGGCTAGAAATCCCCGATGGTCCATATGAAACAGCCAGTGGATTTGTCATGCATTATTTAGGTCGAATCCCACGAGAGTATGACGTCGTAAACTTAAATGGCCTACGAATTACCGTACTCTCCATGGAGGGCAAGCGCGCTGGCCAGCTATTGATCTCTCGGAGTGCATGATGTGTGAAAGAATCACGGCATGAGTATGAAGCGCGTCTTATCGGGGATTCAGCCCACTAGCGACTCCTTCCATCTCGGTAACTACTTAGGCGCCGTCAAGCAATGGGTAGCGCTGCAAGAGGGCCATGATGCTTTTTACGCCATCGTTGATTTACACGCGCTAACAATTGAGACCGAGCCGGCCTTGTTACGCAAACGCACCTTGGCATCGGCGGCGCAGTTAATCGCACTCGGAATCTCACCAGATAGATCAACACTCTTTGTACAGTCACAAGTGCCACAACACAATCAACTGGGTTGGTTGATGGAGTGCATGGCAGGCTTCGGTGAAGCCAATCGAATGACGCAGTTCAAAGATAAGTCATCAAAGAGTGGCGCCGACAGTGCCCGCGTTGGTTTATTTACTTATCCAATGTTGCAAGCTGCCGATATCTTGCTGTATCAAGCCGATTTGGTTCCGGTCGGAGAAGATCAGCGCCAACACATCGAACTGACTCGGGATTTAGCTGGACGTTTTAATACGCGATACGGCCAAACTTTCAAAGTTCCAGATGGCTATATTTTAAAGACTGCCGCAAAGATAAACGACCTTCAAGAGCCAACGGCCAAGATGAGTAAATCTTCCGGTTCAGCCGCTGGTGTCATTGAGATTATGGATGCACCTGAAGTCAATGCTAAAAAAATTAAGAGTTCAATGACCGATGCCGGTAGCGAGGTCCGCTTCGATGAAAAAGACAAGCCAGGCATTGCCAATCTTTTAACTATCCATAGTGCACTCTCCGGTACACCTATCGCCACCCTTGAAGGCGAGTTTGCGGGCAAGGGTTATGGAGATTTCAAATCGGCTGTAGCTGAGGTCGTTGTTGAGTATTTACGCCCAATTCGTGCAAAGGCCCTCGAGTTACTAGAGGATGAAAAACACCTGATCGATCTTCTGCACGAAGGTGCAGCAAAGGCCCGCTCGGTAGCAAGTGGAACCCTTGAAAACGCCTATCGAAACCTCGGCACGGTCGCGTAGTACTATCAACACCAGGTTGAGAGTTATCCAAAACGTTACATCGGCAACATCAAAACACTGCCCCGCGTGTTGAGTTTCTATAGGCCTAAAGACTAGGCTCACAGTACACATCAACCTTCTATGACACCCATGTGGGCCGCATAGAAGACCCCTTGGAGGAAAATTGAAGAAGATATTTCGTCTTGTAGCAGTTGCAGCGGCAACAACACTTGCAGTTACTGCACTTGTTGCCCCATCAGCAACAGCAGCAACAAAGGTAAAAGTAGGCCTTGCATATGACATCGGCGGACGTGGCGATAAGTCATTCAACGATTCTGCAGCAGCTGGTCTTGATGCAGCAAAGAAGAAGTTTGGCGTAACCGCTAAAGAGGTAACCGTCACTACTGGTTCAGATTCAGAGCGCGAAGGCAAGCTTCGTTTGCTTGCAGCAGCTGGATATAACCCAATCATCGCAGTTGGCTATCTCTATGCAACACCTCTTAAGGCAGTTGCTATGGACTACCCAAATGTTCAATTTGGAATTATCGATGATGCATCCGTTGATCTACTCAACGTAGCAAGCCTCGTATTCGCCGAAGAGCAGGGTTCATACCTGGCTGGCGTTGCAGCAGCTCTTGCATCAAAGTCAGGAAAGATCGGTTATATCGGTGGAGTACGAATCTCATTGCTCCAGAAGTTTGAAGCTGGCTTCGTTGCCGGCGTTAAGGCAACAAACAAGAAGGCAACAGTTGATGCTAAGTATGTAACTGAGTTCCCTGATTTCTCTGGTTTCAATGACCCAGCTAAAGCTAAGGTGATTGCAAAGGGAATGATCGATAAGGGCGTCGATGTTATCTACTCAGCTGCAGGTGGATCAGGTGCGGGTAACTTCGCAGCTGCAACCGATGCTGCAAAGGCTGGTAAGAAGGTTTGGACTATCGGAGTTGACTCTGATCAGTACCTAACAGCTTCAGCTGCCGAGAAGAAGAACATGCTTACATCAATGATCAAGCGCGTTGACCGTGCTGTCTATGACGTAATTGCAACTTCTGTTGCAGGTTCATCGGTTAACGATGTTCTAGATGCCAAGGCTGGTATCTACGGTCGTCACTATGATCTAGCACTTGATGGTGTTGGTGTCTCGTACTCAGGTGGATACATCACTAAGTACAAGGCCCAGATCGACAAGGCTGCAGCAGCAATCAAGTCAGGCAAGATCAAGGTTCCAACAAAGCCTTAACTCTCTATATGAGATAAGGGTTACAGGTAGTGGCGTTTGGCCCAGCAATGGAGTTAAATCTCCTTGTTGGGCCACACGCTTTTTAATATCGGTTAAAGTATTCAAAGGAGAGTAAATAAGTGTCAGTAGCTGTTGAACTGCGACACATCTCCAAGCGCTTCCCAGGGGTCATCGCCAATAAAGATGTCTCTATGAGCGTAGAAACAGGTACGGTGCACGCCCTCGTTGGCGAGAATGGCGCCGGCAAATCCACAGTTATGAAGATTCTCTATGGCATGCAACGCCCGGATAGTGGCGAGATTTTAGTCAATGGCAAAGCCGTTCACTTTAAAAATCCAAATGATGCCATCGATGCAAGCATCGGAATGGTGCACCAACACTTTATGTTGGCCGATAACTTCACCGTTCTTGAAAATATTATTTTAGGTTCAGAGCCGAAAAAAGGAGTAACAATTGACTTTGCCACAGCGCGCGCAAAGGTAGTTGAGATGGCCGCCCAGTATGGACTTGAGATAGATCCAGATGTTCTAGTTGAAGAGCTTGGCGTTGGCCAACGACAGCGCGTTGAGATCCTCAAAGTTCTCTATCGTGGCGCACGAATTCTTATCTTTGATGAGCCAACCGCAGTGCTGGTCCCACAAGAAGTTGATGATTTATTTACCGCTCTGGAAGGTCTACGGGCCGAAGGAATGGCAATTATCTTTATTTCACATAAGTTAGACGAGGTGTTGCGTGTTGCAAATGACGTGACTGTTGTTCGACAAGGCTCAACTGTCGCGGAAGTTAAATCCAAAGATGTCACAGCGCGCCAGTTAGCAGAACTTATGGTTGGTAGCGAACTTCCGCAGCCAACAACGCATGGAGATACACGCAGAAAAGAGATTACTCTTGCATTGAAAGATGTCTCGATTTCAAATAAAGGTGCCCGCGACTTAATTTCGCACATCTCATTTGAGTTGCATGCTGGAGAAGTCGTTGGAATCGCAGGCGTTGAGGGTAATGGCCAGGCCGAACTCGTTGATGCAATCATGGGTCTTCGCGATTACACAGGAGCCATTGAGTTCGCAGGTGGAAATATCGACAAGTTGAGCGTGGCACATCGTAGAGATTTAGGAATTGGTTTGATTCCAGAGGATCGTCAGCGCCAGGCGATGATGATGGAGTCACCGTTGTGGGAGAACCGAGTTTTGGGCCACCAGCGCGGCAAGCCAGTGATGCGTGGATTTATCTTAGATAAAAAAGCAACGATCGCCGATACTAAAGTAATAATGGAAGAGTTCGACGTACGCGCCCCAGGCCCACAGACTTTAGCTGCTGCACTCTCTGGAGGAAATCAACAAAAATTTATCGTTGGTCGCGAAATGAGTAAGGCGCCCGCATTGCTCGTAGCCTCTCACCCAACCCGAGGTGTCGATGTTGGCGCCCAAGGTGCGATTTGGGAAGAGCTGCGCAGGGCGCGAGAAAAGGGAATGGCTATCGTGTTAATTTCAGCCGATCTTGAAGAGCTTATTGGAATGTCGGATCGGTTGCTCGTGATGTTGCGTGGAGTAGTAACTGCCGAGCTTGATCCAGCAAAGACGACGCCGGAACAACTCGGTTCAGCGATGACAGGTGCAGCATGAAGGGCTTTAAACTCTCAACTTTTCTGCTCGCACTTGCGGCGCCAGTTGCCGCGGCAGTAGTTTCGATTGTTATCTCATCCATTGCAGTCCTTGCATCCCATAAATCACCAGTAGATGTCTATAAATCAATGTGGCAGTTTGGAACTACTTCTGCCTCATTAATGCAGATGATAAATACTGCTACTCCGTATTACATAGCTGCCGTTGCAATTGCAATCACCTTTCGCGCAGGTCTATTTAATATCGGCGTCGAAGGCCAACTCCGCTTAGGTGCGATTTTCGGTGCTTACTTTGGAGCAATGTTTGTACTTCCGCCCGTAATTCACGTTCTTATAATTATGGTAATTGCGATGACGATTGGTGGCTTGTGGGCCTCTATCGCTGGCTACTTAAAGGTTAAGCGCGGAGTAAGTGAAGTTATCTCAACTATTATGTTGAACTCTCTAGCTGGTGGATTATCGTCCTATCTGCTTGCAAATTACTTCGTCGACCGGACGACCAACTCAAATAACATGTCGACTAAAACACTTCCAGCCTCTGGCCATATTCCGGACCTTATGCCTTTGCTTAACAAAGTGGGTATAAAGGACCAGCCTGGTGGCGGTGTGTATGGAATGTTTATCTTTGCCATAGCCCTTGGTATAGCTTTTTGGTTTGTAATAAACCGCACGCGTTTTGGATTTGAACTTCGGGCATCTGGCTCTAACCCCATTGCAGCACGTGTAAGTGGAGTTAACTCAAGGCGGATGACTTTTGTGGCACTTGCAGTATCCGGTGCCGTGGCTGGCCTTGCTGGCCTACCTGCAGTTTTAGGCGATACATATGCATTTAATATGGGATTTCGAACGGGAATCGGTTTCTCTGCAATCGCCGTTGCGCTCCTTGGCAGAAACAATCCAGTGGGTATGGCGATAAGTTCTCTGCTTTTTGGTTTTCTAGAGGTAAGTTCGCGATCTCTCGAACTTATCGATATCGCACCTGAAACCTACGTCATCATGCAGGGTTCAATTCTCTTGTCATCGGTTATCGCTTACGAAGTTGTCCGCAGATACAAGATAACGCTGCAAAGCAAAGAGCTTGCAAAGGCGGTCCAAGCATGAAAAACAAACCACTCAAGACGCTTCAATACGCAACCTTGCTTATCTTTGTACTTTCAATTGTTCGCCTAATTACAGGCGCCTCGGATTTAACCTCGGTAGGTACGGCTTCAGCAGCCCTCCTCTTATCTGTACCAATTGCACTTGCTGGACTAGGTGGTCTATTTTCCGAACGCTCAGGCGTGGTCAACATCGGCCTTGAAGGAATGATGATTATGGGCGCGTGGGCCGGTGGAATGATCGGTACAAAGCATGGTCCATGGATTGGCCTCATAGCGGCGATCATTTTCGGTGCTACGGGTGCACTTTTGCATGCGATTGCAACGATCACCTTTGGTGTAGACCACGTTGTATCAGGAGTTGCAATAAATATTATCGCCGCCGGTTTAGTTCGTTACTTATCGACGATTCTTTATAAGAGTGGGGC
Organism: Actinomycetota bacterium; assembly: GCA_009698675.1. Lineage (GTDB taxonomy): Bacteria > Actinomycetota > Actinomycetes > Nanopelagicales > Nanopelagicaceae > Planktophila. The sequence continues at coordinate 8,953 of WLPT01000007.1, forward strand.
ATGGCTTGGCCCTTCACAATCACCTGATGTTAATTCGATTGGAACTAATGGACTACCTGTCTTATCGGGTGGAACCTATTTTGGGTGGAAGAGCCCAGATCTATTGAATTTGCTCGCTGAAAAACACTGGTTTTTCATCTCCGATATCGCCGCTGTTTTACGTGGCGTCACTGGGGATCTCTCGTATGTAACGATGATCGCCATTGTCTTTGTCCCGCTCTCGGTATTTATTCTTTGGAAGACCGCCTTTGGTCTTCGTCTTCGAAGCGCAGGAGAAGCACCTATTGCCGCTGAATCACTTGGTGTCAATGTCTATGCCATGAAATATGCAGGAGTATTAATCTCAGGAGGACTTGCTGGCCTTGGTGGTGGTTTCTTAGCAATCGTTGCAGCAAACCATTATCAAGAGAACCAAGTCGCAGGTCGTGGATACATCGGCCTTGCCGCACTTCTCTTTGGCAATTATCGCCCAGGAGGAATTTTGATGGGTGCCGGCTTATTTGGTTTTGCCGATGCACTCCAGCTTCGTGACTCAGCCTCGATCCACGCCTTAATTCTATTAATTGTTTTGATTTTAGTTGTTCTTATTATCCGTGATTTCCGAAAGGGTAAAATCCTTAAAGCGGTGCTGACTCTGGCATTTGCTGGATTATCACTCTGGTATTTCTTGGCAGTTGATGAACTACCGGGTCAGTTAGTAACTATGACTCCATACATAACCACAATTCTTGTTATGTCACTTGCATCCCAGCGATTGCGGATGCCTGCCGCCGATGGAATTCCATATCGTCGCGGTGGAATGCGATGAGTGAGATTAACTGGGAGCAGCTCCACAGCGCCGCAGTAGTGGCAATGAAAACCGCATATGCCCCATACTCAAAGTTTCCAGTCGGTGTTGCTGCATTAGTTGACGATGGTCGCATTGTTTCTGGTTGCAACGTTGAAAATGCAAGTTATGGACTTGGCCTATGTGCAGAATGCGGATTAGTTTCCAACCTCATTGCAACAGGTGGTGGACGCCTTATTGCTATCTCGTGTGTCGATGGACAGGGAAACTCGTTGGCACCATGTGGGCGCTGCCGCCAACTTCTCTTTGAGCATGGCGGATCCAACGCGCTCTTAATGACCGATGAGGGCCCACAGACGATGGCAGCGATGTTGCCTTGGGCCTTTGGTCCAGATGATTTAGACCGTAATGAGCGTTAAATGTCGCAGGTAGAGGCCTTTTCAGCCGCTGAAGTTATTGCAGCAAAGCGTGATCATCACTCATTAACCGATCTGCAGATCGATTGGGTTATCGATGCTTATACCCGCGGTGTAGTTGCTGATGAACAAATGTCTGCATTACTGATGGCAATTTTGCTCAACGGAATGGAATCACGCGAAATTTCACGGTGGACAGATGCCATGATCAATAGCGGCGAACGAATGAACTGGGCTGCATTGTCACGACCAACCGTTGATAAACATTCAACTGGGGGAGTCGGCGACAAAATTACTTTGCCGCTGGCGCCCCTTGTAGCCGCATGTGGCGCAGCTGTTCCTCAATTATCGGGCCGCGGACTTGGACATACCGGTGGAACGCTAGATAAATTGGAGTCAATTCCAGGTTGGCGTGCATCACTGTCAAATGAGGAGATGCTTAAGGTTTTGCAAGATTGCGGCGCAGTGATTTGCGCAGCCGGCGCTGGCTTAGCCCCAGCAGATAAAAAGTTGTATGCATTGCGCGATGTAACAGCAACAGTTGAAGCTATCCCGTTGATTGCCTCATCAATCATGAGCAAGAAAATCGCCGAAGGAACTAGTGCATTAGTTCTAGATGTTAAAACCGGTGCTGGTGCTTTTATGAGTGATCCAGAAAAAGCTAAAGAGTTAGCGCATGTCATGGTGGGCCTTGGTAAACGTGCTGGGGTTAAAACAGTTGCACTAGTAACTGCCATGGATATTCCACTTGGATTAACTGCAGGTAATGCTCTTGAAGTGCGCGAATCAGTAGAGGTCCTTGCAGGTGGTGGACCATCAGATATTGTTGATTTAACTGTTCTACTTGCCCGTGAAATGTTAGAAATTGTTGGCATCACCAATATTGATCCAGCTGATGCGCTAAAAAATGGCAAAGCAATGGATGTGTGGCGCCGAATGATTAGCGCACAAGATGGTGATCCCGATGCAAAGCTTCCAGTTGCAAAGGAGAATTTAACTATTACCGCAGAATCCTCTGGAACGCTTTTGAGTATGGATGCGATGAAAGTTGGCCTAGCTGCGTGGCGTTTAGGTGCTGGACGATCGCGCCAGGGCGAGGCTGTACAGGCTGGTGCTGGCATTGAAATTCACGCCAAACCAGGGGATACCGTCAAGCAGGGAGCGCCTCTATTTACTTTGCATACCGATACACCTGCAGCTTTTGCCCGTGCCCAAGAATCACTTAACGACTCTGTAGTCATTGGTGATTTAGCAAAGAATGGGAAAATAGATAGATTGCCACTTGTAGTTGAACGAATTACTGATTGAGAGCATTGAAGTGAGCCTTACACATAAGCCAACTGCCGCACAGATCAAGCGCGTACCAAAAGTGCTTCTGCACGATCACTTAGATGGCGGATTGCGCCCACAGACGATCATTGATATCGCTGCCGAGATTGGCTATACGTTATTGCCTACTCATGATGCCGACGAACTAGCAACATGGTTTCGCGAATCCTGTGATTCAGGTTCATTGGTTAGATACCTAGAGACTTTTTCTCACACTATCGCCGTCATGCAACGTCGCGAAGATATTATCCGCGTTGCTCGCGAGTGCGCACTCGATCTTGCGCGCGATGGTGTTGTCTATGCTGAAGTCCGCGGCGCCCCCGAACTATTTACTGAAAAAGGCCTCACGATGGCCGATGTAGTAGAGGCAACTCTTGAAGGTTATAAGCAGGGAATGGCAGAGGCGAAGGCTGAAGGCCATGAGATTGCCGTGTACTCACTTCTCTGTGGAATGCGACAGAACAAGCGTTCACAAGAAGTTGCCGAGCTCGTAGTTAAGTATCGCCATAAAGGTGTTGTCGGTTTTGATATTGCAGGCCCTGAAGATGGTTTTCCACCCAGTGATCAAAAGGAGACCTTTGATTACCTGCGCAAGGAAGATGCGCACTTTACGATTCACGCAGGTGAGGCCTATGGTCTGCCATCGATTTGGGAGGCGATTCAGTTATGTGGAGCAGAACGTCTGGGACATGGCGTGCGTATTATCGATGACATTGACTTCTCCGGGCCAGAGCCGGTTTTGGGTCAGCTTGCATCCTATGTTCGAGATCGCCGAATTCCACTTGAGCTCTGCCCGACATCTAACCTTCAAACAGGAGCGGCTAAAAGCTATGCCGAGCACCCTATTGGAGTCTTAGCAAAGCTGCGTTTTCGCGTAACCCTTAATACCGACAACCGACTTATGAGTCAGACATCAATGTCATTTGAAATGAGCGAGGCGGTCAAGGCCTTTGGTTGGGACTTCACAGAGCTTCAACGCGTAACAATTAATGCAATGAAGAGCGCATTTATTCCTTATCCTGATCGCCTTAAAATTATTGAAGGAACGATTAAGCCCGGGTATCAGAAAATATCAGCGGAGTAATGCTCGATTTTAATGATCCGGCATTTATTGCAGATCCATATGCCGGATTACAAGAGTTACGCAGCTTCGGCAAGCCAGTCTGGCATGAGGGCTTAGGAATCTTTTTAGCCGCTTGCCATGGTGATGCCAACGATGTCTTTCGCAACAAATCACTGGGACGAATCTTTATCGATAAGAAACCAGAATTTGAATGGGAGACTTTCAATTGGCTTCACTCAGATTCTATTTTAGATAGCGAGCCACCAAAACATACGCGTCTACGGGCCTTGGTCGCTAAAGCCTTTAACCGAAATAAGATTGAGGGGATGCGACCTGCAATCGAGCGAATCACCTCTGAACTTCTAGATGCAATCGATGTGAAAGTTAAGTCCGGGGAAAACTTCGACCTGATCGCAGATTATGCAGAACCTCTCCCAGTTAGAATCATCGCTGACCTATTGGGGTTTCCAGAGTCTGAAGAGCATCTGCTGCGCCCGTGGTCACAAGCGATTGTGAAAATGTATGAAGTAAATCCATCTCTTGCGTATCAAAGTGAAGCGAAGGCTGCTGCAGGTGAGTTCGCAGATTATGTGCGGGCTTTGGCGGAGGAACGGAAAAAGAACCCAGGTAGTGACTTAATTTCTGATTTAGCAATGGTCGAAGAAAATGGCGAGAAGCTCAATATGCACGAACTTGTCGCCACCGCTGTTCTGCTCCTTAATGCCGGGCATGAGGCAAGTGTGAATGCCTTTGGAAATGGGATGGTTGAAGTTTTGCGTCGCCCAGATCAAAGCGCGCTTCTTCGAAATGATCCACGAGGTCTCACGGAAACGGCGCTAGAGGAGTTCATGCGATTTGATGCCCCACTGCAGTTATTTGAGCGTACAGCTACGAAAGATACCGAGCTCGGGGGTGTCGCAATCTCAGAGGGTCAAAAGATTGCTTCACTCATTGGTGCCGCCAATAGAGATAGCTCGGTTTTTGAGAATGCCGATGAGATGGATCTGACTCGAGATCCAAATCCGCATATCGGCTTTGGCGCCGGAATTCATTTTTGTTTAGGTGCACCGCTTGCCCGCTTAGAAATGGGTGTCTCGCTACCTGCCCTCTGGGAAAAATATCCACATATGTCACTCGCAAACGAGCCAGTGCGCCGCCCAACTTTTGTCCTACGTGGTTATGAGAGTGTAGAGATTTCTGTTTGAGTTGGATAAGAGGATTGAGCGCCTTTTTTTGTAACACTCAGGGATGCAACTGTGATTCCAAGTGCGACCGCTTCGATTGGTTTCATTCCAGAGGCTAAGCCATATGCAAATGTTCCAACAAAGGCATCTCCAGCACCAGTCGTATCAACTGCAGTGACAATTGGCGCCGATACTCGATTGATGGAACCGTCGGCATTGATTAAAACAGCACCGAGAGCGCCAAGAGTAACTACTGAATTCTTGCCGGGCCTAAAAGTCTTTAGAATTTCATCGCTAGTTGGAAGCTCCCCATGAATGGCAGCGAACTCAGTTTCATTGGGAATAATCCAGTCGCATAGTTCCAGTAAATCCTGGGAAAGCAGTTGATACGGTGCCGGGTTTAAAATAGTTATGCAGCCGCGAGCTTTAGCGGCGATGAAGGCTGCAAGCGTGACTTCTTGTTTGATTTCACATTGGGCGATTACAACAGAGAGATTCTCAATGCTATTGATTGCAACCACTGCTCTTGAGCTCTCAATTTCATGATTGGCTCCAGGGATAATAATGATTCTATTCTCGCCCGCTCCATCTACCCAGATGTGGGCTACGCCAGTTGCAGATTCCGATCGCTCCACAGACTGAGAATGAATACCTAACGTTGAGAAATTTTGAGCAATTGAATCACCAAATAGATCTCGACCTAAAGCGCCAATGAAGTGAACTTCGGCGCCGCAATGGGCGGCGATAACAGCCTGGTTGGCCCCTTTTCCACCAAATCCAGTGGTAAAGAGATCGCCGATGAGAGTCTGTCCAGGCCCTGGTAAAACGGCCGCATAAGCCGTTAAATCCATCATGGCACTTCCAACGACTGCGACAACTGCTTTACTCATAGCGCTAGGCTACCCGTTATGAATAAAACTTCAATGATTCTCGATGTCGATACAGGTGTCGATGATGCCTTTGCAGTTCTCTTTGCCGCCCTACATCCTGATATTAACCTCTTGGGTATTACCTGCGTTGATGGCAACACTAATGTTGATCAAGTCGTTGCAAATACATTGAAAGTTTTAGATGCAGCAGGTGCCGGAGATATTCCAGTAGCTCGAGGAGCTGTACGACCATTGCTAGGCGTTTCTCAGTATGCCGAGTATGTACATGGCGCCGATGGAATGGGTGATCTTGGAATTGCACCTTCGACTAGAAAAGTTGACCCTCGTTCAGCCGTTGAATTACTTCGCGATCTAATTGAAGGTTCTAAAGATCCAGTGACTTTAGTCCCCGTTGCACCGCTTACAAACATAGCGCTCTTTTTGCGTGCATTTCCTGAGAGCGCCAAAAAGATTCACCGAATTGTATTGATGGGTGGCTCGGCATCGGCAGGTAATGCAACGGCTGCAGCAGAATTTAATGTTTGGCATGATCCTGAGGCGGCAGCGATTGTCTTTCAAAGCGGAGTTCCGATAACAATGTATGGACTTGATGTCTTTATGCGCCCTGGCATTACCAGCGAAGAGGCGATTGTCTTAAAAAACTCTACGGCACCCGCTGCGCAGTTTGCCGGCTCCCTCATTGAGGCATTCATCGAACGTTTGCATATCTCCCCAATCACGTTGGGTGATTTCGGTGCTGTCGCAGCGGCGATTCACCCTGAACTATTTACTACCGAAATGTTCGATGTCGTTGTGGATACATCATCTGGCCCAGCACGAGGTCAAACTATCTGCGATCGTCGCGATGCATTTCTTAAAGATCTAGAACCTCTAGGCCTAGAAGATTCGGCGAAAGTGCGAGTTGTGATGGATCTAGATGTTGAAGGCGTGCGCCAGTTATGGCTTAAAACCATTGAAAAGGGCCGCTTTTAAAGCCCTATTGGATGCCAGACAGTCTTGTTTTCTAAGAATGCCAAAATGCGACCAGGATCGGCGGATTTAAAACTGTAGATTCGCTTGAGATTTTCAGCCCCTGCAATGCGAACTGCGCCATGTGATTTAGCGGCAAGGCCTGAAATATCAAAGCCATCGATATCCATATGAGATGCCATCCATGGCGCAATCTCATCTTTTTTGCCCGTCAATATATTAATAACACCGGCAGGTACATCACTTGTGGCAATTACTTCTGCAAAACTCATTGCAGAAAGTGGGGCCTTAGTACTTGCTAAAACAATCACAGTATTACCGCCAACAATAATTGGTGCTATCGCATCTATAAGCCCAAGCAATGACGGAGACTCAGGTGCAATCGCAGCAATGACGCCCATGCTCTCTGGCACGGTGAAGTTGTAGTAAGGACCAGCGACAGGATTGAGTGCACCTGATAGTGATGAGAGCTTATCGCTCCAACCCGCATACCAAACAAGACGATCTACCGAATCTGTTACTTCCTTTTCAGCCTTTACCTTTGTCACACCCGTTACCGTGATGATCTCATCTACAAACTGTGCACGACGTCCCTCTAGCATTTCAGCGATGCGATAGAGAATCTGGCCCTTGTTATATGCCGAAGCCTTATTCCAACCAGATTGTGCCGCTCGTGCTGCAACAACTGCATCCTTCAAATCTTTTCGAGATGCCAAGCACGGGTTTGCTATGAAGGTTCCCTTTGCATTTTTAATCTCATAGGTACGGCCAGATTCAGTTCGTGGAAATGCACCATTAATAAATAGTTTGTATGTCTTCTTGACATCGATACGGTTACTCATGGCCGACCCCCTTCAAATATGCACTTAAGCCATGTCGTCCACCTTCGCGACCCCAGCCAGACTCTTTGTAGCCACCAAAAGGTGATGTTGGATCAAATTTGTTAAATGTATTTGCCCAGATAACTCCTGCGCGAAGTTGCTGGCTCGCCCATAAAATACGCGAGCCTTTCTCGCTCCAGATTCCGGCAGAGAGACCAAAAGGCGTGTTATTAGCCTTATCTATGGCCTCTTGAGGAGTTCTAAAGGTAAGGACTGAGAGAACTGGCCCAAAGATCTCTTCGCGCGCGATGCGGTGAGATTGTGTGACGCCAGTAAAGATTGTTGGGGGAAACCAGAAACCCTTTTTCGGTAAATCACATGGCGCGCTCCACCGTTCGGCGCCTTCAGAATCACCAGTTGCCGAAAGTTCACGGATCTTTAGGAGCTGCTCTTTGCTATTGATGGCGCCTAAATCAGTGTTTTTATCCATCGGATCACCAACACGAATCTGAGCCATACGCTTTTTAAGTTTTTCTAGAACTTCATCGGCAACGCTCTCTTGCAGGATTAGTCGGGAGCCGGCACAACAGACATGGCCTTGATTAAAGAAGATTCCATTGACGATTCCTTCAATCGCCTCGTCAATTGCAGCATCCTCAAAGATGATGTTGGCAGCTTTGCCGCCGAGTTCGAGCGTTACGCTCTTTTGTGTCGGCGCAACAGCACGGGCGATTATCTTGCCCACTTCAGTAGATCCCGTAAATGCAATCTTGTCGATGCCAGGGTGATTAACAATTAATGCACCCGTTGACCCATCACCAGTAACGATATTTACCACACCCGCAGGGAGCTCGGCCTGTTGGCAGACTTCAGCAAATAGAAGCGCGGTAAGAGATGTACTTTCGGCAGGCTTGAGAACAACTGTGTTGCCTGCGGCAAGAGCAGGTGCAACCTTCCATGCCAGCATCAATAATGGAAAGTTCCAGGGAATAATCTGACCTGCAACACCATGTGGCTTAGTTGAAGTTCCAAGACCTGCGAACTCTAATTTATCGGCCCAGCCTGCGTGATAGAAAAAATGCGCCGCAGCTAATGGAACGTCGACGTCGCGTGATTCACGGATTGGCTTTCCATTATCTAAAGTTTCAAGGACAGCAAACTCGCGCGCACGCTCTTGCATAATGCGGGCGATGCGAAATAAGTACTTCCCGCGCTCTTTACCGCTCATTTTCGACCACGTTGTTGTGTAAGCCTTACGTGCAGCTTTTACTGCCGCATCAACATCGGCCTTACCGGCCAGAGCGATCTGACTTAAAACCTCTTCAGTAGCTGGGTTTATGGTTGGGAAGTGCTTGCTACCTGCGACGAATTTGCCGCCGATGAAGTGGCCATATTTAGGTTTAATAGAGACAACGGAGCGCGATTCGGGTGCTGGTGCGTATTCAAAGCTCACTTGGGTCTCCATTAATCGATCGTTACGTAGGCAGGGCTAGCGTAGTAGCCATCATCCATTTTCATGCGTTGCATTAATAAATCATTGAGTAAGGCGCTGGCACCGATTCGAAAGAGGGACGGCGTGAGCCATTCTGGGCCAGCGGTCTCATTAACTAGAACTAACTGCTTTATTGCATCTTTGGTATTTCTGATTCCACCTGCCGGTTTAACACCGATCCGTGTCTGTGTCATTTGGTAGAAATCACGCACCGCTTCAAGCATTACTAGGACCACTGGCGGCGTCGCAGCAGGGGCAATCTTGCCCGTTGAAGTCTTAATAAAATCGGCGCCTGCGGCCATGGCCAGAAAGGAGGCCTTTCGCACATTGTCATATGTTGTTAGCTCGCCGGTTTCAAAGATAACTTTTAGGTGGGCCTTGGTTCCACATAGCTCTCGAATCTGCACAATCTCGTTGAAGACATCAATGTAATTGCCGCTTAAAAAAGCTCCACGATCAATGACCATATCAATCTCAGATGCTCCGGCATCGAGGGCATCTTGTGTATCTTGAATTTTCACTGGCATAGATGCACGACCAGATGGAAAGGCCGTTGAAACTGCAGCTAGGCCCACATGGGCTCCACCGACTAAATCTAAGTGCTTGCGCGCAACTGCAACCATGTCGTTATAGACACAGACTGCACCAACGCTTGGCACTGATGAGTTAGTTGGATCTGGACGAACGGCCTTAGTGCAGAGCGCCTGAACTTTCCCCGGTGTATCGGCACCTTCCAGGGTTGTTAAATCCACCATAGAAATTGCGGTATCTATCGCCCACCGCTTTGAACTGGTTTTAATACTTCGCGTTGCCAGCATTGCAGCGCGTGCATCTGCGCCGACTTGATCTACGCCAGAGAGAGCTCCGAGATACTTCCTGAGGGAGGAGTCAGAGCCATCAACCAAGCCGTAAAAACTCACGATAGTAGTTCCTTCAATGGTGCTCGTAATTGGTCGAGAATGATTTGTGCGTGCGCCGAATCTTTTTCAATAACCTCAATGTAACACTTCATCTTTGCTTCGGTCCCGCTTGGTCGAATAATGATTCGAATTGTGCCATCGAGCCAGATGCGCAAACCATCGGTAGGTGGCAAACCATCGGCAGGGGTAGATAAATCATCGATAGATGTAACGACATGACCTGCAATCTCAACTGGTTGATTCTTCCTCAGCCGGCCCATGATCTGGTGAACTTGAGATACATCGGTTAATCGGATTGAAATCTGCTCAGTTGCATGAAAACCGTGACGGGCCCAAATCTCATCAAGTAAATTCAATAGAGTTTTATTTTCAACTGCCAGATCGGTAGCGATTTGAGCCAGTTTAATTGCGGCAGAGATTCCATCTTTATCATTGACTGTGATTGCATCAACTGCATAACCAATTGCCTCTTCATATCCAAAGGTAAGTCCATCAATCTTTGCCAGCCACTTAAATCCAGTGAGCGTTTGCTTAAACTCTAAATTGTAATGGGCGGCAATCTTGCTCAGAATCGTAGATGAGACAATTGAATTTGCGAGAATTCCTTTACTTGAGTTACGGGCGATTATTTCGCCGAAAATAGCGCCTAACTCGTCACCGCGTAACATTCGCCATCCAGTTGCACTATCTTTAACGGCAGCTGCACACCTATCGGCATCGGGATCATTTGCGATAACTAAATCTGCATCAAATGCCCGCGCAGTCTCAAGCGCCAAATCGATAGCCCCAGGCTCTTCAGGATTAGGAAATGCAACGGTCGGAAAATCAGGATCGGGCTGTGTCTGAGAATCGACCAAAATTGGCGAGGTAAAACCCGCGGCATGAAAGACGCGCAGGAGAGTCTCAGTGCCAACTCCATGCATCGCTGTATAGACGATCTTTAAACTACCTGGCCGTTTAGCAATCGCGGCCGTAGTTTTTACATATTTATTAATAATCTCTTCATGAACAATGCTCCAGTTCTGACCACGAGGGTAGTTTGCAAGTTGAGTTATCGCCTCAATATGTGCGGCAATTGATTCATCGGTCGGAGAAACTATTTGTGATCCGCGATAGTGAATTCCATCGACGGTGCCACCTAAATAGACTTTGTAGCCATTATCTTGTGGGGGATTATGGCTTGCGGTGACCATGATTCCAACATCGCATTGAAGTTCATTGGTTGCAAAAGCTAAGACTGGAGTTGGCAGAGGGCGAGGCAGAACATGGACAAGCATTCCCGCCCCACTCAAGATCTCGGCGCTTTCACGTGTGAAGGCTTCAGATCCATGGCGTGCATCGCGCCCGATAACAACTGATGTTAAATCTCGCTCCTTCATATATGCCGCAATTGCCGCGGCGGTGCGCCCAACCACTGCGCGATTCATGCCCGATGGACCAGGGCGCACTGGTCCTCGTAGACCCGCCGTGCCAAATGCTAGAAAGCCTGAAAATGAGGTTCGTAGTTCTATTTCATTATTTGTATCGAGCCAACTTTGTAATTGGGCTGCAGTAACTGGATCTGGATCATCACTAATCCACGCCTCTACTTCTGCCCGTAGCTCCATGTTCTTAGAATAACTTTGGGATTACGCCTTTGAGGAGTGCCCCCATGCGATTGGCTGCAGCTTTTCCTGCGGCAATAACCTCTTCGTGATTCAGTTTTTCGCCAGTAACGCCAGCAGCTGCATTGGTTACGAGTGAGATTCCCAAAACTTCTGCGCCAAGTGCATGTGCTGCGATTGCTTCAGGAACCGTAGACATACCAACTAAATCTCCACCCATCGTGCGCATCATGTGAATCTCAGCAGGAGTTTCATACGTTGGCCCGCGCCAGTGCACATAGACGCCTTCATCGAGGGTTGAATCCTCCTGTTTTACGATCTCGCGGATTCGCTTACTGTAGAGATCGGTCAGATCAACAAATGTTGCACCAGACAATGGTGAGACTGCCGTCAATGAGATGTGATCGCGAATCAAAACAGGCTGTCCAACATTGAATTTTGTATTTATTGCACCACATGCATTAGTCAAAATTACAACTTTACATCCAGCTTTAACTGCAGTGCGCACGCTATGAACTACCGGTTCAACACCTTTACCTTCATAGAGATGCGTGCGGCCTAGGAATACAAGTGCGCGTAAGGATTTTCCATCGGCTTGGACGATGTATGAACGGACCTTGCCAGAATGACCTTCAACGGTCGGAGGCAAAAAACCCGTTAAATCCTCGGCATTACATTCATATTCAGGTGCGCCTAGGGCATCGACGGCACTGACCCAACCAGATCCCATCACGAGGGCAACATCATGAGATGCAGCTCCAGTGCGTTCGATGATTTCCTGTGCCGCAGCCTCTGCCGCAGCAAGTGGATCGCTATATAGAAGTTCGCTCGATGTCATGCGTCAATAATGTCACAGAGTGTGGTTCCACTAGAAACCGTGGCACCGATGACTGCTGTGAGGTTTGAGATAACCCCAGCTTTGTGCGCCATAAGTGGCTGCTCCATCTTCATCGCTTCAAGAACAATGATTAAATCTCCAACTTCAACGGCTGCGCCCTCTTCTACGGCGATTTTAACAACGGTTCCCTGCATAGGACTGGTCAACCCAGTGCTGTTAGATCCGCCCGTCATACTTGCCTTAGCTCGGTGGCGTTTAACTAAAGGCTTTGGTGCATGAACCAGTATTTCGAAGCGCTTCCCGTTTACTTCAGTTATCAAATGCTCAGGTGCCATGTGGCTCTCAAGTGGTTGGGCAGTCGCGGTGTATACAGGAATAGTATTTACAAACTCATTCTCAATGTAGCTCGTGTAAACCTTGAAACTCTCAGTGAATGCAGGATCTTCAACAATGGCACGGTGAAAGGGCAGAGCCGTTGCTAAACCGTCGATTGTGAATTCTGCTAGCGCTCGACGTGCACGTTCGATCGCCTGCTCTCGCGTTGCACCAGTCACGATCAATTTAGCAAGAAGTGAATCAAAGTTGCCGCCTATAGTGTCGCCATTTTTGAAGCCAGCATCCACACGCACACCCGGGCCAGTTGGAAGTATCCACTGCCTTATATGACCAGGTGCTGGCAGAAATGAACGCCCTGGATCCTCGCCATTGATTCTAAATTCAATCGAGTGGCCACGAATAACTGGATCATCAAATCCCAGCGCTTCACCCATTGCAATTCGAAACTGCTCGCGCACTAAATCTATACCAGTAATTTCTTCACTTACAGGGTGCTCAACTTGAAGTCTTGTATTTACTTCAAGAAATGAAATCGTGCCATCTAGACCAATCAGGAATTCGCAGGTTCCTGCGCCGATATATCCCGCCTCTTTCATAATTGCCTTGCTTGAACGGTATAACTCATCGTTTTGAGCATCGGTTAAGAATGGAGCCGGAGCCTCTTCCACAAGTTTTTGATGACGGCGTTGTAATGAACAGTCGCGAGTACTAACAACAACTGCATGGCCAAATTGATCTACTAAAACCTGCGTTTCAACGTGGCGCGGCTTTTCTAAGTAGCGCTCGACAAAGCATTCTCCGCGACCAAAGCCACTGATGGCTTCACGCACGGCTGAGGCAAATAGCTCGGGGATTTCCTCCATTGTGTGAGCTACTTTTAATCCACGTCCGCCGCCGCCATGTGCGGCCTTGATTGCTACAGGCAGACCATGTTCTTGTGCGAAGGCCGTGATCTCTTCATGACCTGCAACTGGATCTTTGGTACCTGCAACTAATGGTGCACCCGCCTTGGCTGCAATCTTTCGAGCAGAAACCTTGTCTCCTAAGGCGCGAATTGCACTAGGTGGTGGTCCAATCCAAATTAAACCGGCATTGATTACCGCTTCTGCAAAGTTGGCATTCTCAGACAAAAAGCCATAGCCAGGATGAACGGCGTCGGCACCGGACTCAAGGGCTACGGCAATTAGCTTTTCAATATTCAAATAGGTTTGTGTAGCAGTCGTACCCGTGAGTGAATATGCCGCGTCGGCCATACCCGCATGGATAGAGGCACGGTCTTCATCCGAATAAACAGCAACGCTCTCGAGACCATGGTCTTTACAGGCACGTATTACGCGGACGGCAATTTCACCACGGTTTGCTATTAGTACGCGTTTCATTGCATCACCTTAACCTCTGGCCATGAATATCCAAGCTGTGCAAAGGCCTTTCGGATAAATGGCATCGAAATACCCACAACATTGGTGTAATCACCCTCAATTAAAGGGATGAAGGGGGAGCTAAATCCATCAAGCGTGAAGCCGCCGGCGACATGCAGGGGCTCTCCACTTGCGACGTAATCGTGGATCTCCTCATCACTCATTTCATCAAAAGTAACTTTCGTTGTAACGATACTCGAAATCTCGCGATCCTTTGTTGTATCAATAATGCAGTGCCCTGTATGAAGCAATCCTGAATTTCCTTGAACTCTTTTAGCGCGCTCAAAAGCAACCTCTGGAGTACCTGGTTTACCAAGTGAGAGTCCTTCAAATTCAAAGGTTGAATCACAGCCAATGATGATCGCAGGGAAATCTATCTGTTCACGGATAGTGTGAGCTTTAGTAATTGCCAGAGCGATAACCATGTCTGCAGGAAGAAGCGAATTAAAAAAATCTGTCTCTTCGTCTACATGGCTAATCATGATTATCGGTGACAAACCCGCAGATTCCAGTAGGCGTCTACGCGAAGCCGACGCGGAAGCAAGGACTATCATTGGCATGAGAACTCAGTTCGATCTAGCGCCGAAGCGAAAGTTGTTGTTAAAAGGTTTGCGCAATTGTGGAAGTCCAAAAGCGCTGCGACGTATCACAGGCTCTAGTTCTTCACGTTTGTGTTGAGCCATAGCCGCATTAATCGCAACAAGCTCCTGCGCCGTTGGCTGACCCTTTGTAATAATAAAATTCATTACAGTGGAATATTTCCATGCTTGCGGGCTGGCAAAGTATCGCGCTTGGTTCTTAGCGTCCTAAAGGCCTTAGTGATGTATGCACGTGATTGGTTAGGTTCAATGACTGTATCTATAGTTCCTCGTTCGGCGGCCAAATATGGATTTGCTAGTGATTCGTTGTAGTCATTTACTAATTCGGTGCGCTTACTGACCGGATCTGCAGCTTCGGCAAGATCCTTACGGTAGAGAATATTTACAGCACCTTGTGCACCCATAACAGCGATTTCCGCCGTTGGCCATGCAAAGTTAATGTCACTTCCTAGGTATTTTGAACCCATAACGATAAATGCACCGCCATAGGCTTTGCGAGTTATTAATGTAACGAGCGGAACCGAAGCTTCGGCATATGCATACAGCAGCTTTGCTCCACGGCGGATAATTCCATCCCACTCCTGTTCAGTGCCCGGTAAGAATCCCGGCACATCAACTAATGTAAGAATTGGGATATTGAAAGCATCGCAGAATCGCAAGAAACGTGCAGCTTTTTCACTTGAATTAATATCCAAAGTTCCAGCTAATTGGGATGGCTGATTAGCGATTATTCCAATCGATTCACCCTCAATGCGAGCAAAGCCAACAACAATATTTGGCGCATATAGTGCATGAACTTCTAGGAATTCTCCCTCATCGACAAGGGCTTGAATCAAGACCTTCATGTCATATGGCTGATTCGTATTATCTGGAATTAACGTATCAAGGGCGGTATCTGAAGGTTTCGTATCTAAAGATTCAGTTGGTGGAAGATGAGGCGCGCTATCCATATTATTTGAAGGCAGATATGACAACAGCGCTTTGACGTAGTCGATTGCATCGGCTTCGTTCTCGGCTAAGTAATGTGAGTTGCCGGTGCGTGTGTTATGAGTACGGGCACCACCAAGCTCCTCCATATCTACTTCTTCACCTGTAACAGTTTTAATTACATCAGGCCCAGTAATGAACATGTGCGAAGTCTCATTGACCATAACAGTAAAGTCGGTTAGTGCAGGTGAGTACGCAGAGCCACCTGCACATGGACCTAGGATCAATGAAATTTGAGGGATCACGCCTGACGAGCGAGTATTTAAACGAAAGATTTTCCCGTAGCCAGATAGGGAGGCAACGCCCTCTTGAATTCGTGCGCCACCAGAGTCATTGATCCCGACAAGAGGAATTCCACTTTTAAGTGCAAAAGCTGCAATCTTGACGATTTTCTCGGCGTGCACTTCACCGAGTGAGCCACCCATAATTGTAAAGTCCTGTGAGTACAACGCGATAGGTCGACCATCGACGGTTGCCGTTCCAATTACAACACCATCGCCATATGGACGGTTGTGCTCCATGCCAAACTGGGTCGATCGATGGCGAGCAAACTCATCTATCTCAGTAAAGGAGTCTTGATCGACGAGCATCTCAATGCGCTCGCGCGCAGTGTGCTTACCCTTGGCATGTTGCTTTTCTACCGCGCGCGCCGAACCGGCATGGACTGCCTCTTCGACACGTGCGCGTAAATCTTCGATTTTCCCGGCAGTTGTATGCAGATCACGGCTCATACCCCTACGGTACTAGGCGTGGACATGGAAATGCTAAGTGCGGCACTCGATAGTTCACATATCAACACCATCGTGACGGCGTACTGGCGAGTAAGCGTGGTTGAAGTCACGGCATCAACACAAAGCGATCTCGTTGCATTAGTTGAGCAAGGTAAAGGCAAAAGTGGCGACGTGATTGCTGCCGAATTTCAAAGTGCAGGTCGTGGCCGATTAGCTCGAAGTTTTGAAGCGGCACCAGGTACTGCACTTCTTTTTTCTCTATATATTCAACCAAAACGCAGCCGTGATGATTGGGGATGGCTGCCCTTGATAGCCGGCGTAAGTGTCGCTCAAGTACTTGGGGATTTTGATGCGCAAATTAAATGGCCCAATGATGTCCTCATTAATGGAAAAAAGGTTTCAGGATTAATTGCAGAAGTTGTAGGCGATGGAGTTGTTATAGGCATAGGGATAAATGCTGCAATGAATACATCCGAGCTACCAGTACCGACGGCGACATCACTTTCAATTGAAGGCGCCCACAATCGAACGCGCAATCAACTCCTTGGTGAGCTTCTAAATATTTTTGAGGTTAACTTTGCCGCCTGGGAGCTTGGGAGCGATGAGATTCAAACCAAGTATCAAGATTTGAGCGCAACAATCGGCCGTGAGGTCCGAGTTGAATACCCTGGCGATCGCAGTGACATCGGTATCGCAATGTCAATTTCAAATAGTGGTGAGTTAGTTTTAGATTCAGGTGTGCATGTTCATGCCGGCGACATTATTCATCTACGATAATCCAGTGAGCAACTCCTTTCCTACCGTTGGCATAATCGGAGCCGGCCAACTTGCCCGGATGAGTGTTGCGCCAGCACTTGATCTTGGTATTAATCTCCTATTACTTGCGCAGGATTCAAGGGATAGTGGGGCACAAATTGCTAACCACGTTGTAGGCAATTACGAAAACGTCGAAACCGTCCTTGAATTTGCCAAGAAATGTGACATCGTAACTTTTGAGCATGAACTTATTCCATTAAGTGTCATAAAGAGTATTGAGGCTCAGGGAGTCATTGTTCGACCAAGTTCCGCCGCCTTTATTTTTTCGCAAAATAAGGCCGAGATGCGCAAGCGACTCAGTAAATTTCCTGGACCTAAATCTGAAGTTATAAATACTGCCTCAGAAGCAAGTGCTTTCCCGGCAATTGCTAAAGCGATCTCAGGGGGATATGACGGCCGAGGTGTATGGAAAGTTAACTCTGCGCAGGAGTTAACTAAGGTTATAGAGCAGGTTGGAAAAGTTCTCCTTGAAGAGTTCGTGGAGTTTGATTATGAAATTGCCGTTATGGTTGCACGATCACCACATGGCCAGGCCAGCACGTGGGCTCCAACTTTGACGATACAGGTTGATGGAATCTGCACCATGACGGTGACACCGGCACCACAGTTAAATTCAGAGATGAGTGCCAAAGCGCAGAGATTGGCCTTAGATATCGCTCAAGACATCGGCGTGGTCGGTGTAATGGCAGTTGAGATGTTTGTTAAAGGTGATCAACTATTTATAAACGAACTGGCCATGCGCCCACATAACTCAGGCCATTGGTCGATTGAAGGCTCGCTCACTTCCCAATTCGAACAGCATTTACGCGCGATCTTGGATCTTCCCTTAGGAGATACGGCCATGACGGCGCCGATAGCCGTTATGGGAAATATTTTGGGTTCGACTAAGACTGATATGTATAGGCCCTATCTGCACCTAATGGCGCGCAATCCACGGCTGAAATTTCACCATTACAAGAAAGATGTTAGGCCAGGTCGCAAGATCGGCCATGTGAATCTATTGGGAGATGACGCCGTAGAATTAATCCACGAGGTTCGGCACGCCCTTGATTACATGAGCGGAGAAGTTAATGAGTGATGTTGCGATAATCATGGGATCTGACTCGGATTGGCCCATCATGGAAGAGGCGGCAAAGACCTTAGAACTCTTGGGGATTTCTTACGATGCCGATGTTGTTTCTGCACATCGAATGCCGATTGAAATGGTGGAGTTTGCTCAGAGCGCAGCATCTAAAGGATATAAAGTCATCATTGCTGGCGCCGGCGGTGCAGCGCATCTACCTGGAATGGTCGCTTCATTAACTGCATTACCAGTCATCGGTGTACCGGTGGCATTAAAAAACCTTGATGGCATGGATTCATTACTCTCAATTGTGCAGATGCCTGCAGGTATTCCAGTTGCGACAGTGGGAGTTGGTAATGCCAAAAATGCCGCGCTCCTTGCCGCACGTATGTTAGGAATCTCTGATGCGGCAATTTCTGCCAAAGTTAGCCAAGCTATGCACGATATGAAAATCGAAGCTAAAGCAAAAGGCGCGAACTTAGCATCACGCCGGAATCAAAAGACGGGTTTTTAGCTAACGTTTTTGGTATTCAATTGCTGGGCAGCGGTTCATGACTGTAAGTAGGCCAGCTTCCTGCGCACGAGTGATTGCTGCATCATCTATAACATCGAGTTGGAGCCAGACTGCCTTTGCCCCGATGGCGATTGCTTCATCGACAATCTTTCCAACCATTGAAGAGTTAACAAAGCAGTCAACAACATCGACCTTCTCTGGTATTTCACTGAGCGTTTTATATCCCACTGCTCCATGAACAACTTCAGCTCGGGGATAAACTGGAATTATTGTGTGACCTTTTTCTTGCAATAACTTAGCCACTCCAAAAGCTGCGCGATCGGGATTATTGCCAAGACCAACTACAGCCCATACTTTCATAGCAAGGAGGGCGTCAATAGTCTGGCTCTCGTTAATCAGTGCGCCCCAGTGCGTGAAACTTCCAACCTGCACTTCGCCAAAGCTCGCGATCAAGGGCGTTACGGCCATCGATAATAATCTTATTCTTAACTAACTGAGCTATTAATGATGGGTCTAAATCTCGATACTCTTTCCACTCAGTAAGGTGCAAGATTAAATCGGCGCCTTTTACGCACTCAGTCGCCGAATCGGCAAAATTGAGATTTGGAAAACGTCGGCGGGCCGGCTCAATTCCCTTTGGATCGTGAATCACGACATTAGCGCCGGCGGCATGAAGTTGAACGGCAATATCGAGTGCAGGAGAGTCGCGCACGTCATCACTGTCGGGCTTGAATGTTGCGCCTAGAACTGCGATTTTGTACTGAGTTAAATCCTCCGACAAGTCATTACGTACAACATCAATAACGCGCTGGCGTGCGCGCAAATTTATGGCATCAATCTCGCGCAAAAACTCAAGGGCTTGCTTTGCGCCAAGTTCTTGCGCGCGCGCCATAAAGGCGCGAATATCTTTAGGTAAACATCCGCCACCGAAACCAATACCAGCCTGAAGGAAACGGCTTCCAATGCGTGGGTCATAACCAATCGCCTTAGCAAGTACCGTTACATCGCCGCCCGCGGCCTCACAAACTTCAGCCATGGCGTTAATAAAGGATATTTTTGTCGCTAAAAATGAGTTAGCAGCAACTTTAACGAGCTCTGCAGTAGGTAAATCCGCACGTATCCATGGAGTGCCAAGAGCGATAATTGGTTCATATACTTGTTTAAGGATTTCTTCAGCTCTATCATTTGCAACACCAACTACAAGTCGGTTGGGTGTCAATGTATCTTCAACGGCAAAGCCTTCACGCAAAAACTCAGGATTCCATGCCAGGTCTGCCTGTGGTGCGGTTTTAGTTAGTTCAGCGCGAAGTGATTGCGCAGTACCAACTGGAACGGTTGATTTACCGACAACGAGTGAACCCTCTTTTAAAAATGGTGCAATCGTTTGTACTGCCGCTTTAACGTAGCTTAAATCTGCTGCTAATCCATCTTTGCTTTGAGGTGTTCCTACGCATACAAAATGTATGTCGGCATCAGAAACGGCTGAAAAATCAGTTGTGAAAGTTAATCGTCCAGTTTTAACCTCTTGCGCCAATAGCGTATCCAGGCCTGGCTCGTAGAAGGGAAGCTCCCCGCGAGATAGCATCGCAACTTTTTCTGGATCTGTATCAACACCAACGACTTTAAATCCAAGAGAAGACATACATGCGGCATGCGTTGCGCCTAAGTACCCGCAGCCGATTACAGAGAGAGTTAAATTCATGCTCATGGCTTTACTTTAGCGCTCCGCATGGATTTTCATCTGCGGTGCGAGTTTTGAACTTATCAACCATTACCGGCGTGGCAGAGGCACTTGATGAGGCAGAGGGAGAAGGGGTGACTTCATCTACAAGCGGTAAATCCTGTTGTAACCGATTAAAAAGATCCGGTGCTAAAACTTTATCCCATGTTACTACCGAGCCAAGCCCTGGAACTCGTGCATTCGCATTACCTAGAGGAATTGTGAGCGTTCGGACTTTGCTGGCTGAAAGGTTTTTAAGCTGTTTAGCAAGAGTAAGCAAGTCGCTGCTATTTAACTCTGAATCGGTTTTAACAGTTGCAATTGCAGCGTTAAAGAAATTCACCAATTTAATTGGATTGAGAAGTACGCCTGTGCTTGTCACTTTACGAAGAACGGCACTCATGAACTGTTGCTGACGCTGCATTCGGCCTAAATCACCCATGCCATCAAAATCGCGTGTACGTACATATTTCAAAGCCTCGATGCCATCGAGAGTGTGAACTCCGGCGGTCATAACTAAGTGGCTCTTTGGATCATTGATGTCCTTCTTTGAGCAGACTTCAATTCCCCCTAGAGAGTCGACCATTCCGGCAAAACCGGCAAATCCTATTTCGATGTAGTGGTCGATGCGCACGCCAGTTTCATTCTCAATAGTTTGGATTAAAAGTGGCGCACCACCCCAAGCAAATGCGGCGTTAATTTTCCCACTAGCTGCGCCAACAGTTCTATCTTTATATAAAGAAGATTGGTGCTCTGGAATTGTTACTAGCGAATCACGAGGAATAGAAATAATCGTCGCTTTATCACGCGCTTTACTAATATGCACAAGAAGCATCGTGTCTGACCGTGCTCCGGCAGCAGCTTTAGTTGTTCCAACTCTCAATAACTGAGACTGCGCTTTAGTCAGACCCTCGCGAGTATCTGAACCGACAAGCAGATAATTCAGCGCCGATGTCGGTTTATCGGGACGTTTGTTCAGGGAGCTAAAAACATCGACTCGGTTGATGGCGCCACTGACTTGATCTAGGCCAAGCCAGGCTAAGGCGGAAAGGGCGACAATAGCGACCGAGAGTGAGGTAATAATCCGAATTGGTCGCGTCGCTTTCACAGGCGAAGACTACTTCAGCGATACGGTGGTGGGGTTATGACGACATCAGCAAACGAGTTATATGGCTCACCGAAGCGTGAAATATCGGTAGTTCTCCCAGTGCGCAACGAAGCGGCCCACTTAGTCGACTCGATTAATGCAATTTTGTCTCAGGATTTTCACGGCTCCCTTGAAGTCATTGTCGCGGTAGGGCCCTCTCAGGATGCAACAGAGGCAATTGCTAAGGAGATTTCCCTGCGCGATTCCCGTGTTGTCATAGTCGCTAACCCAACTGGACGCACCGCCGCGGGTTTGAATCTAGCAATTGAACGTTCACAGTATTCAATCATCGTAAGAGTAGATGGACATGCAGAGATTCCACGCGATTACTTAACTTTAGCTTTTGAGATTCTCAGTCAGAGTGGCGCAGTAAATGCAGGTGGGGTCATGGCTGCGCAGGGTCGAAGTTTATTTGAACGCTCCGTCGCTCGTGCAATGCGAAGCTCCCTCGGTGTTGGCGCCTCACGTTTTCATACAGGAGGCCAAGCCGGACCCTCCGATACGGTGTATTTGGGTGCCTTTAGAAAAGAGGCGCTCATTGCAGTCGGAGGCTTCGATGAGCGATATACACGTGCGCAAGATTGGGAGTTGAATTTTCGTTTACGAGCCGCCGGTGGTGTTGTCTACTTTGATCCCCGTTTAGTTGTTACCTATCGGCCGCGCGCAACTATCAATGCGCTCGCACGTCAATATTTTGAATACGGCCGCTGGCGTCGTGTGGTTGCACGAAGCCATGAAGGAACTATCAACTATCGATATCTAGCTCCGCCATTTACAGTGCTTGGAACCTCGATCTCGATAATTCTGGGTGCCATATTTTCTTCATTCTTCTTGATTCCTGCAATTGTGTATGCACTCTTTATCCTCATGGCATCGTTCAGGATTGGAAAATCTTTAGGTGAAGTTGTATCGCTTCCGATCATCCTTTTGACTATGCATATGTCATGGGGGCTTGGCTTTCTAACTTCGCCGAAGTCGCTCGCGCCGTAAGGTAGTCTTATCACCGTGAGCGCACCCTTGCAGGTATATGAACCTTTTAAAGCGGGTCTGCCACCACTGTTTCGGTACCTTAACTCTCTCTGGTCTAGACGAACATTTATCGCAGAGTACTCGCGCTCGGAACTGCGCGAGCAGCACTTTGACTCAGTTTTTGGGCAGTTATGGCTGGTTTTAAATCCACTACTTCTTTCAGGTGTCTACTTCTTATTGATCGTTATAATTCGCGGTACATCGGACACAACGCGCTATGCCCACTTAACCGCGACTCTTTTTCTCTTCTATCTTGTGTCTAATTCGCTCTCAGGCGGCGTGAGATCAATTACAGCCGGACAAAAGTTAATTCTTAACACCGCCTTTCCGCGAATCATGCTGCCAGTTTCAGCAGTTGTTGTTGCAGTAGTTAAGTTTCTACCCACACTTCTTGTATTTCTGATTATCCGAACGCTGATGGGACTGCCTTTCTCATGGGAGATGCTCTGGGCAATTCCCATTCTCCTCATTACAATTTTTCTTGCCTTAGGTTTATCAATAACAATCTCATGCATAAATGTTTATTTTCGCGATATCGCAAATTTCTTGCCGTACCTACTTCGTACGCTGTTATATCTCTCGCCGATTCTCTATGAAGCATCGACTTTAAAGCCAAAAGTACTGACCCTTGAAGAGTTCAATCCCCTCTTTCCAATTTTGGACAGCTGGTCTCGGGCGCTAGTTCATGGCCAAACTCCAAAAACCTCTTACATGCTCACCGCTATAGCATGGTCGCTCGGGATTTTCTTAGTCGGAACTTATTTCTTTTTATCAAGGGAGCGCGAATTTGCTGTCCGCCTCTAACGCGCATAAGACTCATGAAATCGCGGTATCAGTTCGCGGTTTAGGTCTTACATATAAAACTGCCATAGATCGCCGCCCCACTTTAAAGGCGCGTGTTAAATCTCTAGGAAGAGGCGGGAAGCAGACACGTGTCATACGCGCTCTCGATGGCGTTAATTTTGATGTTGAGTATGGCCAAGTCCTTGGAGTAGTTGGCACAAATGGTGCTGGAAAATCTTCAATGATGCGTGTGATTGCTGGAATTATTCCGCCCACACAGGGTCGTATTGAAGTCTTTGGAAGTGTCAGCACCTTATTGGCACTTGGCGTTGGATTCAATCCCTCAATGTCTGGGCGCGATAACGTCTTTCTAGGTGGATTAGCTTCGGGCATGAGCCGCGAAGAGATCGAGAATCATTTCCAAGAGATTGCCGATTTTTCCGAACTCGGAGAGGCGATTGATTCTCCCATGCGTACGTACTCCTCTGGAATGTTCTCTCGATTGGCTTTCTCTGTGGCAGCTACTGTGCGCCCGGATATTTTGATTGTAGATGAGGCGTTAAGCACAGGCGATGCCAAGTTTAAGGAGAAATCACTCAATCGATTAAAGGAGTTGCGCAGCGATGACCGTGCGCTGATTCTAGTCAGCCACGCAATGGCAACTTTGCGAGATGTTTGTAATGATGTGGTCTGGTTACACCAAGGAAAATTAATTCAACGCGGTGACCCGAACGCGGTCATTGATGCCTACCAAGAGTTTTTACAGGTCGGGAAGAGCGCAGCCATCGATGAGGATGTATAGGCCCCTTCTCATATCAATCATTTTTTTCTCTTCCATCACGTCTGCAGCAAATGCCCAAGATGTACCTGCAAACTTTTCTTTTCACGGATCAGGGTATGGACATGGTGTAGGGATGTCACAAATGGGTGCGCGTGGCATGGCCCTAGCAGGCGAAAGTCCGACGCAGATTCTTCAATATTTCTATAAAGATGTAACGATCGAGCCGCGAGATGATTCAAAGATAGTGCGAGTAAATATAGGGCATCTGTTAAGTAGCGCAAAGATGTCAACTAGTACAACCGGGGCCGTAATCGAGTTATTTAGTGGGGATATCGGCAATCGTGTAGATGCTCAACCAATTGCAGTTATGCCGGCAAAGGCAACCTTAAACTTATCGCTCTTGGGGTCTAGCGTTGTACCAAGCGTAAGTGTTGGCAAGAAAACTACATCGATAGTTAAGGGTAGAAGTTTTACAATCCGTTGGAGTGGAACACGCGATCTTCCAGGAATCGATGCGCTAGTTGCTGTGACTCAAAGCGGTGCAACAAAGAAATTTCGATATGGGCAAGTTCAGGTTAAAGTCGTTCGCGATCTATTGTTGGGCTATCGGATGGAGCTCACTAACTCGGTTCGACTCTCCGATGAGTACTTGTGGGGAGTCAGCGAGATGCCTTCCTACTGGCCAATTGCAGCCCTACAAGCCCAGGCGATTGCATCACGTAGCTATGCGTTAAGTAAGGCTGGCATATATCGAAGTGCCTGCGATTGTGATCTCTATGGCGAGATTTCAGATCAAATGTTTTTAGGCTATGCCAAGGAGAGCGAGAAGAAGTACGGCGCAATCTGGAAAAGCGCCGTGTCAGATACGGCAGGTATGACGATTACCCAAGCAGGCTTACCAATAACCGCCTATTTTTTCTCATCATCAGGGGGAAAAACTGAAAGCTCAACTAATGCATGGGGGAGTGAAAAACCATATACACAGATTGTCGATGACCCAGGAAGTCTCGACCCAGTCTTAAATCCACGATTTGTTTCATGGGATCAAAGCATCTCTCAGACGTCGGTAGCCGCAGCGTTCTTGCTGCCGGATGTTCTTACTCTTGAAATAGTTTCAAGAAATGAGAGTGGAACCGTTGCGATAATTCGTGCAACTTCGAGTGCAGGAGTTCAAATTAGCTTGCGTGGAGAAACTTTCCGAAGTCGAACTAAGATTCCCTCGGCCTATTTCGATTTAGTTAGCGTGCAGAATTGAATTAAGTCCACCCCAAGTACCGTTTCGGCTAACAACTTCGAGGGCGCCATCTAGTGAGTTGCGACGAAATAATAGATTGCTGGCTCCACTTAAAGTTGCAGCCTTAACAATTTCACCATCTGGAAGTCGCAGTTTCGAAGCTGCAGTTATATAAGTACCAGCTTCAATCACACAGTTATCGCCCAATGAAATACCACAACCAGAGTTGGCGCCTAAAAGGGTTTTTTCACCGATCGAGATTACTTCTTTGCCGCCGCCACTCAATGTACCCATGATTGAAGCTCCGCCACCAACGTCACTTCCATCTCCAACAACAACTCCTGCAGAAATTCGGCCTTCAACCATCGAGGCCCCTAAGGTTCCTGCATTAAAGTTAACGAACCCTTCGTGCATAATCGTCGTTCCAGATGCAAGGTGGGCACCCAATCGAACTCGATCGGCATCTGCGATGCGGACCCCACTTGGAACTACGTAGTCAACCATCCGCGGAAACTTGTCTATAGAAAAAACCGTGACATGCCCGTAGGTTGCTTTTAGTCGAGCACGCGTGGCTTCAAAGCCCTCCACTTCGCAAGGACCAACCGATGTCCAAACAACGTTGTTGAGCAAAGCAAATACGCCATCAAGATTTGCACCGTGTGGCTTAATCAGACGATGTGAAAGTAAGTGAAGACGCAGGTAGGCATCGAGTGCTGATTTAGGCGCCTCGGTGAGTTTGATTTCTATATGTGCCAATTCGCGAGTAACGCCACGGAGAAGATCTTCACCGCTGAGACCTTCGAGCTCAGTTGGGATTTGTGGGTTCAGCGGTGCAAGAGTTGGAGATGGGAACCAGGCGTCAAGAAGTTTTCCATGAGCCATTGTTGTAATTGCGTGGCCCGATGCGATGGTCGTCATGTGCTAAGCCTAACCCCTATCCTTTAGCGCATGCGCATCGGAGTTTTCTGCTCGTCATCACCAACTATTGACCCGAAATATGTCGACCTTGCCTACGAACTTGGCGAAGGCATTGCAAATGCAGGGTGGGAACTTGTGACTGGCGGAGGACATATCTCAATGATGGGGGCGGTCTCCAAAGGGGCACGTTCGGCGGCGGGGCGGACAACAGGGGTAATTCCTCAGTCACTAGTAGATATTGAATTCGCCGATCACGACAATGATGAACTTCACGTTGTTGCAACCATGGGTGAGCGCAAAGCCCTGATTACAGATATTTCTGATGCATTTATAACTCTACCGGGCGGTGCTGGAACGCTAGAAGAGTTCTTTGAAATTTGGGTTGGCCGTTATTTAAAATTTCATAATAAGCCCGTCGTGATTCTCGATCCCTTTGGAATTTATGATCCATTGCACGAACTTGTCGTTCATCTAGAGACTGAGAATTTTATTAAACCTGGAATGCGAGAGTTAATTAAATGGACAACAACGGTAAGCCAAGCCCTGAAAGCTTGTGAGCTGTGAGAAGTAACCACATTGCGATTTCGTTAACAATTGATGCTCCAATTCAAGAAGTGTGGGATTCATTAGTCGACTGGGAAAAACAAGGCAGTTGGATGCTCAATACAAAAGTATGGGTCACATCCAGTATCAATATCGGAGTTGGTACGCAGATTAGCGCCTTTACTGGTGTTAAAAACTTTGGAGTCTTAGACACGATGGAAGTTACAGAGTGGAAGTCGCCGTACTTATGCGATGTGATTCATACAGGCGCCGTTATTAAAGGCTCAGGACGTTTCATGTTAAAAGAGCTCGATAAGACGCATACTCGATTTGATTGGTCTGAAGAGATTTTGGCACCACGGCCGGTCTATCTACTCATCTGGCCCGCGATTTATTGTGGAGTGCGCATTTCACTGGCTCGATTTGCCCGAACATTCCGCTAAATCCAATATGCCACCGTGGCGCAAGCATTGACTAGTAACCTTGGGGCCATGAAAGCACCTTTGACTCTGGCGCAGGTAATTGCCTCGTTGCCAGAAGAGGAGCGCTTTATCTTGACGTTGCACTACCTCAGATCCATGCCCCCAGCCGAGATTGCCGAACTTTTATCGGTTCCTGTTCGTGCCGTGGATGTAGTTATAGCCAGTGGAAAGGCGAGATTGCACGCATTTCTAGGCCTCTAAGGGCGATTTCCCTCAGCTATGCCAAATGCGAGATACTTATCTTCTTGCTTTTGTCCATTAGATCTTTAGAGGAGTCCCCACATGGCAGCCATGAAACCCCGTACTGGTGATGGTCCAATGGAGGTTACCAAAGAGGCTCGCTCCCTAGTTATGCGAATCCCTCTCGAAGGTGGCGGACGCCTTGTCGTTGAATTAAATCCGGAGGAAGCAAATAACCTCAGTGCCGCACTTCATGCGGCTGTTTCATTAGTTAAGAAGTAAAGCGCACTCAGGCGATAGCCTTTAACGCATGTCATCAACACTTGCCAGCGCACCTGTAAAAATCTCAGCGGCGACATCTGCCGATGTAATTGCATTGGCATATGCAAACGATGGCCAAGATGCTTTTGTTTTAAAATCTCCAGGTAATCTCATTAAAGATATTGAAAAGCACTTCGAGATTAACCTTCTCGATGAACTTTCTTTCTTCTCGCCGAAGGGGAAAGTTGGCGAGATTTTTGAAATTCCAGTCAGCGCCAAGAATTCACAGACTGACAGAATCTATTTAACTGCGATAGGCGATGGCGCAACATCTTCACATAGGCTTGCAGCAGCTGCAGTTGCAAGAAAAGTACGAGGCAAAGCAGTCTCTGTCTATACGGCATGTGCAATCAATAAAGATGACATCAAAGCCCATGCGATCTCATTAACTATGGGAGCTTATCAATGGAGCTTAAAGAGTGAGAGGCCCGCAGGAATTCCAGAGTTTCTAGTTGCATGTGACGATAAGGAGTTAATTGATGCTGCTCAAATTGTTTCAAAAGCGATTGCGCGCGCTCGTGATCTGGTTCATACGCCTTCTAATATTAAGAATCCTGAGTGGATGGCTTCGAAAGCGCAAGAGTTCGCCAAGTCAACGGGATTAAAGGTAAAGGTTTTAGCGGGAAAAGAACTTAAAGAGTTCGGTGGACTTAGCGCAGTAGGTAATTCATCTCCTAAGCCAGGGCCGCGATTTATTGAGGTGACATATACGCCCAAGAAGATGAATAAATCAGCGCCCGCACTTGCCCATGTTGTCTTGGTTGGCAAAGGAATTACTTTTGATACTGGAGGGGTTTCACTTAAGCGCCCCTATGACTTAATGATTGGGATGAAGTCTGACATGGCTGGGGCCGCTGCCGTTCTGGCAACTTTGACTGCCCTCGAAGAGTTGCAACCGCTCGTGCGTGTTACTGCATTAATGATGTGTGCTGAAAATGCAATCTCTGCCTCTGCGCAACGCCCAAGTGATGTCATACAACAATATGGCGGTACCACTGTTGAGGTCATTGATACCGATGCTGAAGGCCGGTTAGTTCTTGCAGATGGGCTGGCCTATGCCGATATTAATTTAGATCCGGATTATCTGGTGGATATTGCAACGCTTACCGGATCTGCAACGTTGAGTCTGGGAAGGCAGTTTGCTGCGATGTATACGCGCGATGACGCCCTTGCAGATGTATTTATTAAAGCAGGAACGGATTCAGGAGATCGAGTTTGGCGCATGCCTCTAGTAGATGACTATAAGGATGCATTGCAGAGCGAGATTGCAGATTTGACCCATACCGCCGTTAAAGGAGGCTACTCTGCAGGTTCGGTAATGGCGGCATTATTTCTTGAACGCTTTTCAGGTAATCGCCGGTGGCTACATTTAGATATTGCAGGCTCTGGACGCAGCGAAGTTGATGCTGGAGAAAATCCAAAAGGCGGCACTGGATTTGGTGTTCGTCTGCTAACTCAGTGGATAATGACCCTGTGATGAAAACCGATCCGCACTCATATGCCGAGAGCTTTATTCAAGAGGACCATTTTAAATCTCAAGCACGTGCTCGTGGCTTAGAGTTCGGCACTATTGATGTAACTCCTGGAGCAGGCGCATATCTTCGACACCTGGCTTTTACCCTATCTGCGCAGTCAGTTGTAGAGGTTGGAACCGGATCAGGCGTTGGCAGTTTGTGGCTTTTGGAGGGAATGTTATCGAGCGGCACATTGACATCGATCGATGACGAAATGGAGCATACAAGAATTGCAAAGATCGCCTTTGGCGAAGCCGATATTGCCCAAACTAGATACCGCCTAATAACTAATTCAGTTCTCGACGTCATATCCAAACTCACTGACCGTGCATACGATTTAGTAGTTTTAAGACACGATCCGCAGGATTTGGCCTATGTAATCTCTGAGGCACATCGCATTTTGCGTAGCGGCGGTGCCCTTGTCATCGATAATTTCTTTGGTGGCTCCAAGGTGTGCGATCCAGCCCAACGGGACCCAAAGACGGTTTCACTTCGCGATGCTGGGAAAATCATTAAAAATGACACAGAGCATTGGGTGAGTACCTTAATTCCCATCGGTGATGGTTTGTTAGTTGCCACTAAGTTATAGCAGAATAAAACCATGATATTTCCCCGCCATAAAAAACAAGAGATTGCACAGCCTTGGTGGGAGGCGTCTCGGCCAAGGAAAAATTCGCGAGGTAGTATTTTTTTAGTCGCCCTCTTAGCTGGAAGTGTAGGCGGTTTTCTTGGCGTTAATGCCACAGGTGGAGCGATATTTCCCCATGCAAACTTAGTTAGATCCTCAAGTACGATTGAAAGAGCACCAAATTCCGTAGCTGGAATTGCTGCACGAGTCTTGCCATCAGTGGTATCTATCACCACACGTACAAATGATGGTGAGGGCACGGGTTCAGGATTTGTGATTGATAGTGCAGGTTATATTTTAACGAATAACCATGTCATCGCTTCGTTTGCAGAAATTGGCGGAACCTTACGAGTAACTCTCAATAATGGTGATGTTTATGATGCCACTGTTATTGGCCGTGATTCATCATACGACCTGGCCGTTCTCAAAATTAGTGCAACAAACTTATCGGCACTTCAATTTGGTAACAGCGATAAAGTCGAGGTCGGAGATCCGGTAATTGCAATCGGTTCACCACTTGGGCTTACCGGTACTGTCACCCTTGGAATAATAAGTGCCAAGAATCGACCAGTAACTGCAGGTGGCTCAAATGCAGATAACTCATTTATCAATGCGATTCAAACCGATGCTGCGATTAATCCAGGAAATTCTGGAGGTCCATTAGTAGATGCAACTGGAGTCGTCATCGGTGTGAACTCTGCCATCGCCTCTCTTGGCTCAACATCGCAAACCGGATCTATCGGTTTGGGTTTTGCAATCCCAATCAATCAAGCGCGCACAACAGCAGATCAGCTTATTAAAACAGGCAAAGCAACATATCCAGTCCTTGGCGTTTCTCTTGATATGAACTTCAGTGGCCTAGGTGCCCTTATAGCTAAATCGGCCAGCGGCATCATGGTCGGTGGCCCTGCCCAAGGCGCTGGATTAAAGCCAGGCGACATTATTATTAAATTTGAAAACCGTGAGATTATCAATGCCGAGGCCCTTATCGTCGCAGTGCGCGCTAAGAAAGTGGGAGATCGAATCAGCCTCTCCTATATGCGTGGAACTAAAGAGTTCACAGCTACTTTGACCTTAGTTGCTGCCAAGAACTAGCCGCGTCAATATAGATAGACTACAAACATGTTCTTTGATATCGGTGCTGGGGAGCTCATGGGCTTAGCGTTGTTAGCCATGATTTTAGTTGGGCCAGAGCGTCTACCGAAAGTTGCCGTTGAGGCCGCTAAGCTGGTAAAAAAACTGCGCAACTTAACGCAAATTGCCACCGCAGAGTTAAAGGAGAATCTCGGTCCGGGCTTTGAGAATCTTCAACCGGCAGATTTGCACCCAAAGACCTTTGTGAAAAAGCAGTTGGCCGATCTTATGGATGATAATCCGGTTGCAAAGACGAAGCGCCCGCAGGCGCGGATTGATCCAGATCTCATATGAGCCTTATTGATCAATTAGCTGATGCATTAACTGCCGTACAAGATCCTGAACTTCACCGTTCCATAACAGATCTTGGAATGGTTGAAGATCTTGATGAAGTAGATGGCAATGTATCAGTTGCGATTTTATTAACTATTTCTGGATGTCCAATGCAAGATAGATTGCGCACGGATATTACAACTGCGATTTCAGCTGTCGAAGGGGTTAAAAGCGTTAATTTAAGTTTCGGCGTAATGTCGCAGGCACAGCGCGATAATGTTAAAAAAATCATGCGTAACGGAAGAGAGAAATTTATTCCATTCGCCCAACCAGATTCACTCACTCGTGTCATAGGTATTGCATCGGGCAAAGGTGGGGTTGGAAAATCATCGCTTACAGTTAACCTTGCAGTTGCTATGGCTAACAAGGGATTACGGGTTGGAATATTAGATGCCGATGTCTACGGCCACTCCATTCCACGATTAATGGGTCTTATGGGGCAGCGTCCTACAGCGATCGATCAGATGTTTATTCCTTTGGAATCATTTGGTGTTAAGACTGTTTCAATGGAGATGTTTAAACCTGAGCGCAGTGATGCCGTGGCTTATCGTGGTCCGCTCCTTCATCGAGTTCTCGAGCAGCTGCTATCAGATGCCTACTGGGGTGACTTAGATGTGCTGCTCATTGATCTACCGCCAGGAACTGGAGATCTGGCAATCTCACTCGGCCAATTAATCCCAACGTCGGAGATTCTCGTTGTAACAACTCCTCAAGTTGCCGCCGCCGAAGTGGCCGAGCGCGCAGGACGGATTGCGCACCAGATTCATCAGAAAGTAATTGGAGTTGTTGAAAATATGTCCGAATACACGGACCCAACAACCGGTGCATTGGTCTCACTCTTTGGAAATGGTGGAGGCGAGGAAACCTCTAAGCGACTTTCGCAATTAGTTGGCGGTGAGGTACCACTACTCGGGAAAATTGCCTTTAGCGTCGAACTACGTGTAGGTGGAGATGCGGGAGTTCCTGTAGTTATCTCAGATCCGAACTCTGAAAGCGCGCGAGCTATCGAAGAAATTGCAGAGAAGTTAGTTAAGCGAAGTAAATCTTTACTCGGTGTGCGTTTGGGAATTGCGACGTAGCTCTGAAGTTACTTCTTTAGCCAGATCTGCCAGCTCCCCACGAACAAAGTCGCGTGTTGCCACTTCACCTAATGAGATTCGAAGCGCTGCAATCTCACGGGTCAAGTATTCGGCATCGGCGATGCTGCGCTCATTTCTTGCGCGATCTTCATTTAGTTGAATTCTGTCGCGGTCGGCTTGTCGATTTTGTGCAAGCAAAATTAAAGGTGCAGCATAAGATGCTTGCAGTGAAAGTATGAGCGTTAAGAATATGAATGGGTAGTCGTCAAAGCGAAGATTCTTAGGAGCTGCGAAATTCCAGAGCACCCATGTGAAGACAAAGACAGTCATATAAACCAAGAATCGGGCCGTTCCTAAGAAACGCGCGAAACGCTCAGAGAGCTGACCAAAAACCTCAGGATCATAATTTGGGCGTAGGGAGCGTCGTGTCTCGCGCGGTGTATCTAATCCAAAGCTACGTGCCATCACTACACCTCCTTATATGCAACGGGCGATTTCTCGCGATGATCATGGCGCCAGTTTTCTGGCAGTAAATGGTCCAGGACGTCATCAACTGTGATCGCGCCTAATAAGCGATCATTTGCATCGACAACTGGCAGAGAAAGCATGTTGTAACTGGCCAAGTGTGAAGAAACCTCATGCAGAGTTGCATCTGGCTTTACTCCACGTGAGTGTGTATCCACGATTGAACCCAGCAATGTCGATGGTGGCTCACGTAGTAAACGTTGATAATGCACAGTGCCAATAAAACGACCCGTAGGAGTTTCAAGTGGTTGGCGCGCAATAAAAATCTGCGATGCTAAAGCTGGAGAGATCTCTTGTTGACGTACTGCAGCTAACGCATCGGCAACTGAATAATCAGCGCTCATTACGATTGGCTCTGTCGTCATCATTCCGCCGGCCGAGTAATCTTCATAGTTCATCAGACGGAGAACGTCTTCAGCGTCATCAGGTTCCATGAGTTCGAGCAGAGCTTCGGCACGCTCTTGACCAATTTCACGGAGCAAGTCGGCGGCATCATCTGGATCCATTTCACCCAGAACATCTGCTGCTCGCTCGCCCTCAAGTTCTGCTAAAAGGGCGACTCGATCATCTTCATCCATCTCTTCTAAAACATCTGCGAGGCGCTCATCGGCTAATGCGCCAGCAACTTCGACGCGTCGTTTTGGAGGTAAATCCTGTAAAACCGTCGCTAAATCTGCAGCGCGCAGGTTAGCAAGTGTTAGCAATAAATTCGTAACGCCTTGGTTCTGTTCTGGATGCGCAAAACCAATTACTTCCTCCCATGCCACCGTTGAAGTAGCACCTTTTCTACGTAGCCCACGGCCAGGTCGCATGATGTGGACACGATTAATTAGCCAGTCACCAGTTTGGTTTTGCTCCATGCCCATATCTTCAACAATGACAACTTCGCTCGATGCAACCAAAGTTATTGAACGGTCGAGCATGTCACCGAGAACGAGGACTTCACCAGATCGTGTCTCATAGCGGCGCATATTCAAAAGTCCAGTGATAACAACGCCACCACTTTCAATGGATGTAACCCGAGTAATAGGAACGAAAACTCGTCGTCGCAATGGAACTTCTACAACTAAGCCCAGAATTCGGGGAGGTAGATTATTTGTGCGAAGGGTCGCAACAGCATCTCGCACCTTTCCTACTGGATCACCATTGGGGTCAAAGACTGCGGTGCCTGCAAGACGGGCAAGAAATACTCGTTTTAGGAGATTGCCGCTCATGGGTTAAGGGTACCTTTCTCTCATGAGTGTCGGTGAACAATTCCAGGATGGGCCCCACACCCGAGATAGCCACACGGCAATTCCGGCTCGAGCCGATCTCCTTCGCCTGGGTCTTGGAATGCTTGGAGTGGGTACATCTGGCCCATTAATTGCATTAAGTATCATGCCGATTCCGACCCTTATCTTTTGGCGAAACCTAGGGGGCTCTTTAGTAACTTTGCCATTTGCACTTCGACATCGAATCCACCGCGATGGAGTTAAGTGGTCGGTCATTGCTGGTCTTCTCTTGGCAACTCACTTTCTTGGATTCTTTCTGGCCATGCGTTGGACAACAGTTGCTGCAGGAACTGCTCTCGTAGCCCTTCAGCCAATATTCGCGGCCATCTTTGTCAAAATCAGCGGTGGACATATCCCATCAAAGGCTTGGTTGGGAATGTTTGTAAGTTTCTCAGGCGTCTTACTAATTTCCGGAGTGGATCTTCAGATTTCGATGCGAGCGTTTCTAGGTGACCTTGCCGCACTAATTTCATCTGCAGTTGCGGCGCTTTATATGATGGCTGGATCTCGTGCTCAGCGAACAATTGAAACAACTACGTACACATCAATCTGCTATTTTATTTGTGCAATGACTGCACTTCCAATTGCACTTCTTTCGGGTTACTCGCTAATTCACTTCACTGCACGAGAGTGGTGGATACTTATCGGTTTAGTCTTTGGCGCACAGATTCTTGGACATACAATGTTTAACTCAACGCTAAAGCGAGTTTCACCCGCAGTAGTTTCGTTAATCATTTTCTTTGAAGTTCCCGTTAGCTCTGTTCTGGCCATCTGGTGGCTTGGTCAAAAACCTCCACTCGGCATCCTTCCTGGAATCGCACTCATTTTGACGGGCTGCATTTTGGTGGTCACACGTACTCGAAATTCACAGGCGGTAATTGCGCCATGATTGATTTGCACACACATACCAATAAGAGCGACGGTACTGATACTCCGCGTGAACTCGTTAACAAAGCGATTTCCCTTGGTGTCACAGTTCTGGGAATTACCGATCACGATACGACCGCGGGTTGGGAAGAGGCCAAGCAATCAGTACGGGGCCAGATTCAGCTTGCCCTTGGAAGTGAAATCTCGTGCTTAACTGATGATGGAATCAGCGTACATATGCTGGGCTTGCTCTTTGATGGCAACCATCACGACATGCAGACGATGCTTGAGGAAACTCGTGATGGACGACTACCACGAATGCGCAAGATGGTAGAAAAAATGAGGGCAGCTGGAATAGATATTTCGATGGATGATGTTGAAGCTGCACGACCAGCTGGAGCAACATTAGGCAGACCGCATTTAGCCGATGCGCTGGTAAATAAGGGTGTAATTAAATCTCGTGATGAGGCCTTTCAAGGGATGCTCAACAATGATTCGGTTTTTTACGTCTCGCATGCTGCGCCAACTCCAGTCGAGGCGGTTCGGATGATTAGATCTGCAGGGGGAGTGGCCGTCATCGCGCACCCATTTGCATCCCTTAGAGGCCAGATTTTGGATGCCTCTAATTTTCAAGAGCTCGCTGATGCAGGTTTAAATGGAATAGAAGTAGATCATCGCGACCACAATCTAGCTGAGCGCCAAATGTTGCGAGTTATAGCTAAAGAGTTGGATTTAGCGGTAACGGGTGCAAGCGATTATCATGGCAACGGTAAACTAAATTCATTAGGTGAGTATCAAAGCGCACCTGATCAGTGGGAAAAGTTAGAGTCTCGGGCAGATCAAAGAAGGGTGATTACAGCATGAAAGCAGTTCAAATTAGTGCGCTGACATTTGCGATTCAATCCTTTGTGACCCTCTTTGTGATTATGGATCCACCAGGTGCAACACCGATATTTTTAGCACTTGTTGCCCATAAAGCTCCACGTGAACGGCGCATGCTTGCCATTAAAGCCGCCGCTGTCTCCTTCTCTGTTATTACTTTATTTGCCCTGTTTGGCCGATTCATTTTGAGCTACCTAAATATCTCGATGGCGGCATTGCAGGCTGCAGGCGCATTGCTTCTTCTTCTTATCTCGCTAGATCTTTTAACTGGCGGAACTGGCGGCGGAAAGAGCGAGAACTCAGATGCAAATATCGCCTTAGTCCCACTTGGCACGCCGCTTCTTGCTGGCCCAGGCGCGATTGTTGCGACAATGATTTTCGTTCAGAGCGCTGATACAACGCCTATGATCGCCGGATTAGTCGCAGCAGTAGTTGGAGTGCACATTGCAATTGCCGCCGTCCTTATGGCTTCAACCACAATCTTAAAGGTGATTAAAGAGGCTGGAGTAACTTTAGTGGCACGAATAGCGGGCTTGCTTCTTGCAGCAATCGCGGTTCAGATGCTGGTTAATGCAATTCGTATCTTTGTTGCCGCTTAACTTTCTTTAAACTTCTTCGTTCTTGTCCGCGTACGTTCAGTTTTCTCTTTAGGTGGAGCCGCTTTGCGCGGTGCGGGTGCGCTCTTGCTCGCAACTCGTACGACTGGCTTGGCTTTAATCATGCGTCCAGTTGAACCTGTTGGAATATTGAGCACTTCGAAAAGATGCGGTGAGGATGAATAAGTCTCTTCTGGCTCGGCTAAGCCGAGTTCAAGAACCTGGTTAATCATCTTCCAACGAGCAAGCTCGTCCCAGTCCACGAAGGTGACGGCGATTCCATCGGCACCGGCGCGTGCAGTACGACCAATTCTATGGACATAAGTCTTCTCATCTTCAGGGCACTGATAGTTAATGACGTGGGTAATTCCCTCGATATCGATTCCTCGAGCTGCGACATCGGTAGCTACAAGAACATCCGACTTACCCGCTTTGAAATCGCCAAGGGCTTTCTCTCGTGCGCCTTGACCTAAATCTCCGTGAATCGTATCGGCTCTAAAACCTCGCTCGATTAGGTCATCTGCCGTCTTTTGGCAGGTTCGCTTGGTGCGGCAGAAAACAATCGTTGGTCCACGTCCATCTGCCTGCAAGATACGTGCAAGCATCTCAATCTTGTCCATGGCATGTGCGCGCAGAACATGTTGCTCAATTCGACTAACAACTGCGCCCTCATCCTCGCTATCTTGCGTGCGAATGTGAATCGGTTGATTCATAAAGCGGCGTGCTAAAGCAATGATGTCTCCCGGCATAGTCGCCGAAAACAACATCGTCTGCATGCGCTTGGGCGTATTGGCTAAAATCTTTTCAACATCTGGTAAAAAACCTAGATCTAACATCTCATCGGCCTCATCAAGAACAAGGCGAGAGACCTCTTTTAGTTTTAGCTGACCTTGTCGAGATAAATCCAAGAGCCGACCAGGGGTTCCAACAACAATCTCGACTCCCGCCTGAAGGGCTTCAATCTGAGGTTCAAATGCACGGCCACCGTAGACAGCTAATGTGCGAATTCCACGGTTGCTTGCTAACTCTTCGATGTCACGGGTGACTTGAGTGCATAGTTCACGCGTCGGGACGACGATAAGAACCTGTGGCATCCCCTTCGTTGGAAATTCACTCCACTCAGGATCATTTGGAGCGATGACACGTTCGATAACTGGAATACCGAAGGCAAGTGTTTTCCCAGTTCCAGTTTTAGCTTGGCCAATTACATCGCCATCGCCCAAAGCAATAGGTAAAACCATCTCTTGAATTGCAAAAGGTGCGATGAAGCCATGGGCGTGCAACGCCTCAATGGTTTCTGGGCGAAGTGGAAGTTCGGCGAAAGTCAGTGACACGTTATGCAGCGCCGAAGCCGACGCGACGTGATGCGGATTCGCCAACTTCAACGAATCCAATCTTGTCTGCCGGAACGATAATCTCATGGCCTCGCACATCGCTAAGCGTTAGTGGACTACCAGAAGTGAGAGCTTCTGTGACCGCGCTTTTAATATCAGATGTACTCATTGCGCTCTCGAAAACGATGTCGCTAGCAACGCGAGTAACAGCGATGCGGACCTCTGATTTTACGGCGACTTCATTTTTCTTAATGCTCATAGGGTTAATCCTATCGGCCTTTAATTGCGTGGAAAACCAGAAATACCTCTCCACATGAGGTTGTTAACGAGCTCTACTGCTTGCTCACGAGTAAGCGTGCTGTCTCGGTCTAACCAATGGCGAGCAGTGACTTGGGCATAACCAATCATTCCGACCCCGAGCAACATAGAGGCCTCTTTTGGAAGGCCTGTGTCGATGGAGATAACGGCGCTAGCGGCAGCGGCGCAGTCGTATGTCATGCGATTTAGACGCTCACGTACAGATGGTTCGACACTCATATCACTTTCAAATAACAATCTAAAAGCTTCACCCTCTTTTTCAATGAATGCAAAGTAAGCATCAACGGTTGCATGGACGCGATTGGCATTATCGGGTGTAGATGCAATCGCCTTTTGGATTTCAAAGACCAGAGAATCAATGTGTAGATCTAGAACTGCCAAATAAAGTTCGAGCTTTGAAGGAAAGTGTTGATATAAAACTGGCTTACTAACATTTGCGCGGTCGGCAATCTCATCCATTGCAGCTGAGTGATAGCCAGCACCAGTAAATACTTCAAGGGCGGCTGAAAGCAACAGTGCCCTGCGCTCGTCTCGAGGCAGGCGCGCTTTATTTGTTAAGTCAGAAGTAGTCATCAGTGCAATCGTAGAGGGCTTTATATGTTTTGTGCCAATACTTGGAGGCCTAAAAAGTAGCGACAAAGGGGTGACTACGGCAGAATTAGCGTTCTATGAAAATCCCGCCGCTTGTAGATTCAAATTCGGTACTTAGCCCCGATGAATCTCGACGTTACAGCCGGCATACGGTAATTCCACAAATTGCTCAGGAGGGGCAAATCCGCCTGAAGAATGCCAAAGTTGTTTGTGTCGGTGCTGGCGGCTTGGGCTCGCCGATATTGATGTATTTGGCAGCAGCTGGTGTGGGAGAACTTGGGATAGTTGAATTCGATACGGTCGATGAGTCAAATCTTGCACGACAGGTCATTCACGGCCAGAGTGATATTGGGAGAAGTAAAATCGAAAGCGCTAAAGCTAAAATTGTAGAAATCAATCCTCTCATAAAGGTTAATATCCATGAAGTTCGCTTAGACACTTCAAATGCCATGGAGATTTTTTCTGATTACGATCTAATAATCGATGGAAGTGATAATTTTGCTACCCGCTATTTGATCAATGATGCTTGTGTCTTATTAAACAAGCCCTACATCTGGGGTTCGGTACTTCGCTTCGATGGGCAGGCAAGTGTTGTGTGGGCTAAATACGGTCCGTGTTATCGATGTCTGTACCCCGAGCCGCTAATAGAGGCACTCAACTGCGCCCAAGCGGGAGTCCTTGGAGTCTTATGTGCATCTATCGGATCTATTCAAGCTACTGAAGCGATAAAACTCATCACCGGTATTGGCCAATCGCTAATTGGATCTCTGATGGTTTACGACGCATTATCTATGAGTTATGAATTAGTTAAAATATCAAAAGATCCAGAGTGCGTGATTTGCGCAGATAAACCATCACAACTCGGCCTGCTCGCTGATTACGAAGCGTTTTGTTCAACTGTTAGGCCAGATGCGATTACTGTTATTGAACTAAAATCAAAGCTTGATAAGGGCGAGGATTTCTATCTAGTCGATGTGCGAGAGCCCAATGAATTTGAAATTGTTCGAATTCCTGGGGGAGTACTCGTGCCCCTTGCTGGCTTTATTGACGGGAGCGCATTAGCAGCTTTGCCAAGGGATAAAGAGATAATCTTGTATTGCCGGTCTGGAGTGCGTTCAGCCACAGCTCTTGCGATAGTGAAAGAGGCTGGATTTAATCAATCCTCTCATGTTGAAGGCGGTGTACTGGCTTGGGCTAAGCAGGTCGATCCGACATGTACGGTGTACTAATGAAAGAGTCATATAAGGATTATCGAATTCTCTTGGTTCATGCTCACCCCGATGATGAAACTATTAATAATGGTGCGACTATGGCCCTCTATGCCGCACGGGGTGCACAGATCACTCTCGTAACATGTACTCGCGGCGAAGAAGGTGAGGTCCTCGTAGCGGGACTGTCGCATTTAGCCAGTTCACAAGAGGATGGTCTTGGAGCACATCGTGAAATTGAATTAAAAAATGCGATGATCGCGTTAGGTGTCAGCGATCACCGCTTCCTGGGAAATTTCCGCGATAGCGGCATGATGGGGAGCGAATCAAATAATCGACCAGATGTTTTCTGGCAGGCAGATCTAGATTCAGCTGCGGCACTTCTTGTAAAGGTAATTGATGAGGTAAAGCCACACATCATGATTACCTATGACGAAATAGGTGGCTATGGACATCCCGATCACATTAAAGCTCACCTAGTCGCCATGCGCGCAAGCGAACTTTCGAGTTGGTCTATTCAAAAGATTTATTGGAATACGATGCCCAAATCCGTTATTGCCGCCGGGATTAAGGCGATGAAGGAGGTCGGATCTGATTTCTTTGGCACCGATAACGTCGATGACATTCCATTTGCAAAAGATGATTCATTTGTCACCACTTTGATCGACGGCAATGAGTATGTAGATGCAAAAATGGCGGCGATGAGAGCTCATGAAACTCAAATCGCCCTTGATGGTCCCTTTTTTGCGCTTTCAAATAATTTAGGACTCCAGATATGGGGTCATGAGTATTACACGCTGGTCACAGGCGAAAAAGCCCCGCCTTTTGACGGTGATGGACGCGAGAGTGATTTAACGTCGGGCATTTCGCTCTGATGAAGTTAATCTACGCCGTTATTTATGGTTTGGGTCTTGGCCTTGCCTCAATTTTTCTGCATGCCTCGATACCGCCATTTGGATTGCTGCTTAGTTTGGTAGCTACGGGCGCCGGCATATGGAGCATTGGACGCTTGTGGGGAGGTCGCAGCCTTCGAACTATTGCCAGTCTTGCGTGGACTGTGATTGTTTTACGAGCAGGATTTCCTGGAGTAAGTGATGAGTATTTAATCGAAGGAACTGCAATTGGGGTTTCACTCATTAATGGTGGTTTTCTGGTTTTAGTTCTTGCAATTTTACTTCCGGCTTAACCAACTCCACTCTTGCCCAGTTGGTCCATCTTTAATCTCTAACCCAGTGGCTTCGAGTTGTGCACGCAATGTATCGCTCTCACTCCAACGCTTTTGTTTGCGAGCAATTTCTCGTGCATCCAGCAGCTCTTGCTGAATTGGAGAGATCGTTTTAGCATCGATAGTTCGGTTTAAATCTAGAGCCAAAACCTTATCGGCGTAGATAAACCTGGCTCTCTTATCGGCATCTGAAAAATCTGCACTCTTTTCAATTGTCCGAAGGCGCTGGAGCGCACGAGGTGCATCCAAATCACCTTCCATAGCAGCAAGAAATTCTTCGTCTATTTGTGATTCGAGCGAATCTCCCCACAGCTGCATTTTCTTTCGTAATTTACTCAACCTTAAATCGGCGCTCTCAATTGAAGCCCATGTTAAATCCATCTGTGAGCGATATCGATTTTCAAGAAAATTTAAGCGAACTGCAAGTGGGTCTAAACCTCGCGAAATGACATCTGAAATAAGGATTACATTTCCTGCACTCTTTGACATCTTGCGCCCTTCAAATAACAAATGTTCCCCATGAACCCATAAATCAACGGTTTCGCTACCCGCGAAAGCGTTAGATTGTGCCCGTTCATTTTCGTGATGAGGAAAGCGCAGATCTATTCCGCCAACATGCACATTGATGTGCCTATTGAGAAACTTCATAGACATTGCCGAGCACTCAATATGCCAGCCTGGAAATCCCATACCCCACGGCGAGTCCCAAACCATCTGGGTACGCTTCCCTGCATTTTTCCAGAGTGCCCAATCGGCATGGAAATGCTTTCCATCCTCATCGCTGTACTCGAATCGATGGCCTGGCTTGAGCGCATCAAGTCGATTTCCACTGATCTGTCCATAGCTCTCAAATGATTGAGCATCGAAATAGACGCATCGATCACTTCCAATATAGGCAAAGCCTTCGACAATAAGCTCATTGATCATTGAAATCATTAGATCTATAGATTCACTTGCCCGCGGGTAAAGCTCGGCAATCTTTATATTAAGTAGAGCTAAGTCTTTATGAAAACTCTCTTCGTACATCCGTGCGATTTCGAATGGATCTTTTTTCTCAACTTTTGCTTGGGACAACATCTTGTCTTGGTCGGCTACATCCTCGGACATATGTCCAACGTCAGTGATATTTTGAATGAGCTCCACTTTACCGCCAGAGATCTCAATAGTTCGACGTATGAGATCTGAGAGCATAAAAGTTCGTAGGTTCCCAACGTGTGCGTCGCGATAAACAGTCGGTCCGCAGCAGTACATTCTCGTGCAACCATTCAAAGAGGTGATTGGTTTAACACTTCGACTGAGCGTGTCATAGAGTGAAAGAGTCATGGCCGAGCAATGACCTCGCGCCAGATGAAGATTTCATCGAGAGAGAACTCAATTAAGCGCCCATGTCGATTTCGCAGTGAGTGCGTACTCTCTAAAACCCCGACAATATCTCGGAAGCCGCCCTCAGGATCGTGGAGGCGAATAGTCAGGCGCTTACCGATTAAGGCTTGAAACTGCCCCTCTAGCTCGCTGACCATGGCGCAACAATAAACCTTTACCTCAATATCGCGCGCGATGGGCCTATGCGATTAGAATCAACCCAGTCAGTTTCACTAAATATCTGGAGGCAATACCGTGACGTAC
Organism: Actinomycetota bacterium; assembly: GCA_009698675.1. GTDB lineage: Bacteria > Actinomycetota > Actinomycetes > Nanopelagicales > Nanopelagicaceae > Planktophila. Next base: position 51,999 of record WLPT01000007.1, read on the forward strand.
ATAATCGCCGAGCCATGTGTCGATGTAAAAGATAAATCCTGCATCGAGGAGTGTCCCGTGGACTGTATCTACGAAGGCTCGCGAATGCTCTATATCCAGCCGGATGAGTGCGTCGACTGCGGCGCCTGCGAACCGGTATGTCCAGTAGAGGCGATCTACTATGAAGATGACGTTCCTCCGCAATGGAAAGACTCTTTAAAGATAAATACCGAGTTCTTCGTCGAGATTGGATCTCCAGGCGGAGCCGCCAAGATGGGTCCTACCAATACAGATCACGCACAAATAGCGGCCCTTCCACCTAAGAGCGAGTAACTCTCTTTGCGCGAACAACTCCCAGATTTTCCGTGGGATGCTTTGGCACCTTTTGGTGAGATAGCGCGCTCGCATCCAGGTGGCATCATCGATTTATCGCAAGGCACTCCAGTTGATCCAACTCCCGATTTCATACAACAGGCTTTTCGCGATGCATCAAACTCTCCTAGCTATCCAGTTACTGCAGGCACACCCGAACTACAAGCTGGCATTAGAGCGTGGGCGATAGATCGACTGGGTGCAACAGGTGAGTTTGATGTGCTTCCATTGATTGGTTCTAAGGAGCTCGTGGCATGGCTCCCAACAATTTTGCAGTCTCAAACCGTACTAATCCCGCAGATTGCATATCCCACGTATCACGTAGGTGCGTTAATTGCGCAGGCTCGATCTATTCCAGTAGATATTGATGCACATGGTTGGCCCAAGGCCGATTTGGCTTGGCTCAACTCTCCATCTAATCCCACAGGACGAGTACATAGTGCGCAAGAGATTCAAGCCGCTATCAAGTGGGCCCGCAGCAATAATGCGATTCTTGTCTCGGATGAGTGTTATCTCGAATTTGATCACACAGCAACTTCCATCTCTGTTTTATCTCAAACGCAAGCAGATAATAAAAATATCTTGGCTGTACACTCATTATCAAAACGCTCTTCTATGGCCGGTTATCGCGCGGCATTTATGATTGGTGATTCGGCACTTATCGCCCGAATCCGAGAACTTCGAAAACACGCCGGAATGATGGTTCCACTTCCAGTACAAAAAGCGATGACGGTTGCCCTCAACGATGCGAGCCATGTTGCCGAGCAACGAGCACGCTATAACGCCAGACGTGACGCATTGCGGCCGGCGTTAGAGGCCGCTGGTTTTCACATTGAATTTAGTAACTCTGGTTTATACATCTGGTGTACGCGCAATGAAGATGCCTGGACAAGTGTTGAGTGGTTGGCTCAAAGAGGAATCTTGGCAACACCAGGCGGCTTCTATGGCGCCCATGGGGCCAGACACATCCGAATCGCCATGACCGCTACCGACGCCCAGATTAACGATGCAGTTTCACGTTTGAAGGCGTAGTTCATGGCTGTCGGAATTCTCTTAGTTGGGGGATTCGGAACTCGTTTGATGCCCCTTACAAAGTACACACCTAAACCTATGCTCACGGTTGCGGGATTGCCGGTAACTGAACATCAATTGGCAATGGCTCGAAGAGCTGGAATTACAACTGTGGTTCTGGCAACTTCCTACTTAGCCGATTTATTTATCCCATATTTTGGTGATGGATCGAAGTGGGGAATGAAGTTGTTGTACGCAGTTGAAAATGCACCACTTGGTACCGGCGGTGCAATTGCCAATGCCGCACTGCTACTTGGAACAAATGAGTCGATAGTTGTTTTCAACGGCGATGTCTTGAGTTCGCACAATTTGAAGGAACAGATTCGCCAACATGAGGAACATAGTGCCGATGTAACTTTACATCTGACGCGAGTCGAAGATGCACGTGCCTATGGCGCAGTTCCAACTGATTCAGAAGGTCGTGTCACCGCATTTTTAGAGAAGATGGAAAACCCAATCACCAACTCGATCAATGCCGGCTGTTATGTTTTTAATCCTGAGATAGTTGCATCAATCCCATTGGAAACTGTCGTTAGTGTTGAACGTCAAACTTTCCCTGAGCTTATATCTGCTGGTAAAAAAATCTTTGGCTACATCGATGATTCGTATTGGCTCGACATCGGAACGCCAAGTGCATTGCTAAAGGGTTCACGGGATTTAGTCAGCGGGAAGGCGGATTCCTCAGCGCTTTTGCGTGCCGAAGTTTCCGTGCATACGCAGCAAGGGTTAATTATGGCAACGGCCGAAGTAGATTCGACTGCAACGATCGATGGTGGTTCATGCGTAGGCGCCATGGCCAAGATTGGAGCTAGAGCACATATCTCTGGCTCAATCGTTGAAAGCGGCGCTGTGATTTCCTCAGGTGCCACGGTTATAGATTCATATATCGCTCATGGGGCCCGGGTTGAGAAAAATGCTCAGATATCTAACTCATTTCTTACAATCGGCGAGAATATATCGATGCAGGCGTGATTTTGCCTGCAAATGGCCTATGTGAGCCCTCATTTCACTTGACATTTTCGACTTACACGCGTGTAATTCACTCTTAAGTAAGTCTTTTCCACGAGGGATTAGACGCAAAGCTATTAAGGAGAATCGGTATGCCGATCCGACCTGAAGCCACGAACTCCCTGGCGCCAGCTACTGGCCCAACAATTACTATCAACAGCGGAGAGAGCCTTGAGCTCTCCTGGCAGGAGCGCTCTCTATGCGCGCAAACAGATCCAGAGGCCTTCTTTCCAGAAAAGGGGGGATCTACTCGTGAGGCAAAGCGCGTCTGCCTCTCATGCGATGTTCGCTCCGAATGTTTGGAGTATGCCTTGGCACATGATGAGCGCTTTGGAATTTGGGGCGGCCTATCAGAGCGTGAACGACGTCGCCTCAAGCGCCGCTCTGCGTAATTTTAACGCCACTCAAAGGTTAGAGCTATGGCTGCAGAAGCGGCATTAAATCGACACCATGTCAGTGCGATCCTGGTTACTCACGACGGACAAACATGGCTACCTGAGACCGTTGCATCACTTGCTTCGCAAACTCGAGCGATAGATTTCATTGTCGCAGTCGATACAGGATCCATTGATGCCTCTCTCAAACTCCTCAACTCTGCACGAATCCCAATTATTAACGCCGAACGTGAGTGTGGTTTTGGCCAGGCAGTGCAGTTGGGTTTTGATTCACTAGCACCGCGAAGTGCTGATTGCACTGAGTGGATTTGGTTGATTCACGATGACAGTGCGCCGGCTCCAACGGCGTTAGAGTTTTTAATTGAAGCGATTCAAGAGCGACCACAAGTTGCGATGGTCGGACCAAAGCTTCTTGGTTGGCATGATCGCACCCACTTACTTGAAGTTGGAATTAGTATCGCCGGTAATGGAGCTAGGTGGACAGGTTTAGAGCCCTATGAATATGACCAGGGCCAACATGATGGAATTCATGACGTGCTCTCTGTTAGCACAGCTGGCGCTTTGATTCGACGTGATATTTTTGAAGAGATCGGTGGATTTGATAAAAACCTAGCCCTCTTTCGTGATGATGTTGACTTTGGTTGGCGTGCCAGAGTTGCAGGCCACTCTGTTATAGCGGCAACGAGCGCAGTTGTTTTTCATGCTCAAGCTTCGGCAACTGAGCGTAGATCTGTTGATGTAAAGGGTGCGTTCCTACAGCGCCCACTATTACTTGATCGACGCAACGCCGCTTACGTGCTTCTAGCTAACTCAACTTGGTGGATGATTCCATGGCTCTCACTTCAGTTACTTGGTTCTGCGATGGCGCGTTCAATCGGATATTTATTGGCAAAACTCCCAGGCTATGCAGGTGATGAAATACTTGCAGTGGCTACCTTGCTCATTAAACCAGGCGAAATCTTTAATGCTCGCAAAGATCGCAAAGCAAAGCGTTTTGTATCCTCAAGAGTTGTTTCAACTTACATTCCGCCTCGGTGGTCGCAGCTACGCATTTCATCATCGCGATTTTTTGAGGCGATACGCAAGCGCCTGCTTCCGGAAGAGAGTCAATCCTCTTCCACACTTCTTGAGTCAAATGAGGATGAAGATCTCTTAGTTCCAACAAAAGGCTCTAACTGGATTAAGGTTTTGCGTAAACCTGAGATTGCAGGATTTATGATTTTGGGGTTGATTACCCTGGTTTCGTCAAGATCTCGATTAGGTACTTTAATTGGTGGCGCTTTGCCAGCTTCACCTGGTGGTTCACGTGATCTATGGCGTAGTTATTTTGAAGCTTGGCACCAAGTTGGAATGGGTAGCTCACATGCCTCACCTATTTGGCTGGCAATCCTTGCAATTTTTGCCAGCCTACTTTTTGGTAAGGCCTGGCTCCTAGTAACTCTTCTCTTTTTGACTGCTCCACTTTTAATGATGTGGTCGATGTTAGTTCTGCTTAAAAAATTCACTGGAAATATATGGATCAGCATCCCAGCCAGCTTTATCTATGCATTATCACCAGTTGCAATTGCCTCAATTAACTCAGGACGCCTTGCCACACTCGTTGTGCTTGTGATCGCACCACTCATCCCACTTATGTTGGTGAATTGGAAGGCGATTGAGCGCCATACCTGGCGTCGAATATTCGGGCTCTGCCTCATTGGGGCTGTTTTGTACTCATTTACTTTGGTCGCCTTTGTCATTTTATTGGGCCTTGTTATCAGCGGGTTAATAGGCGACTATCAAAATTACTCAATGCAGAAGAATAAATTACTGTTCCTTGAGCGCCTGTATAAGCGATTAACTCTGCTCATCGCTCCGTTACTCCTCACAGCCCCATACTCATTTGAAGCGTTGGCCAATCCCATAAAGCTCTTAAGTGAGCCAGGACTCTCACTAGCTGGAGGCCTACCCAATGTAGTCATTCTGGGAAATCCTGGTGGAGATGGGGCTCTGCCGTGGTGGCTGCTCAGCCCTCTGCTATTAATTTTGATTACAGCGCTCTTTTCCTCCACCAAAGCAAAGACGATTGCCCTCTATGGAATTGGATTTCTCTCTGCGGCCCTTCTTGCATCCTCGTTGTCAACGTCCACTCATGGCGACAGCGCGCCATCTAGAGTTTGGGTCGGAAGTTTTTTGGTTGGTGCAACAATCTCATCAGTAGTTACGGGAGTCATAATTCTCGACCGCTTGAGATCGGTTTTGGTGTCAAGCAATATTCATTTTAGACATATTTTAGCTGCGACACTTCTGTTGGTCACTGGAGTATATGCAGTTGCATCGGTCGGCTGGTCAATTTCAGTTGGTGCGAATTCACCGGTTCATTCCGGAGGCTCCACCGTGATACCTGCATTTTTAAGCGCTGAGAAAGATACCAAGACGCTTGTTTTGCGCGAAGTTAATAATTTGAATAGCAAGACAATTCAATACTACATTTCTCGCGGTAAGGAAGTAACACTTGGAGAACCCGATGTCGCCCCAAGCCAGAACGCCCAAATTTCAGCACAGGCACAAGCGCTCATTGATGGCTCTGGAATTTCAAGCAGCAAAACATTCGCAGACTTTGGAATCAAATATGTCTTTGCAAAGGCGCCATTTGATGCAAATGTAATTCGCACAATTGATGGTTTAGGGGGATTTACTCGCGCATCAGCCACGTCAGCAGGAGTTGTTTGGCGCGTCGGTGGAGTTACTGGACGAGTTATTTTAGTTGGTGACGATGGCGCTCGAAAGTTACTTGAAGCAGGTGAAGTTGGTGCGCGCGCCACAGTTGAGCATCCAGGAAGGATTCTTTTAACTGAGAGTTTTAATCGTTCCTGGCAGATTTTGCAGGAGGGATATCGATTAGAGCGAGTGAAAAGCGATCTTGGTCTTCCAATGTTTATTGCAGCTCAATCTGGAGAAATCTCACTAATCTTCGATGGAACTATTCGCCGAGCTTGGATCTCATTTGAGTTGATTGCATGGGTTTTCTTAATAATTCTGGCTGCACCGGCAGGACGCAGAAAACGTGAAATCGCCGAGAGGGAGCTGGCATGAAACGCAGCATAAGCGCTCTTCTGGCATTGGTGCTCTCATTCACCTTGGCGACCCTGCTCAGCCAAACAACAGGTGACTCAATCTACTCAGAGTCATTCCCAGCAGTTGTTTGCCCACCAGCATTGAGTGGACTTAATTCGCAAATCTCGGTTGCATCTACCAAGGTTCAATTTCAAACTCTTGAAAATCGCAGCACTAAGACGATTCCATTCAGAAGCCTTAGATATACGGTGGTAAAAAACTCTCTGGTGGTTTCAGCCAATGGGGTTACGCCGGTTTTTTGGCAGAGTCGATCGGGAAGTTGGGCCGGTGGAACCACGTGTTCGGGACCAATTTCCTCTCAGTGGTTTGTCGGCGGCAGTTCAGATGTCACCACTCGAGGTAAATTAATAGTTGTTAATAGCGGATTAAGCGAGGCGATTGTCGATATCCAAGCTTTCTCTGAAAATGGAAAACAGCCCTTAGTGTCAATTAATTTAAAGGCTAAGAGTTACTCCGAACTTTCACTAGATTCTTTTGCAACAGGTGACAAGGCGTTAACAATTCATGTAGTGCCACGTTCGGGACGAATCAATGCTTTCATGATCGATGAACTGGGCGCTGGACTTCGTGCTCTCGGTGGTGATTACGTTAATCCAGTGGCCACGGCCTCTAAGACAGTTGTTATCCCGGCAGTTCCCAACCAACTACCCAAGAAGGGGAGTAAAGCTGGGTCACCACATACTCTACGAATTCTCACGACTTCAGATGTAGATTCTAATTTCACCCTCGAGCTCATGTCATCTGATGGCAATTTTGTGCCAGTAGGTTTTAATTCGCAGCGAATTTTAGCTGGTGTAGTAACCGAACTAACTTTAGCGCCAAAGATTTCGACGGGCTCATTTGCAGTCCGAATCAAATCCGATGAACCTATCGTTGCCGCTATCTCATCATCTGTAACCGTAAACGGGCGTAAAGACTTCGTATGGAGCACATCGGCTCCGGCCCTGGTACCAATGGCCATAGCGATCACAGGCCTTTCCCCTCTTATGCTTTTTGCCGCTGACTCTGTAGCAGTAAAAATTGAGGTCACATTTATCAACGGCAAGAAATCACTTGTATCGATTAAAGGTAGTGACGTTGCTAGCTGGAGAGTGCCAAATAATGTGCGCTCAATCTCGATTCTCAAAAGCTCCCCTAATACCTATGCAGGTGCGCTGATTGCTTCCAACAATGGCTATGGATATCTGCCCATATCCCCTGGAAGTCTTTTAACGCGGGTCGAGATTCCGCACTCAAACATTCGCGTTTTAAATCCTTGATAATCCCAATAAAACCTTAACTCCCCACTAATCTTGCATACATGAGTTCACAGGCAAAACTTGGGCGAGGGTGCTCACGTGTTAGTTGTAGGTCGGTCGCAACTATGACCCTGACCTATATTTATGCCGAGTCAACGGCGGTCGTCGGACCACTTGCAACATTTAGCGAACCACATGCCTACGACTTATGTGTGATTCATGCCGAGAGATTAAAAGTGCCGCATGGTTGGAACGTTATAAAACAAGAGGTAACCGGTGAAGAGGTTGGCCCATCCGATGATGATTTAATGGCCATTGCCGATGCGGTGCGTGAAGTAGCAAAGCCCGCCGTCGAATCGCAAGAACCTACTAATAGCAGCGGTTCGTCCTCTCAGATCGGCCGCAGAGGTCATCTTCGCGCCGTTCCATCGTAAGCGGTTTACGATGAACCAGATCCCTAATATTTTCAAAGCCTATGACATTCGTGGGCTAGTAGACGTTGAGATAACTCCAGATTTTTCTTTCGCAACAGGGTTAGCATTCGCTCGCTTTTTACAACAAGAGCGCGAGCCAGCCACGGTAGTCATCGGGCAAGATATGCGCCCATCCTCGCCTGCTTTAGCCGATGCATTCTCTGCAGGTGTCACTGCAACTGGCCTTGATGTCGTTCGTATCGGCCTTGCCTCAACAGATATGTTGTATTTTGCCTCAGGAAAACTAGGTCTGCCTGGTGCAATGTTTACTGCCAGCCATAACCCTTCGGCATATAACGGCATAAAGCTCTGCCTTAGTAGTGCACGTCCAATTGGGCGGGAATCAGGTTTGCAACAGATCGAAAACTTTGTTCGTCAGGGCTCTCCACTTGAAATTCGTTCGGTGGGCGTAGAAACCAAACGCAACATGCTTGAAGAGTATGTTGACCATTTACTCTCTCTCGTAGAACTCAAATCAATTCGTCCGCTCACCATTGTTGTAGATGCTGGCAATGGAATGGCTGGATACACCGCACCGGCAATATTTTCTCGTCTTAACTGCACGCTTATTCCACTCTACTTTGAATTAGATGGCGATTTTCCAAACCATGAAGCCAATCCAATAGAGCCTGCAAATCTGCGTGACTTACAGGCAGCTGTAAAGTCAAACAAAGCAGATTTAGGTCTGGCTTTTGATGGTGATGCAGATAGATGTTTTCTAGTTGATGAAAATGGCATGAGGGTTAATCCATCAGATCTGACCTCCTTGATTGCACATCGTGAACTCGTTAAGCATCCTGGATCAACGGTAATTTATAATTTGATCTCCTCTCGCGCAGTTCTTGAAGTTATTAACGAAAATGGTGGTATTGGTGTTCGTAGCCGTGTTGGTCACTCCTATATAAAAGCTTTGATGGCCGAGACAGGAGCAATCTTCGGAGGCGAACACTCAGGTCATTTTTACTTCAGTGATTTCTGGCGTGCAGATTCAGGTGCACTTGCAGCCTTACATGCAATCGCCGCCCTGGGAGAGTCAGATGAAAAACTTTCAAAAATCTTAGCCCCCTATCAACGCTACCAATCCAGTGGAGAGATCAACTCGACGGTGAAGGATGCCCAAGGGTCAACGTCCATTGTGGAGAAGGCTTTTTCAAATCGGAGTGGGGTTGAACTCGATCATCTTGATGGCTTAACTGTCATTGGCGACACATGGTGGTTTAACCTTCGCCCCTCCAATACCGAGCCATTGCTGCGCCTAAACGTAGAGGCCAAGACACAGGCTCAGATGGAGAAGCTATGCCAAGAAGTTCTCGCACTAATCACTGACTAGCCAAGCGGCCTCATTACTCGCTTTAGCGCCTTGGGCAGTAACCTAGGCTCCTACAGATTCGTACATAAAGGAGCTTTTCGTGAACTCACCAGTTACAGCAACTCTTCCACGCCATGACATCAAGGATGCCTCATTAGCTGCCCAAGGTCGAAAGCGCATCGAGTGGGCAGAGCGCAATATGCCTGTTCTAGCTCAGATTCGTGAGCGCTTTGAAAAGTCACAACCCTTTGCTGGAGTTCGAATTGCAGCATGCATGCACGTCACAACGGAGACGGCAAACCTTATGCGCGTATTAAAAGCCGGAGGCGCCGACATTGCACTATGTGCTTCAAATCCATTATCAACTCAAGACGATACGGCAGCCGCCCTAGTTCATGAGTATGGAATCAGCGTATTCGCACGTAACGCCGTAGATCGCGACGGGTACTACACGCATATAAATGCCGCTTTAGATATCGCTCCACACCAAGTTTTCGACGATGGCTGCGACCTCGTCAATACTCTACATACAACTCGCAAAGAGTTGATTCCAAATATTGTTGGAGGTTGCGAAGAGACAACTACTGGAGTTATCCGCCTGAATCAAATGGCTAAAGACGGTGCGCTTGAATTTCCAATGATTGCTGTCAACGATACAGATACAAAGCACATGTTTGATAATCGTTATGGAACTGGCCAATCAACACTTGATGCAGTTTTTCGCTCAACTAACTTCTTGCTAGCAGGTCGCATTTTGGTTGTCGCTGGCTTTGGTTACTGCGGTAAAGGTGTAGCCGAGCGCGCTAAAGGTATGGGCGCAGATGTGATTGTCACCGAGATTGATCCAACTAAAGCACTTGATGCAATGATGCAGGGTTTTCGAGTTATGCCAATGATCGAAGCGGCAAAAGTGGGAGATGTCTTTATAACCGTGACGGGCAACAGAGATGTACTACGTGACGAGCACTTTGCAGTTATGAAGGATGGTGCAATCATGGCCAACTCAGGACACTTCGATATTGAAATCGATGTTGCGTGGCTCGAAATGAACGCTAAAACTAAGAACTCAAAGATGCGTCACCAAACCGATGAGTACGTACTTGCCGATGGACGCCGCCTATTGTTATTAGCTGAGGGTCGCTTAGTAAATCTTGGCGCAGCCGAGGGCCATCCAGCATCTGTTATGGATATGTCTTTCTCGGATCAAGCGCTCACAGCTGAATACCTCGTTAAAGAGGCGATGAACCTAAAGCCAGGCGTACATCCAGTACCAACGTATATCGATAAGGAAGTTGCCAGTCTTAAACTTAAGAGCATGGGTGGACACATCGATACTTTGACACCTGCACAAGATATGTACTTGAACTCTTGGGAGCACGGTAGCTAATGACATTGGTTATGGTCGTCGATGATGATCAAGACCTCTCAGAGATGCTCGGTATTGTTCTAACCGGAGCTAAAATGGATGTTGACTTGGTAAGTCGCGGCGATGAGGTGCTAGAGGTTTTTCGAAACAATCCACCTGATCTTGTGTTGCTCGATGTCATGTTGCCAGGCCTAGATGGAATCGAAGTCTGTAAATTGATTCGAGCCGAATCAATGGTGCCAATTATTATGCTCAGCGCTAAGGGCGATTCCTATGATGTTGTTCGCGGGCTTGAGGCAGGTGCCGATGACTACATGGTCAAACCCTTTAAGCATCCATCAGAGCTTGTTGCGCGAATTCGAACTCGACTTCGACGTACTAATGCCGACATCTCAGGCATTCTCACAATTGGCGATCTAGCAATAGATGTAGCTGCTCACCAGGTTTTACGAGCGGGAAAGCAGATTGGCCTGACTCGCCTTGAGTTTGACTTACTTGTAGCCCTTGCCAGAGAACCTGGACGCGTATTTTCACGTAATGCGTTATTGAGCGAAGTATGGGGTTATCGCCACTCCACTGACACCAGATTAGTGAACGTTCACGTTCAGCGTTTACGTGCCAAAATTGAATTAGATCCAGAGGAACCAGAGATTGTGGTTACGGTTAGAGGCGTTGGATATAAAGCTGGAGTATTGGGCGGTTCCTAATAATGAACCGAATCATCTCTAGATTCCGCAACTCGTTAGTTTTGAGAGTAATTATTTCAACAGTAGTACTCTGCTTGGTCGTGATTTATTTCGCCGGTTCGGCACTTAACTCACAATTATCTACGGGAATTAAACAGGTAAACCTCGATTCAGCTTTAATTGAGGCTCGCTCAACTATTTTTAGTGCGCAATATAGGTTCGTAATAGCAGAAGGCGAGAAAAATTCGGCGGTTAGGAAAGTTGTTGATGATGTTATAGCTTCTGCAACATCTTTAACAGCAAATGAAAATGCTCGCGAAGTAGTTTTCATAAGAAGCCCAGGAAACACACGAGAAGTTGACTATGAAATATCCTCTAACTTGGTAGACCCGAGCACCATTCCTGAATACCTGGGTAAGAAAGTACGAAAGAGCAGTGGGTTGGGATGGAGCTATTTAAGTATTAAATATCTCGATGGGCAGAGAATTCCAGGACTAGCAATTGGTCAGAAAGTCTTGATTCCAAACGCCGGTCAATACGAGATGTATATGTTGTTCTCACTCGCAAATCAAAACGCGACGCTAAGTCTTATTCAACGTTATCTATTCATGACAGGTCTGTTCTTAATTTTACTCATCGGTTTAATAACCTGGCTGGTAGTTCGGCAAGTTGTGCGACCAGTACGTGAAGCGGCAGAAATTGCTACCCGATTTACTGCAGGAGATTTTTCACAACGTATGAATGTTCACTCACAAGATGAGATTTCAATTCTGGGGCACACTTTCAATGAGATGGCCGAATCCCTCGAAAAGCAGATCGCTAGACTTGAAAACCTCTCACGCGTTCAGCAACGTTTCGTCTCCGATGTATCCCACGAGCTACGAACACCACTTACGACACTTCGGATGGCTTCAGAGGTTATCAGCGCCTCAAAAGAGGGCTTCGAACCAGTTGTGGCTCGAAGCGCCGAGCTCATGGTCGCCCAACTCGATCGATTTGAACGTTTGCTCGAAGACTTGCTTGAAATCAGTCGATTTGATGCTGAAGTCGCGATCTTAGAAACTACTGAATTTGATGTTGTATCTCTTGCGCGGCGTTGTGCCGAAGATTTAAGCCTAGTTGCAATGGAGCGTGCAACAGAGTTGCGAATTTACTCAATCACTCCGGAGATCAATATTAATGCCGATATTCGAAGGGTCGAACGAATACTGCGTAATCTATTCTCAAACGCAATCGATCACTCAGAAGAGAAACCAATTGCAATAACAATAATTGCCAGCGATGATGATGTGGCCATTGGAGTTCGTGATTATGGTGAAGGCCTTGATCAATCGACATTAACGCGGGTATTTGATCGTTTTTGGCGTGCAGATCCTTCACGAGCGCGAACTCGGGGTGGCACTGGCCTTGGTCTTTCAATCGCACTCGAAGATGCCAGACTCCATAATGGTGAACTTGAAGCCTGGGGAAGACCTGGCAAAGGTGCACACTTTGTTGTAACACTTCCTCGGAAAGAGTGGGCAGGTATCAGTTCACGGTTAATTAAGTTGCAGCCCGATGATTTTCACGATTAGTTTCCACAGCGTGATTAGAAAGTAAGAGCGGACTTATAATCTAGTTCAATGCGCATTTTCGGTGAGTTAAGTCAACTTATCTTCCCAGTTCGGTGTTTTGGTTGTAACCGCCTTGGTTTATCAATTTGTTCTCAATGTCGAAGTGATTGGCAACCTCAATACTTCTTATCGCACTTTGCAAATCTACGAGTGCATTCTGCAGTGTTGTATTCACCGACCGCCAGCAAAATTATTCTGGCAGCAAAAGAAAATGGATTGAAAGAGGCTGACAAATTAATTATTGAGGCAATTCAAGGAGTTTTGGCCCAAGCCAATTTTGCTAACCGTACTATCGAACTCATTCCTATTCCATCCTCACCATCAGCGCGCAGACGTAGAGGCCGCAGTTTTATGGTTGATATAACCGCGCAAATTGCACAACGAAGTGGATTTCGACTCACAGATGTGTTGGAGCTGACTCGAAGAGTAAGTGATCAAAGTGGCCTACATGCCAAAGCGCGCGCTGCAAATATGGAGGGGGCCTTCGCTCTCAAGCCGCACGCATATCCGCGGGGAGATCTCGTTCTCATCGACGATGTTGTGACAACTGGTGCGACCTTACGTGAGGCGGCCAGAGCCCTCACCTCCCAGGGCTTGAACGTTCTCGCCTCGGTTACCGCTTGCCTGGCCCAACCTCTACGATAGGGGGGTTGATTCAAGCCACGAGTAGACAACCGAGAGGTCCCCGCGATGCCAGCGTTTTTTGACAAGATTTTGCGTGCAGGAGAAGGACGACTTCTTCGAGATCTCAGCAAAGTTGTCGCTGTTGTCAATGGCCATGAAGGGCGCATCAGCGCTCTTTCAGATGCCGACTTACGGGCTCAAACCTCTCACTTCCAAGAGCGTTATAAGCAAGGTGAGACTCTTGATGATCTACTACCTGAAGCCTTCGCAGTTGTTCGCGAAGCTGCCAAACGAACATTGGGACAGCGTCATTACGACGTTCAACTCATGGGCGGTGCCGCACTCCATCGTGGCAATATCGCAGAAATGCGAACTGGTGAAGGAAAGACGCTAGTTGCCACGCTGCCTTCATATTTGAATGCTCTTGCTGGAAAAGGCGTTCACGTTGTTACTACGAATGACTATTTAGCAGAACGCGATAGTGAATGGATGGGGCGTATTCATCGCTTCTTAGGTTTAACAGTCGGCGTGATTCTTGCAAACATGACTCCAACCGAGCGCCGTGCGGCGTATTTAGCCGATATTACTTACGGTACAAATAATGAGTTTGGTTTTGATTATCTTCGCGACAATATGGCCTGGTCGCTAGAGGAGTGTGTTCAGCGCGATCACTTCTTCGCAGTTGTCGATGAAGTGGATTCAATCTTGATTGATGAAGCCCGAACTCCTCTTATCATTAGTGGACCTGCCGATAAAGCAACCAAATGGTACGTTGAGTTTGCAAATCACGTTGGCAAGTTACAACGCGACGTCCACTACGAGATTGATGAGAAGAAGAAGACCGTTGGCATTCTAGAAGAGGGCGTTACTAAGGTCGAAGAATTGTTACAAATCGGCAATTTGTATGAGGCCGCGAATACTCCAATGATTGGGTATCTCAATAACGCGGTGCGCGCAAAGGAGTTATTTAAGCGCGACAAGGATTATGTTGTAATGAATGGCGAGCTACTCATCGTTGACGAGCACACGGGCCGTATGTTGGCCGGCCGCCGCTACAGCGAAGGATTACACCAAGCCCTTGAAGCAAAAGAGCGAATCGAAATTAAAGATGAGAATCAGACACTTGCAACAATTACTTTGCAGAACTATTTCCGACTTTATTCTAAATTATCTGGAATGACCGGAACGGCAATGACTGAGGCATCTGAGTTCTATCAAATCTACAAGCTTGGCGTAGTACCCATTCCTACAAATCGTGAAATGGTTCGTATTGATCAGGCCGACCTTGTCTATAAATCTGAAGATGGGAAATTTGTCGCAGTAACAGCTGATATCGTAGAAAAACACCGCAAAGGCCAGCCAGTATTGGTCGGTACTGTCAGTGTTGAAAAATCTGAAGAGCTTTCGGCGTTTTTGCGTAAATCTGGTGTCCCACACGAGGTGCTAAATGCTAAACATCACGAACGTGAAGCCGCGATTATTGCGCGAGCGGGCGTACAGGGAGCGGTGACTGTCGCAACAAATATGGCCGGTCGCGGAACTGACATCATGTTGGGTGGAAACCCGGAGTTTATGGCTGATTTTGAACTTCAACGTCGCGGGCTCTCACCAGTAGAAAATGCCGAAGAGTACGAAGCGGCCTGGCCAGATGAGATTGCGCGACAAAAGGCGGCAGTTGCCAAAGGACATGAAGATGTAATCGCACTTGGTGGCCTGTATGTTTTGGGTACCGAGCGACATGAATCTAGGCGTATCGATAATCAGCTCCGTGGACGTTCAGGTCGACAGGGCGATCCTGGTGAATCCCGCTTCTACCTCTCATTACAAGATGAATTAATGCGCCGATTTAACTCAGGAATGGTTGAGCGTTTCTTAACGGCTGCCGGCATTCCGGAAGATGCACCCATTGAATCTAAAATGGTCAGCAATGCCATTCGATCGGCTCAGACTCAGGTCGAGGCACAAAACTTTGAAATGCGTAAGAACGTATTGAAGTATGACGATGTCATGAATCGTCAACGCCAGGTTGTATATGGCGAGCGACGCTTGGTCTTAGAAGGCGCCGATATTAAGGATCAAGTTGCAGATTTCGTTCGTGAAACTTTAACTGCATATATCAGTATCGCGACATCCAATGGATATGCCGAGGATTGGGATTTAGAAACCCTTTGGAATGCACTGAAAACGATTTATCCAATCTCATTTAGCATTGAAGATTTGGTTGCATCAGTTGGTTCTCGGGGCGCATTGGATTCTGACTTCATTACAGCACGTGTAATTGAAGACTGCGAAACTGCCTATGCCGCACGCGAAGAGAGTTTAGGTTCAGAGGTAATGCGCGAACTTGAGCGCAAAGTCCTGCTATCTGTCTTGGATCGCAAATGGCGCGAGCATCTCTATGAGATGGATTATCTCCAAGAGGGAATCGGGCTACGCGCGATGGCCCAACGAGATCCATTAGTTGAATACCAGCGAGAAGGCTTCGATCTCTTTTCAGCGATGATGGATGCTATTAAAGAAGAGATTGCAGGATTACTTTTCAATATCGAGATCACCGTTGAAACCTCAAATAATGAGGTAACTGGAGCGGGACTGGAAGCTAAGCCACTACCGACAACTGGTTTGCAATATACAGCCGCCGATGAGTCAGGTGTTCGCACAACGGGGGATGTATCTAGAAATGCGCCTTGTCCGTGTGGTTCGGGCAAAAAATACAAGAGATGCCACGGAGCTAGCTAAAGCAAGGTAAGGGATGTACACAACCAGCGCTTGTCTACGCCCTCGAATCTAAATACAAGCGCGCGCAATCGAGCTCCGAAGCGGACCGTCATGGTCGCCTCACATATTCCAATCAATGGTTGAGTCACGTGTAGCTTCCTAATCTTTCCTATCTCTTTTTGGCTTCCAGATTTTTCAAGTAGCTGCACGTAGACCCTATGGTGAAATAGCGAAGTTAGTTGTTTTGGGGGACGTTTGCCTGCATAGACCTCTAAAACATTTCGTGCAAAATCTTCACACCACCGAGAAAGCTCAGGGAGATCTTCGGCAGATGTTGGAACGGGCGCAAATTCAGGATCAAACTCATCCCCAAAACTAGTTGGTACTAAGTAAAGCTTCTCACTCTTCTCAATGACAGGCGCTGGTTCAGGCCGAAATATCTCTAGAATGGGATGCAACCAGTCTTCGTTTACATCACTTGATATCTCAATAATTTCGATCGAGTTGAACTCTGGACTTGCTTCATACAGTGGATTTGTGGTCATAGAGCTAGATTTCACAGCACATCCGGGTATTGCTTCAACCTAACTGATGATTCTTTATCATCCAAAAGGTTGATTGTGGACGTGGCTCAAAGTTGTGCTTGGGCATGGCCTTGAGTACTCGACATGGCCAATAAAAAAGAAAGTTCACGATCTCGTACGGCATTAGCGATAGTTTTAGTTTCAGCCTCATTTCTCTCAGCCTTCTTACTTGCGGTTTTCTCTCAGCGAGGAAGTGATTTCTGGGTTGCAAGTATTGATATGGCGCCTGGACATCAGATTGTTACGGGTGATGTAAATCTTCACCATCTAGATTTAGATTCAAGTAGTCCAATATATTTGGGAAAAAATGAAGACCCACTTGGCTTAATTGTTAACATTAAGGTGATTCCTGGACAGATCTTGAGTACTCAGAATGTCAGTTCAAGTAGCAACTCAATAGCAGCCAGCGCCGTGCCGATTAGTATTCGAGCTGTCGACCTACCTGATGGGATACAAATCGGGGAGGCTGTAGATATTTATTGGGTAATCGATAGTCAAAGCGGGGAAGTACCAGTAGATCCAGTCCTGATTCTAGGCGGGGTAACGCTGCTCAATGTCGATACCAAAAGTAAGAATTTTGGAACAGATATCTCCTTAACTGTCTCTATCGAAGAGACTCAAGTGCCACGTCTACTCGGAGCGACTACACACGGGCGTCTAGTTATTGTGAGGTCTCATGTCTGAGGTAGAACTTCCAACGGTAATAACGGCTATCGCCAATGCTCAAACGGAGGGTTTTGTAGCAGGGTCGCTATTTGCTCAGGGGTGGAGTGTGATCTTTAGGGCTTTAGATTTCGATTCACTCGAAAAATATATGAGGAGCTCTCCAGAAATGGCACGTGGAGCACTCCTCATATTTTCACCGGATTTAGCGGGAATTTCAGGCGAAAATATCAATCTTCTTCGCATGAATGTAAAAGAAATGATCGGCTTCTCCGATGATGTTACAAGTGATATACATTTCGGTCAGTTGTACCCGATACCGGTTACTGCAACGGATTTAGTAAGTATTGTTCGTGGCTTCCTGCGATCGCCTCTAATTCGCCGTGATTCACATTCACCCCATCCAGGACGACAAGCTCAAGTTTTGGCAATAGGTTCAGCTGG
Organism: Actinomycetota bacterium; assembly: GCA_009698675.1. Taxonomy (GTDB): domain Bacteria; phylum Actinomycetota; class Actinomycetes; order Nanopelagicales; family Nanopelagicaceae; genus Planktophila. The sequence continues at coordinate 69,659 of WLPT01000007.1, forward strand.
AAGTTCAACGGGTTGTACGACTTTAGCGATTAATGTGGCGATGGAGCTGAGCTTGCTGGATAGATCCACCCTGCTTATAGATGCGAATTTTCGCGCGCCGTCAATCGCTGCACTTCTAGCGGTTCGAAATGTAAAGAGTGAGACTGGGTGGCGCTCGATTGCTCCTAAATTATCTATCTCTGAGATTGGACAAGACGATATCCAAGCAGTTGATGGGTTTTTAGAGGAGGCCACTAACTCTTTTGATTGCGTAGTAATCGACCTCGGCTCTATCTCTGGATTATCAAATCGGTTAACAGATCGAAGATGGACTTCGATAATGACTACATGGTCTTGCGATCAAGGTGATGAACTAATGGTCGTTGCACGTCCTGATCTATTGGGAGTACACCGGTTAGAACAGGTTAGTTCACTCATTGAAAAGACCTCAATACGAAGTAGCTTGAGTTTCACCCTCAATATGCGCTCCCAAGGTCGAAAGGGCGAGGCTGAAGAGGCAAAATTCCTGGCCATTACAACTCCACTTCGGCCAATCAATCTACGTGTTATCGCTCGTGATTCGCGTGCGACATCGGCAGCCGAGAGCGCGAAATCAACACTGGTAGAGGCAAGTGAGCGCTCAGGACTGCGTAAATCAATAGCAAAGATAGCTAGCCAGATGCAGCGATAGTTTCTATTACTATGGGCAGGTGCGTGCATACCTTCCAATTGGTCATAGCGGTCTTGAAGCTTTTTTGGCGCAAGGAAGTATTCAACTAACTCAGATATATGCAGCAACTCCTATTTTTCTTGATGAGAACTCTGAGTGTGATGAGGAAGAGATTGAGTACCTTCTTGCAATACGAGCTGGCGAGGCAGCTTTAGAACTTCGCACTTCCTTATCCTCACCAGGATTGGTCTTAGCAATCGATTTAGAAGAGGCCCAGTGCGGTGAAAATTATGAAGAGATGATTACTGTTCTGGGACCTGTTTCCTGGAGCCAAGTCGCTTGTGCGCTTTTGGCGCAAGAGGGTGCAGATGAGTTGGCTTGGTTTGCAACTCAAGAGATTGCACCAGAGTTAGATAGCTGGAAATAGAAGTGCCACAGTTTGAAAATCTGATTCACGGACGAAGCTCGGTGACAATAGATCAAGCCCATCGACTTCGTGAGCTGGTGGCAGATTGGCAATTGCTCTCAGATCTCTCCTTTGCCGACTTAATTTTATGGGTGCCGATACGAAAAGATGTGAAACTTTGGCCAACCGGACATGTTGCCGTTGCCCATATACGTCCAACTACTGCCGCAACTGTTTTTGCAGATGATGTAATTGGTGATGAAGTAATGTGGGGCAGTCGAAGTCAAATTGATGAGGCACTCTCAAGTGGTGAAATTATTCGCAGTTCAGAACCTGAATTAATTGGCGACCTAATGATTAAAGAAGAGACGATTCCAGTCTTCTTTGATGGTCAAGTTATCGCTGTAATCTCTCGACACCGAAACTCAGATTTAATGCGATCGCCAGGTGTTCTTGAGTTAAATTATCGCGAGATTGCGCACTCGCTCTATCGAATGGTGGCAGAAGGATCATTTCCTTACGTTGATGCGGGCTCCCTGTTTGAGCCTGTTCCGCGCGTGGGAGATGGATTAATTCGCCTTGATACAAATGGCGTCATCTCATTTGCAAGCCCAAATGCGCGCTCAGCCTTTAGCCGAATGGGATGGAAAAATGAGATTGCAAATCACAAGCTTGGAGATGTCGCTGAATCGGTTGTTAAAAACTCAGCCGATGCTCATGAAGAGGCGATTACGTCGCGACTAAATGGCAAAACGCTGCGCCGGGTAGAGATCGATAATCAAGGTGCAACAATAGATTTACTTGTTCTTCCATTACTTGCGGGGGAAGACCGAATAGGAGCAATTGTTTTGCTCCAAAATGTTACAGAGCTTCGTCGCCGTGATCGTGAACTGGTTACTAAAGATGCGACAATTCGCGAGATTCACCACCGTGTTAAGAATAATCTGCAGACGGTTTCGGCGCTTTTGAGACTTCAAGCCAGGCGTATTGAAGATCCAGGAGCCGCATCGGCTCTCAATGAAGCGGTACGAAGAATTGCATCTATCGCCCTGGTTCATGAAACTTTGTCCAGTAGCAGCGAGAATGATGTCGCCTTTGATGTCGTATTAACAAACTTAATTACCCATGCACTAGAGCTCAGTCCGCGAATGGGCGAGCTCACGATTGAGCGAAAGGGCGAGCTCGGATCATTAGAGTCGCGCCTGGCAACTCCATTATCGTTAGTAGTAACCGAACTGATGCATAACGCCCTTGAACATGGACTTGCCGAGCAGGGCTCGATTTTGTCGATCCAACTTGCCCGCTATAGCAATGAGTGCGTGATCACAATTGTTGATGATGGCGTTGGTCTGCCCGCAGGCTTTGATTTATCGACCTCTTCTAATTTGGGACTTCAGATAGTGCGAACTCTGACTGAGAATGAGTTGAAGGGCCTATTAAAGTTAACGTCCACAGAGATGGGTACAACGGCAACGCTTAGATTTCCGCTATAGCATGCGGTAGGTTTTAAAAAGAGTTTTGCTGCTCCTGAAGGCGAGCGCGGTTACGCGCAGCACGTCGCTTTAGTGCACGTCGTTCATCTTCAGATAGGCCGCCCCAGACACCGGCGTCCTGGCCGCTCTCTAAGGCCCATGCAAGACATGGCTCTTTGACGATGCAGCGGTTACATACCTTTTTAGCCTCTTCGATCTGAGAGATAGCTGGACCAGTATTTCCAACTGGGAAGAAGAGCTCGGGATCTTCATCACGGCAGGCCGATTGATGTCGCCAATCCATGTGCGCGCCTCCTCTAGCCCCGTTGTGGCGAGGCGTTATTAATCGAAATCCCACTTGTGATACGCAAATACATTGCGCAAGATGCTTATTCTCTCGCGTTCTATGGTTATTAACAAGGATGTACGCCAAAAGATTTCCACATAAGTGGGTGATATATATCGCCTGTGCCCCCGACAGGAATCGAACCTGTGCACCCGCCTCCGGAGGGCGGTGCTCTATCCCCTGAGCTACGGGGGCTCAATAGGTTGTACTGGTTAAGGCTATCAGCGGGTGCGAAGTAGGCCTACACCTGAAACAATCACGCCATGAGTTCAACTGCCTACTTTGCTACCGGTTGTTTCTGGGGCGCCGAACGCCGCTTCTGGTCCTTAGGTGGGGTAATTGAAACCTCGGTGGGCTATATGGGTGGCAGCGTTTCGAATCCAACATATGAAGATGTGTGCACTGGCTCTACCGGCCATGCCGAGATGGTGAAAGTCAGCTTCGATGAGTCGAAGGTAAGTTATCAACGTCTGCTTGAAGAGTTTTGGACGATGCATGATCCTACCTCTCTGAATCAGCAAGGTGGCGATATTGGAACGCAGTATCGCAGTGCAATTTTTACAACTACACCCGAACAATATGTACGAGCTGTTGCATCACGCGATCTCTACCAGGGCGAGTTAACTTCCCAAGGTTTGGATCCGATAGTTACTGAGATTCTAACTGCGCACGATATTGAGTACTACCTCGCTGAGGAGTACCACCAAAAATATTTAATTAAGAATCCAAATGGTTATGACTGTCACTCCAGTACTGGAGTTGCATTTCCAACATCGGGTGCAACTCTATGAGCGAGCGGGAGTATCCAGTCAAGCTAGATGAAGTTGGATTGAAGGCAAGTTTGGACGCACTTTCATATGACGTATTGAGAAATGCAGCTACCGAACGTCCATTTACTGGCGAATACACCGATACAGACAAGCTCGGAGTCTATAAATGTAAGGCCTGTAGCTCTGTGCTTTTTAAGAGCCAGACTAAGTTTCACTCGGGCTGTGGGTGGCCATCATTTTATGCCCCTACATCCGAAGATGCCGTCGAACTTATAGAAGATCGATCCCTTTTCCCACGAGTGCGCACAGAGGTTCGATGTGCAGCCTGTGGTTCACACCTTGGTCATGTATTTAAAGGTGAAGGTTATGACGTTCCTACCGATGAGCGCTGGTGTATCAACTCGGTCTCACTGATTCTGGAAGATATTTAGTACTCCAACCCCCGCGACTCATGTACAGCTTGGTAGCAATACCAAGCGGCAACACTGCGATACGGCTGAAGTTTTTCACCCTTTATATCTAGGATTTTAGGGTTGGTCTCTTCGGCATTCTTATGAATTAGATCCCAACCGCGACGAACAGCTAAATCCCCAGTCGGCCAGATATTGAGTCTTCCTAGTTGAAACATCATGAACATCTCTACGGTCCATCGTCCGATTCCCCACAAAGAGGTAAGCGCATTGTAAATCTCTTGATCCTGATGAATTTCATCTATGTTCTCAATGGGAATAGTTTTATCTAGAACCGCCGCAGCTAAGCCTTTGATTGTGCGAGCTTTTGCACCAGATACTCCGATTTCCCGCAGAGCCCCATCATCAAGTTTTATCAATTTTCGAGCAGTGATCTTGCCATTGCACAATTTCAATAAGCGACCATGAATTGTTTCAGCGGCCTTAGTTGCAAGTTGCTGCGAAATTACCGCACTTATTAGTGATTCAAAATTTGTAGCGGTCGGTTGACTTCGCCCAATTGTACACAGTGGCCTTCGTGCAATTAGTGGGATGAACTTCTTATCTAATTCACCTACCTCTGCGACGATCCGCCGCATCTTCTGCGTCGAGTGAAGTGCCATTGATCAAAGCGAGAAAGTTGGATATTCATCAGTAACTAGTAGCAGTGCATAGCCAACGATGCGGTTCCAATATGCGATTGTTCCAACGACACCTTCGGCGCATGTTTCTGGATAGTTTCCTGTAAAAAGAATGCTAAACCAGGCGATGAGAGTTAAAATTCCTGCATAGATTAAGTAGGCAAAACCAACGACATAGAGTGGAATAGCCAAGAACCATTTAATGAGAGGTAACCAACGATTGAGCTCCTTGGCATTAACTGGAGGGAAAGTCACGCTGACAACGTCGTTCTCCTCAATCGATGGGTATTCATCGGTGAGTAAAAGTAGATAAGCATCGACTCGAGTTTGCAGCGAGAGGAGTGCCTCATTAAATGTCAAAAGGTAAGTTGGGTAGATCTGTCGAACTACTATTGCTAGGGCTACAGGCAACACTAGGAATCCAACTGCCATGTAGTTAGATCTCGATGTGCTCAAATCTGTCGGCGCAAAAGAGGCGACAAATATCGCCATCGGCATAACGAGAATGATGCGAAAGAGCGCGCTGACTCGGTTACGTTCGGTCAGCGATACATCGATTTGGGTCTGAATTTGAGGGCTCATGGATGGCAACTTACCTTTAATTGAGCAAACCCATTGCATTGTGCAGCCTTGGTGCCGTAGTTTTGCACTTCTTGCATTGCGTTTGCAGTTTTTTGCAGAATTAAGTGGGAGTTAAGGGGCGAGCAATGGCAGGCATCAAGGAGGTCGCCGAAGAGGCAGGAGTTTCGACTGCAACTGTTTCACGGGCGCTTCGTGGCCTGCACCATGTCAATGAGGCCACACGGTTAAAGATCGTTAGCGCTGCTGAGAAATTGGGCTACCCGCTAACTCGAAGTGAATCCCCATCGGGGCGCACAAATAGTATTGGCGTGGTTGCACCATATATTTCACGCTGGTATTTCTCCCAAGTCATTAGCGGAGCTGAGCAAGCGCTACGTGAGGCCGGCTTTGATTTACTCCTCTATAACTTTAGTGCGATGAAAGGACGCGAGCGTCTATTCCAACACCAACTATTAAAAGGTCGAGTGGATGCCTTGATCGTAATCTCACTTCCTCCGACCGAGGAAGAGTTTGATTCGATTTTAGGACTTGGAATTCCAATTGCACTAGTTGGGATGGATCATCCGCAGTGTGCAAGCGTGAAGATCGATGATGTCGCCGGTGCTCGTACGGCAACTCAGCATTTAGTCAATCAAGGCCATAAAAAAATAGGGTTAATGTCTGGACGCCCCGATGACCCTTTCAATTTTAGTGTTCCGCAAGATCGACGCAAAGGCTTCATGCAAGTTCTAGCCGAGAATGGGCTTGAGTGGCTTCCTTCGAGAGAGGTTCATGGTGATTTCACAATGAACACTGCATCTCGTGCGATGGATGATTTACTGGCCCGCCCGAATAGGCCAACTGCAATCTTTTGTGAATCAGATGAGATGGCAATGGGCGCACTACAGGCGCTACGTCAACACGGCCTCAAATCTCCCGAGGATATTTCAATCGTTGGTTTCGATGGACATGAGATGGCAGAGTTTTCCGAATTAACAACAATCGAACAGCCCGTAGCATTGATGGGCGAGATGGCGGCCTGGTCGATAATGGAGCGTTTACGAAAGCCCAATGTCGTGCCTCCATCGCTGGTATTGCCCACTACTTTAGTTGTCCGAAATACAACTCGTAGACTGCTAGTTGGCGAGGCTTAGCAGCACTTCATTAATCGCACAGCACAAGGTAATCTACTTAAATGACTGATTCCAATATTCAAACGCCGGCATTGAGCAAGCTCCTAACTCATCACTCAGAGAAGTGGCGTGGTTTCGATCGCGATGTCCTACCTCTTCCAGTGGCAGAGATGGATTTTCCTATCGCCGAACCGATTCGCAAAGTGCTCCAAGATATGGTCGCACAATCAGATTTAGGGTACTTGGGTTCTGTACCAGAGCTAGCATCGGGATTTGCCAAGTTTGCGCACGAACGGTGGAGTTGGACTGTAGATACTAATCAAGTTCGAATCGCCTCAGATGTTGGCGTTGCCGTCGTCGAAGTACTGCGTGTAATTACCAAGCCGGGGGATAAAGTTCTTGTGAACTCGCCGGTCTATCAAAATTTTTACAACTGGATTATTGAGACTAACCTGACAAAAGTAGATGTAGCTTTCACGCGTACTGGTAATGAAGATGGTGAATCCAATCCTTGGGAGATAGATCTAGATGCAGTCGAGAAAGTCTACGCAGATGGATTAAAGATTCACCTACTCTGTTCTCCGCATAATCCATTAGGGCGTGTTTTTTCACGAGATGAGCTTTCTCGAATAGCCGAGATGGCCAAGAAATATGGTGTGATAGTAATAAGCGATGAGATTCATGCGCCACTGACTTTTAACCCTAAGGATTTCATTCCATTCTTAGCGCTAAACGATGTAGCGCGTGAAGTGGGAATTGCAGTGACTGCGGCCTCAAAAGGTTGGAACATTGCCGGACTTAAATGCGCGATTATTGTTTCTCAAAGTGAAGTAATGAACTCCAAATTAGAGGCGTTGCCAATGGCAGTGCATTATCGAGCATCGATTTTAGGCGCCTTTGCAGCTGCGGTGGCCTTTGCCGAAGGTGGAGTGTGGCTAGATTCGGCGATTAAACAACTCGATCACAATCGTTTTTATTTGAGAGAGTTACTACAGGCACAGCTTCCAACGGTCAGATACCACATTCCACAGAATAGTTATTTAGCTTGGTTGGATGTAAGTAGTTTGAATCTGGGTGAGGATCCCTCAGCAGTTCTTTTAGAAAAGGGACGGGTAGCTTTTAACCCAGGTCATACCTATGGAGCTCAATGTTCTCAATATGTTCGACTCAACTTTGCAACAAGTCCAGAGATTATCGCCGAGTCGATCAAGCGCATCGTAGGCGTGTTGAAGTAGTGAGTCACGACTACGACGTAATCATCATTGGTGGGGGTCACAATGGTTTAGTCGCCGCTGCCTACCTTGCACGCAGTGGAAAGAGCGTCTGCCTGCTTGAAGCAAAGTCGGAACTAGGCGGAGCGACCACAAGTGTGCGCGCCTTCCCTGAATATGATGCTCGTGTTTCACGGTACTCGTATTTAGTCTCGCTACTGCCAGATTCAATCATTGCCGATCTCGGACTTAATTTTGAATGTATTTCTCGAACAGTTTCTAGTTATACCCCTTATCAGCGCGATGGAAAAGATTTAGGTCTATACGTCTCTCGCCAATGGGATGCAATGACAGAGACCTCGTTTGATATCTTAGATTCATCGGGTCATGAGTCTGCGGCGTGGCAGGAGTTTTATGCAGAGATAGCAGAGTTTGCTAAACGAATCGCTCCGACTTTGCTCAAGCCGCTCATGACACGCAATGATTTGAGAGAGTTGATAGACCTGCCAAAGGTTTGGGAATACATGATTGAGAAGCCAATTGGCCAAGTGATAACAACAAGGTTTAAGAATGATGTTGTACGCGGTGTTGTGCTTACCGATGCCCTCATCGGTACCTTTGCCTCAGCCTATGAGATTCAGGCAAACATCTGTTTTCTCTACCACCTTATGGGTAACGGTACGGGTGAGTGGAAAGTGCCTAAAGGTGGAATGGGTGCGTTAGTAGCCGAGTTAGAACGAGTTGTTGTCGCTGCAGGGGTGGATATAAATCTCAATCAAGAAGTCACAACTGTTCAAAGTGATGCCGACGGAGTAAACGTTGTGACTGCAGATGGTCAAAAACTGCGTGCTCGGTATGTGCTATCAAATGCCGCTCCTCAAACACTTGCAAAGTTACGGGGGACGATTAAGCCTGAGAGCTTAGATGGTTCACAAATGAAGATTAATATTTTGCTCAAACGTCTGCCGAGATTAAAGTCTGGCGTGGATCCTGCGCTTGCTTTCGCCGGCACTTTCCATGCAAATGAGAGCTTTTCTCAGTTCGAACAGGTTTTCATCGACGCTAAAGCTGGAATCATGCCTGAGGTGATGCCGATTGAAATGTACTGCCACACATTAACCGATCCCTCAATTTTGAGTTCAGAGCTCGCCGATCTTGGTTATCACACGTTAACTTTATTTGGCCTACATACTCCTGCGGCACTTTTTGATGGTGATAATGAAGCTATGCGGGCTAGGGCGTTAGAGGCCGCTCTTTCATCCTTAAACCAATATCTGGCAGAACCTGTTGAGGATTTAATCGTTGGAATCGAAGTGAAATCTCCATTGGACATTGAGAAAGATATCGGGCTTCCTCGAGGAAATATTTTTCACCGTGACTTGCATTTCCCTTTCCACGAAGAGGGCAGTACCCCAAGTTGGGGCGTAGAAACCGATGATCCCCGAATCTTTATATGTGGAGCCGGCGCGATTCGTGGAGGCGGAGTGAGCGGTGTGCCCGGACATAACGCGGCGATGGCTGTACTTGCTAAGGATTAGGCTAAGCCCATGAATCAGCACCCAGAAACAACTGCCATAACTGCCGGTCGCCCTAAAGTAGAACCGGATGCATCACTAAATCCACCTGTAGTTCTTACATCTACATTTCACGCCGGTGGTGCTATCGGTTATGGCAGATATGGAAATCAGACATGGAGCGCCCTTGAAGATGCAATTGGCGCACTCGAAGGTGGGTCCACTTTAGTTTTTTCATCGGGAATGGCAGCGATCAGTGCAGTCTGTTCAATTTTGCCTGTAGGTGCACCGATTGTTGCATCGAACCAGGGGTATAGCGGAGTTATGTCGTTATTGAACTCATTTCATGAGAGCTCTCGCCTAGAGGTTCGGTTCGTGGATGTTGTTGATACCGCAGCAGTGACTGCCGCAATGAAAGGTGCAGCTTTACTTTGGTTAGAGTCACCAACTAATCCCTGTTTAGATGTTGCCGATCTTGAAACATTAATTGCTACCGCTAAGCAGATGGGAATCGGCGTGGCCGTCGATAACACTTTTGCGACTCCATTAGTTCAGAAGCCATTAGCCATGGGCGCAGATATCGTGATGCACTCAGTTACTAAGTTTTTATCGGGCCATAGCGATGTTCTTATGGGCTCGCTCTCGACCAACGATCCCGCCCTTCTTAAACGATTACAGGATTCGAGAAGCTTTAACGGCTCCATTCCTGGGCCTTTCGAGTGTTGGCTAGCTCTTCGAGGACTACGGACTTTCCCGTTGCGCTTTAATAAATCACAGGAAAATGCCAAGCAACTTATTGCAAGGCTCTCTGCCCATCCAAAAATCACGAGAGTTCGCTATCCCGGCTTCGGCGCAATTATCTCTTTCGAAGTTGATGGCACGGCTGAGCAGACGCAAAAAGTCTGTGAATCCTCACATTTAATCGCCCATGCAACCAGTTTGGGAGGGGTGGAGTCTCTATGGGAACGCCGCCGCCGTTGGCCAATTGAAAGCCCCTCTGTTCCAGAGCAGTTGATCCGCCTATCGGTCGGATGTGAACACGTTGATGATATTTGGAACGACATCGAAGGCGCATTGGCATCTATCTAGAGAAATTTATCGAGATAGAGAGTATTTTTAGAACATGGTCAAAGCGATTCGCCGCATTTTTGCAGCGGTAACAGTTGCACTTTTGGCCTTCCGTGCCGTCGGATCCTTCCTCTCCTGGATTGAGCACCAAGAGGATTCAACTGCAGATGCATGGATTGATGAAGATGAGTACGAAGATGTCTAATGCCACATACATTCCCGGAACATGCAATCTTGGAAAGAGTGAGATTCGCCGAAGGCAAATAGTTGGATTGGTCGGATTATTTTTCTCACTGAGTTCTTTAGTGGGATTGATGTCTATTCATGCCGAGAGATCAGCGCGCTTAGGAATATTCCTGCCACTTATGGTCGCATCCGTTGGGTTTGTGCAATCAAGAAGTAAGTTCTGTTTAGCTTATGGCTTTGCAGGTACTTTCAATCTCGGCAAGCTCGGAGATATCTCACGAGTGAGTGACCCAATAGACAGAGCAGCAGATAGAGCAACTGCGCTCAAAATTCTTCTAAAATCTTTTTTGCTTGCAGCACTAGCAACTGTGGTGGTGTACGTACTACCCTTCTAAGTATGAAGATTCATATTCATACCCGTAATGCAGATCTAGCAGAAGATTTTAGAGACATCGTCGAAGAAAAACTCAACTCAATGGAGCGTTTTAGCGTCACAATTGAACGCGTCGAAGTTGAGATTCTTCATGAAGCCAACCCTCGCCAAGGGAAGAATTCACATCGCGTTATTTTAACTTCACATGGCGCGGGTCCACTGATCAAGTCTGAGGCTGCAGAGTTCAATGATGTCGCAGCATTTGACTCAGCAATAAAGGCTTTTGCTCTGCAGATTCGAAAGATTCATGAGCGCACCAAAGATCACGATCGGGAAACATTAAGAAAGCGAAAAAACGCAGTTTAAATAATTTCACTTCCATCTTTGCGGGTTGCAGTCAGACTTGCGACAGTGGTAATCACTAGGCTGGCAACAATTACTCCTAAGCTCACTTCTAAGCTGACTTCTGGAATATGTATACCTGCAATCGCATCGATCCCTATGCCATGAAAGGCCTCCATAATCATCTTTACGCCAATAAAGGCCAAGATGAATGAAAGACCCTTTGAAAGAAAAATTAATCGTGCGAGCAGACCTTCCAGCAAGAAATACAGTTGGCGCAGACCCATTAAGGCAAAGACATTTGCGGTGGTAACGATGTAAGGATCTTTAGTCAGCCCGAATATGGCTGGGATTGAGTCAAGCGAGAAGACCAAATTAGTTAGACCTAAAGCCACAAGTGCGATGGTAAAAATGCTTATGCCCTTGGATTTCAAATGGGAGACTATCCGTCCCTCTTTCCACTCGTCATCTTCTTTTTCTTTTGCAAGGGTATATGCCGTATAGATAAGGAAAGCGCCGAAAAGAAAGAAAACACTGGCAAAACGTGAAATTAGAGCCGCACCAAGAGGAATCAAAATACCTCGAATGGCGATAGTGAGCATGATGCCAAGGAGCAATACCAATTGCTGCTTCTCTTTTTGAACTTTGAGGTGCGTAAGTATGATGATAAATACGAAGATGTTATCGACAGAGAGTGCATATTCAGTAAGCCATCCTGCAAAGAACTCTTTTTGCCCCGATGAACTCGACCAGTGCGGGAGGAAAGATCCAAACGCGATAGCTGTGCCGATATAGAAAATTGTCCAAAAGGCCGATTCGAAAATTGAGGTAGCTTTATTGCGTCGAAGTACTGCAACTGCAAAATCCACAACAATGACGCCAGTTAGTACTCCGATTGTCACCAGCCATGTTGTCGTAGATTCCATGGCCGTATTCTGTCAGTTAGTTAAGGCTCCAGATACATGAATAAGGCGGAAGGAGCCATTTTTCTCCGTGAACTTCTAGGCTCCCTGAACTAATGAGGATTACCTGGCCCTTGGCCTCAATCTCTTGTGCATGCTCGGCTAGGTTCATCGTAATCTGCAGTGGGCCTCGTTGAAAGATTAATAGGTTCGCACTCTTGACTTCGGAGTTGGATGATTGAAGCCATTGCATCTGCTCGACACCAGTTAAGTGAATTTTTCGTAACGTTAAAGCTTGTCGGTAAAGATTTAATGTGCTCTGTGGATCTAAATCTTCAACTTCTACTGTCAGCGATTTCCATAATGGATCTATAGGAAGCCAAGGAGTACCAGTGGTGAAGCCAAATGGAGATTGCTCACCGCTCCAAGGAAGTGGGACTCGTGCGCCATCACGCCCTTTAACCTCACCATTAGTCCTAAGAAATGCGGGGTCTTGGCGATCTGCATCACGGAGTTTGCCATCGGGTAGCCCTAACTCTTGCCCGGCAAAAACATATGCCGATCCGGGTAGCGCCAAAACAAAAACCGCCAACGCGCGAGATTGTGCATCACCGATTCTGGAGGCAACTCGAGGTGAATCGTGGTTACTTAGCGCCCACGTAGGAAGGGCCTTTACCGTTGCAGTAAGTGCGATAGAGCGGGAGATAACATCAAATAGGAAATCTTCATCGAAAGGGGCAGTTAGTAAGTCAAAGTTAAAGACTTGGTGAAGTTCATCAGGACGCACATAGAGCGTTGCATTAATCGGAGGATGGACCCAAGCCTCGGCAACGGCCATAATCTCTCGGCCAATATATGAGTCAAAAATCTTTCTCCATGAACGGTAAATCTCATGAACGCCTTGGCGATCAAAGAAGGGAACCGACATAAGTAAGGCATTTCTCTTTTCGATATCCATATCAACGTCTAAACGAAGCGCATCACTTAAGCCCTGCGGATCAGGGTGGTTTTCACGGATATTCTCTTTTACAAGTCCATGGGCTACATCAACTCGAAATCCATCTACGCCCAGGTCTAACCAAAACCGCAACGTCTTTTCAAAGTCATCTCTTACCTCGTTATTTTCCCAGTTCAAATCTGGCTGCGAGGAATCAAATAGGTGCAGATAATACTGACCATCTTCAACTTGAGTCCATGAAGGACCGCCAAAAAGTGAAATCCAGTTGTTAGGGGGTGTTCCATCGGGATTAGCATCGTAGAAATGAAATCTATTTCGCTCGGGGGAGCCAGGCCCTGCAGCCAAAGCTGCTTGAAACCATGCATGGCGATCTGAAAAATGATTAGGGACAATATCGACTACTACCCGAAGGCTTAACTCGTGTGCTCGATCTATGAGAGTTTCAAAATCACTGAGATTTCCAAAGCGTGGATCTACATCCCGCGGATTCGCAACGTCATATCCGCCGTCTTTATTGGGCGAGGTATAAAAGGGGCTGAGCCAAATGGCATCTACGCCAAGTTTTTGAACATAGTCGAGGTGGGATGTAATCCCAGGCAAATCGCCTTCGCCATCGCCATTGCTATCAAAGAAAGAGCGTGGATAAATCTGATAAATCACCGCTTCTTTCCACCAAGGCGTCGAAGTCATAGCCTGAATCTAAGCCAGGTGCCGTTTAGCAATCAATGCAATAAACCTGAAAGAGGGCCTATAAGGTTGCGCTTATATAACGATTTAGCGTGAAAGCTTAGATTCAACTTCCTTCATTAAGGCATGGATACTTTTAGAGATTTCATGAAGTTCAGCAAGCTCCTGATGCGCCAAGGAGCGAGCCTCCTTTGCTAACTCAAACTCTGCCAGTGAGGCCGTATGAGTCTCATTGATCGTATCCTCAACACTTTGCGACTGTACTTTTTGTCCAACCATAATGATTGAGAGCAAAACCAGCTGCAAAAAAGTCTGTGCTATCCAGGAAACGATAACAATGGAATCTCCCGATGATATGGCTTTAGGCAGAGAGATGAGGGCGATTGCGGCAAATAAGTATGCACACCACATAGTCGCTACACCGTTAGTAATCTTTTCTGCTAACCAAGGATTAAATCGCTTCATGTGCCAAGAGTAGCCAATAGCTTGCATTTACCGAAGGACATCTAGGTAGGTTCAATTTATTGTGCTTTCTCTGTGAATCTCTAGCTGTAGCAGGCATTTCATTGTAAAAAACGTCGCACACATGAAAGAGTGGGCTCATGAGTGAGTTGATAATGGTCGTTGATGATGAACCCGGCGTTCGAGCGCTATTGCACGATACTCTGAGAATTGCTGGCTTCGAAGTCGTTGAGGCGACAGATGGTATGTCTGCACTTACATTACTGCGTACTACTAAACCTGCGCTGATGGTTATAGACATTAATATGCCTTTGATGGATGGCTTTGAACTTGTTGAACGACTTCGTAGCAACAATGATTTAACACCAGTCCTGATGTTAACCGCGCGCGAAGAGAAGAGTGATATCGCAAGAGGTTTGAAAATTGGTGCCGATGACTATGTCATCAAACCCTTTGGAATCGAGGAGTTAGTTCTGCGGATCAAGGCTATTTTGCGCCGTTCTTATCGAAGCCCAGCAGGTTCGGCTCTTCTCACATGTGGTCCAATTTCAATTGATGATGAACAACATTCTGTAACCTTCAACGGGCAAGAGATTGACCTATCTCCAACAGAGTATCGCCTCTTGCAGGTCTTAATTGAGAAAAAGGGCCGAGTGCTCAGCAAGAAACTACTTCTGGATGAAGTCTGGGGAATTACATTCGAATCCGAAAGCACCGTGACCGATACATATATTTCTTACTTACGAAAGAAGTTCCATCGCGATGGTTTTGAGGGGATTAAAACTATTCGAGGCATTGGCTTTCAAATTCAGGAGCCGAAGTAAGTTCGATGAAGAGTAAAACCCGTCAAATTCTCGCAACAGCTACTGTTACTTCAATTCTCTCAATTTTAATCGGTGGTTTCGCCGTATGGAGCTCTTATGAATCTGAGCTGTCGGTTGTCAATCAAGAGTTAGCAACCGTTGCCTTCGATGTTAAGAGCACCCCCCTTGACCCAATCAATGCTGCGTTACTGAGCATCGAGCAAAATAGTTTTGATATTACTCTGATTTTTAAAGCCCCTACAGGTGAGAGAGCGATACTGAAAGAGTCTAAGAAGGCGGTGCTCGGAGGCAAGAGCAGATTGCAAATTCGCTATATTCCAATTCAAGCAGGTGAGGAGCTGATTATTGCCGCCTCGGTCGCTGAGATTGATTCCTCATTGACTACTAATCTATGGCGCCTATTGATTTTTATTTTAGTAGCAAATGCTTTTGCATCATTTGTTAGTGTCCTTATTAGCCGATCAGGCTCACTTGCTTTGGAGCGAGCCCAACGTGCAAAAATGCAAGAGTTTCTGGGAGATGCCGCCCACGAGCTCAGAACACCCTTGACTGTAGTCAAGGGATACGCCGAACTCCTAGAGGCAAAGAAGTTAGAGGCAGATCGAGAGAGGCAAGCCTTTACACGGTTAAATAGTGAAATCAAAAGGATGGAAACATTGATTGCTGACCTACTCATTTTGGCCGAACTAGGCGAAGAGAAGGAGAGCAAGTTTTCACTGATCAACCTTTCAAATCTGCTCAATGAAAGCGTCGTTGATTTTCAAGCAATAGCACCGCTACATCCCGTCGAACTGCGAATCGATGATGATGTAATGGTTTTAGCATCGGAAAAATACCTTCACCGCTTATTTGTCAATGCACTCACAAATATTCGATTGCACACACAGGCCCAAGCCCCCGTCCGAATCACATTGAAAGATGGGAAAGAGATCCATTTACTTATTGAAGATGGTGGTTCAGGTCTGCCACAAGAGGCCTATGGCGAGAAGATCCGCGGCCTAAAACGCTTCGATCGATCCCGATCGCGCGATAGCGGTGGAAGCGGTCTGGGCATGAGCATAATGAGTGCGGTTATTGAGCTCCATGAAGGTTTACTTACATTAAAGAAAAGTGAACTCGGCGGGCTAGCGATTGAAGTTCAACTTCCGCGCGCTTAGACTAGGTGCGTGCATAACCTACAAACGCTTTTAATTGTTATTTGCCTGCTTGCAATAATCTATTGCGCAAGGTTATTGCGCGCCCTCCACACCAAGGTGAGCAAAGCAACATCACTCAACACGACCTCGTTCAAAGAGTTAAAGTCGATTGAGCAGAACTCTTACCGTCAAAGTGAGGCTTTCCAGCAGCTCATCGCTACATTGAAATTCACTTCCCCAATTCCACCTACTAGAGGTTGGGCGGCATCCCCCGATCTACTATTGACTATCTCTCACCAGATTCGCACACGTAAGCCACGTCTTGTCGTTGAACTAGGTTCGGGAGTCTCCACTTTAATTGTTGCCAAATCCGGAGCAAAGAAACTCATCAGCATAGATAACTCAGAGGAGTTTGCGGCAAAGACTCGATCACTGCTCAAGGAGCACGGCGTCCGAGGAGTTCAAGTTCGTGTAGCAGCCTTAAAGTCGCATCCCTCAGGAGTCGATTGGTATGACACATCCAAGCTTAAGGATATTAAGGGTATTGATTTGCTCATTATCGATGGGCCGCCTGCAACTATAAATCCTGATGCAAGAAAACCTGCACTAACTGAACTCATTAAAAAACTTTCACCTCAAGCAGTGATCATCATGGATGATGTGCATAGGAAAAGTGAACGCGAGCTAGCGCAAGCCTTTGCCGAAGCTCTACCCAATCACATATTAACTATTTACCCACATGAAAAAGGAACGGCGATTATTTCGCCTAAGTAAATATGTCATTGACAGTTGAAGCGGCACTAAAAGATGCCAACCATCAAATCTTGGACACGAGCACATTAGTTCGTGTTGTCCTTTCAGGTCGTCGACGAAATATGACCACGGAGTTTGAACGCATCGATATACGCCCCGTCGAAATTAAAGGGGGAGTTCAGCTTCAGGTTAGTCATAATGATGGCCGGGCAACAACAGTGAAAAATATCGTACCCGATACCGATGCGGTGGCGAAGTTGCTTGAAGGTGGCTATTCAAATATTTTGGTTGAACATATCGAGGGATCAATGTCGATTCGAATAACTAAAAGTGGAGAGGCGCACGTTCATCATGAAAAGAAGTCTCTCGAGCAGAACTTGAGTCACGATAAGAAGAAAGCACGCTTACTAGATCCTTCAGATCCATTCTTACTGGAAGTTGGAATTTCCGACCACAAAGGTTTAATCAAAGCATCCAAGCGGGATAAATACCTGCAAGTTGAGGAGTTTTTGCGCCTACTAGCGCCAACACTTAAGGCGGCAATCGAGGCTGGTCAGATACATAGACCAACCGAGGAGAACCCTTTAAAGATTGTAGATTTGGGTTGTGGTCACGCCTACTTAACTTTTGCCGCGCATCAGTACCTACACAGCATCGGTGTCGCGGTTGTTGTTACCGGAATCGACGTACGTACAGCCTCCAGAGATCGAAATAATTCAATCGCCGAAAACCTCGGGATCACTTCAACAATTAATTTTCGAGCCGAAGAGATTGCAACAACGACGGCCCAACAAGCAGATGTGGCTATCGCCCTTCATGCTTGTGATACTGCCACCGATGATGCAATCGCATGGGCCGTTAATGGCGGCGCCAAACTTCTACTTATTGCGCCATGTTGTCATCATGATATTCAACGTCAAATGCTGGAAAGTCCAGAGCCATGGGGCGCTCTAACAAAATTTGGATTAATGAAGGAGCGTTTAGGTGATTTGCTAACCGACTCTCTACGATCTCAAATTCTGCGAATTATGGGCTACCGCGTTGAAGCGATTGAATTTATTGGCGGAGAGCACACGCCTCGTAACCTGATGATCCGTGCAGTAAAGACGCAAGCGGCCCCTGACCCCGTCGATATCCAGAGATACACTCAGATGTGTGCCGAGTGGGGAGTAAGGCCTGCACTTGAAGGCAAACTCGCATCGTTCTTCATCGGTTAGACTGCACGTATGTCTAAAGTCCTAGCTTCACTGCCAGTTGGCGAAAAAGTCGGAATCGCCTTCTCTGGTGGTTTGGATACGTCTGTTGCCGTTGCTTGGATGCGCGCTAAAGGCGCGATTCCATGCACCTATACGGCAGATCTTGGGCAGTATGACGAGCCCGATATTGAATCAGTTCCAGATCGCGCTAAAGAGTATGGCGCCGAAATTGCACGCCTTGTTGATTGCAAAAGCGCACTTGTCGAAGAGGGCTTAGCGGCTATCGCTTGCGGCGCTTTCCATATCCGAAGCGGACTCAAGCAGTATTTCAATACAACGCCTTTAGGCCGCGCAGTAACCGGCACAATGTTGGTTCGCGCGATGCATGCAGATTCCGTTGAAATCTGGGGCGATGGTTCAACGTATAAGGGCAATGACATTGAGCGCTTCTATCGCTATGGCTTATTAGCTAATCCAAATTTAAGGATCTATAAGCCTTGGCTTGATGCAGATTTTGTTAACGAACTTGGCGGCCGCAAAGAGATGTCAGAATGGTTAGTCGCTAATGGACTTCCATATCGTGACAGTACTGAAAAGGCCTATTCAACCGATGCCAATATTTTGGGTGCAACTCATGAAGCTAAAAGCCTTGAGAACTTAGATACATCGGTTGAGTTAGTTCAGCCGATTATGGGTGTGAGGTTTTGGGATCCATCGGTAAAGATAGACAGCGAAGATGTCACCATTAACTTTGTGCAAGGTCGCCCCATTGCGATAAATGGAAGAGATTTCACCGATGTAGTTGCCTTAATGAATGAAGCCAATGCAATCGGCGGTCGCCATGGTCTGGGAATGGCCGATCAAATCGAAAATCGGATCATTGAAGCTAAGAGCCGGGGAATTTATGAAGCTCCGGGAATGGCACTTTTATTCATCGCTTATGAGCGTTTAATTAGTGCGATTCATAATGAAGACACCATTGCTAACTACCACGCAGAGGGGCGCCGACTTGGCCGTTTGCTATACGAAGGTCGCTGGTTAGATCCCCAAGGGCTGATGCTCCGTGAATCACTGCAACGCTGGGTTGCATCGGCCGTGACTGGCTCGGTAACGCTTCGAATGCGACGCGGTGATGACTACTCAATCATTAATACAACTGGACCGGCGTTGAGTTATCACCCAGATAAGCTCTCAATGGAGCGCACGGAAAACGCGGCTTTTGGGCCCGTAGATCGAATTGGGCAGTTGACCATGCGCAATTTAGATATCGCCGATACGCGCGCGAAGTTAGAGATGTACCGCGCGCAGGGTCAGCTCGGTGGCGGGGAATTCAATTTAATCGGAGAGCTCGAGTAAAGGAAGTTAATGAAAATCAAAAATAAACTAGCAATCGCAGCGATTATTGCGCTGTCGGTTACATCCCTAACTGCATGTGGAGGAAAAGATAAAGTGACAGATACAGCAGCTGCCGGACTTCCAGCGGTAACAGGAAATGCGGGTGAAGCGCCAACTATTGCCGCTCCAACCGGAACGCCTCCAACAACATTGCAAACTCAAGACATAATCGTTGGCACTGGTACTGAAGTTGTAGCGACTTCAACTTTGACCGTGCAGTACACATTGATGTCATGGTCGAATGGAGCAATCGTTGAGTCGTCATGGACTGGTGGACAGCCTGCAACTTTCCCTCTCTCAGGTGTAATCGCTGGTTGGCAACAGGGCCTACCTGGTGCAAAAGTTGGCGGACGTCGCTTACTCGTTATTCCAGCGGCTCTTGGCTATGGTCCAAATGGATCTGGGCCTATTGGACCTAATGAAACTTTAATTTTCGTCGTCGATATTATTGCGGTCTCCTAAATGAAGCTACGTATTTTATTAGCTGAAGTTGTCGGCACGGGAATTCTTGCGATGGCTATTGTTGGTTCAGGTGTTATGGCAACCAACTTAACTAAAGATGTTGGACTTGAACTTTTGATCGTTGCATTTGCGACATTCCTAATTTTGGCGGTTCTAATTCAGATGTTGGGATCTATAAGTGGGGCGCACTTTAATCCAGCGGTCACATTAGTTACCTTGATCAACAAAGGTATTTCTGTATCGACGGCTATGTACTATGTAGTGGCCCAATTAGTTGGTGCCTTCATTGGAGTAGTGCTAGCCAATGTGATGTTTGAGCTGCCAGCCATTGGCGCTTCAACCCATGCCAAGACGAGCTCGAACCTACTCTTAAGTGAAGTTATTGCTACCGCAGGCTTGATTCTCGTTATTCAAATGGTAAGTAAGCAAAATGAAGGTCGATTTGTTCCACTTGCCGTTGCGGGCTGGATCGGATCGGCATATTTCTTCACCTCCTCGACAACCTTTGCTAACCCTGCCGTAACCTTCGCACGGGCTTTCAGCGATACATTTACAGGTATCGAGATTAACTCGGTGCCAGGATTTGTTGTCGCTGAACTTATTGGTGCGGTAATCGGACTTGGGATAGCCAAGGGACTGAGCAGTGATCGTTAAGCCTTCTGTTTTATTTGTATGTGTACATAACGCCGGCCGCTCTCAAATGGCCGCCGGTTTTATGCAACACCTAGGCAACGGGCAGGTAGATGTTTTATCTGCCGGCTCTGCCCCAAAAGATTCAATTAATCCAATTGCGATTGAAGCAATGGCAGAAGTTGGTATCGATATCGCCAATAATGTGCCCAAAGTATTAACGCC
>WLPT01000008.1 GCA_009698675.1 Actinomycetota bacterium
CAGCGAATTTGCTTGGGGCCAATGCTCTGCCTGATTCATTTTCATATGCGTTTCAATCATGGCTTACCAGCAGAAAAAAGTAGGAGTGGCCTAGACTTTTCCAATGCCAAACCAAGCTCGAGACTCAGTAAGCGTTGCCACCTTGGAGATGGTTTCAAAAGCCACAGGTGGCGTGAGCCCACTGGGGTGGATTTCAAAGCCAGAAATAATCCTTATTGACGAAGCGTTAAACGATTACGACGTTGTTTGGGCTGCTGCAGGACACCCTCATGCGGTCTACCCGACATCATTTGCTGAGTTACTCGAATGCACAGGGGCTACACCAATGGTTGTTGGGGAATAACCGTGAACTCCTTAGGGATGATCGCAATTGTTATTGATGATTACGATGCTGCAATCTCACATTATGTAAATGATCTTGGCTTTAGCTTGATAGAAGATACAGAGATGACACCTGAGAAGAGATGGGTTGTTGTCGCTCCAAGTAAAGAAGGAGCCAGGATTCTCTTAGCTAAGGCTGCGAACGTTAAA
The DNA here is from genome assembly GCA_009698675.1 of Actinomycetota bacterium. Taxonomy (GTDB): domain Bacteria; phylum Actinomycetota; class Actinomycetes; order Nanopelagicales; family Nanopelagicaceae; genus Planktophila. Next base: position 532 of record WLPT01000008.1, read on the forward strand.
CAAAAATCAGCAATTGGTAACTCAACAGGTGGCCGCGTGGGGTTCTTTATGTACACAACGAACTTTAAGGAAACTTACGAAAACTACCGCTCCCGAGGTGTTGAATTCATCGAATCTCCTCGCCAGGAGACATATGGGCAAGTTGTTGTATTCAAAGATATGTACGGAAATAAGTGGGATTTAATTGAAAAGAAATACGATGCGCAATAGTTCCCTCTTTTTTGTTTCAGAAACTAGAAGTGACGTGAGCTCAGTCGGATGGATGAAAGCCCATCAAATCACCCAGATAGATGCAGCGCTAAAGGATTACGATGTGGTTTACGCCGCTGCAGGACACCCTTATGCTGCCTATCCAACGTCGTACGCTGAGTTACTCGAATGCACAGGCGCACAGCCAATGGTTGTTGGTGCATAGTGATCGTCGCTTACTTCTGGAAAATTAAACCAAGTGCAGTTCCTTTTGCATTTGTTGCAATGGCCCTTGATCGATTTGTTTTGCGCAGGTCATCTAACGTGGGCTTCTTTAAATCACTGGGTACGGGCAAGGGGGAAACATTTACGCCGATGGATGCCAATCCTCTACGGTGGGGTTTACTGGCCGAAGTTAGCGATATCGATGCATTTGATAACTCTTTTGTAATTAAACAGTGGCGAAGGAATTCCACAAGCGAATTTCGTGCCGTCATCGAAGCTATCTCCTCCCATGGACAATGGGCAGGATATGAACCATTTGTACCAAGTGTTAAAGAGTGGGATGGCCAGGTAATTGCCATCACCCGTGCACGAATTGCATTGCTACAAAACCTCAAGTTTTGGCGAGCAGTACCTCCTGTGACCGCCTCTTTGAAATCTGCTCCCGGCTTAATTGCCGCCATTGGAATCGGTGAGGCTCCAATTGGATTACAGGGGACTTTTTCAATCTGGGAATCCCCTACTGCGCTACGAAACTTTGCCTACCGTGGCGATGCTCATAATGCTGCGATTGCTGCCACTGAAAAGTACAAGTGGTACTCCGAGGAGCTCTTTTCCCGCTTTGCCGTGCGAGAAATGCGTGGCTCGATTAATAATTAATCGCTGACTTAGGGCAGACTTACGCCTATGTCGATCCGTCATTACTCTCCGCGCAGAAATCGTCGACGCGATATTTCCATGCGAATGAACGTATTACTGGCGACGGTATTAACTATCGCTGTACTTCTACAGGTTGTGTATCCACTAGTTCACGGCGAAACACTTCGGTTGCTGACATTGGCCGTTGTCTATTGGGGAGCTGGCGCCATGCTGCTTCATGCGTTACTTGCCTATGGCGGCCGATATGCATTTACATATTTTGCATTTACTTTCTTCTTTGCACTTATTATCGAACATATAGGAGTAACTACCTCTTGGCCCTTTGGGCAATACTCTTACTCCAACGATCTTGGCTTTAGAGTTTTTTCAGTTCCTTTCGTAGTTCCATTTGCTTGGATTATGATGGCTCACCCTATTCTCGTTGCATCCAGACGTATCGCCGGCCATTGGGTCTTTCTTTACGGCGGAGTTGCACTTGCAGCTTGGGATCTTTTTCTCGATCCGTTAATGGTTTCCTCAGGTCGCTGGACTTGGGTCGTAAGTGGAGCTCACGTTCCCTTCCAACGCGAAATTCCACTCTCAAATACCTTTGGATGGCTATTGACTGGAATGGGATTAACCGCAGCATTACATCTGATGCTTCCGCGCGAACGGCGTAAAATCGGTGCATCTTTTTTTGCCGTTGATGTATTTCTTTTTTGGGCTCTCTTCTCAGGAGTTTTTGGAAATCTCTTTTTCTTCCACCGCCCTGGAACTGCATTCTTTTCAGGTCTGATCCTAAGTACGGTTTTGACTCCTTATTTCTTTAGTCGCTGGTTAGGGCGTCCGTAGAAATCTATGCTCTGGTTAACTTTTCTGCCTGCTCTCCTACTTCTCATTTCTCTTATCAACTTCTTAACCATTAGAACACCTCATGCAAATAGCCAGATTGATGAGATGGTCAGCATTATTGTCCCCCTTCGCAATGAGGCTGAAAACGTTGCAGAGTTAGCCCGTTGTCTTCTTGCCCAAACGGGATTAACAAATTTTGAGCTCATCTTCTTAGATGATAACTCCGAGGATAGAAGCTTCGAACTTCTTACGGCGGCCGCAACGGGGTACTCCAATGTTCGCATCCTTCACGGCGCGCCTTTGCCACCAGGGTGGGTCGGTAAAGTTTGGGCGCTACATCAGCTCTTTGAAGCATCCAGTGGTCAGATCATCGTCTCCATAGATGCCGATGTCAGAATCACCGAGGACGCCGTTAGCAAATCAATAACGTTAATGAAGGCAAAGGCTTTGGATTTCCTATCTCCGTACCCACGTCAAATCGCTCTGACTCTGGGTGAGCGATTAATCCAACCACTGTTGCAATGGTCATGGATGTCGACACTGCCTCTTCGTGTTGCCGAACACGCTTCATTTGCATCAATGGCCGTTGCCAATGGCCAATTCTTTCTTGTCCGCAAAACTGCGCTCATCACTTCTGGCGGATATGAATCTGTTAAAGCAGCAGTTCTAGATGATGTCTTTTTAGCGCGAGCACTACTGAGAACAGGCTCGCATGGTGTAGTTGTAAATGGTGCTCAAATCGCAACCTGCCGGATGTACTCATCATGGTCTCAAATTGAAGCTGGCTACGGTAAATCACTGCGTCACGCCTTTGGATCTCTTATTGGTTCGTTGTTTGCTATTTGCTTCCTCTTTCTAACTGGAATTGCTCCGCTGATAACTCTTCTAACGGGTGGGGGTTGGTTAGCTTTTGCATTAATTACTGGAACACGGATTTTCAGCGCCCTCCGAGCGCGTACCCGAATTATCGATTCACTCTTTCATCCAATTTCAAGTACATTGCTTATCTATCTCATCATCTATTCATACCTTATGCGTGGAGAGATCACGTGGAAGGGTCGTGCGATATGAAGATCGTGGTAATTGGTGCCGGCATGGGTGGCATGACTGCTGCAGCTCGTTTAGCGCGCACCGGCCACTCTGTCACGCTCTATGAGGCCTCTGATACTTTCGGTGGCAAACTGCGCACCGAATGGATAGGCAAATTCGCCTTCGATACCGGCCCATCACTTCTAACCCTGCCTGCCGTCTATAAGGATTTCTTTATCCGAACAGGAAAGCCTCTCGGCCTTTTATGTGAAATCAAAGCGGTAGACCCATCCTTTGATTACCGGTTTGCCGATGGTACAAAACTCAGTTTCACCAATCTTTCGCGTCACCACACTCTAAATGCAATTACCTCTGCCTATGGTGAAGATGTTTCTCGCCAGTGGGATCAGATGATGAAACGTGCCACCAAGATGTGGGATGTATCGCGCGAACCATTTATCGAATCAGAGCTGGGCTCCCCATTTACACTTTTAAGGCGATCAACTCTCTTACGCGATATTTTCACTATCGCGCCCTGGAAGTCGTTGCGTAAATTTGCAAATGAACAACTCCAAGACCAACACTTGCGTTACATTCTCGATCGTTATGCAACCTATAGCGGCTCTGATCCACGCAAAGCTCCAGCTGTTTTGGCGACTATCGCATACGTTGAAGAGGCCTTTGGTGCCTGGCACATTAAGGGCGGACTCGGCACTCTTGCGACCTTGGTTTACCAAAGGTGCATAGATGTGAGTGTGGACATACATTTCAACAGCAAAGTCGAAGAGATCACAGTCGAAAGGGGCGTTGCTACCGGAGTTCGCTTAGCCGATGGTAGCCAAGTACGGGCCGATGCAGTTATCGCAAATGCAGATGCAACTCTTATTTACAATGATTTAATTAAAGGTGAAAAGCGAAAACTACGAAAAGTGCGAAAAAATTTAGAGCATACCGAAGCATCAATTGCTGGCTTTTCACTGCTCCTAGGCCTGAGAAAAGATGGTTCTCCCGCCTTATCGCACCACACCGTTTTATTTCCCGAAAATTATGATGACGAATTTGATGCAATCTTTACAAGAAAACTTCCTGTAGATAAACCCACAATTTATATATGCGCACCTAACGATGAACAGATGGTCAAAGATTCAAATTTTGAGAGCTGGTCTGTGCTTGTAAATGCTCCGCATCACGGCCCGGGTGGCTTTGATTGGAGTAATGAAAACTTTGCTCGTTCATATGCAAATCGCATTATTGATCAAATTGAGGAACGCGGTATTTCGGTACGTGATCGCCTAGAGTCTCTAACAATTAGAACACCGGCAGATTTAGAGCGCACGGTTTTGGCGCCAGGTGGATCAATCTACGGAACATCAAGCAACGGTGCTCGTGCAGCCTTTATGCGAGCTAGGAATCGATCGCCAATTAAGAACCTTTACTGCGTTGGGGGCTCGGCCCATCCTGGTGGTGGATTACCACTTGTTGGAATGAGTGGAGAAATTGTTGCTAACGCAGTTGGGAGTGCGCAAAGCGCACGACCAAAGCAAAACTAATCACCTGCAGCGCTGCGAAAGAATAAGCTAAAAACTCAATGCCTGGAAGATCTAACTGGTAGAGAATTAATGTAACAAAGAGAAAGCTGGCTCGAACTGGACGTTCAGTTGGCGTCACAACTCCTATATTTGTAACATCTAATGAACTCAATTTTGCACGTGCATACTCTTGAAAAGCTGCAATGCTCCAAAGCGTTATTGCAAGCCATGCTTGAACACCAATTAGATATAGGGCATATAACCAGAATGCCTCACTAATTCGATCTACAACAGAGTCAAGGGTTGCACCCCATGCACTATCCCGCTTTTGAAAAATTGCGACACTTCCATCGATACCATCGCAAAAGAGCGAGAAGACAAGGAAAAAGACTGCCCACCACGAAGTAGCAGTTAAGGCAACCATCCCCGCGCTAACTAATCCAAGAAGTGTCAAAACATTAGGTGAGATTCGAAGAAGAGTTGCAATTAAGCCAAAGCGATATGAAATTTTCAGCCACCAAGCCACCGCTCCAGAGACAGGTGCATCACTATGGAGAGAGCTCCATCGTGCATAAAACTCTTCTTTAGTGAGCATGGTTTAGGTTCCCATAAATCTCTAGGGTGGCAGTTGGACTATTCATAGTATAGAAGTGCAGGCTTGGCGCGCCAGCGCGCAATAAATCCTCACATAGTTGTGTAGCTATTTCGATGCCTAATTCATGTGTGCCTTGGATATCACCATCTATTGCGGCAAATCGCGCTGATATCGAGGGTGGTATTGGTGTACCTCCAAGTTCGGCCATCCGCGTTAGTTGCTTAATGTTAGTAATCGGCAAAATGCCAGGGATGATAGGAAGTGATGAACCACGTGCGGCAAGGGCGTAGACGAGTTGCTCCCATTTTGATACTTCAAAGAAAAACTGTGTCGTTGCAAAACTTGCGCCCAGGAACTCTTTTCGAAGCAGGACATCAATATCTTTGACGCTATCTCCTTCCGAAGATGGATGACCATCGGGAAATGCAGCTACACCGATATCAAAGCCGCCAAATTCATGTATGAGTTGTACAAGTTCATCGGCGTGAGTAAAGCCATCTGATGTCGGCGTCCAAGGTGCGCGTGGCCCACCTGTAGGGTCACCGCGAAGTGCGAGCACTCCCCTAATTCCTGCGCTTCTATACATGTGAAGAATTGAGATTAACTCTTGGCGGCTTGAGCCAACACAGGTTAAATGTGCAACCGTAGGAATCTTCGTTCGGTGGGTGACCTCTTCAGTAACGCCGATAGTTCTATTTCTAGTTGATCCACCTGCGCCGTAGGTCACAGAGACAAACTCTGGGGCAATTGGTTTTAGTGCCTCCAAGGCAGCCCATAATCGAACTTCACCCTCGCCGTCCTTAGGGGGGAAGAACTCCAATGAATACGAAGTGCGAACTACCACGGTGTGAGGGTACCGTTAAGGAGTGAGCACACAGGCCAAAGCGTTGTTGCAAGAGATTCGAGAAAGCGTTGAGATCGAACTAGCGGAGTTTCTGCATCTACAAAGCGATTTTTTGACGCAGATTTCACCAGACTTGGCGCCAGTTTCACAATCGCTCTCATCATTCTTGCTCGATAGCGGAAAACGTTTGCGTCCCTTATTTGCCTATAGCGGGTACGTCAGTACCGGCGCCGAAGTAACGGCTCCGGATATAAAAGCATTCGCCAGTCTTGAACTCTTACAGGCGTGTGCCTTAATCCATGATGATCTTATGGATGGTTCAGATACACGACGCGGTAAACCATCCATTCACCGTCACTTTGAATCCATACATGTGCAAGATGAGTTAGAGGGTTTTGCTCCAGCCTACGGCCTTGCCGCAGCAGTACTTCTTGGAGACCTGGCTTTGGTATGGTCGAATCAGCTTCTCAATACAGCCGGTTTTAAATCAGAGAAACTTCAAAGTGTCTTGCCGATTTACGATGAGATGCGAAGTGAATTAATGGCTGGTCAGTTTTTAGATATTCACGAACAGACTCAGAAAACCACTGATCTAGATCGCTCAATTAAGATCGCTCGATATAAATCAGGAAAGTACACAATTGAGCGGCCATTGCATATCGGTGCCGTGCTCTCAGGAAAACATACACCGCAACTCTTGAAACAGTTATCAGAGTTCGGCCTTCCTCTTGGTGAGGCCTTTCAATACCGTGATGACTTACTTGGAACTTTTGGCGATCCCGCACTGACCGGTAAGCCTGCAGGAGATGATTTGCGCGAAGGCAAACGAACTGTATTAATCGCATTAACCGATTTGGCTTGTACAGAGTCGATGCGTAAAGAGAGCAGAAAATACTTTGGCGCACCTGATCTCGACGAAAAAGGTGTAGCAATATTGCAGGAGATGATTGTTTCTACAGGAGCTAAGGAAAAATTAGAGTCTATGATTGAAAAGTTAACACAAGAGGCTTTGCTGGCTGCTGAAAGCGAACTTATTGATGAAAAGGCATACCCATTGCTGCTTGAGCTGGCAAAAATTGCAACAAAGCGGAGTACCTAGATGGCTGCACGAGTTAAAGGTCCAACAGAGCATGTCGTCATTGTTGGTGCCGGTCTAGCTGGATTAAGTGCTGCGCTTCGCTTAGCAGGGGCTGGGCGGAAAGTAACAGTCATTGAGCGCGAGTCAGTTCCTGGTGGTCGCAATGGTTTGTTGAATAAAGATGGGTATGCATTTGATACCGGTCCAACGGTCCTAACTATGCCCTCATTGATTCAAGATGCTTTTAGTTGCGTTGGCGAAGATATGAATGACTGGTTAGAGCTAATGCCCGTAACCCCGTTGTACCGCGCCTATTACGCAGATGGCACGCAGCTCGATGTACATTCCAATACTCAGGAAATGGAGGCAGAGATTGCCGCCAAAGTCAGCCCTCAAGAGGCCGAAGGATATCGACGTTATGTTGATTTTGTAACTAAGTTATATAAGTACGAAATGAATGATTTTATCGATCGCAATATCGATTCACCATTGAACTTATTGACCCCAAATCTAGCCCGACTCATTGCCCTTGGAGGCTTTCGTCGTTTGGCTCCAAAAGTTAATCAATTTATGAAAGATCCACGTCTACAGAAGGTCTACTCGTTTCAAGCAATGTACGCCGGTGTTAGCCCTCAACAAGCTTTAGCAATCTATGCAGTTATCGCATATATGGACTCGGTTAATGGGGTTTTCTTTCCAAAGGGTGGAATGCATGCCGTTCCCCGTGCCTTAGCCGCAGCCGCGCAAAAACATGGCGTTGAATTTAAGTACAACACAACCGTTACGAATGTAGAAGTTACCAATTCTCGTGCACGAGCTGTAATTACAGAGGATGGCCAGCGCATTGAGTGCGATGCCTTAATTTTGAATCCAGATCTTCCCGTTGCTTGGCGCGACCTCTTGGGTAAAACACCACTCTCAATTAAACGCTTAAACTACTCGCCCTCGTGTGTAACTTTGTTGGTGGGCTCCTCCAAGAAGTTTGATTTCGCAGCACACCACAATATTCACTTTGGTAATTCTTGGGATGGTGTCTTTGACGAGCTGATCACTCAAAAGAAGTTAATGAGCGATCCAAGCGTTCTTGTAACAATTCCAACCCATGATGATCCAACATTGGCACCACCTGGCAAGCACTCATATTACGTTTTATTTCCTACACCTAACTTAGATGCAGATATAGATTGGACTAAAGCGGCCAAACCATATCGCGATCACATGATTGAGGTTTTAGAAAAAAGAGGATACGTCGGCTTTGGTGATTCAATTGAAACCGAAACCTTAACTACTCCTTTGGATTGGCAGGCTCAAGGAATGGAGCGTGGAGCACCATTTGCAAGTGCTCATACTTTTTTCCAGACCGGTCCCTTTAGGCCTCGAAACATGGCAGCTGGAATCGAAAATGTAGTATTTGCCGGTTCTGGAACTCAGCCTGGGGTTGGCGTTCCGATGGTTTTAATCTCTGGCCGATTAGCCGCCGAACGTATCGTTGGTCCAGTTAAGTAAATGAACGAGTTAACGGCTGCAGGAATTACCGATCCTGATCTGCGTGCATCCTACGAAGAGTGCAAACGTCTTAACTCTATGCATGGGAAAACTTATTTTCTGGCAACCCTCTTGCTTCCAAAGGCTAAACGCCCATTTGTGCATGCGCTATATGGCTTTGCGCGATATGCCGATGAGATTGTTGATGATTTAGCCTCTGTTCTAACTCTTGAGCAAAAGAGGCAAAGCTTAAGCACATGGGGTGAGAATGTTTTAGCCGACCTGCAACGCGGAACTAGTGATGATGCAATAGGTCGCGCATTAGTAGACACAGTCATTCGCTTCAACATTCCACATGAGTATTTCAAAGCCTTTCTCCACTCGATGACCATGGATTTATCTATTACCGAGTATGAGACTTTCGAGGATTTAACGGAGTATGTATACGGCTCTGCGGCCGTTATTGGCTTAGAGATGGCTCCGATACTCGGCTTTAGCGATAGCGCAGCTTTAGAGTCGGCTAAAACGCTCGGGATCGCCTTTCAATTAGCAAACTTTATTCGAGATGTCGGTGAAGATTTAGATCGCGGGCGTATTTATCTGCCCATCCAAGAGCTCGCCCAGCATGGAGTTACGCGCGCAATGCTCCAAAGGCGTGTTTTAACACCAGAGATTATTAGTGCCCTTAAATTTCAAATCGCTAGAGTCCGCGAACTGCAGGCTCAAGCAACTCCTGGCATCGCACTCTTAGATGCTTCGAGCAGGCCTTGTATTAACGCCGCCAGTGAGCTCTACTGTGGAATAGTCGATGAAGTTGAGAAAATTGGCTATGACATCTTTAATAAGCGGGCTTCAACCTCAACTTCACGACGTATTAAGGTCGCTGGCGCGGCTTTTTTGAAGCGGTTATTCTTATCCAATTAGATAAAACACCAAGAACTAGTGCAAAGCCAAATAGTAAATCTTCAATCGGTGCTGCTGCAACTCTAAATCCATTAATCGCATCTGCACTATAGGTAACTATATTGCGTGATGTAAGCCACCAGTTAGTCGGTAATTGAAAAACAAGAATAATTGCATAAGAAGTCCAAAAAACTCTCAGCTTCACAAGTTTAGTTTCAGCAATAAATAGATCAAGTATGAGCGCGCATGCCACTGCAAAAATCGCTAGCTGGGAATAGGTCATTTATAGATGCGCCAATCCTTCTTCACAATTCGAACTGCCTCGATTGTCATTATTGCTGCCAGCGGAACTACAAGGAAAAATAAATACTCTTCAAGAGGTATACAGAAAGGGCCATAGATTCCGAGAATTTGTGCTTTATCAAATCGCCAATGACCACTTCGAATGGCGTAGGCATCCCAGGCGATGAATAGAAAGGCAACTGGTGCAATTGCCGCCATGGCTTGCTTCAAGCGTGCGAGTACGCCGACCTTCAAAAATACCTCTAGCCAAAAAGAGCCGATAACTGTGAAGCCAATCATGGCCAGATAAGAGAGCGCTAACACGAAGGTAACGCTACTCTAGGAAGTACGGGAGCCCACAAAGGCTGAGAGGGTCTGAAATTCAGACCGACCGTTTGACCGATCCGATAATGCGGATGCGGAAGGGAATGCACAATGTCAACAATCTTCTTTACAGCCTGGGGCTATCAAGTATCAATCTTGGAGTTCATAGCTTCAATAACCTCCTTTATCGGCGTATGGCTTGGCACTACCGGTAAGCGCATCACTTGGCCGTGGTGGGCATTGAGCAGTGCGCTATACATGATCTTCTTCTATCAAGCCGCCCTATATGCAAGTGCCGTTCTACAAATAGTATTTATCGTGGCTGCAGTGTGGGGCTGGCGCGACTGGGCACCAACGGGGGCTAAACCCGGAGCACTCTCATCGCGAACCCGAGCATGGTGGATGGCTGCGACCTTAATCTCTGTAACTGCGCTCACCCCTGTACTCTCCCATCTCGGTGCTGCAGCAACTTGGTCCGATGCATTTTTGCTTGTCGCCAGTTTAATCGCTCAAATACTTATGGTCTATGAAAAAATAGAGTCGTGGGTTTTATGGCTAATCGTTGATGCCGTCGGAACAATTGAATATGCAGTTCTTGGTTATTGGTTTACCGCAGTCCTGTACTTTGCATTCACACTTATCGCAATACTCGGTTGGAAACGTTGGAATGACACTTATAGCCATTGATGGGCCGGCAGGTGCCGGAAAAACAACTTTAGCGGCCAAGCTGGAGAGAGATTTTGCGGCAAATAAATCTGTCACCGTTATACATATGGATGATCTATACGCCGGTTGGCTCAACGCACTCGATGCAAATTTGACCGCCAGGCTTGATGAGATAGTCCAGGCTCATAATGCACAACGTGACATAACTATCGATATATTCAATTGGGCGAGTATGAGTTTCGACTCAACACGCACAATCCACGCTAGTGAACTCTTGATCATCGAGGGCGTGGGAGCGGGGCAAAGAATTGTTCGCCAAGGCGGGGCAAAGCTGTACTGGCTCGATATTGAGCCTTCCGTAGGCTTAGCACGTGTCTTAGCTCGCGATGGAGTTGAAATCCAAACCCAAATGAAACAATGGCAAATCGATCAAGATCTCCACTTTAGCCGTGATTTAACTCGCAATTACGCCGATCACATTCTCACTTCATAGGCATAATGGGCGCGCCCCGACCCCTTCTTTAAGGTGTACTCCATAAAATTCACCACATGTCGGATCTATCAGGTGAACTCATTGATGATCGTTATCAATTAATTCGCCAAGTCGCTAACGGCGGAATGGCCTCGATTTATGAGGCGCTGGATACTCGTTTAGATCGCCGCGTCGCAGTTAAAATTATGCACCCGCATTTAGCCCAAGACGATGCATTTGTGAGTCGTTTTATACGTGAAGCTAAAGCTGCAGCAGCCCTTTCTCACCCAAACATTGTGGCCGTGCAAGATCAAGGCTGGAATCAGAGCGGAATTCCTGCAGTCTTTTTAGTCATGGAGTTAATAGAAGGAAACACCCTGCGCGAATATATAAATGAACGTGGGCGTTTTGAAATTAAAGATGCAATTAATTATTTGACACCAATATTGAGTGCGCTCAGCGCAGCCCATGCAATTGGAATTGTTCATCGCGATGTTAAACCTGAAAATATCCTCATTTCAAACGAGGGCCGTGTAAAGATCGCCGATTTCGGCCTGGCGCGTGGAGAGATCATAGGCACCACGATGACGGCCGAATCAAGTGTTATTTTAGGATCGGTTTCTTATCTCTCCCCCGAACAAGTCCAACGCGGTATTGCCGATGCGCGAAGTGATGTCTACGCCGTTGGAATTGTTGCCTTCGAGATGTTAACTGGTGAGAAACCCTTTATAGGCGACTCCCCAATTCAAATCGCTTATATGCACGTCAACCAAGATATTCCATCCTTGCGCACTAAACGTAAAGAGATTCCGGCAAAGCTTGATGATTTGATTAAGCGAGCAACTAGCCGAGATCCAGATCAACGCCCTAACGATGCAGGGGTTTTTTTATCCGAGCTTGAGGCGATTGAAATTGAGTTAGATCCAAAGCGAAATCAGTTGAAGTTAGAGCTAGATCTACCAGTCGAGCCAATCCGCGAGAAGGCACGTTCTAAAGTGATCCCTAAAATTGATGTTGAGCCGAAAGTTGAGATTAAAGAGCCGTCGATACAAATTCAAACGACCTCCCCTAAAAAACGGCGAACAAGCAAGCGCGTACGCCGAAACCGTAGAGTTGCACTACTGCTTGCAGTGGCTTTAGGTGTCGGCGGTTGGTACACATTGGTAGGTCCTGGCTCGCGAATTGTTGTGCCATCGATCGTAGGCGGAAGCTATGAAGAGGCCGTGGCAGTACTTACTCCCCTAGGGCTTACTAACCTTGTCGTTGAAAAACGTTTCGATGAAGATATTCCTGCAGGCACGATAATCGAGTCAGATCCACCCGGCGGAGGGCGAATAGATGCAAGCGGAGCTGTCACTGTCGTCATCTCTAAAGGAGCTGAGCGCTACTTAGTACCGTCATTGGTTGGGTTAACTGTGGTCGCGGCAAAGAGCGCTATTACAAATAGCCCCTTACTTGTCGGGGCTATCACTGAGGCCTTTAACGCAAAGATTCCTGCCGGCTTAGTAGCCAGTTCCGATCCTGCTGCTAGCGTGAAAGTCAAAAAACATGCTCTGGTAAACCTGGTAATAAGTAAAGGTGTTGAAACGCTAACACTTGCATCATACGTCGGTAAGAGCGCCGATCAGGCATTAACCGAGTTGACTGATGCGGGTTTGAATGTCAACAACATCTACGTCTTTGATGAGAATATTCTGGCTGGTGCCGTGATTTCACAATCACCTGCAGGTGATTCTCAAGTAGCAAAGAGTTCACAAGTAGATCTGACAATTTCAAAGGGCTCACAATTTGTTTATATTCCAAATGTCTTCTCGATCGATGAACCTCGCGCGATTAGAACATTGAAGGATTTGGAGCTCAAAGTAGTTGTGAAAAAATTGGGTGTTAAAAAGGCGAAAAAAGTGACGAATATTTCACCCAAAGTCGGTACGAAAGTTAAACGTGGCAGCTCGGTCACAATTACCGTAGGGTAGGCCGATGCCACACCAACGCTCTCGAATAGGTGCCCATACCCCAACTACTGGAGGTATGGCCAAACGCTCGATTGAGTATGCCAAGATTACTGGCGCTGAAGTTATTCAAGTCTTTGCATCCAGTCCGCGCATGTGGGCGATGCCAGCTGCAAAACCAGAATTAGATGAGGCTTTTAAAATTAAAGCCGCCGAACTCGATCTTCATACCTATGTACACGCACCTTTCCTGATCAACTTGGGCTCTCCCACTGAGGCGACATATTTGAACTCCCTTGCCTCAACTGCCTATTCATTACAACGGGGGGCAGACATCGATGCACTCGGTGTTGTTATCCATACAGGTTCGGCAGTGGATGCAACACATGTTGATCGAGCATGGAAGCAGATTCATGAGGGCATGATGCCAATTCTCGATGCCTTAAGCGATGACTCGCCCTTTTTACTCCTTGAACCAACGGCTGGCCAAGGCCAGTCATTGGTGAAAAAATTAGATGATCTCGAAAACTATTTAAAGGCACTCGAATACCACCCAAAAGTTGGCATCTGTTTAGATACTTGCCACGTATTTGCTGCAGGTCACGACATCAGCGAAAAGGGTGGAATGTCAAAGACTTTGGATTTATTAGTTCAGATCGCCGGTGTAGAGCGATTTAAATTGGTACACGCAAATGACTCCATGGATGTTTGTGGTGCACTAAAAGATCGCCACCAAAATATTGGAGATGGCCACATTGGCATAGAGCCTTTCGCCGAACTCCTAGCTCACCCAGCAACTGCCGGCGTGCCACTAGTTTTGGAAACTCCGGGTATGGAGGAGAAACACACGGGCGAAGTTGCCCTTCTAAAATCCCTTAGAGATAAGAAATGAGTAACGCTAAACATTTATTCAGAATGAAATTGGCGCCATGGGCGCTCTTATCGGTTTCAATGGCATGGGGTTGGGCTTTTGTCATTATGAAGGATGCTATTTCGCGCCAAAACGTCTATAACTTTCTCTTTACGCGCTTTACCTTAGCCGGAGTTGTAATGCTGCTAATTCGTCCAAAGGTACTTAAATTAATTAATCGCGATTTAATACTTCGGGCTGGAACTGCAGGAGTTTTTCTTGGCTTCGGCTATATCTTTCAAACCCTAGGCCTTGCGCGAACGGGAATTGCAATAACTGGTTTTGTCACTGGCCTCTATATTGTTTTGACCCCTGTATTTGCCTGGTTGATACTAAAGACAAAGATTGATCGCTTTACATGGTTTTGCGTAGGGATTGCAACCGTTGGCTTAGGGCTCCTATCAATTCATGGATTCTCAGTAGGTTTTGGCGAATTTCTAGTTTTCATTAGTGCGATTTTCTATGCTCTCCATATCATCGCGCTGAGCCAATGGAGCTCTGGGCGCGATACATATGCAATGACGATTGTGCAGTTAGCGATGTGCGCAATACTCTCTGGAATAGCGTCCATACCCGGTGGCTACTCCCCTCCTCCGGACTTTGGAGTCTGGGCCGTCGTTATCTTCACGGCAGTCTTTGCAACTGCGATTGCATTTATTATTCAAACTTGGGCTCAGGCGCATATGGACTCAATCAAAGTGGCGGTGATTTTGACAATGGAAGTTGTATTTGCCGCCATCTTTGCAATCGCCTTTGCTGGCGAGAAGCTCACTGTGCAAACGGCTACTGGCGGAATTATGGTCATCACGGCGATGTATTTGATTGTCATCAAAGAAGAGAAGTAGGCTTACGACTATGGCAATAGACCTTCGCTCAGATACTGTTACAAAACCCTCTGCTGGCATGCGCGATGCAATTGCAAAGGCTCCCGTTGGCGATGATGTCTATGGAGATGATCCAACGGTAAATTCACTGGAAGAGCGTCTTGCTACACTTTTTGGAAAAGAGGCTGGCCTATTTGCCCCAACGGGTTCAATGGCAAATCAATTAGCTATTCGCATGTTAGTGGCTCCTGGCCAAGAATTAATTGCAGAAACTAACTCGCATATTGTTCGCGCTGAACTTGGTGCGGCCGCAGTATTTAGTGGAATTACGACACGAACATGGCCTGCAACGCATGGCCTATTGCGTGCAGCAGATGCCCTTGAAATTGCTCGGCCAGATTCTGGGCCATATTTAGTCTCAACAACTGCCATCGCAGTTGAGAATACGCATAACTTTGGAGGCGGCACAGTCCAACCCATTGATGAGATAGCCGCACTTCGCAAAGGTGCAGATCAAATGGGTCTAGCGCTGCATTTAGATGGTGCTCGAATCTGGAATGCCCATATTGCAACTGGCGTTTCTTTTAAGGAGTATGGAAAGTATTTCGACACAATAAGCGTCTGCTTATCAAAGGGCCTAGGTGCCCCGGTGGGCTCTGTAATGCTTTCAACGAAAGAACGAGTGAGCTCGGCACGTATTTGGCGAAAACGCTATGGCGGCGGAATGAGACAGGTAGGAATTCTTGCCGCAGCTGCCCACTACGCCCTCGATAATAATATTCAACTTTTAGCTCAAGATCATCGTCGCGCTAAAGAGTTAGCAGTTGCAATCGCAGCCATTGACCCTAGTCTTATCGATCCCCAAGGAGTCCAAACAAATATTGTTGGACTAGATCTAGCAGCGATGCCATTTTCTGCCGCTGAACTTGCCCAACGCACTCGAGATGCTGGGTTATGGATTAGTGCGCTAGGACCAAAATATGCACGCTTAGTAACTCATATGGATTTTGATGATGAACAGTGCGCTCAAGCTATTGATATTTTAAAGAAAGCCCTCGTGGCTAAGTAGCCACTGTTTTTTATCCACTCCATAGGCATAGTTTCCTAATGCGCCACCAGTTTTAACAATTCTGTGGCAAGGCACAACGAGCATAATTGCATTATTTGCACACGCACTTCCGGCCGCACGCACGGCTGCCGGTGATCCAGCCTTATCGGCTAGGTCTGCGTAAGAGATAACCGTTCCTGCCTTTACTTTGCGCATTGCTTTCCACGATTCTTGAGAAAAAGAAGCACCGGCTTGGCGAACCTTTATCGCATTAATCGCGGTTAAATCCCCATCGAAATAACCATCGATTAATTCAGATATGACTGGAATAGATTTAACAACTTTAATCTCCTGGCTCACTTTAAAAGCTGCAATATTAGAGAGGTTAGCGCCTATAAGGATCTGATCATCTGCCAATAAATTAAGCGTCCCGATAGGGGTCTTCAACGATGTAACAAGAAGTGGCACGGGGATAAAATTAGCGTTCGCGCAACATCTCGGCAACTAAAAATGCTAACTCGAGTGACTGTGCATGGTTTAGGCGAGGATCGCAGGCGCTTTCATAGCGTGTGGCTAAATCTTCATGTGAAATTTTCTCGCCACCGCCAACGCACTCAGTAACATCATCGCCGGTCAGCTCAATATGGACTCCACCCGGGTGAGTACCTAACGCCTTGTGAACCTCAAAAAAGCCTTTGACCTCATCCATGACATCATCAAAGCTACGAGTCTTATATCCACTTGGTGCCTCATACGTATTGCCATGCATAGGATCGCAGACCCATAAAACTTTGGCCCCTGATTTAGTCACTCCATCGACTAGCCCTGGTAGCGCTTGGCGAATTGCTGCCGAACCCATGCGCGTAATAAAAGTCAGGCGGCCAGGTTCCCGATCGGGATCTAACTTATCAATTAATGCCAACGCATCATCAACGCTTGATTTTGGTCCGAGTTTTACGCCGATTGGATTTCTCACCTTTGATGCAAAGTCAACATGTGCACCATCTAGCTGGCGGGTACGTTCACCAATCCATAAGAAATGTCCAGAGACATCGTATGGGTTACCTGTACGTGAATCGATTCGTGTAAGCGCCTTCTCATACTCCAAAATCAAAGCTTCATGACTTGAGAAAAAATCCACGGCTTTAAAAGACTCAGGATTTACTCCGGCGGATTTTACAAAGGCTAATGCGCGACCGATTTCATTTGCCATCTGTTCATAGCGCACCCCGACCGAAGAGTCACGAATAAAGCCCTTGTTCCACTCATGAACTTGGCGCAGATCGGCAAAGCCACCTTGAGTGAAAGCCCGAACCAAATTAAGTGTTGCAGCAGAGGTGTTGTAGACACGAACTAATCTTTGTGGATTTGGCGTACGAGACTCTTCATTAAATTCAAGGTCGTTGACCGCATCTCCGCGATATGCCGGTAACGTAATCTCCCCACGGGTTTCGGTGTCATTTGAGCGGGGTTTTGCAAACTGGCCCGCCATACGTCCAACCTTTATAACTGGCAAGCTTGAGTGATACTGCAACACTGCCGCCATCTGTAAAATAGTCTTAATTCGATTGCGTATTGAATCGGCAGTTGCTGCGGCAAAAGTCTCTGCGCAATCTCCACCTTGAAGCCAGAATGCTTTGCCTTCTGCAGCTAATGCGACTCGGGACTTTAAATCATCACACTCTCCAGCAAATACCAATGGCGGAAAAGATTTCAATTCAGCAACGGCGGCTTTGATTGGAGCACCTTGTGGACCGCCTGGCCAGTTAGGTTGCTGGGCTGCAACTAGGTCGGCATTGAATAGGGAATCAAGTGATGAGTTCATGAGGATAAGAGTAGAGAGTTCGACGGTAATCGCGAGATGCGATTAACCAAAGAAAATCTCGGCCTCCTTGTATCGCTCAAGTGGGACTAACTTAAGTTTTTCAGTTGCCGACACAAGCGGTACCCGAACGATATCCGTTCCGTGAAGGGCGACCATGACTCCCCAGTCGCCCTCGTGAGCGGCTGTAATGGCCTGTAAACCAAAGCGCGTTGCAAGAACTCGATCAAAGGCCGTTGGGGTGCCACCGCGCTGAATGTGTCCGAGAACCGATGTGCGCGCCTCTTTGCCAGTTCTTGCTTCAATCTCTTGAGCTAACCAATCGCCAATTCCAGCTAATTTGACGTGACCGAAGGCATCTAAGGATTGATCTTTAACTGCCATGTCGCCATCTTGTGGAATTGCACCTTCGGCAATAACGATAATCGGTGCATAGTGCGATTTAAATCGGGATTCAACCCATTCACAAACTTTTTCGATTGAAAATCTCTGTTCTGGAATAAGAATGCAAGCAGCTCCACCAGCAAGACCGGCATGTAGGGCGATCCAGCCAGCATGGCGGCCCATAACTTCAACGATTAATGCCCGATGATGAGACTCAGCAGTTGTGTGCAAACGATCGATAGCTTCAACTGCGATATTGACTGCAGTATCAAAACCAAATGTGTAATCCGTGTTATTGAGATCGTTATCAATCGTCTTAGGAACTCCAATAACCTTCACGCCAAGTGAGTCGAGCTTGGTGGCAACACCAAGTGTGTCCTCTCCGCCAATTGCGATCAATGCATCGATTCCGGCCTTTGCTAAATTATCTTTAATCTTTTCTACGCCGCCCTCAATCTTAAAAGGGTTGGTGCGGGAGGAGCCAAGAATCGTTCCTCCACGTGGCAGGATTCCTCTCGTTGTTTCTAAGGTTAGAGGCATGGTTAATCCTTCTAGCGGACCTTTCCAGCCATCACGGAAACCAACGAACTCATGCCCGTACTCTTTGACACCCTTGCGGACAACGGCACGAATCACAGCATTGAGGCCTGGGCAATCTCCACCACCAGTAAGAACACCAATACGCATTTTTAAACTCCAGTACGAAATCTTCATTGAAGAGGGCTTTGACCAGCACTATCGCCCCACCTGTGGTCAACGCTGACTGGGACAGTCTAGCCTTGCGCCATGGCTAATCGACAAATCATCGCTGGAGTGGACTCCTCAACCCAGTCGGTAAAGGTTGTAATCCGTGATGCTAATACTGGAGAGCTACTGCGCGAAGGCAAGGCCGCTCATCCCGAAGGCACAGAGGTTGATCCCAAACATTGGAAGCGCGCCCTTGATACGGCAATTGGCAGTGCCGGTGGCTTAGATGACGTATCGGCAATCTCTATCGCCGGTCAACAGCATGGAATGGTTGCACTCGATAGTCAGGGCCAGATTATTCGTCCTGCACTTCTATGGAACGATCTTCGTTCGGCTCAAGCTGCGCTGGATTTAAATCGCGAAGAGGGCGGTAATGATGAAATCGCTCGAAAAGTTGGATCGGTTTTAGTCGCCTCATTTACCGCAACAAAGCTGCGCTGGATGGCAGACCATGAACCAGAGAATGCTGCAAAAGTTGCATCGGTAGCACTGCCACATGATTGGCTCTCTTGGCAATTGCAAGGTGGAAGAGATCTAGAGAATTTATTTACAGACCGCAGTGATGCATCAGGTACTGGCTATTTCGATCCAACTTCATCGCATTACCGTGAAGATATCCTACGCCTTGCACTTCGTCATGATTTGGAAGTTACACTCCCCAAAATAATTGAACCCAATAAATTTGGTGGAACAACTACGCATGGAATTCCAATAGCTGCGGGTGCAGGAGATAACGCAGGCGCGGCGTTAGGTTTACAAGCCCAACCTGGTGATGTTGTTGTCTCACTCGGCACAAGCGGAACTGCATTTGCTGTATCAAATACTCCAACGCATGACGCCTCCGGTGCGGTCGCAGGTTTTGCCGATGCTACTGGTCGCTTTTTGCCCCTTGTATGCACACTCAATGCCGCGCGGATCTTGGATGCTGCCACGCGCATTTTAGGTAAGACTCATGATGAGATTGGCGAACTGGCATTAACGTCAAAACCAGGTGCCAATGGGCTTACGCTTTTGCCATATTTTGAAGGTGAACGCACGCCCAATCGCCCACATGCAACTGGAACCTTTGCAGGGATGAATCTAACAAACTCAAATCCTGCCGACATTGCCCGTGCAATGATCGAAGGAATGCTTTGTGGACTCACCGATGCAGTTGATGCGCTTATCGCACTTGGAGTAAGCGTGAATCGAATTTTGATTATTGGTGGTGCGGCAAAGAATCGAGCAATACCTGAAATCGCAAGTGCACTCATGGCCCACGAAGTGATTGTTCCTCCTATGGGTGAGTACGTCGCCGATGGTGCGGCTAAACAAGCAGCATGGGCGCTTTTAGGTGAGATGCCGCAATGGAATCTTGGGCAGGTTTTGCATCACACGGCTAAACCAACTCCACATGTGATGGATCAATATCGAACGCTTCGGGACAATACATCTAACTGGTGAGAACAATTTTATTGTGTTACTCGAACGCCTTTTCCTACAACTATTATCCCGCCTGGACTAATAGTAAAGCGTTGACGATCGCGCTCTAAATCAACTCCAATTTGTGCCCCTGGCTCAACAAATACATTTTTATCTAAAATTGCATTACGAACGATTGCCTTATCACCGATGTGAACCGATGGCATAAGAACCGATCCTTCAATCAGAGATCCCCTACCTACCCCAACATCATAGGAAATCACTGAGTTATGCAGGATTCCACCGGAAATGATCGTTCCCGCGCCGACAATTGAGTCATGCGCGGCGCCACCTTCACTAAACTTTGCAGGTGGAAGAGATGGCGGATTAGTCAATAAAGGCCACTCACGGTTATAGAGATTAAATATTGGGTGAATTGATACTAAATCCATATGTGCATCGTAGTAAGCATCAATGGAGCCCACATCGCGCCAGTAGCCTTTATCGCGATCGGTTTCACCAGGCACTACGTTATGCGCAAAGTCGTAAACTTTGGCTTCTCCATTCTTTGTTAAAAAAGGAATGATGTTGGCGCCCAAGTCATGACGTGACTCAATATCTTCAGCATCGATTATTAGCGCCTCTTCCATCACATCGCGCTTAAAGATGTAATTTCCCATTGAAACTAAACTCATATCGGGTGCGCCTGGCATTGCTGGTGGGTCGGCCGGTTTTTCGTGAAATGCCTTAATCGTAATTCCATCCTCGGCAAGTTCAATCACGCCAAACTCGTGCGCTTCAGATCTTGGCATACGAATAGCTGCAACTGTAACTCCTGCACCAGACTCCACATGTTGCTCAAACATCTGGCCGGGATCCATTCGATAAACGTGGTCGGCACCGAAGACTAAAACATGGTTTGGATTTTCATCGTGAATCAAATTAAAGTTTTGCAAAATTGCATCAGCACTACCTGTGTACCACCGAGGCCCGAGTCGCTGTTGAGCCGGCACTGGAGTGATGTAGTTTCCAACAAGGGCCGACATTCGCCACGTCGTCGTGATGTGTCTATCCAATGAATGGGACTTGTACTGTGTTAAAACCGCAATCTTGAGCATGTTTGCATTGACCAGATTGGATAAAACAAAATCAATTAAGCGGTATGAACCGCCGAAGGGTACTGCCGGCTTGGCGCGATCGGCTGTAAGTGGCATCAATCGCTTACCCTCTCCACCGGCTAGGACAATGCCGAGCGGGAGTTTAAGTTTTGCCATGTGCTAACGATAGCCTGTCCCTCTAAGCCACGATAGGGGGAATATTTATGAGCGATCTAAAAGTTGGAATCGTTACTAAAGAGTGGCCCCCTGCTATTTATGGCGGTGCTGGAGTTCATGTACTCCAGTTAACTCAAGCCCTTCGCAGCATTGATTCGCTCTTAGTTGAAGTTCACTGTTTTGGTGAGCCCCGTGAGGATGCATCCGCATATGCAACTTCGGCAGAGTTTGTCGATGCAAATCCTGCTGTGCAAGCTTTGGCAATTGACCTTGAAATTGCGTCACATCTAAATAACGTCGATGTCGTTCACACTCATACTTGGTATGCAAACATGGCAGGACATATCGCCTCGCTGCAGTTTCAAATCCCCCACATTGTTACCGCACATTCACTTGAGCCAATGCGTCCTTGGAAAGCCGAACAGTTAGGTGGCGGATATGCCATCTCATCATGGGCTGAAAAGAGCGCCTTCGAATCGGCTTCGGCGATAATTGCAGTCAGCGATGCGATGCGTAGCGATGTTCTAAATGCTTACCCATCGGTTGATCCCGAAAAAGTGGTGACAATTCGCAATGGTGTCGATTCTTCAAAATTTGCCCCCAACGACGATAGCTCTATTGCAGAATCTTTTGGAATTGACTCTCGCTATGCAATTTTTGTTGGACGAATTACGCGACAAAAAGGCTTAGCCCACTTATTGCGGGCATGGAAGAATGTCCCGAGCCAATACGGATTAGTTTTAGCTGCAGGCAGCCCCGACGAAGAGGGAATTGGCGCTGAAGTTGCAGAGTTAATTTCCGAACTTCAGAGGACTCGCACAAATATCTGGTGGATCAAAGAGATGTTGCCGCATGAGAAGTTGACCGCACTTTTAACTGGGGCAGATCTCTTCATCTGTCCATCGATTTATGAGCCGCTTGGCATTGTGAACTTGGAAGCAATGGCCTGCGAAACCGCGGTTTTAGCCTCTCGGGTTGGTGGAATCCCAGAAGTTATCGCCGAAAATGAAACGGGCGAGCTCGTTGATTACACTTCAGATAGCCTCCTATTTGAATCAGAGCTAACTATTTCAATCACGCGTTTAATGTCACAACCAGAACTGCTCAAAAACTATGGAATCGCTGGCAGAGTACGGGCCATGAAGTTCTTTGATTGGCAGAGTGTTGCCGCCGCAACCATTGAACTTTATCGAAAAGTTCTGGCATAGATGACACGTAAATCTTGGATTCAATTTGCCATCGTTGGACTTCTTTGGGGAGTTCCATATCTGCTGATGAAGGTCGCTGTAGCTGATATTCCACCTCCCCTTATAGTTGCCGGCCGCACTTTAATTGGCGCTTCAATTCTGATACCGATTGCTATCCATAAGAAAAGCTTTATGGATGCCGTCCGCGGGATTAAATATGTTTTGCCATACGCCTTTCTCGAAATGGTTGGCCCGTGGATCCTCATCACTAACGCCGAAAAGGAGATCTCTTCAGGGCTGGCAGGCCTTCTTGTTGCAACGGTTCCCATCTTTGCAACTATCTTCACCTCTCTACGTGGAGATCACTCGGTGTGGCAACCCAAACGAATTTTCGGATTGATAGTCGGTTTTATCGGAATTATTGCCCTGGTTGGAATTGAATCCATCACTGGCAGTAGCAATCCCAAGGCGATAGCCATGGTGATTTTGGCGGCGATTTTATATGCATATGCAGTTCTTATGGTGACTTCCAATCTGCCTGGAGTCGATGGCGTGGCAATCAATGGCTTAGCAATGGCTATAACAGGTATCTTCTATCTGCCCATAGCAATCATTATGTGGCCAAGTAATCCGGTTTCTTTTAACGCAATTGCATCGCTAGTCGCACTTGGTGTGTTCTCAACAGCTATAGCTTTTATGCTTTTCTTTATAGTAATTGTCGAAATTGGACCGGCGCGTGGGTCGCTGACAACCTATGTTAATACCGCTTTTGCGGTCGTGCTTGGAATTATTGTCTTGCACGAGCCTATAACTCTGGGAATTATTGTCGGGCTTCCATTAGTGCTACTTGGTTCCTATTTAGCCAGTCGCAAAACGAATTTAGTGGTTATCGCCGAAGCCTAAGCGCTCTAAAAGTTTAGGATCTCGTTGCCACTCTTTAGATACCTTTATATGAAGGCCTAGAAAAATCTTAGCCACCAGCGCGCGTTCAATGTCGGCACGGGCGCGAATACCTATCTCTTTCAACCGTGTGCCTTGATGTCCAAGGAGGATCGCGCGTTGTGTATCGCGTTCGACGTGAATTGTTGCATGTACATCGAAAAAGGGGCGTGAGCCTTTTTCCTCTCGCTCTGCGAATTCATCTATCGTTACCATGATCGAATGGGGTAACTCTTCTCGCACATCTTGTAGCGCGGCTTCTCGAATAAATTCGCAGATTAACTTCTCGATCGCCTGGTCGCTAGTTGTGCCTGCTGGGTAGTACGCAGGCCCTATTGGCAGGTTGTCGCCGATGAGTTTATTAAGTAGATCAATTTGGTTATGTATCGCGGCCGAGACCGGAATAATCTCATCCCATACAAAGCCTTGGGCAAGGGCCATAATTCCGGTAAGACGAAGCGCTAACTTCTCTTTTGAGATGAGATCTGTTTTAGTAATCACAGCGAATTTTTTAGCTCGGGGGTGCTTTGCAATTTCAGCTGCGATAAAGAGATCACCGGCACCTGAAGTTTCATCGGCTGGAATACATAAAATTACAATATCGACTGAATCCATGCTCTGGTCCACAACGGCATTTAAGCGCTGACCTAAAAGTGTTTTAGGTTTATGAACTCCGGGTGTATCCACAAGAACGGCTTGGTATCCATCACCATGGACAATGCCGCGAATTGCGCTGCGGGTTGTATTGGGGTGATGCGAAGTGATTGCAATCTTGCTGCCTACTAATGCGTTGATCAACGTCGATTTTCCTACGTTCGGACGGCCAACAATGGCCACGAAGCCCGAACGATGTTCACTCATAGCCTCTATTCTCTCATCTATTGGCTCCGATAAAATCCACTGCATCTGCAACAGATGTTACTAACTCAGCGATCCGCTCCCCTATTAATCGATGGCATCCCTCACTCGTTGGTGAGTTAATTGGACCTGGAATCGCCATTACTGGGCGCAGTAGTTCGGCGGCATCACGCGCAGTTCGAAGTGAGCCGCTACGAAATGCCGCTTCTACAACTAAGGTCGCCTGCGAGAGCGCGGCGATGAGTCGATTACGTGTAAGAAATCGAGATGGTAGCGCCGGTTGACCCGGCATAACCTCGGTAATAATCGCCCCGCTCTCACACATCTCGCTAAAAAGACGGGCATTGGATGCGGGATAGTTAATGTCTATTCCAGATGCGATGACGGCGATAGTGCATCCCTCAGCGATTAACGCACCCTTATGCGCATAGGAATCGATTCCATAGGCCCCTCCGCTAACTATTGCCCACTCTCTATCGACGAAACCGGCGGCAAAATCGCCGGAGATTCGTGCACCGTAGTTGGTGGGATTTCTTGTACCGACGATGGCAAGAGAGGGCTGTGATAACACTGCCAGCTCTCCCTTTCCAATCAAGGCGATAGGTGGCAGCATCAAATCATCGAGATTTACTGGCCACATTGCATCTCCGGGCGATATGAAATCTGCGCCAACTTTCTCAATAGCGCTTTGAACCTGGTCGCTAGATGTGGTGAGAACTCTATTAATTAATTTTTCATGTTTTATTGGATCGTACTGCCCATTGAGAATTTTTTCATAACATCTAACTGCCCCGAGTGAGAAGATCTCACGCGACCAGAATGGATGCCCCCCTTCGATCGCGTTAAAGAGTATCGCCCGTGCATCGCGCTCGTTCACGCCTCAACTCCCCCGCGCAATGTATGCGCCTGCAGTACATCGGCCATACTCGGCAGATTGCGTCCTTGTAAATCGGCTAAGGTCCATGAGGTTCGAATAATCTTATGGAGACCTCTTGCAGTTATATTCTCCCGATCGAGTTCATCGTGGAGAAAATTCATTGCCACGCGCTCAGGTTGAAAATCTGTTCGTAGTGACCTGGCCGGAATCTGTGAGTTAAGACTGTAGCCAAGTCCAGCAAAACGCTGCTCTGCGATTGCACGGGCGGCGATAACGCGTGCACGAATACTTGCACTTGCCTCACCAAGATCACTGCGTGCCATATCCACGCGTCCCACTGGATCTACGTTCACACGTAAATCGATTCGATCCATAAGCGGACCAGAGAGCCTGCTCAGATAACGGCGTACCTGCTGCGAGGAACAGGTGCAGGCCCGTCCGCGACCAGTGAACTTTCCGCATGGACATGGATTGGCTGCAAGTACGAGTAAGAACTGAGCAGGAAAAGTTACGTTGCCAATACTTCTAGCGATTGTGATAGTTCCAGCTTCCAGTGGCTGGCGAAGCGAGTCTAAAACTCCAGGCGGACATTCAGGCGCCTCATCGATAAATAAAACTCCGTGATGGGCAAGTGAACATGCACCGGGCTTTATCGCATGTGCACCCCCTCCGACCATTGCTACACGAGTGGTTGTGTGGTGCGGGGAAACTAGCGGTGCAATTCGTGAGGTCGCAGATCTGGTTGCAAATGTTCCGGCCAGTGAATGAACGGCGCTAACTTCTAAGGCCTGGGCGATCGAGAGCTGCGGCATGATCGTTGGAATACGTTCGGCGATCATGGTCTTGCCGGCCCCAGGTGGACCAATCAACATAATATGGTGCCCACCAGTTGCCGCGATTTCAGCGGCCAATCTGGCCACAGGCTGGCCGGCAACGTCGGCGAAATCCAATCTCTCATCGATCTGACTCCACGAGTAATCAATCTCTTGGGCGATCTCGCGCACTCCTGTGCGTAGCCATTGAATTACATCCTTTAGATGTGCCATTGCGATGATCTCCATGCCCTGCATTAATCCGGCTTCAGCGGCGTTGGCACTTGGAACTACCGCGCTCTTAATCCCTGCCTTATATGCGGCCATGAGGGCGGGAAGAACTCCACGCACGGATCGAATTCGTCCATCGAGTGAGAGCTCGCCAAGGATGACAAGGCTCTGAATTCGTTGGGCATCGACGGATTGTTGCGCAGATAGAATTGCAATCGCAATCGCTAAATCAAAGCCCGACCCACTCTTTGGTAGCCAAGCCGGTGATAGTGAAACAGTTACTTTTCGGTTGGGCCATACCTCCTGGCAGTTAACAATGGCTGCACGCACTCGATCGCGTGATTCAGAGAGAGCGGCATCGGGCAGACCTAAGAGTGAATACATCGGTAGACCATCGGCAATGTCGACTTCGATAGTTACTAGATGTCCATCTAAACCAAGCAGAGCCACCGAGTTAGTCTGGGCAAGATTCATGAGATATCGGATCTGTAATCGATGGTGTGAGTGCCATCGAGTGCGATTAATACGGCGGCAACATCTATCTGGTACTCACATCCAAAGCAGCCATGCGTTGCCAGCCATGCCAGGGCCAAGCGCTGCATCCGCCGCGCTTTCTCACGAGTGATCGCCTCCAATGGATGTCCAAACGCAGTCGATGTTCGAGTCTTGACTTCAACAAAGGAGAATATTCCAGTTGAAAGCAGTGCCACGATATCGATTTCACCTTCGCGAACTCGCCAGTTGCGGTCGATAATCTCAGCTTTACTGGCCGTTAAATAATTAGCTACAACCTCTTCGCCAAAGGGGCCTGTTCGTTGATTATTTTTAATATGCATGCAGGGACGATAAATTCACCCGCCGACATTGCAAGCCAGAGTATTTTTACTTGTGGACGAGGGCTGCGATATTTGAAAAGGAGCGGCGATGTTCTATGCACGGACCGAGCTCTTTTAACGCCTCTGTATGTCCGGCGGTGATATAGCCCTTATGAGCGGCAAATCCATATCCCGGATGAACTTGATCGAGCTGATGCATGATTCTATCTCTGGTTACTTTGGCAACTATTGATGCGGCACTTATCGAAACAACCACTTGATCGCCTTTCCATACGGCTAAATTTGGATGTCCTAGACCTTCAATCGCATAGCCATCGGTTAAAACATATTCGGGGGTAAGAGTTAAACCATGCACACTTCGCCGCATTCCATCGAGGTTTGCAGCATGCACTCCCCGCGAATCAACATCTTTTGCCGGAACGATCACGATGCTAATAGATGCAGCAACTCTCTGAATAACTTCGAATATCTCTTCACGTTTTTTCTCGGAGAGCTCTTTTGAATCACGAACGGCAGATAACTCAGGCGCAAATGGATCATGTAAGACGACTGCAGCGATTACCAATGGGCCTGCGCACGCACCACGTCCTGCCTCATCAACGCCGGCAATGGGTGCAATTCCTGCATCGATGAGCATCTGCTCAATTACCTTCATCGAAAAACTATTTAACGACGTCTATCTGCGGAATATACGCGGCGTTCTTGAGCGGCCATATGATGGCAAAGACTCGTCCAGTTACGCGTGATAAAGGGACCATTCCCTTATTTATATCATCTTGGTGATAGCGAGAATCGGCACTTGCTCCACGATGATCTCCCATGACCCAAATCTTGTCTTTAGGCACCGTAACATCAAAGTTCATATCACTTGGAACGTTTCCCTTAAAGATATATGGCTCAGTTATAGGAGTTCCATTGACCGTCAATTTTCCATCTTTAGTGCAGCAAATTACGTGGTCGCCAGCGATACCGATGGCTCGTTTAACTAAATACTGCTTAGCAGGATTAGGCAAAATTCCAACACCTACTAAACCAGATTTGATTTTTGCGATAAGTGGTGTTGATGATGTGTCGGTAATTTCAGGAAGCCAATTCGCTGGATCTCTAAAGACAACAACGTCCCCGCGTGAAATATGGTGTGAAGTAAATGGAAGTCGATTGACAGCCACACGATCTTGAATCTGCAGAGTGTTTTCCATTGACCCAGAGGGAATATAGAAAAACTGAACAACGAAAGATTTAATAAAGAGGGAGACTAATAAGGCAACTATGATGAGAACTGGGAGCTCACGAAGTAGGGATCCCTTGCTGCGCATTACTGAAGTTTATTCAGGAGTTGGGATTTCAACCACAGCATCTGTGGTTACAATTTCAACCGCAGCCTCAGCAATAACTTCGTTGACTACTGGCTCAGCCTCAACAACTGGCGCTACTACTACGACCGGTTCAGGTGTTGAAAGAATTCCATCACCATAGCCTTCGATGCCATCGCGCTTTTCACGAATCTTTGCCGCTTTTCCGCGAAGATCACGAAGGTAGTACAGCTTGGCGCGGCGTACATCGCCCTTCTTGACTAACTCAATCTTCTCAATAACAGGTGTGTGCACTGGGAATGTGCGCTCTACGCCGACACCGTAGGAAACTTTACGTACTGTGAAAGTCTCACGGACACCATCACCCTGGCGACGCATAACGATTCCTTGGAATACCTGAAGGCGGCTCTTGCTACCTTCGATAACACGTACGTGGATCTTGAGCTCATCTCCAGCGCGAAACTGTGGGATGTCATGGCGCAGCGAAGCTGCATCTACGGCGTCAAGGATATTCATCTACGTACCTTTTTCTGTTTGCGATTAAAAGCACTCGCTGTGGCGGTGCAGACCTCCTATCCTGCCACATAAGGGGCTCTCAACGTAAATCGAGGCTTGGCTACTGCGGGATTGCCCCAGAAAGCTGGTCGAAAAGATAGGCACCGGCGGCCACCGTCAGCATCAGTCCATGCCACGGCCTGGTCTGAACTATCGCCCCGGCCTCACGGGCAATCAACTCTGCGGCGGCTAAATCCCACTCATAGAGTCCAGTTTCGAAGTATCCATCGACTAATCCAGTTGCGACATGACAGATATCTGCCGCAGCCGAGCCGATGCGTCGTAAATCACGAATCTTGGGTAGCAGCTCATTAATAATCTTTAGCTGTTCGAAGCGTGCATTCACATCATATGCAAAGCCCGAGGATAGAAGCGCGCGGTTGAGTTCGATCGGATTGTTGCACTCAATCCTTACACCGTTAAGAAATGCCCCATCGCCTCGCGACGCCGTCCACGTTGAGTTAGTTGTGGGTGAGTGAACTACGCCGACTAAAGTTCCAGAGGCATCTTTGACTGCAATGCTGACGGCCCAACCTGGAAGTCCATAGAAATAATTTACCGTTCCATCAACTGGATCTATGACCCAAGTTAAACCACTTGTACTCGCGCGATTGGCGCCCTCTTCCCCAATAATTCCATCATCGGGACGCGCAGCAAGAATCGCCTCAACTATCAACTTCTCACTAGCGTGATCCATCTGCGTAGCGATATCAATGGCCGTAGATTTTATGGTCAGATCCCACGAGGCGGGTCGGTTGAGCAAGAGCTCTCCTGCCTGGCGCGCAATGGTTAACGCTAAATCAAGAATCTCTTTTCTATCGCTCATCGGTGAAGTCTAGCCTGCCATAGACTCTTGCCTATGTTCTCGGCATATTCCACTCTCTTTAAGATCCCCGGAGCTGTGAAGTTTTCATTGGCCGGACTCATCGGGCGAATGCCGATTTCTATGGACTCACTTGCACTTATTTTCATCGTTGTTGCTGCCAGTGATTCCTACGCGATAGCCGGTGCCTTAAGTGCAACCGCCTCGATCGTAATGTCGATAGCAATGCCCTACTGGTCTGGAGTTTCTGATCGCATCGGACAGCACGCACTATTAATTCGAGTTGCGCCAATGAAGGCCATTGGTATTGCCGCATTCATTCTTTTAGTCCTCAACCATGCCCCTACCTGGACGTGGTTTGTCAGCATCATTGTCGCCGAAGCCAGTTCGGTCAATCTTGGCGGCTTAGTCAGGCGTCGCTGGCTGCATGTTCTGAGCCCCGACCCCACTACTACTGCAGAAGATGAGAGTAATCGTGACGTCGTGAACACTGCCTATTCACTTGAAGCCCTCAATGATGAGTTTGTTTTTATCGTCGGCCCAATTATCGCAACGGCCTGTGCTACTTCGATTGCACCAGCTGCAGGTTTGATCGCTGGATTAATCTTTCTCTCAATCGGCATCCCGCTTTTTATTAGTCAAAGCTCCACCGAACCGCCAGCATCTCCTCGATTTGCAAAAGATCCACATCCAGCGGTAATTAGAAATAAATCACTCCAGGCCATTGTCTTCCCAATAATGTTTGTCGGAGGATTTTTTGGGGCCATGACGATTGTCACCGTTGCTATTGCAGATTACTACGGACATAAATCACAGTCGGGTTTACTTCTTGCCATCTGGGCAAGTGGAAGCGCGGTAGCTGCTGTGATCAATGGAGCTATCAAATGGAGAATTCCGCATGCATCCCGCTTTATCCTCTTTCTCTTTGCTCTGACGGTTCTAGCCATTCCGCTTTTATTCGTGCACTCCATCATGGCACTGGGCATCGCGCTCTTCTGTAATGGTTTTGCAATCGCGCCCCTAATAATTAACGCCTACGGCGTAGCCGAATCTTCAGTTCCACCAGAGCAGATAACTCAAACTCTGAGCTGGGTTGTTGCTGGAATGCCGTTGGGTGGGGCCATGGCAAGCGCTCTGGCTGGTTGGAGTATCGATACATATGGTGCACAAACTGCATATTGGGTTCCATTGGCATTTATGGCGGCCGCACTGCTAGCCACGCTGGCCTATTTCACCACTTATTCCTCCCTCATCGGTTATTCTTCCAAACATGACTGAACTGCGATTCATCGGCAAGAGCGATGAGGGCACCCATCTCAGCCTTCACGATAGCGATGGAAATGAATTCACACTTCGAATCAGCGATGTATTACGTGCAACTGTCAACCAACCACGCCTGATATCTGTGCCTGAGAAAGAGGCTGAAACGATCTCAGTCAAAGAGATTCAACGACGTTTACGAGCCGGCGAACTTCCTGAAGAGCTAGCTCGAGAAAATAACATCTCTTTGGAAAAGGTCGAACGTTTTTCTGGTCCCATCATGCAAGAGCGAATCTACATAATTGATCAAGCGCAACAAATCCCAATGCGCAAAGAGGCCGGACGAGAAGCTGTAACGCTTTTGGGTGTCGTCGTATCTCGACTTGCTCCGCGCAACATTGATTTGGCAGATCTCTCATGGACAACGTGGCGCCATGAAGATGGCACTTGGACAGTAGAACTCCACTATCCAAACTCCAATGGCCGAGGTGTTGCTCAGTGGAACTTCGATCCAACTCGACGATTAGTTCTATCGCTGGATGAAAATGCGCGCTGGATGATGGGTGATGAGCCCGCGCCACGACAGATTCCAACCCCAGGTTTAATTCATTCAGAGTCGAACCATCC
The DNA here is from genome assembly GCA_009698675.1 of Actinomycetota bacterium. Lineage (GTDB taxonomy): Bacteria > Actinomycetota > Actinomycetes > Nanopelagicales > Nanopelagicaceae > Planktophila. The sequence continues at coordinate 32,318 of WLPT01000008.1, forward strand.
AGCTATGCGCGAAGAGCAGATTCCTGAACCTGAAGTTCCCCGTCTGGCCGTAATTCGTGAAGCGCCAGATGATGAGGCCGCTCGTGATGGTGTTGTTGCTCGCGCAAAGGTCCCTAGTTGGGATGAGATTATGTTTGGGATCAAACCCACTGAAGATCAATAGTAGGAAAAAATGATCGTAGATTCAGCGCTCTATCAAAATGGAACACGTATCGTTGGGCCAACCGATATATCGGATCTAGTTGACATAGCTCGTACATCGGGAGGATTTGTCTGGTTAGGACTTTCAGAGCCCACTCAAAGCGAGTTTGAACACGTTGTTGGAGAGTTAAATTTCCATCCGTTAGCAGTAGAAGATGCCGTTCATGCACAGCAGCGCCCAAAGCTGGAGGAGTACGAAGGTCTTACTTTCTTTACTTTGAAAACCGTTTTCTATAATGAATCTAATAGCGCAATTTCAACGGGTGAGCTTATGTGTTTCGTTGAAAAAGAGTTCATTGTGATCGTAAGACATGGAGAAGGCTCACCTTTAGCCTCGGTTCGCCATGAGATTGAACTGCGGCCCGAGTTTCTCAAACTTGGAGCTTTTGCAGTCTTACATGCAGTTGTTGACCGAGTTATCGATGGCTATACAACGATCGCAACTGAGCTTGAGAATGATGTTATCAATCTTGAGACTAAGGTCTTTAGTGGCAAACGCCAAACTTTCTCGCAAGAGATCTACTTTCTCAAGCGTGAGCTAATTGAATATAGGCATGCAATCGAGCCCTTGATTATCCCCTTGCAAAAATTAGTATCTGAAACATTCCTGCACACTCCAGAGTCCTTGAAGCCCTTCTTCCGTGACACCCTTGATCACCTACTACGCGCCTGCGAACATGCTTCAGGTATGGACTCGCTTCTAACAACGGCACTCCAAGCAGATTTGGCACATGTTCAGGTGCGACAGAATGAAGATGTCCGCAAGATTTCAGCCTGGGTTGCCCTGGCTGCAGGACCTACGATGATCGCCGGAATTTATGGCATGAACTTCAAATTTATGCCAGAACTTAGTTGGAGATTTGGATATCCGCTAGTTCTTGGAATTGTAACTTCACTTAGCGGACTTCTTTTGTACAAATTTAGAAAAGCAGAATGGCTTTAATTTTAACTCAAAGTAATTGTAAGAAGCCCTACCTGCGTTTCAATTAAACTCTGAGCGCCATGATGCCCAACCATCGCGCCCTCTTTTTCAACACGATCTGGATCAAGTAACACAACCTCTCCTTTAGCGATTGCGATTACCTCGCCCATTCGGTCAAGAGAATCAGCCGTCACTACCTCACCAAAGAGATCTGCCTCAATCGCCCTCTCTCTGGTAAAGACTTCGGCACGCTCGCCCAAGAACTCTTGCCATTTTCCGGCTACTTCGCCTCGAGCTGCAGGGCTATCGAACTCAGGAGTTAAGTAAAGATGTCGTGCACGAGGCTCACCTGCAATTACTGCGATGTTTTCCCGTAGCGGATTGTCTGCGCCGATAACAATCTTTTCTCTAACGTTGATCATTCCGTGATCAGATGTGAGCCATATACGTGTACCTTGCGGCATTTCGCGCATGAGGCTTGCAAGCATTTGATCAATTAACGTTAGAGCCGCTAACCATTTTTCACTTCCAACGCCATCACTATGACCGGCAACATCTAAGTCATTAAGATATAGATAAACGAATGAAGGTGTTTTACGCAATGCATCTCTTGTCTGCGCAATTAAATCTGGAACGACGTTGGCGCCACGATACTCAGCTCCACGAAATACTGCTCGAGTGAACCCACTATTTTCATAACGCTTTGCTGCAACATGTGAAACATGAATACCTTCGGCAATCCCACGCTCAAAAAGCGTTGGTACCGGCTGCCAATTATTGGGATCGACGCGTTCATCCCATTTAAGCGCGTTCAATACTCTTCCACCGCTTCGCGGCACTTGAACGGTATATCCCAACATTCCATGGACACCTGGAAGGGTCCCAGTTGTAAGGGTTGCAAGACTTGTTGCAGTTGTGGATGGAAATGCAGTCTTTACAATTGCGTGTTGGGTAAGGCGAGCAATCGTTGGCATCGAATGCAGGTATGTATCTAAAACATCTGCACCGAAGCCATCGATCAGGAAGAGGATCTCCCTGCCCATAGGGCTTGGTCCAGCGTTAATTAAATCCTCGGCAGTACTAAGTCCAAGGCTTGAAAAGATCGATGGAGTTATCTGCGATAAATGCACGTGCGTATCTTCTCATTACATCCGCTAAGGTTGTACATATGAAGAGCGTAATTAAGTACTCTGTCGAAGTAGCGCAAGCGATGGCGGCGGGATCACCCATTGTTGCGCTGGAATCAACGATTATTAGTCACGGCCTTCCGCGCCCGAGCAATTTGGCCGTTGCAATCGAGTGTGAGGAGATTGTCCGCTCCCTTGGTGCAACGCCTGCCACAATCGCACTCCTTGATGGGGTTGTACATATCGGTCTTGATCCTGCCGAGCTCAATGCAATTGCCAATCGTGACGATATCTCTAAGGCATCAATCCGAGATCTAGCAATAGTTATTGCTCAGGGAAAGAGCGCAGCAACTACAGTGGCTGCAACTGCGCACATCGCGGCAACTGCAGGAATTAAGGTTTTTGCAACCGGTGGTCTAGGTGGTGTTCATCGTGGCGCCAATGAATCCTTTGATGAATCGGCCGACCTAACCGCATTGTCAGAGTTAGATATGACAATCGTGTGCGCAGGGGTAAAATCAATCCTAGATATTCATGCGACTCTAGAGCGGTTAGAGAGTTTATCAATCGGCTTAGTCGGCTATAAAACCAATCGCTTCCCTGGCTTTTATTTAAATGACTCGGGCTTTGATCTGGAGCACCGCGTAGAAAGCCCACAAGAAATCGCAGATATTATTAAGGCTCGCACACTAATTGGCACTTCGTCCAAAGCTTTAATCGTGGCAAACCCAGTAAAGACAGAGATGGCAAAAATACGCCATAACCAGATTCTGGCAGAAGGTTTAGCTAAGGCATCTCAAAATGGAGTTAGTGGCAAAGCGGTAACACCATATCTACTCGAACATTTTCATTCCGCATCTGAAGGTGAATCACTGTCGATAAATACCGAAATTATTAAATCTAACTGTGCTCTTGCCGCTGAAATTGCGGTGGCTTTGAAATGAAAAAGGTCCTCTGTATCGGTGACTTAGCGCTAGATGTTATTGCGCAGTTAAAAGAGAGTATCAACTATGGAAATGACACTGCCAGCCGAATCTCGACCCACCCAGGCGGGCAAGCGGCAAATGTGTCAACATGGATAACACGCACGAATACAAGGTCCCAGTTAGTTGCCCGCGTAGGAAATGACCCCGTGGGTTTTGCATTAGTTTCAGATTTAGATAAGTACGGCGTAGAACATATGAATTTAATGCGCTCAGGACGTCCTACCGGCGTAGTTGTTATTTTGGTCGATGCCAACGGGGAGCGAACTATGTTTCCAGATAATGGTGCTAACGCTGATTTAGAGGTCAACGATCTTCCACCTCTTGATGATATCGATGGTGCTTACATAAGCGGTTATGCACTACTTGATTTCCGTAGTCGCGATGCAGTCCTTGCGATGGTTAAGAAGATTAAGGCCGCTGGAATTCCAATATTCTTTGATCCAACTACGACCGGGGCAATGAAGATCGTGCCTCTCGAAGAGGTTTTATCGTGGGTAGCTCTTATGGATGGCATCTTGCTTAATGCAGAAGAGGCGCTCTATCTAGGTTCGGCTACTGAAATTGAAGCAGCCGAGGAGAGTTTGAAGAGATATACCCCGCTTGTAGTAATCAAGCTCGGCTCTCGTGGTGCAATGGCTGTTTATAAAGATCAATCAGTAAGAGTTCCAGCAGTAACAACTAATGTCGTTGATACAACTGGTGCTGGAGATTCATTTGCCGCTGGCTTTATTCCAATGTGGCTTGAAACACGTGACTTGGAGCAGGCTCTTTCGGCTGGAACCTCCCTGGCTGCAAAGTGTGTTGCATCAGTTGGGGCGCGCCCTCCCCTGAATTAACCCGTGGAGTTGGCACAATCTCCCCCATGGCAACGACACCGACAAAGAGCAAGGCTAAGAAACCAACTGGTCCTAAACCTGGAGAGTATCCAGGCAAGATCGTTGATATCGATGTCTCCAAAGAGGTCTCAGAATCTTTTCTCGAATACGCGTATTCAGTTATTTACTCACGCGCACTTCCCGATGCACGTGATGGTTTAAAGCCTGTACATCGCCGTATCTTGCATCAGATGGCAGATATGGGACTTCGCCCAGAGCGCGGTCATGTTAAGAGCGCGCGCGTTGTCGGTGAAGTCATGGGTAAATTGCACCCACACGGTGATGGTGCAATCTATGACGCGCTAGTTCGCATGGCGCAATCTTTCTCGATGCGCCTTCCACTAATCGATGGTCACGGTAACTTCGGTTCACTCGATGCCGGTCCTGCTGCAATGCGCTACACCGAGGCTCGACTTGCAACGGCTGCTATGGCAATGGTTGCCGAGGCCGATGAAGATACCGTTGACTTTGGTCCTAACTATGATGGCCAACTATCTGAGCCACTTGTACTACCTGCGGCATATCCCAACTTACTCGTCAACGGTGGCTCTGGAATCGCAGTTGGAATGGCGACGAATATGGCGCCCCACAACTTGGGCGAAGTAATAGCTGCAACTAAATTCTTAATTGAAAATCCAACTGCAACCGTTAAGCAGTTAATGAAATTTATCCCCGGTCCAGATTTTCCAACTGGTGGTGAATTAGTTGGTCTTGATGGCGTACGCGAGGCATATGCCACAGGTAAGGGATCATTTAAAGTCCGTGCAAGTGTTGAAATCGAAAAAGTAACGTCGCGCAAAATGGGACTTGTTATTAAGGAACTTCCATTTACTATCGGACCAGAAAAAGTCGTCGAACGTATTGCAGCCCTCGTAAAGTCAAAGAAAATTCAAGGTATCAGCGACATCATTGATTTAACCGACGGACAGACTGGCACAAATGTCGTGATCGAACTCAAGAATGGCTTTGAGCCAGAGAAGGTTCTTGAGCAGCTATATGCATTGACTCCAATGGAAGATGCCTTTTCAATTAACGCTGTTGCACTTGTAAAGGGGCGTCCACAGACCCTTGGGTTAAAAGAGCTTCTTAAGGTCTTTATCGAACACCGCATCGAAGTTGTTCGTCGTCGTAGTGAGTTCCGTAAGGCTAAAGCCGAGGCCCGTTTGACCTTAGTGGATGGACTATTAAAGGCGATTATCGATATCGATAAGGTTATTAAAATCATCCGGGCTAGTGATGATGCAGCAACGGCCAAAGACAAACTTATGAAGGATTTCAAGTTAAATGAGGAGCAGGTCACATATATCTTGGATATGCCTCTGCGCCGCTTGACGAAGATGAGCAAATTAGAACTTGAAACTGAGCAAAAAGAACTCAAATCAGTTATCGCCGAACTCACTAAGCTACTTAAGAGCGAGGATGCGATTAAAGCTCAAGTATCTGATGAATTAACTGCCGTATCTAAGTCATTTGCTACGCCACGTAAGACGAGAATTGGTGCGGCGTAAACTCGGCTAGAATACGGTGTGATTTCAACTCAAGCCCTAGAACTACGTGCTGGTGCCCGCCTGCTTGTTAAAGGTGTCACCGTACGTATCAATAGCGGCGACCGCATCGGTTTCGTTGGTCGAAACGGTGCGGGAAAATCAACACTTGCAAAGGTTTTAGCTGGAGAGACGATGCCGGCAGGTGGTGCGGTCAATCGCACCGGAAAAATCGGTTATCTACCACAGGATCCTCGAACTGGAGATGAGCCTGGCTCTGTCATTGAACGAATCCTCTCGGCACGTAACTTAGATCAAATCTCTCATCGCATGCGCCAAGTTGAAGAAGAGATGTCTACTACTGAGGGCGAAGCCCTTGAAAAAGCAATGGATAGATACACCCGCGTCGAGCACGAGTTCAGTGCCGCCGGTGGATATGCAGCCACTGCCGAAGCCGAAGCTATTGCAACTTCCCTTGGTGTAACAGAGGCTGTATTTGGCCATGAACTTTCAACGCTATCTGGCGGTCAGCGCCGACGTATTGAGCTCGCGCGCATCTTGTTTAGCGGCGCCGAAACACTTTTACTCGATGAGCCGACTAACCACTTAGATGCTGAGTCCATCGTATGGCTGCGCGATTTTCTAGCCAAGTATTCAGGTGGTCTTGTCATCATCTCTCACGATGTTAACTTGATTGAAACCGTTGTTAATAAAGTCTTTTACTTAGATGCTAACCGCAACGTCATCGATGTTTACAACTTAGGCTGGAAAGCTTATTTACTTCAGCGCGAGCAAGATGAGCACCGCCGAAAGAAAGAGCGCGCTAACGCTGAAAAGCGTGCCGAGATTTTGCAGAAGCAGGGCGAAAAGATGCGCGCTAAGGCATCTAAGGCAACGGCTGCCCAAGGCATGTTACGACGTGCTGAAAAACTACGTTCTGGTCTTGAAGATGTTCGCGTGAGCGACAAAGTCGCCCGCCTTCGCTTTCCAACCCCTGCCCCATGTGGAAAGACCCCTCTATCTGGTGAAGAGCTTTCAAAATCTTATGGATCCCTCGAGATCTTTACCGATGTTTCATGTGTTATCGATAAGGGATCACGTGTTGTAATCCTTGGTCTTAACGGTGCGGGCAAAACTACGCTGCTTAGAATTCTGGCCGGCGAACTTGAATCTGACACAGGCACTGTTGAACATGGTCACGGTCTAAAAATCGGTTACTACGCCCAGGAGCACGAAGGGCTGGACTTTGAGCGCACAGTTCTTGAGAACATGATGTCGGCTACCCCTGATCTGCGCGAGCCTGAGGCACGTAATACTCTGGGTTCTTTTCTTTTCATCGGTGATGATGTTCATAAGCCAGTTAAAGTCTTATCAGGTGGTGAGCGAACTCGTCTTGCTCTGGCAGTCCTTGTTGTATCGGCCGCCAACGTTTTACTACTTGATGAGCCAACAAATAACTTAGATCCAGCATCTCGTGCTGAAATTCTTGGGGCTTTAAGTGAGTATCAAGGCGCAGTAATCATGGTTAGCCACGATGAAGGCGCAGTTCAATCCTTAAAGCCTGAGCGCGTTATCTTGTTGCCTGATGGTGATGAGGATCTATGGAAAGACGAGTACTTCGACTTAGTCTCTATCGACTAACCCTTAAGCTCCATAAACATCTCTTACTATCCAATCTCTATGGAAACTAAGTCTCCATCAAAAGAAGAGGATACGTTAGAGATTGTAATATTCTCATAAACTAGAGAATCACCAGGCGTAAGCAAACCTGGCGCCAGCCGTGACTGAGTTTTTCCATTAAGAAGAGGGCTCAGGGTGACAATAGGCCCTTGCCCATTGTTAATGGACGTATCAAGAACGTAAACGAGGACTCCCTCTTGTGTGATTTTATCAAAACCTCTATTTCGACGACTCTCAATACAAAGTATTTTCCCTTGGCTGAGTTTAATGAAAATGCTTTTTGTAATAGTGTTTTTGTCTTCTAGGGATGCAATGTAACGAACTGCTTTCTTCGGAGAATTATTCATACAATCCACTTGATTATCGGGCAGCCAACCCGCCAGGAATCTGTGCCACGCAAATAATTCAACTCCAATATATGCATTCATTAAATCCCAAATGCCGCTAGCGGCGTGATACTCCTCTGCATTAGTGCCCTTAAAAATATAGAGATCTTTAAATCCCAACCAAGCATGACCATATTCATGCACCATGAGCCAGTCCCCGGAAGATCTTCCTGCTGCAAAAACTGTCTGCTTTGCGATGCCGCTAGGAGTGTCAAAGGTCATACCTGGCTGAATTTGATTAATATCATTTTCTTCCCAGCGGGCAGTTTCCATTTCGACTAAATCGTATGACTTCACATCGAGATTGGGTGAAGTCAATTCGTACATCTGCTTAATAAAGGCAGACCACTCATCGCTTGGATTCTGCCCAGGCATTAAGCCATACTCCGAACGAGTCTTTGGGGCATTAATCCATAAGCTCTCTGCCGGAATTATCCAATCTACTCCGCTGACTCCATAAGAAACCGCGGAGATGAATTTGTTCATCGTTGAACCTTCATCGATAAACTGCTGCAGGTCACTTGGAGAAAATTTCTTGTCAGGAAAGGAAATTGGCAGTGCTAATACCTTCAACGGTCTATTCGTCGGCGCAAAGATTGTTGGTCTTGGGAATCCCATAGAGATTCCTGGATTTCTAGGTGGACTAGGAATGAGATCCTCTATTTTGCAGAAAGCAATTCCTTGATCACTTGCCTTACTTGAAATTCGAGGGTCATTAACCAATGAGACTGCAGGTAAAGTCGGTGTCGGTGTCGGTGTCGGTGTCGGAGTCGGAGTCGGTGTCGGAGTCGGAGTCGGTGTCGGAGTCGGAGTCGGTGTCGGAGTCGGAGTCGGTGTCGGTGTCGGAGTTGGTTTCTTAACTAATGCGCCTTTGTTCCATACAAGTTTTTTGCCGGATTTAATACAGGTGAATTTCTTACCGGCGCTATTTGAGGTAGCACCGACTTTAGAGCAGAGAGCACCCGCTTTAGGCGCGGCGGCAGTGCTGGCTGAAGAAAATACGGAACCAAGAAACAGGCACATCACAATTACAAGAGCTCTCCGGCGCATACGATGAGGATAGAGTCAAAAGAGATTAAAACAAGGGTTGAGCTGGTATTAACTCCAACTTTTCAAGCGTCGATGTGGTCGCGATCGATTTCAGCGTTAGCAATGAACTCTTTACGTGGGGCAACATCACTGCCCATCAATAGCTCAAACATCGCCTCGGCTGACGTTGCATCAGAGACGGTAATACGGCGCAACGTACGTGCATCTGGATCCATCGTTGTTTCGCGCAACTGATCTGCATCCATTTCGCCAAGACCTTTGTAGCGTTGAATCGGCTCTTTCCACTTCTTGCCATTCTTTTTTAGGTCAGCGGTGATCTTCTTCATCTCGTCATCGCTATATGTATAAATGTATTGACCCTTCTTGCCTCCCCCGCCCATAACTTCAATGCGGTGAAGTGGTGGGATTGCGGCAAAGACTCGGCCAGAATCAATCAGCGGTCGCATGTAGCGATACATCAAAGTCAGCAATAAACAACGAATATGCGCGCCATCAACGTCAGCATCGGACATCAAAATAATTCGTCCGTAACGCGCTTCATCGAGTTCGAAGGATTTACCAGAGCCGGCACCGATTACTTGAATAATTGATCCGCACTCTTTATCTTCGAGCATCTGCGAAAGCGATGCCTTCTGAACGTTAAGGATTTTTCCGCGGATCGGAAGGATTGCTTGGAACTCACTATTGCGTGCAGCTTTAGTCGTGCCAAGAGCTGAATCACCTTCTACGATAAATAACTCAGTACGCGTGACATCCTCTGAGCGACAATCTGAGAGCTTTGTAGGAAGCGATGATGACTCAAGGGCGTTCTTACGTCGCTGTAGGTCCTTATGAGCTCGTGCACTGATTCGTGTACGCGATGCTGCAGCGATTTTTTCTAGAACTAGGCGACCATTGGCCTTATCAATTCGCTTTGAAGTGTTGAAATACTCTTTCATTTTTTCAGCGACAACAGCAGTGACGATTCGAGTTGCTGCGGCAGTTCCAAGAACCTCTTTAGTCTGGCCTTCAAACTGTGGCTCTGACATACGGACAGTAATAACGGCCGTCATGCCTTCGAGAATGTCGTCTTTAATAACATCTGCCTCTTTGTTGGCCAGAGTCTTACTCGATCGAAGCGCCTCGTTTATGACCTTAACGAGTGAGCGTTCAAAGCCAAGTACGTGCGTGCCACCCTTAGGGGTTGCAATAATATTTACAAAGGAGCGTTGGGTTGTCTCAAATCCATTGCCCCACTTCATCGCAATATCGACCTCCATATCACGTTCAACCTCAGTCGAAACCATATGGCCCTTGTCATCTAAAACTGGGACCGTCTCCTGATAATGACCAGTACCGTAAATACGGATTACATCGCCGACTGGTTCATCAGGCTGCAGGAAATTACAGTATTCAGTAATGCCACTCTTATGAAAGAAAGTTTCAGAAGTTTTAGCTTTGCTGCGATTATCGTTAACAATCAATGTTAAGCCTGGGACTAAATAGGATGTTTGACGGGCACGATCATAAATATCTTCAAGCTCAAGCTCTGCCTCTTTAAGGAAAATCTGCTTATCCGACCACCACTTAATACGAGTACCGGTAACTTTGCTAGAAATCTTTCCAATTACACGCAGGCCCGATGCAGGCTCAAATGGAGCCTTAGGTCCATCGCCATCAAAGATGCCTGCAGTGCCACGTTGGAATGACATCCAGTAAATCTTTCCATCGCGATCGACTTCGGCATCAAGACGAGATGCAAGTGCGTTAACAACCGATGCGCCAACACCATGCAGGCCGCCAGAGGCAGCGTAAGAACCCCCACCAAACTTTCCACCGGCATGTAGCTTTGTTAATACAACTTCAACACCTGTTAGGCCAGTCTTAGGCTCTTTATCAACGGGGATTCCGCGACCATCATCATGGACTTCAACGGAGCCATCGGCCTCAAGATTAATTTCGATTTTTTTGCAGTGTCCTGCTAAAGATTCATCTACTGAGTTATCGATGATCTCCCACAAACAGTGCATGAGCCCACGTGAATCTGTGGAGCCGATATACATACCTGGGCGCTTGCGAACGGCATCAAGGCCCTCAAGAACCGCTAAATCCTTTGCGGTATAGCTATCCTGCACATTTGTCGCAATATCTTTTTCAGCCACGGGGCCAAAGGTTATCGCCCGAGGTGATGATTCAGGGGCAAGCGCGCCGAATTCATCTCAAATACTGATAATCGGCGTATTATCCGTCGATTCTCAGTAAATTACTTCGATATTAACGAGCGGGGAATAAGTAGACATGGTTTGATGTTCCATAGGAAGAAGCAATACCGAGAACGGAGAGAGATATGTCAGATCAGTTGATGCTTGAATCAGTACCTCTTAACGCCCTTGACCGCTGTGACCGATGCGGTGCCCAGGCATACGTGCGGGCAGTACTTCTAAATGGCGGAGAGCTAATGTTCTGCGCTCACCATGGCAAGGAATACGCCGAAAAGCTAAAGTCAGTAGCTGCAAAGATTATCGATGAGAGCCAAAAGCTCGTCGAAACTCCTGCTATCTAAGTAGAAGGCTGTGTGATGGCTTTATGACTGCCATCACACCAAGGCTTATCTTTACTTAAAGAGCAGCCGCAAAACTTCACGTTCTCTTTAGTCTCAAGAATATTTCCCTGTGCATCTACAAAATCAACTGCGCCCAAAATCTTGATAGATCCACTGATGGGATTGATATAGATCGTTGGATTAGCCATTTTAATCCAAGTAGTCGCGCAAAACTTGGCTACGTGAAGGGTGACGAAGCTTCGACATTGTCTTAGATTCGATCTGACGGATACGTTCGCGAGTAACGCCGTATACCTTTCCAATCTCATCTAGAGTCTTTGGCTGACCATCGGTTAGACCAAAGCGCATCGCAACCACGCCTGCTTCACGTTCTGACAAAGTATCAAGAACTGAGTGCAACTGCTCTTGCAGCAATGTAAATGACACTGCATCTGCTGGAACAACTGCTTCAGAGTCTTCAATCAAATCACCGAACTCCGAATCGCCCTCTTCACCAAGTGGGGTGTGAAGTGAGATTGGTTCGCGGCCATATTTTTGAACTTCAACGACTTTTTCAGGAGTCATATCAAGCTCTTTAGCTAACTCTTCTGGAGTCGGTTCGCGACCTAAGTCCTGCAACATCTGGCGTTGAACACGGGCTAACTTATTAATAACTTCAACCATGTGTACTGGAATACGGATTGTGCGGGCCTGATCTGCCATCGCGCGCGTGATTGCTTGGCGAATCCACCATGTCGCATACGTCGAGAACTTATAACCCTTTGTGTAGTCGAACTTTTCGACCGCACGGATTAGACCTAAGTTGCCCTCTTGAATAAGGTCAAGGAAAAGCATTCCGCGACCGGTATAGCGCTTGGCAAGGGATACAACCAGACGCAAGTTTGCCTCTAGTAAATGGTTCTTTGCGCGCTTGCCATCTTCAACAAGCCATTCAAGCTCGCGCTTTAACTTCTTCTCTAACTTCTTATCTGTTTTCAACTTTGACTCAGCGAATAGACCAACTTCAACGCGCGTTGCAAGCTCAACTTCGAGCTCGGCGTTAAGCAAAGCAACTCGCCCGATCTGCTTCAAATAATCCTTAACTGGATCGGCCGTTGCTCCAGCAGTCATAACAGTCTGCTCGGGCGGAAGGTACTTAATCTCGCGCTGGACGTACTTCATTTTTTCAATGAAGTAGTTGAGAAGATCCTCGAGATTCTTAAGTGAGCCTGTAGTTACGGCCTCTGCTGCAGTCTTAGCCGATTTTTCAGTGAACGTCTTCATCTCAAACTGCTGTTGAATCTGCTTGTAAGTCAATGACCTGGATTCAGCCTCTGCAATACCGTAGCGAGTAGGTGTTGCTCCATTATTAATCTTTGAGTTAATCGCCTCGATAACAATATTAACGTTTCTAAGATCCTTCTTTAACTTCTCGCGTTCGTTCTTATCTTCTTCCTCATCGTCGGCCTCAGAATCGGCTAACGTAAATGAGCCCTTAGCTTTACTTGTTTCATCTGAAAGAGTAACCACGCGAGCTTTATCTTCTGACTCTAACTCAACGACATCAACGGCATCGGCGATTAGTTTTTCGTCATCTTCTAACTCAACTTCTTCTAACTCAACTTCTTCGCCATCAATGCTGACAATCGCAATTTTTCCGGCTTTTGCATCAACTTTTTCTACAACGGGTTTTGGCTCAATTAATGCATACTCGGACTTCTTCAGCATGCGCGCAGGTGTTCCGAGCCCAGCTTTGCGTAGCTTCTCGATCAGCAATGGAACCTCTAGAGCTAGCGAGCGAGCCTCATCCACTAAATCTTTATCGATTTTTTTAGGGATTCGATTAATCGAAGTTACGCCACGGCCTTCAAGTTCGGCGAGAACTTCATTATTGCGAAGTACTGCATGCTTTGCATCAACGATGGCTTGCACATCTTTTGCAGTTAAATCTTTTTTCAACTCAATTTTGGCTGGCTTGACCGCTTTCTTAACGGGCGCAGCTTTTTTTGCGACCGCTTTCTTAACTGGCGCCTTTTTTGCTACTGCTTTTTTTACAGGCGAGGCTTTCTTGGCGGCAGATTTCTTTGCAGGCGCGCTTTTACTTGCAGCGGCTTTTTTCTTTCCGTTGTTTTTGAGCGCACTAAATACAGCCACAATCGTCCTTTGGTTTTATCAGCGATGCGCTGAAGCGATGGCTATATTATAATTTATCCACAGGGGTAAATGCACATCGAAAACAGCTTTTTTGGGTAATTAAGAGAGTGCGAGCGCCTCTCTGATCACACTTCCCACTGATTCGACCTCAACTAGGAAGCCGTCATGGCCAAAAGGTGATGAAATCGTCACCAATGGCGCCGCCAATGGGGCAAGCTCTGCGATTTCAGCTTGAAGGCGGGCTGGGAAGAGGCGATCTGTGTCGATTGCCACGGCAACGACTGGGATAGTAATTCCAGCCAAAGCCGCGGCAACTCCCCCGCGTCCGCGCCCGATATCGTGACTATTCATAGCCTCGGTTAGGACGATATAGGTATTTGCATCAAAGCGTTGTGCAAGCTTGTCGGCTTGATGATCGAGGTAGGACTCAACGGCGTAGCGGCCGGTCTCATCTCCCTGGAGCTCACGCCCAAAGCGCACATCCATCTCGGCCTCGGTTCGATAGGTCAGATGAGCGATGCGTCGGGCAATTCCCATGCCTTCATTAGGTCCTGCGCTCTTATCGTAGTAATCGCCACCGTGAAAATTAGGGTCTGATTTAATCGCGCGAATCTGAATCGATGAGGTGCCAATCTGATCGCCGGTGGCCACCGCTGATGAGCCGATGGTACAGATTGCACCGACCCGCTCTGGTAGTTGCACCGCCCACTCCAGTGCCCGCATACCGCCAAGGGATGGACCAACGGCCAATCGATACTGTGCAATCCCCAAGGCATCGCTAAAGGCGACCTCTGCGGCGACCATGTCTCTGATCGTTAGCGAGGGAAAGCGTGAGCCGTAAGGCCTGCCATCGGGTGCAATCGATGATGGCCCAGTAGAGCCTTGACAGCCACCGATGACATTTGGACAGAGAATGAAATATTTATCGCTATCAAAGGGCAGTCCCGGACCGACCATTGATGGCCACCAGCCCGTAATATCTGACCAACCTGTCATCGCATGGTTTACTAAAATCACATTATCTCTAGCCTCGTTGAGTTGGCCCCAACTTTGATAGGCGATAGTTATATCTTCTAGGCTCTCGCCATTTTCAAGGAGTAGGTCGCCGATTTTTATGAAAAGGCGATCACCGGGTGCATGGGATTGAAGCCATGCCCCGGTGACCGGCGCCTTTGTTTGACCCATTATTTAGCTGCAGCAAACCCATCTGAGAGATCTGCAGTTATGTCATTTATATCTTCAAGTCCAACTGAGAGGCGAATCAGACCAGGTGTAACACCAGCGTTTAACAACTCTTCGGCTGAGAGCTGAGAGTGCGTCGTTGAGGCTGGATGGATAACTAGTGATCTCACATCGCCGATATTGGCAACGTGGGAGTGAAGTGTGAGCGCCTCAACGAACTTCTTGCCCGCCTCGATACCGCCCTTGATTTCAAATGATAAGACCGAGCCTGAACCCTTTGGCGCATACTTAGCAGCTAGCGCGTTATATGGTGAGTTTGGCAGCCATGAGTAGTTCACCTTCTCTACCTGAGGGTGTGCCGATAACCATGTTGCAACGGCCTTAGCATTTTCTAAATGTTGCTTCATGCGAAGCGTCAACGTCTCAAGGCCTTGTGCAAGTAGCCATGCGTTGAATGGACTAACCGCAGCTCCAATATCGCGCAGCAATGTAAGGCGAATCTTAAAGATGTAGGCCAGGTTTGCACCAAATGCACTACCAACTCCCAGAGCTTGGGCATAGACCAGGCCGTGATAGGAAGGATCGGGTGTATTAAAGCTGGTGAACTTCTCTGGATAAAGTGCGTAGTCAAAGTTTCCAGAATCAACGATTGCGCCAACAACTGCATTTCCATGACCGCCTAGAAACTTAGTTGCCGAGTGCACGACAACATCGGCACCAAACTCAATCGGCTTAATGACATATGGCGTAGCAACTGTGTTATCGACGATGAGTGGAACGTGGCTCTCATGCGCAACTTTGGCAACGGCGGCGATATCTAGAATGTCGTTGTTAGGGTTTGAAATCGTTTCACCAAAAAACGCTTTAGTATTTGGGCGAACGGCTTTGCGCCACTCCTCTGGGTCATTTGGATTATCGACGAATGTAACTTCGACGCCAAAAGTTGGAAGGGTGTAATGAAACAGGTTATATGTTCCACCGTAGAGATACTTTGAGGAAACGATGTGGTCACCAGCGGTTGCAACTGCTAAAACTGCAAATGTTGTAGCTGCCGAACCTGAGGCTAGAAGAAGTGCTGCAACGCCACCTTCTAGCGATGCGATGCGCTTTTCAACAACATCCTGCGTTGGATTCATGATGCGGGTATAGATATTTCCAAGCTCTGCTAACCCAAATAGGTCAGCTGCATGTTTGGTATCGCGAAATTGATAGGCCGTTGTCTGATACAACGGTAGAGCGCGAGCGCCTGTAGTTGGATCGGCAACCTGTCCGGCGTGAATCTGACGGGTTTCAAAGGCCGCCTCTTCAAATGAAAACGATGACATTAAATGCATTCCTCCCAGTTATGGGACCACTCAAGTACGTATGCCGACGCTGGCAGTACTAGTACGGATCGAGTGATCCACGCTTATCGATGGCGTTGTTGCTATCGATCTGGTCTTCACCCGGAGCACCCCACCGTGGTGGAGGGTTGCCGTCTAGTAAGCCGGGGCTAAACACTAGAACTCGTGACCTGGGTGGACTCTAACAGAGTCAGGCCTCTAGTCAAAAATGCCGGCAGTGACCTTTGGGTGCAGCTCAGTGCGCATTGCAGCAAAGGCTGCGGCGGGCCAGCCCGAGCCAAATACTCGGCGCAACAAAATCGTCAGTGAATACTCTGGCTGATCGATGCTCGCCCTATCAAGGGATCTATATGCAAGGGCAATCTCTGCCTGCTCGTAGGCAAGGGTTGCAAATAAACAGGCAACGGGGGCAACAAAGCCCTCGGGTGCAATCTGCAATAAGTGATGCCACATCCCCCAATAGGTTTGAAAACTCTCGGCGTTATGTGAGCCCAAGGCAAAGTCACGCACTTGAATATCACTCAGGCGCCCCAAGACTCGCGCCAGATTTTCTGGCGTGGTGGCTAGATCGAATTTTTCAAACTCTGCAGCCAAGTCGATAACTGCCGTTGCACCATCGCGTTGGCATTCATTGAGATCAGATGAATCCTCAATAACTGCAAAGCTTTGAACGAGGGCGATGAACTCTGGGTCATGGGCTTGGGCAATTGATGCAATAGATAACTCATCTTTTTCGGTGGTCATAGTTTTCTCATTTCGTGAATCGAGTAGGGGCCGATACAACGGTGACGGTAGCCACCGAGGTTTTAACAATCTCTCCAGTAATGGCGCGTTGAGCTGCGTTGTGTGTAAAGCTGCCATTCCATGTAGTTAGGACAACTACTGAATACGTGCCAGGTTTTGCATAGGTGTGAGTAATAGATTGATGTGGATACGGGGCCCCTGGATCGGTAGTTGCCCACATATAGCCATCTCCAAACGACCAGATAAAGCTAGGACGCAGAGCAACATCGACGACCTCACCGATGATGTTGACTCGACTGGTGAAGAGTTGAGGAACATCTATCCAGAAAATAACTGGAACATTTCGCAGGGCTTCAAACTCTGGCTCAAAGGCGATCTCTCCCGTTGGAACTAACTTAGTTAGGCGATCGCTTAGATTCACGCTCTGTGTAACGGTTTTTGGTTTAGCTGTGCGCGGCTTATACGTGCGCTTCACATAGGGCTTGGGGCTTGCCGATTTCTTTGGAGGAAACCATAGAGATGGACTGGGAGCTGCCGGTTTTTTTGGCGCAGCTGGTTTTTTACTAGCTGCAGCACCATTGCCTTTATGGGCCTCGATGATAATTTGGTTGTCCTTGGTATAGACATCAACGCAGGCCGTATCGATGCAGTCGGCAAGGGCTGTGCCAGGTGCGCATAAAAGCAGAGTAAAAGTGAGCATTATTATTCTTTTCATGGGCTCGACGTTAAGTGCGCGCACCGACCCATACCCGACCTCACGCAACAAACTGTGGATATTTGTGACACTCTTAGTTCATGGTTGCACGCGATGGTGATGGTTGGGTCCAGTGCGACTGTGGAAATAAGCACTGGGGCTTACATGGCGCCGCCGGAATTCTTTTAGTTCGGGGCCATGAAATTTTGCTGCAACATCGAGCCCCGTGGGTGCACAACGGAGATACGTGGGGAATTCCTGGCGGTGCGCGAGATAGTCATGAGAGCGTTATTCAAGGGGCTATCCGCGAGGCGATCGAAGAGACTGGGGTCGACCCACAGTTCATTGAGCCCTTACATACTTTTAGCGATGATCATGGCAGCTGGCGCTATGACACGGTTATTGCGCGAGCGAGTGCAGATCTCATTGCCCATGAAGTCAACGATGAGTCGCATGAAGTTCGTTGGGTAGATATTGAAAAAACTGGTGAGCTAAATCTTCATCCAAGTTTTGCTAAGACCTGGCCCCAGTTAAAGGCCCTCATTCAATCGTTTGAGTGATTCGCGGACAACTTCCTTATCTGAGGTTCTCCAGAGAGGCGGCATAGAGTTTAAAAGCACGCTGCCATAGCGCTTAGTAACAATACGCGAATCTAAAATTGCAACTACACCGCGATCTTCAACTGATCTAATTAATCGTCCAGTCCCCTGGGCTAGCAGCAAAGCTGCACGCGGCAGTGATACCTGCATAAAACCACTTCCACCTGCGGCATCGGCTTGGGCCGCGCGCGCCGACATCACGGGTTCATCGGGGCGGGGAAATGGAATCCGATCCATTGCTACCAAGATACAACTGCGCCCAGGTACATCTACACCCTGCCATAGTGACATCGTGCCAAGTAGAATTGATGTTTCATCTTTGGCAAATTTTTCAACGAGAGGGCCGACTGAATCGCCGCGTTTTTGCGTGAAAATCTTTATCGGAAGCTCGGCAAGTACTTTGCGAAGGTGCGCATCGGCAGCCTCTACTCCACGCCATGATGAAAACAACGCCAACGTGCGACCACCTGCAGCGTCGATTAACTCACCGAGCTCGGTAAGAACTTCTATGCTTGGACCATCGCGACCAGGCTCGGGCAAATGCTTTGGCATATATAGAACACCTTGATTGGCAAAATCAAAGGGCGAGCCAACATCTAGCATTTGAACATTTGCAGGATCAATTTCTCCGCTCTTTACATCGCTATTTAAATCCTCTCCGACAAGAAATCCAATGCTTTTTGCTAAGGAGTTAAAGGAGTTACCTACGGTAAGCGTGGCCGACGTGGCAATAACTGGTGTCTGGGTGAGCAAGTTCTCGCGCAATACATCAGATACAGATAGTGGCGCTAAGTGCAGCGTTGAAAAAGTAGGTTCATACCATAAGACATATCCATCACCGAGTTTTAATAGAGTGGCGGCAGTCGTTGATATTTCACTTACCGCCCCCTTAACACGGGCACGTTCGGCCAAAATATCTGTATCGATAATCTCATCATCGGCCGATAAGAACTGTGTAATCGCTTGCGCACTTTCACGCACTTTGCGAATCGGTGACTCAAGTGATTGAGGAATTTCATCGAGGCGACCTTGAGCAGTGAAATCACCACGGATTGATTCACCGTAATCAACCATCGACTCATGAAAATCATTTGCGGCCTTATGAAATGCATCGGAAAGTTTGCCCGGCATGAACTTGCGAGTCATAGCCGATGCGCGAAGCACACGTGCTGAAGTTAACTCCTCTGTTACTGCTTGTGTTGCACGATCCATAAACTCATGAGCCTCATCCAGGACAACGGCGTCGCGCTCTGGCAAAATAGGATGCGATTCAACTATCTCAATGGCAAGCAAAGTATGGTTTGTGACTACAACGTCGGCATCTTGGGCTCTAGCCTTTGCATTTGCTGAAAAGCATTGTGCTCCAAATGCACATTTATCTGCGCCAACGCACTCACGGCCGGATACAGAGTTGGCCGTCCATACTCGTTTATCGACATCGGGTGCATCGTCGCGGTCCCCGGATACACCTGGTTTACGCGCCCATTCATGTAATCGTTTAGCATCTTTTTCCAGAGATGAGATGCCCAACATAATCTCACCATCGGGATCTGGCTCTTCGCTATTCATTTTTTGCAGACAGATGTAGTTGCCCACGCCCTTATATATTGCGTATGTAATTTCACGTCCCAAAGTTTTTTCGAGCGCCGGAACAACTGCAGGCAAATCGCGCTCTACTAACTGGCGTTGCAGCGCCAATGTTGCAGTGGCAACTAAGACTTTGCGGCCATGAACTAGTGGTGGAACTAAATAGGCAAGTGATTTTCCAGTGCCTGTTCCAGCTTGAACCATTAAATGGTGGCGATCGGTAAGGGCATTTGCAACGGCTTCAGCCATCTCAATTTGGCCATCACGTGGTGCACCGCCGATGGCTGTGATTGCAGCATCTAGTGCTTGGCGCACCTTTGCCGACATATCACTCATGGGCCCAATCCTAGTCACTAGGACTTTGGCAAGTAGCAGAGTTTGTGTATTTTTATTAACTCCCAGAGTAATAGATCTTGAACATCAACGAAGCAAGTTGCAGCTGTGCCAGATGTTCGTTGGAATGGATCAATTATTATTCCTTGACACCGTATTATGAGTGGCATAGGCTCCCGTTGCGCATGAGGTCAGATCAAAATCTTTACGTGAGAAAAAAGAATGCGAGATTCTTTAGCTTTTTTCACCAGAGGTAAGGAGGATGACGAATGAAGCCTAAAGCTGTGCTACATCCGAGCGGAAGCTACAGGTTTTTGCCTGCAATTTCAGCTTACTCTGCTGGCTTTGCCGCATCCGAAGGATATGAAATCACAGCTCTCCGATTACTAAATTGCCCAACACTTGCAAGCGGACTTGAAAGAATTGACCAAGAGATTGAAAGGCGTGGACTTCCCGCCTCAGCCTTGGCGGGATTACAACTTCGATCGCCAGGGTCATTTAGCTTCGAAGCATTCGGAAAATTCAACGACGAGTATCGTCAATTACTCATTAATCGTGGCTTGATTATTGATGGAGTCAATCCGATTTCCCGTACGAATGTCATTCCAATTCACCAAAAACCAGTTGCACCGTCAATTGCAGTCGCATTCATTGTTCACCCTAGTCAAGGGCACGGCGGAAGTGATTTTGTTATCGCTGGAGCGGCTGAAATCAGTGGCGATTTAGGGCCTGAAAACATTGTTGCTCGCGGAGATGCGAGTCAAGAAGGACTATCTTTAAAAGTTGAGTGCGTGCTAGACATAATGCGTGAAAGACTGCACGCTTTAGAAGCATCGGATGAAAGTCCTACAACCATAAATGTCTATACGGAACACGAAATTTTAGGGCTGTCTGAGAAGATCGAAATAAAACTACCCACTACTTCCAGAAATGGATTTACAACTTGGCTCACAAAACCACCCGTAGAGGAGCTTGAATTTGAGATGGACTGCTCAAGTTATAGTAAATGGGTAGTAATTTAGCGTAATTTGAACGTTTCTCTTCCGCCTGATACATCGAAAGTTAAGTTAGTTGTAAATGAACAAGTCTTGGATGACATAAAGTCAGCATTTCTGCGACCTCTGCAGGCTCTCCTATGCGCCCCATCAGAATTCTTCCCAGCATGTATGTAAGAGCCTCTGGCGCCACACCAAAGTCCATGGTAATTCGTTACTTTCCGTCATAGAGTTCTTGTTATACAAGACGTCTAGGGTGAGAAATGGTTAGGTGATCTATTTATGCTTCGATCTGGATTAAAATCTGCATCAAATCAAGAATGGGCAACACCTTTTCGAAATTATAGAGATGAAATAAGACAATACTATGGCGAATGTATTGGAAGAGAATTAGATGAATTAGTAACACCCGCCCTCATTCTTGACCGGGCCATACTAAATCGCAATATTAATAGAATGATAACGGCAATCGCAGATTCAAAAATTGTCCTGAGGCCCCATACGAAAGTACAGAAATCAACAGATCTTGCGCGAATCCAAATTGAAGCTGGAGCAATTGGTGTAACAGTATCTACTATCTGGGAAGCAGCAGCCATGTTTGCCTCTGGAGTTGAAAGTGTACATATAGCAAATCTAGTTGTAGGAAGAAATAAAATTGATTGCTTGGCGTTGATTGCAAAACATGGAGATTTGATAATTTCCGTTGACAATCTGCAAAATATTGACGATATTGCTTATTCACTCAAAAAACATGGCTCAAAAGTTTCTGTTCTCATAGACTTAGATGTCGGCATGGCGCGATGCGGAGCAAGATCGCCTAAAGATGCTATTGAACTTGCGAATCAAGTTGCCACCCATCCAAGTATGTTACTTAAGGGGATTCAAGCTTATGAAGGGCACTGCATGCTTGAACCTAATCCAGAAGTTAGGGTTTCTCTTGTGAATAAGGCAATGGACTACGCAGGCTCAGTTTTAGAACAAATAGCAGTAAAATACCCAAGCGCAATAGTACTTTCTGGTGGTGGAACAGGAACGTATAACATCACTGGCAAGCATCCATCGGTCACTGAATTACAAGCAGGATCCTTCGTTTTTATGGATTCATTCCACGGCAATCTCGTTCCTATTTTTGAAATTTCTCTTACGGTTCTTGCAACCGTGACAGCGCGACACAGAAATAGAATCATACTTGACGCAGGTAGAAAATCTGTTGGTATTGACTTTGCCCCACCTAGAATCAAAAACTCTGGCTTTGTAGCAAATTTCTGTGCTGAAGAGCATGCAATATTTGATATTCATTCGGAAGACAAGATTCAGTTAGGAGATAGACTGGAATTGGTGTCAGGTTATGCACCAACAACAGTTAACTTATATGATGTAATTTATGTTATCGAAGATAATAAGGTAGTTGACTTATGGCCAGTTTTTCCAAGAGGTCCACAAGATAAAGGCTTCTTAGCGTCACTCCAGAACAGCTAATTTATATTGAGTTCAGTATGCTGAACTCAATATATTTTCTTTCATTGCTATAACGTAAATTCAGGTCTAGAGTCATATAACACTTCACTGGTATCCCAATGTTTGGAGTCTGAATGGATTTCGCCATGACTGTTAAAACTCAAAGACTTGCCCTCGTCACAGGCGCAAGTCGAGGAATTGGACGTCACATTGCCCTAGGACTTCTTGATGCGGGGCATAACGTTATCGCAGTCTCGCGTAATTCTTTTAACACAGATGGTCTTTCTCCTTCCCAAAAGTCCTCAATCATTAGTATTAATGGGGACGTGAGTGACCACTTATTTATTGAGAAACTTGAGCGCCAGATATCTAAGGAACATGGGACAGTTCAAATTCTTGTGAATAGTGCGGGAGTTTTTGGCCCATTTGCTTTAATTCAAAACACTGATCCATATGAATGGGCGCGTACCATCATTATCGATGCGATTGCCCCGTATTACACCGTACGCTATTTCTTGCCAGCAATGCTAGAACGAAAGTGGGGCAGAGTTATCAATGTGGGCTCTGCTGCTTCTTTACATACCCCGGGACCGCTCTATAGCGCTTACGGCACTGCAAAGGTCGCACTCAACCAATTAACGCGGCAATTAGCTTCGGAAATTGCAGGGTCTGGTGTCACCGCAAATGTGATTCATCCCGGTGAAGTGCAAAGTGAGATGTGGGTTGATATACAAACTAAAACTGCAGCTCTTGGTAAGGCAGGCAATAGTCAACAAGTGTGGGTTGATTGGGTTGATGAGACGGGTGGAGATGATCCGAAAAAAGCAGCGGATTTAGTGTTGAAGTTAGTGAGCGCGGATAGTGATGGAGTTAATGGTAGTTTTTGCTGGATTGATAATCCACTTCAGGCGCCTATTCCAAGTTGGTGAAATCACAATATCTCTCGGTTCAGACTAGAGCCTATTCCCCTCTTCTTCGGACATCATGGGCTTAAATCCAGAAAATCTATATTTAATAAGTAGCTCTTCCACCTGATGTATCAAATGTAAATCCCGTCGTGAATGAACAAGCCCTAGATGCCATAAAGGCCAACATTTCAGCGGCCTCCTCAGGCTCGCCAACGCGTCCCATAGGTATACGTCCGAGCATGTACTTAAGGGTTGCCTCGCTTGTATCGGCATTCATCGGTGTTCTAATCACTGCAGGGGCTAGTGCATTAATCGTGATGCCTTCTGTTGCCACTTCTTTACCTACGCCCTTAATAAAACCAATCATGCCGGCCTTGGATATATTGTAGGCATGCATTCCCGGGTTGCCTTCTTTACCGGCGATTGATGCAACATGTGCGATTCTTCCATATTGCCTAGCTTTCATATACGGAAGAATTGCTTGAGTTAACCAGACAGTTCCAAATAGATTGATTGTTACAGTCCGCTCAAAAGCGGCCCACTCAACGTCTTCTACCTTCGTATTTGTAGGTCCAACGACTCCGGCAGTATTTATGAGTGCATCAATCTGAGAATGATTAGAAATCACTGACATGACGAGTGCCTGAATGCTTGATTGATCACCCAAGTTAACGCTCTCGACTTGATTATCTTTAAGTCCCAACTCTTTTTGAAGTGAAGCTAAACCAGCCTTATCTAAGTCGGATATAACAACCGTGCCACCTCTGGATGCAATCAAATGCGCAGCTGCTCGACCAATTCCACTGGCCGCCCCAACAACGAGAACTACCTGACCACTGAAATTACTTAGATCACTTGCCATTATTTTCCTCCTGGGTTAATGAGTGCAGTCTTACGAATTCCCTTACCTGGGATAAAATTGGATCTTGCGCCTTTTTCAAGCGTTGGAATGCCATTGATCCAAACGAACTCGAAACCAGATGCTGGCAAACGAGGAGAGTCGAAAGTTGATCTGTCTGCGACTTTCTCGTGATCAAATAAAACTAGATCGGCCTTATATCCCTCTTTAATCAATCCGCGATCGTGAAGTCCTAATCGCTTAGCCGGACGACCAGTCATTCTATGAACTGCGCCCTCTAGTGGAAACATCTCTTCATCTCGGGAATAGTAGCCAAGAAAACGGGCAAAAGTTCCATAAGCCCGAGGATGCGGCCTATCTCCGTGAAGAATTCCATCACTACCAACCATATGACGTGAGTCTTTCATGATTGTTCGTACATTTTCCTCATTACCGCCAAAGACAACAATTGAAGCCTTGAAGTCCTCCGACAAAATTAAATCTAAATAAAACTGCGAAGCTAATTTGTTTTGCGAAATTGCAAGTTGTGAAATAGTTATTCCAACAAACTTCTTGTTTTCAGGTTTTTCAACTCCGGCTATAACGATATTATCCCAATTAACAACTCCTCCTTGATTTCCATCACTGCCAGAGTGATCTAGGGTATCAATAACTTTCATTTGGACTTCAGTCTCTCTCAAACGACTTCGCATCTGATCGATTCCCCCAGTTTGAACCCAGGATGGCAGCAACGCGTGCAGGTACGAGGAACCCGCTAAATATGGATAAGTATCGAGAGAGATATCTATTCCCTGTTCTGAAGCGATGTCTAAAGCCTGCAATAACTCTCTGGCTCGACCGTGATACATCGGTGCACTTAAATGACAGTGGGTTAAATGAAGTGGTGCTTTAGAAACTCTAGAAATCTCAATGCACTCTGCGACAGCTTCAAAAATCTTTGCCCCATAACTCCTATGGTGGGGAGCAAAATAGCCGTCAAATTCGCTGACGACTTTACAAAGCTCAATCAACTCATTGGTATCTGAATACATGGCAGGTACGTAGGTTAGGCCTGCTGACATTCCGAACGCGCCTTCCTGCATTCCAATTCGAACGACCTCTCGCATCCGCTTCACATCATCAGGCGAAGAGATACCTTCATTCATCCCCCGAACCAACATTCGGACCGTTCCGTGCGGGATTAAATAAGCAATATTCACGGCGCTGCCTTTATCAACTTCATCTAGGTATTGACTTACTGAATTAAAGTTCCAGTTATGATCATTTAACGTCCCGTTCCAACCATAGAGTTGGGCTCGTAATTCACTTTGCACTTGATCATTTGAAGGCACATAACTAAGTCCATCTTGACCGACAACTTCTAATGTAACTCCCTGGGTAACTTTAGAGAGATGGGCCTTATCGGCAATTACTGCCAGATCGGAGTGAGAGTGCATATCGATAAAACCTGGTGAAAGTACTAAGTTGTCACCATCGATAACTCTTCCAACAGTATCTCTTATGAAATCCTTGCTAACTTTTCTAATTCGTCCTTCCTCAACGACAACATCCCCTCGAAAACCAACATCACCCGAGCCATCAATTATTCTGGCTCCCTTAATAGTAAATGTGTTTGTAGTCATCGTGATCAAAGAGCTACTATGAAATCGATTTCAATCAAAATATTGGGTAAAACAGCACCAGTTGTAGTTCGGGCAGGGTAGGGAGTTGATAGAAACTCACGACAGACTGAGTCATAACCCTTAAAATCTTCATTGAGGTTGTGCAAATAAGCAGTCAGTTTAACTACCCTCGAAAAGTCTACATTCTTGGCAGCTAGTATTAGTGCCAAGTTATGAAAGACCTGTCGAGTTTGGGCGATGATTTCCTCGCCATAAATCTCTCCAGTTATGGAATCTAAAGGACCAACGCCACATGTAAACAAAAAACCATTTGCAACGACACCGTGCGAATAAGCACCGACTGGCGCAGAAGGCTTTATCAATGTGAAATGTTCAATCTCTGTATTTGACGCTAAGACCATGTAAGTAATCCTTTCGCATTCAATTTAATACGATAGAGCGATGTGCTCGCGCATACGTATAAATAGTTAAGGTTTGGTCCGCTAAAGGTGCAGTTACCAGGAGTTTCAGGTGTCGGTATGAAGCCCATAGAATCTCCATTAGAACTAACAATATGCACACCTGCTGTTACGCCAGAACCGCCTGTAACATAGATATTTTCATTCTCATCAAAAACCATTCCATCCATTCCGTAATCATCACCAAAATCAAGAAGCACCTTGTCTTTAATCCAAGAACCATTGGCGGTACTTCTATACTTAACCAAGGTTCGTGCCCCACCTGCATCGGGATTATGATCAACTAAAAACAATGATTTACTATCTTTAGACAGGAGAATTCCATTCGGGCTTTCTAAGTCTTCGATTACTCGAGTCAGAGTTCCGTCAAGATCAATTCGATATACCCCCATAACATCCTGTTCGATATCAGATTTGTCTCCGTATCGTGGATCTGTGAAGTAGATTCTTCCCTCGGCGTCAAAACACAGATCGTTGGGCCCATTCAATTTTTTACCATTGAATCTGTCGGCTAAATTCGTAATTGTGCCATCCTTCTCGTATCTGCGAACGGCATGAATACCACCTTTTGGATTAGATGGGTAGTTTTTGCCGTCACAACAGACAACAAGTCTTCCCTGAGCATCAAAATTCATACCGTTTGCATGAGCAGAATCAGCACTCCAGATTGCTGTTTGACCTGATGTTTCATCAAAGCTAAAAATTAAATTCTCTGAACAATCCGAAAATAGGACGTGGCCTCTACGGTCAGATGCAGGCCCTTCGCTAAAAACAGCGCCAGTAAACACCTTTTCTAGCTTTGCATCTTGTGGGATTAGTGAACTCATGTGACTTCCTCCTTCATTTCTAGCTAGATTGATAATCTGAGCATTGAGAGGGCATCCTGATGAATTATTTGATCGATAGTTTCTTTATAAACATAAGGAAGTGTTCCTGAACGTAATTCGGCGATTGCATATAAGCCATCCATAGCAACTCTTGGTGTCCACAAGGGAAAGTCTGAACCAAATAAGAGTTTGTCGGTGACTGACCACTCTTGTGCTCGAACTAGGGCATGGTAGCCATCGAATGGTCGCGCCCAACTCGCAGAAATATCAGCAAATACACGTCTATTCTTTCGCAATACTGCAATAGTTTCGCGTTGCCATGGATGCCCAAGGTGGGCCATTATCTGTGTTAATCCTGGAAAACGCCGTGCTACATCATCAATAACGAGTGGTTGACTGATTGAAAGATCTCCCGGTGGGCTAGGAGTGGCCCCTACATGCCAAATTAAAACTAACTCATATTTTTGCGCTGCACTAAAAAACGAATCGTATTTAGAATCCCTAGGATCAAAATGAGCCAAGACTGGATATAGTTTAATTCCCTTAAGACCGAGTCTGACGCCTTCTTTCATTTGCTCTAAAACATCGGTATCAGATGGATCTAGCGCCATAAAGCCTATAGTCCTAGTTTTTGTTTCTTTGCAAAATTCTGCAATTTTTTTATTCGGTGTAGCTACATTGGCCGCAGTAGCACGCAATCCAAAAACAATTGCAACATCAACATCCTGCATTGCCTCATCATATTTCGCTGGAGTGACTTCTGGAAATGGAGCTCCATAGACGGGTTCCCAATTATCTGTCCACTCATTTCCCCAACATTCACGTGTCATAAAATGTGTATGGACATCAATAATCATTTCCTAGTTACTTCACATCTCTTAACATCTGATTATTGTAGAACTTTGATGCTTAAAATAACATAGTTAACGCTAGGTTTATTTGCGTTTCACATACGTGAACAAGTTCGATAAATATCAAGCCTATGCATTCGCGAAATCAAGTACAATTTCACATTAGTAGACGAAAAGTATTTTCAATCAAGGAGTGTTAATGGCGCAGTTTGTCGAAATCAAAGGTGTCGTCCCGGTATTAAGTACACCGCTGGATTCCAGTCGTAAACTTGATACAGCAACTCTCAGACGAGAAATTGAATGGGTCGGGCACCAGGGCGTTGAGACCGTGGCAACCGGAATGGTTTCTGAGATCCTTA
Source organism: Actinomycetota bacterium (assembly GCA_009698675.1). Classification (GTDB taxonomy): domain Bacteria; phylum Actinomycetota; class Actinomycetes; order Nanopelagicales; family Nanopelagicaceae; genus Planktophila. The sequence continues at coordinate 60,523 of WLPT01000008.1, forward strand.
AAATGAACTTACTCGAGCGACGACAACTAACTGAGGAGATTTGCGCATTTGCACAAGAATTCAAAATGAACGCCGTTGTGAGTTGCGGACAGGAAACTCCCGAGCAAACAATTAACTTGGTATTACACGCTCAAGAGTCTGGTGCCACAGCGGTGATGATTAACCCTCCGATTGCAACAAAGCTCTCGGATAATGAAATTTTCGATTATTTTTCGGCGGTATTTGAAAAGACCGCCATTCCAATTGTTGTACAGGATGCTAGCGGTTATGTGGGATATTCAATTAATGTAGCCGTCTTAGCCGGACTTTTTCGTGAGTATAGCGAGCGTATCTACTTTAAGCCTGAAGCTATTCCAATTGGACAACGCCTTTCATCTTTAAGAGATGCGACAGGTGGAAAGGCTCGAATTTTCGAAGGCACTGGGGGGGCCCACTTGGTAGATAGTTTTGCTAGAGGAGTCGTTGGAACAATGCCTGGCGCTGACCTCAGCTGGGCAATGGTGAAGCTTTGGGATTCACTTGTAATTAGAGATTGGAAGAAAGTCAATCTAATCAATGGCGCAATCGCTAACATGGTTAATCTCATGCCAGTACTTGATGCCTATGTAGCGATTGAAAAACATTTGCTTCAAAAACAAGGTGTCTTTATCAATACTTTAAAAATTGAACCAGTAAGTTTCATTTTCGATAGTGAAACTCAGGCCGAGGCTGATCGAATTTTCGATTATTTACAAGAAATCGCCGGGTAAATAGAGCCTATTTTGTAATAGTGATGGCGCGAGCAATGTTGGTGACAGTTAAAGCTTCAATCTCCTGGGAGTTAAATTCGGCTTTTTCCATCGCAGGGACAAATGATTCAAGAAGCCATGGAAATCCCCGTCCGCCATATGAACGAAGGGCTGAGCGAGTTCCAATATCTGTACCCAAAACAACTCGATCTAGATGTCCGTGATCTATGAGAGTTCTTGCACTATTTAGGCGGACAGCATCAAGTGGGTAACCCTCACCTTCATAGCCAATATTATCTATGCTGCAATACACACCTCGGGCAGCAATTTTGAGTAGGCTCGAAGTGTCTTCGCGATCACCTAGGTGGCTAATAATGATTCTGTCTGGGCTTACCCCCGCACTCTCTAAAAGATCGATCTGCTCAAGCGCTAGCTCGCCAAAATGAGTAGTGTGGGTCAAAATCGCAACACCTGTTTCAAGACTAGCTTTGGCGGCGGCATGAAACACCCGCTCCTCTGCCGCAGTAATGAAACCCCTTTCGGTGCCGATCTCACCTATAAAGCCCGCTTTTATATCGGTACCTGCAAAACCTTCGCGAATCTCTTTGACCATCCTTTGTGCAAGTTGATTAGAGGTTTGACGAAAGACCGCATCCTCATAAACACTTTCTCGATACCAGCCACAACCGAGAACAATATTGACACCAGTCTTATCAGATATACGTCGTAAAGAATCGGGCTTAGTCCCGATTCCACCCGAACTAGCATCGACAAGTGAGCCACCGCCTGCATCTTTAAAGAGTTGAACTTCATACTGAGCTATTTGCTCGTCCTCAAAGATTACATCGTAACTTTTGATCATCTTGAAGTAGTCCCATAACACATGCTCATGGCTGTGCGTGAAGCCCATTGCGGATGGTTCAATTAAACCGTTGACTGTTTGGATCATGCCTTTTTGACTAGCGCTCATTTTCATTCACCTTATTTCTGTTTGGCAATCTCATTTATTCGAGTACCTATAAGATAACCTTGGCCCTTTAAAAGAGACATCGGATTAAGTGTAAGTACACCCTGATCAGACATCTCTTGACCGAGAATAATCCTTGGCCTACCTGCGGCTAAAAGCATATAAAAATCATCGGCAGACAAATCACGTGGGACATGTATATGCAGATTTGTGACATTTAAAGGTGAGTAAAATACTTCCTCGGATTGGACGTTACTGCCATTGTTTAAGACGCCTCTGCACTCACGAATTTCAATATCGCCAACTTTATAGTCCTCATCAATTAAGTACTCCTGGATCGCAGCCACTAATCCAAAAATCTGTTCTCGTCCAACTTTCATCGCCCTGGCAATTCCATTTGAAGCTAACTCAGCAAATTCGCCATCTGCAATTTGATAGCTCCAAGTAGCAATTCGTTCATCTAAATCTAAATGGTGCAGCATCGCTATCTTGATGTTAGTTGGGCTAGCAACAAGTAGGCCGCTGGTGTGTGGTCCCCTAAAACTCTTCCCACCACTGATGGCAACAAAGTCAGCACCTTGCTCAAGGTAGCTCTTGAGGCGACTTAATGGGGGAATAAATAGAGCACCGTCGACAATTACAGATATTCCGCGCTCGTGCGCAATTTTTGAGCACGTGGCTAAATCTAGGGCACCTTTATCTGCGCTCTCGCGCCAAAGCAGTGCACATACCCGTGTATCAATGGCATCAATTAACTGCTGCGCCGTTGTCCCCTGACCATCTCCAAAAGCCCTCATTCGGGCGCCAGCTGCACTTAAAGCATGGTCGTATGGATCTTGATGTAAGCGCTGCACCAAAATTTCAACTTTGGTTGTATTTGGAAACGGAAGGTCTATTAGCATCTGGCGATCAAAACCAGCTATACATGCTGCTGCACTCAAGGTAAGTGATGCAGACGCGCCAGAAGTAACTAAACAGGAGGGCGCACCTATGAGTTTTGCGATTAAGTTACCAGCACTCTCGTGAAGCTCTTCCATCCGGTAGCTGCGTTCATTGGACTCTTGCATGGCTTTCCAGACAATTTCACTTAAGGCAAGTCCGCCAAGGCGAGTAGCTGGACCTACTCCATTTATAATCGGCTCAATTCCCAACTGCGAATGAATGGACACTTTAACCCGGTACTTTACTACGTGCGCCAGTTCGCCAACTTTCGCGAATTCCATCAGTTGCATCCACAACTAATTGACCTATTGAACTATCACACCCCTCTGGAATCTCATTGCCCCTTGAACATTCGATTAGCAATGCGGTTGGCATGTACGATCTATATGTCACTCCTTCTTCTTCAAACTCTTGCACCCAAGAGTTCCCGATGGCTCCATGGAAAGTTATTTGACGAGTAGTCAGGTCAACACGCAAATCACCTTTTGCGCCATAGGCTTCAAATCTCCAGGTTACATGTGGCGCGCTACCAAAGGTACTTACACAGTACATATTTACTGAAGCTCCATTTTTCATCTGTCCTGATACCGACTCGTGATAATCCAGCGCATCTCCCGCCGGGTAACTCGAACTGGCGACCCAGTCGAAAGAATCGCCAAGAATATGAATAAGGAGTCCGAGGGAGTGACTCATTGTTGTACCAATTGCTCCTCCCCCAGCCGTTTTAGGATCTACATAAGTACTTTTCTCACTTAAAAATCCAGTGGATGTTGAATGGTCGGATGTTTGGCCTTCAAGAATTTCACGAATTCCGCATGTGATGCCCAGGGTCGCAAACTCCACTTTTCCAATTGCATCTTTCTGAATCAATTCCCGAACTCGAGTAAAGATGTCTGTGTGCGGCCAGCCATAACCAACAAGAAGAGTCCGATCGTTCGATTTTGCCGCTGCCAACATTTTGGCCGCTGACTTACCATCAATCGCAAACGGTTTTTCACATAAAACATGCGCACCAGAATTCAAAGCGGCTATTACCATTGCCTCATGAGCAATTGGTGGACTACTCACAATAACTGCATCCAAATTCAAATCCAGTGCTTTCTCCCATGAGTCAAGGGCATTTTCAAAGCCGAACATCGCTTGAATCTTGATTGCCATTTCCATACTTTGATTTGTAACAACTACAAGCTCAACATCCGAGTGCTTCTTCAACTCTGGAATGTGAACAGCCACGGACCAGGCACCTGCACTTAGGACTCCAACGCGGATTTTACGATTCATTATTTGCCCGTTCCAGATGCAAGGGCAGTAACTATGAACTTTTGAAAAATCATTGTCAATAGCACTGGTGGAATTATTGCAATAACAGTAGCAGCTGAGAGTAACGTCCAATTGAAAGTCTGCATTGATAAAAAGCCAGCAAGCAATGGTGGAACCGTATAGGAATCTGTGAGCACTAGTGCGAAGAAGAACTCACTCCATGACTCGAGAAATACCAAAACTCCTGTTGCAATGAGTCCTGGAACGGCTACTGGCAGGATTATGAGATTCAAAGTTTGCATTCTGCTAGCACCATCGAGAGCTGCCGCCTCCTCTAAATCTATTGATATCTGATCAAAATAATTCTTCAAAATGATTATTGCCAATGGTAAAGTGAACGAAGTATAACTAATGATCAGTGCCCAAGGAGTGTTAAGAAGATTTAGCACGCGCAAAAAGATGAATATCGGTGCAACTAAGACTAGGCCAGGAACAATACGAGAAAGAATCGTGAAGTTCAGGAAAAAGTTCGATCCAATAAAGCGGTAGCGTGAAAGTGAATAAGCGGCAATGGTTGAAATAATCAAAGTAAATATTACAACTAAAGCACCTACATAGAAACTGTGGAGCATCGTTTCAACAATTTTATTAACTGAAACATTGCTTTGAGCAGTTTCACAAAGTTTGATATCAATTCCGGGCACGCAATTCTTGCCATGTACTGGTATACCAAGGACAATACGATAGTTATTCAATGTTGGATTCTCTGGCCAAAACGGTGTCGGATGAATTCCTATTTTACTTGGCTTGGTAAAGGAGCTACTCAAGGTATACCAAATGGGAAACAGAATCCAAAGAACAAACCCTGTCGCAACTGAATAGATCATGGCACTTCGGATTGCTTTACTTCTATTGAATGTTTTACGTCTTACTGAAGTTTCCAATTTTTAGACCTCAATCTTTCGATAGAGGGTTTTTACTGCGATAAGTCCGCCAATAAGCGCAATGAATGCGAGTGCAACGGCTAGCGCTGAGCCAATTCCAAAGTTTGTAAAAATAAAGAATTGACGATAGATCAGGAAACTCAAAAGTGTCGTAGCCGAACCAGGCCCGCCCTGAGTCATGGCAAAAATCACATCGAACTGCATGAGTCCATAAATCACATTTAAAACAGTCACCACAGTTAACGCTGGACGCAACCAAGGAAGCGTAATGTGACGAAAACGTTGAATAATTCCGGCGCCATCGACGCTGGCTGCATCCCAAATATCGCGAGGCAATGTCTGCAGCCCTGCCAAAAGCAGCAACGCGACGAGGCAGGATTGCCTCCAAATTGCAGCGAGTGCGGTCATCCAGAGAGCCCATTTTGGATCACTTAGAAAATCTTTATAGTGGGAGATAAGGTGCAGTCGGATAAGGACTCCGTTGAAGAGTCCAATATTTCCATCAAGAAACCATTTCCAAATAATACCCACGATTAACCAGGGACAGGCCCAGGGAAGAACGAGAAGCCCTCTAAGAACCATACGTCCAACAAATTTTTCATTAAGAAGAAGCGCTGCAGCTAGTCCAATTACTGTGGACCCGACAATAAAGATTAGAGCGAACCAAATAGACCTAAGACAGGTTGCCCAGAAAATCTCATTTTTAAAGAGAAATAGATAATTATCTATCTTTGTGAACTCACCAATTCCAATGCCGTCTGCCGGCACAACGAAAAGACTTTGAAAAACTGTCAGTAAGGCGGGAATCGCAAGCAACACCAGAAGAACAAGAATTGATGGCAGGGCAAGATAGAAGCCAAAGCGTCGGTTTGAAACCGAACGCTTTGACTTCTGCCCCTTTATGCCCTGTGAAGTGAGAATTTATTCACTCCTTGTTTTCTTTGGTGATGATTAGAGACCGCTACCGGACTTTGCAGTCTTGCAGGCAATCGCTAGAGCATTTGCTGTTGCACGAGCATTTGAGTTTCCGAGCAACAAGTCGTGGATGATAGTTCCACACTGTGCTTGGAAGCCCTGATACCAAGGCAACGTACGTGCTGGAACGACGTCTGAAGCAGACTTGAATGTGTCCGCGATCAATGTCAGATCCATGTACTTAGGGAAAGCTGCAATGACCTTGGGATCTGTGAAGAAGCCAGGATATGGAGCACAGAGTGCGCCAGAGGCCGCCCACTTCTGGAATGTAGTGAACTGCCCACTAGCATCCTTATAACCATAAGTCTTCATGAAGTCCCAAGCTGCTGCTTTCTTCGCACCCGTTACTTTTCCACCCAATTGAATAACTTCACCCATTTGTAGTGTCTTTCCACCGGTGCCAACAATCTTTGCCTGAGCGATATCTCCTGAGGCGGAACCCTTGCTCTCAACAATATCGCGAAGGAAGTAATGGTGAAGGGCGTAGAAAGCCGCATCTCCATTAGCAATTGATGTCGTGTGCTTTCCTGGATCATCAGTTAGAACTGACTTTGGAGTCATCCCATCCTTGTACATTGCCTGCCACCAGTTGAGCACATCAAGTGTCTTTGGATCATCCATGAAAACTGGATCACCCTTTTTATCAAATGGCGTAACATTTCCGGCTAGTAAGTACACATGTAAGTACTCTTCGACGAAGTCCTTTACCCAATATGCAACATAAGGTGATTCGACACCATTGGCCTTGATCTTCTTGCACTGATCGTAAGTCTCTTGAAGTGAATTTGGAGTGCTGCTAAATCCTGCAGCAGCAACCATCTTCTTGTTGTACTGAAGCATGTGTACAGCTGCGAAATATGGCGCACTTACAATCGCTCCATTTTCAGCCACGAAACGACTACGAGCTGATGGGAACATTTCTGCAACCATTTTATCAGCGCCTGGAAGTCCACGGAGATCAGCAGCCCACTTTTGGCTCACGAACTTCTGTGAGTTATAAGCAAAATTATAAAACACATCGGCAGGCTTTCCGCCACGTTGACGTGCTTGGATTCCCGCTGTGTAACCTACGTTAGGAATGAAACTTGTATTTACTTTATTGCCAGTCTTCTTAGCCCAAGTAGCAACTAAAGATTTAATTGTATCTGGTTGGTATTCCCATGCGGTAAAGTTAATAGTCTGACTAGCGGCCTCGGCAGCTGACATCATTCCACTATTAAACATTGGGGCCGATGCCAAACCTGCAACACCGAGTCCCTTTAATAAGGTACGACGATCCAAGTTCGAATTCAAACCCAAACCATTTTCTGAACTCTCCATTTAGAACTCCTCTTCCCTCATTCGTTCACGTATATGAACGAACTTTCCAAATACTTTCCTCCCAGAAACCCCCTATGTCAAGTAAATCTGCTAATTTTGTTAAATACATATTAGGAAGGTTTACCATGGTTCAAGCCGCATTTCATTTGGTTCTTAAGCCAGAAATGGGGGAGCGATATATCGACCTCCACACCCCCGTACCACTTGAGATAATTGAACAGTTAGAGCAAGGGGGGATTACTGACTTTTCAATCTTTCGGGATGGGGACCATATCTTTGGCGTGCTTAATTATGAATCCGAATCACAGCTAAAAATATTTTTAGCACAGGATGTAAGCCCCATTTGGACGCAGGAAATTATCGCACTTTGTGAATACCGTGAGGTGGATTCTGAATTGCCACTTCTAAAACGTCTAGCGAGGGTCTTTCGTTTTGAGGGCTTTTAGATGGAATTACAAACGCATTTAGAGGAGAGCCTCTCCAAGTTTCCACAAATACAGCTTTGCGTGGACTCATCACCGGTACAAGATCTGACAAATTTAAAATCAAAATGGGGCTTAGGTTTTGAACTCTCTATAAAGCGAGACGATTTGATTGGTCCGGCTTTTGGTGGCAACAAATCACGGCAGTTAGAGTTTTTGCTGGGTGAAGCAATTCAATTGGGAGCGGACTGTATTGTTCATGGTGGAGCGGTCCAATCAAATTATGGCCGACAAGTTGCAGCAGCTTGCGCAATGCTAGACCTAGATTGCTATCTTGTGCTCAGCGATTATTACAAACAGAAGCAGAACACCGGCTCCCATCTGATCTTGCAAATGTTGGGTGCAAAAATCTCTTACTTTCATGGCGAACTAGGCACCAATCATGAGTTTGAAAAGTTACAACTTAGTAAATCTCTTGCAGCCCTTGGACGGAAACCATATTTAATCACCTATCCAAAATCAGAGATTCTTGGGAGTCTTGGGTATTTGAAAGCCACTCTTGAGCTCTCACATCAACTACCTGCTGAAAAATTTCCAGAGAGAATTGTAATGCCAGCTGTTGGTGCTACATATATTGGAGTATTACTTGGCTTAAAACTCCTAGGTTATAAGGATGTAGAGGTTATTGGTGTTGCACCTCTTTTGAATGAGTATCCAATCCAAGCAACTGTTCTTGACTCAATAAAGATGATTTGTACTCTACTAAAAATTGATTTTGATGCGATTGATTCTCCGAAACTTGATCTCAATTTTTCATTTGTCGGTGAAGGTTACTCAAAGACCACAAATGAAAGTCTGGATGCATTGGTGGATTTCGCTAGGTATGAAGGTGTGATGCTGGACCCCGTTTACACCTCTAAAGCGGCGGCGAGCTTGCGAAAGCTACCATCAGATGGCAAGCGGACCTTGTTTTGGCACACCGGTGGCTCTCCTGCAGTCTTTGCCTACTCAGATGAAATTTTGAATCATCTGAAAAATTAGGACTCTCTAGTTGGCTCTGCCATCTCGATCAAAAAGAACCTCACCATTGATCATTGTGAATACCGGTACCAAGCGCATGTTTCCGGCAAAGCTATGACCATGGCAATCGCTAAATATTTGCTCAGCTTCTATAGATTCAAATGCGGCAATATCGGCCTGCATGCCTGGGTAAATTGTTCCAACACCAATGGTGTTAAATCTGCCAAACTCCGCTGGTGAAGTAGTGGCACGCTTTAATACCTCAGAAAGCTCCATCCCAAGGGCGACAAACTTTGATAGTACCTCTGGTAGTCCAACTACTTTTTCTTTAGAGTACGTATGAATATCAGTACTAATTGTGTCTGGATAGAAACCATGGTCAATTAGCACCTTGGCAACAGTAGAGTCAAAGCCACCCATTCCATGACCAATATCGAACAGAACCCCCCTCTTTTTTGCAGCAACGAAAGAGGCTCGGGGTTTGGAATCGACAACGAGATTATTGCCTTCCCAGCCCGTAAAGGCGTGCGTCAAGATATCGCCAGCGCCTAACCTTTCCAGAATATATTCAACATCTACCGGAGCCGGTCCTAAGTGAACCATCAATGGCAAGCCAAGTTTAGTCGCAGCTGACCTCGCTTTCAAGAAGCCTTCCACTGCAAAATCGCCACCGACATCTTTTGATGCCCGTACTTTAATTCCGATGATCTCATCGGGAAAATTCAGGGCCGTTGAAATAGCTATTTCCTCATTGCAATAAGCCGGCGACTTGAGCTCACCTTGTAGCAAAATACTTGTTGTACCAACTGTTGCAATATTGAGAAACGATTGAATTCGTAATTTAGATTTATCTATCACTAGTTCTTTAAAGGCAGGAAAGATATGAGCACCTGCACTTCCAGCATCCACCGCGGCAGTAACTCCATGTTTGATCAAAGTATCAGCGTGAACTCCTAAGTCCTGCCCATGGAATAAATGGGTATGGAAATCGACCAATCCTGGCGTGACGAGCAATCCGGTCAAATTAATTGTTTTTCCGGCAAATGCAACCGCCGGAAGTGATTGGCCACTAGAGAGCTTTGCGACGACTCCATTTTCAACCGATATAATGGCAGGAACTAAACTTCCCGATTCTGAATCAAAGAATCGATCTGAGAGCACCGTTGTCGTGCATTCTGGTCCAATTAATGCCACCACATCGGCTCCTTTTCTATTTATTTGATGGTAACCCTTGTATTAAACCCTAACTATACATAATATCGACAACGTGAACGTGATAATTGTTCACATATGCGAACGAAGGGATTGAGCAGAATGGCCGAATCAGTTCAAGGTGAAGTTAAATCATCGGTTCGAACTTTGCAAATCCTTAAGCTTCTATCTAGCTATCAAGCTGGTTTAACATTTACGGAGATTCAAAAGTATTTAGAAATTCCTAAGAGTAGTTTGTTTGTTTTACTTTCAACTATTCAGCAGGAGAAGTGGATTGAATTTGATGCTAAGGCAAATAGATTTACATTAGGAATCCAAGCTTGGGAATCCACCCACCAGTATCTAAATGGTAGTCAACTCATTTCAATCGCAGAAAGTCACATCACCGAGATGATGAATGATCTACATTCTTCAGTCCACTTAGCGGTGCTCTCTGGATGCGATGCTTTATATTTAGCTCAAATCAAATCAGACCGATCTTACGATCTCCCTTCAAAGGTCGGTGCAAGGCTCCCTGCCCAAGCAACTGCACTTGGAAAATCACTTTTGACGGGTTACAGCGATGACGAGATTAAGGCAATTTTTAAGAACTCAGTCTTCAAAAAGTTTAATAGCTCAACGATTGGGAGCCTTGATCAATTGCTAAAGGAAGTAAATAAAGTAAGAATTCAAGGCTTCTCAGAATCTAACGGCGAGCTTGTCGAGCGCTTCTATTGTGTTGCAGCTCCAGTTACTGACGGAAACGGAAAGGTCATAGCAGCCATCAGTTCAACAGTTCCTAAGCGCTATTTAGAAGAGAAAAAAATAACCAAGGTTCGAATGCAAGAGTGCGTTCAAGATGAAGCACGGCAAGTTTCAGAGGAACTTAGGGCCTATTCTTAATGCTTGCCAATGGTGAATTTGAGTTGAGAAGCTTTATCGATACGCCATCTTTAGTTTTGGATCTCGATATATTTAAGAATAATGTCAATGAACTCTTGGCGATTTGCGCTGAGTATGGGGTATCCCTCCAACCACACGCAAAAACGCACAGAACGCCTGAACTGGGTTTATTGCAGCAAGAGTTGGGCTGCGATGGTCTATGTGTTGCCAAACTTGGTGAAGCTGAAGGTTTTGCCCAAGCAGGAATTAAGAAGATTACTGTGGCCTATCCGATTTTAGGTTCGGCTAAAGTTGAAAGGGCGAGAACACTTTCAACTTCTATCGACCTGACTTTGGCGGTGGAAAGCGTATTTGGCGCAGAATCAATTGGATATATTTTCGCTCAGAACTCTCAAGTCTGTCCTGTCCTGCTTATTATCGATTGTGGCTTAGGAAGAGATGGTGCGCTTCCTGAGAATGCACCAATGATCGCTAAAGCAATCGATGCAGTCCCCGGTGTAAAAGTTGTTGGAATCATGACACATGAAGGCATTGTATATGGTGCCCCTGATCGCGAATCTATGATTACAGCTTCAAAGAAGGCCTCAGAGATGATGGTCGGGGTTGCTAATGCCATCAGAGAAGCTGGAGTAAATATTTCACGAGTTTCAATGGGCGCAAGTGCATCTGCACGAGTTGCCGCAACTGTTCCCGGAGTGAATCAAATCAGACCAGGAATCTTTGCTTTTAATGATTTAGGTCAGATCGCACTTGGAAATGCCACATTTGAAACTTGTGCAGTGCGTGTCTTATCAACTGTTGTCAGTCGTCCGACTGCAGATACTGCAGTAATAGATGCTGGCTCTAAATCATTAAGTGCGGATCTTCTACCTGCAAAAGAACATCGCGGCGAATACCCTGGACACGGCCTCATTATTGGCAAGTCGGGTTGGATTATTGACCGCCTATCTGAGGAACATGGAATGCTTACATGGATAGGAGAAGGAACTCCAAAAGAATTGAATATTGGTGAGCAGGTACAAATTATCCCGAACCATGTCTGTACGGTCTTTTCAAGTCTCAATGAGTCTGTTGTGATTAGTAAAGGGGAAATAGTGAATCGATGGCGCACTTTCGCACCTGGAGCTTCGCGCTAAAGCCACAAAGGAAAACTACAGATTGGACGCTACTCGCATGACACCTGATGAAATTCTAGATTCGATTTCGCTTACTGTGAGCTACCCATTGGCAGTTACCCTTAAGCCTCTGGCAAAACTTGAAAACGGCATCTATGTTTCGGGACAGGTAGCAATGCGCGATGGTGTACTGGTAGGCACTGGTTTAGTTGGAGATCAAGTCTCGCTTGAAGTTGCTCAAGAGTGCGGTCGCCAGTGTGCAATCAACGTTCTTAATTCACTAAAATATGAATTAGGTACCCTTAAAGGTATTAAGCAAGTTGCCAGAATTGCTGTCTACGTCGCCAGTGCCGATGGTTTTACTGATCAACATTTAGTAGCGCATGGTGCGAGCCAACTCTTCCTAGAAGTTTTTGGTCCCGAGATCGGATCTCACACCAGAACAGCGATAGGCGTAAAGGCGTTGCCCCTGAATAGCCCAGTGGAAGTTGATGCAATTTTCCATATGTAACGGCTAGACAATAACCGCAGCTCTACCCGATTCAAGGCGTGCAATCGGAACTCGAAATGGTGAACAAGAAACATAGTCAAGGCCGAGGGAGTTAAAGAAGTGAATACTGCGCGGATCTCCGCCGTGTTCACCGCACACTCCCAATTTGAAATCACTGCGCAAACCTCGAGCAAGGCCAACGGCGGTTCGCAGTAAAATTCCGACTCCAGCCTCATCTAATGATTCAAATGGATTAAAGGGCAGCAGTTCTAAATCTAGGTAGCGCGGCAAGAATGTGGATTCAACATCATCGCGGCTAAATGCCCATGTTAGCTGTGTTAAATCATTGGTTCCGAATGAGAAGAAATCGGCATATACACCTAATCGATCGGCAGTAATTGCCGCGCGCGGGGTCTCAATCATTGTGCCAATTGGAATGGAAGCGCTTACTCCTGAACCCTTGAATTTTTTAACAATCTCTTCATCAAGGGATTCACGCAAATAAAGAAGTTCGCGCTGTGTCGCAACAAGCGGAATCATCACTTCAGGGCGTGGATCATGTCCAAGTTTCTTAACCTCAAGGAATGCATGCACCAATGCACGTACCTGCATTTTGTACAGCTCTGGAATCAGAATTCCCAAACGAACACCACGCAGACCCAACATTGGGTTTGATTCATGCAGACGGTTAACTGCGGCAAAGAGTGCTTTATCGCGTGGTGAAACCTCTTCCTTTAGCGCCTCAGCACGTGCCATCTCGGCACTAAGAACAACAAGTGAAGGCAAGAACTCGTGCAGAGGTGGATCAAGTAGACGTATCGTTACCGGCAAGCCCGACATCGCCATCATGATGCCAACGAAATCTGCACGCTGAAGTGGCTCCATTTCCGCAATTACTGAGCGCTGCACATCTTCATTTTCAGCCAATACCAAACGCTCAACGTAAGAACGACGAGGCCCTAAGAACATATGCTCGGTACGGCATAACCCCACACCCTCCGCGCCCAATATTCGCGCACGTATTGCATCCTCGGGTGTATCGGCATTCGTTCGAACCTCTAAACGTCGCTTAGCATCGGCGTGCATCAAGATGCGATCTACCGCCTTTACAACTGGTGCCGCCTCATCAGATCCGGCCGATAGGCGACCCTCCAGATAAGAAGTAACAGAGGATGCAACAACTGGAACGTCGCCAAGATAGACGGCGCCTGTTGTGCCATCGATTGAGATGACATCGCCTTCATAAACAGTCACGGTTCCTGCGGTGAATAAATTTGCTCGCTCATCAACAGAAATCGAATCGGTTCCGCAGACGGCAGTTTTTCCCATTCCGCGAGCAACGACTGCGGCGTGGGATGTCTTACCACCACGGCTTGTTAAAATCCCTTGGGATGCAACCATGCCAACTAAATCATCTGGACTGGTCTCCCGTCGTACAAGAATGACTTTCTTGCCCGACTTGGAAAGATCAAATGCGCGTTTAGAATCAAAGACGACTTCACCAACAGCGGCTCCAGGGGATGCTGGAATTCCCCGAGCGATTTCATTCAACGGCCCCGAAGTATCAAATTGAGGAAACATCAACATCGCCAATTGATCACCTGATGTGCGAAGTAGCGCTTGATCCATCGTGATTTTGCCTTCGTCGACAAATTGCAGGGCGATTCGAAATGCGGCCTCAGCTGTGCGCTTACCCACGCGGGTCTGCAGAATCCAGAGCTTTCCGCGCTCGATCGTGAATTCGATATCGCAAAGATCCTCATAATGGGTCTCTAATAACTCCATTACGTCATCTAACTCTTTAGCAACGGTTGGGCTCAGTTCGGCAAATTCAATAAGAGACATAGGTGTACGAATACCAGCAACAACGTCTTCGCCCTGCGCTTTTTGTAAATAGTCCCCATAGCGACCAACTTCTCCAGTTGATGGGTTGCGAGTAAATGCAACACCTGTACCTGAATCATCGCTGAGATTTCCAAAGACCATCGATTGAATATTTACTGCAGTTCCAAGATCTGATGGAATTCGCTCACGACGGCGATACATCTGCGCGCGTTCTGAGTTCCAGGATCTAAAGACGGCCTCGACAGATCTAATTAGATGCTCCCGTGGATCTGTCGGAAATTCCTCACCCGTTGCCAAAGTAATAACCTTTTTAAAGCCATCACACAGCAGTTTCAAGCTTTCGACGTCTAGTCCTTGCATGTTTCCAACACCCACTGAGGATGCAATGCGCTCTTGAACTTTATGGAACTCACCAGGTGCAATATCACAAACAATTTTTCCGTACATTTCAATAAATCGGCGATAAGAGTCCCAAGCAAAACGTGGATTTTCAGACGATGCCGCAAGTGATTCGGTTACTTCAGGAGTCATACCAACATTTAAAACTGTCTCCATCATTCCCGGCATAGAAAACTTAGCTCCTGATCTCACCGAGACCAACAATGGATTATCGACTCCCCCAAATTTCTTAGCAGTCTGGTTTTCAAGCTCTTTTAGCGCTGCATCAATTTCAGCATTTAGCGTTGCAGGAAATTCACCAGATTGTAAATACTGGCGACATGCATGCGTTGTAATTGTAAAACCTGGCGGAACAGGAAGGCCAATACGAACCATCTCGGCGAGGTTTGCACCTTTGCCACCGAGCAGATCCTTTTGTGACATGTCCCCGAAAGTAAATGGGTGAATCAGCTGTTCGGTCATCGTTGACCTTCCTTGTTTAGAGTCAGTATCGGCAGTCAGACTAACTCTTTCTTGGTGAACCTAGCGTATAGTTTTTATGAAGGAAATCGTATAGGATTTTGGCTATGTCAAGGGCGAAAAATCCACATGTTAAGAACGTCAAGCGGCAGTTCCCAAAGTGGTCCGAGCTATCTCCTCTGCTCAGATTCACGATGCCAACACTGCCCAGCCGGAAAAAACGCCTTGCCAAGGCGCTGACAATCTGGGATTTACGACTCATTGCAAAGCGCCGTACGCCTACCGGGCCTTTTGACTACACCGATGGTTCGGCCGAATCCGAGATCACGCTAGAGCGCGCACGTCGAGCATTCCTGGATTTAGAGTTTCGCCCCAATATTTTGCAGAACGTTGAAGATGGCTCGCTTGCATGTGAGGTACTAGGTGAAAAATTTGCGATGCCTGTAGGGATTGCACCAACGGGCTTTACCCGCATGATGCACTCAGAGGGCGAAATCGCTGGAGCTCGTGCCGCCCAAAAATTCGGTATTCCCTTCACGCTCTCAACTCTTGGCACAACTACGGTTGAAAATGTTGTTGTTGCAGCGCCTGATGGAGTGAACTGGTTTCAGTTGTACATGTGGAAGGACCGCGAGGCAAGCATGGAGCTTGTTCGTCGCGCGCAGGAATCTGGTGTAAAAAACTTAATTCTCACCGTTGATGTACCCGTTGCTGGAGCGCGTTTGCGCGATACACGAAATGGATTAACCGTTCCCCCGTCCTTAACGGCAAAGACTCTTGTGGATGCAATTCCTCGTCCTGAGTGGTGGATTAATTTTCTCACAACTCCGGCCATTACATTTGCTTCAATGCAGAATTGGAATGGAACTGTCGCTGAACTTCTTGATTTCATGTTTGACCCAACTATGACATTTGAAGATCTTAAATGGGTTCGCGCACAGTGGAAGGGTCAGTTAACGATTAAGGGCATCCAAACCGTTGAAGATGCCAAAAAAGCTGCTAAATATGGCGCCGATGCAATTATTTTATCTAACCATGGTGGGCGTCAGTTAGATCGCGCCCCTGTGCCACTGCACTTGCTTGTAGATGTAAAGAGAGAGTTAAAGAGCGATTTAGAGGTTCATCTTGATACAGGCATCATGCATGGCGCCGATATTTTGGCGGCCATCGCTCTCGGTGCTGATTTCACATACATCGGACGGGCCTATCTCTACGGACTTATGGCCGGCGGGCAAGAGGGCGTCGAACGGGCGTTGACGATTTTACGTAATGAAATGATAAGAAATATGAAGTTGCTCGGTGTTAATTCGCTAGAAGAGCTCGAACCAAAGCATGTTCGCCTGTTGCCTACTCATGCAGGCCTTGGAAAACTACCTGGAGGTAGATAGATGAGAATCGCACGCATCGGCGCCATCGGAAGTGAAAGGCCAGTTGTCATTGAGGGCGATGAAGCTATTTTCGTAGATG
>WLPT01000009.1 GCA_009698675.1 Actinomycetota bacterium
AAGGCAGCAGCTAAGAAAGCTGCTCCAAAGAAGCGCAAGAAGGCAGCAGCTAAGAAAGCTGCTCCAAAGAAGCGCAAGAAGGCAGCAGCAGCACCTGCAGCTGCTCCAAAGAAGCGCCGCCGCAAGAAGGCAGCAGCTAAGAAGTAATTATCAATTAAAAAAACCCGCCACTCTATGTGGCGGGTTTTTTTATGCGATTTTTCTATTCGCTCTTAATCTCGCTTCGAAGCGAGTGTTCAATCCGTGAGAAAATTTTTGCTAAAACAACTTGGTCATCTTTTGATAAATGATCAACGAAACGGGAACGAACACTCTCCACATGATCGGGCGCTGCTGCCACGATGGCCTTCCAACCCTTAGCTGTCATCACTGCAAAATATCCCCGCTTATCCGATGGGCAGGCCTCGCGTTTGACCCACCCGGCTTTTTCCATGACCTTCATCCGGTGGGATAAACGCGAGCGCGATAGAAGGGTTATTGCCGCTAGTTCGCTCATGCGCAGTTTGCGATCTGGAGCATCACTTAACTGGGCCAAAATCTCATAATCGGGCATTGAAAGATCATGGCCCTCTAAATCAATATCTAAGGCCTCAAGTAGCCGCCTGCTAGCGATGATGTAGCTGCGCCAGGCCTTCATCTCGGCTGGGTTAAGCCATGCTGGTGCGGTAGCGTTTTCACTTGGCATGAGGGCAGTCTACGCTAACGGTTGAACTTTCAACTACTTATTTGTTAGGGGTTTTTGCGCGTGAGCACCAGCACTAGCGGTTTAGATTTAACTCAGATAGAGCCAACTATTGCCGCGAGCGATGATCTCTTTCGACACTTTAATGGCAAGTGGCTAGCTACCCACGAAATTCCACCTGATAGATCCTCCGATGGGGCATTTGGCGAACTACGGATTGAGGCCGAAAGGCACGTCCATGACATTATCGAAAGCGCTTCGGGATCCGAGGAGGCTACAAAAATTCGTGATCTTTATAGCTCGTTTATGGCCGCTGATGTCATTGAGTCAAAGGGCTATACGCCAATCATTAAAGACCTAGCCGCCTGCGATTCGATTCAAAGCCTTACCGACTTTATTTCAACGATGTCACATCTAGAGGCCCAAGGTTTAGGTGGAATCTTTGGCTCTTTTATCTATGCCGATCCCATGGATGCCAGCGCACATATTTTCTATCTCGGCCAAGGTGGCCTCTCCCTGCCAGATGAGTCGTACTACCGCGAGGAGCAATACGCCGATATCCGAGAGGCATTTCTTGCGCACATGGAGGCGATGTTCTCCCTTGTTGGAATCGATAATGGCAAAACCATTGCAACCTCGATTATGGCCCTTGAAAGCGCGATTGCACGATGCCATTGGGATGCAGTCAAGGATCGCGATAGGACGCTGACTTATAACAGGATGAGCCGCGCCGAAATTAGCGCATTAATGCCCGCCTTTGATTGGGATTTATATCTTTCGGCGGGTGAAATCCCTGGCGTTGTTTTGGAATCGGTAATTGTTCGAGAGCCATCTTTTTTCTCAGATCTCTCCACACTATTGGCCGCCTTTGATCGAGACTCTTGGGTTAACTGGCTCAAGTGGAACATCATCAGCGGATCGGCCCCTTATCTATCTAGCGATTTAGTCGATCAGAACTTCTCCTTCTACGGCAAGACGCTCTCTGGAACGCCCGAACTTCGCGAGCGCTGGAAGCGTGCAGTTTCAATTGTTGAGGGCTCCCTCGGTGAGGCAATCGGTAAAGTCTATGTTGAGCGCCACTTTCCACCGGCAGCCAAAGCACGCATGGCCGACTTAGTCAGCAATTTGCTTGAGGCATACCGCATCAGTATCAGCGAATTGGAGTGGATGAGTGATGAGACTAAAGCAAAGGCACTTGAAAAATTAGCTAAGTTCAATACCAAAATCGGTTACCCAGATAAATGGTGGGACTACTCAAAGCTATCTACGAGCCCAGATGATCTCTTTACTAACATCGCTAATGTCACGAAGTTTCAACGCGATCACGAGATATCCAAAATCGGAAAACCCGTTGACCGAGATGAGTGGATGATTACACCTCAAACTGTCAACGCCTTCTATAACCCCATCATGAATGAGATTGTCTTTCCGGCAGCTATTTTGCAGCCACCATTTTTCTCTCTCGTCGCAGATGACGCCGTTAACTATGGTGGAATCGGCGCCGTTATTGGCCATGAAATTGGGCACGGCTTTGATGATCAAGGCTCAAAATACGATGGTGATGGCGCACTTAATAACTGGTGGAGTGATGCTGACCGCGCCGCTTTTGAACTTCGCTCTAACGCACTCATCGATCAATACAACCAACTTCGCCCAGAGGAAACTCCCGACATTAGAGTCAATGGCGCACTGACGGTCGGCGAAAATATTGGTGACTTAGGCGGTCTATCAATTGCTTACAAGGCCTACCAAATTTCGCTGGCTGGCACAATCGCACCGGTCATCGATGGCTTAACCGGCGACCAGCGCTTCTTTTACTCCTGGGCCAGTTTCGCTAGAGGTAAGGTGCGCCCCGAAGAACTACGCCGTCGAATCGCAACGGACCCTCACTCGCCATATGAGTTTCGCTGTAACCAAGTCGTTAAGAATATCCCCCAGTTCTACTCTGCTTTTGGTGTGAGTGAAACCGACGGAATGTGGCTGGATGAAAAATCACGCGTTCAGATTTGGTAACTGGTGAACTTCTCCTTTGATATAAAACACGCCGAGAGCGGCTCTTTAGCGCGCGTTGGAACAATTACAACACCGCATGGTCAGATTCAAACTCCGGCATTTATTCCAGTAGGAACCAAGGCAACAGTTAAATCAGTCCTGCCTGAGGCAATGGCAGATCTTGGCGCACAGGCTTTGCTTGCCAATGCTTATCATCTGTATCTCCAGCCCGGTGCCGATATTCTCGATGAGGCTGGCGGGCTTGGCGAATTCATGAACTGGCCAGGCCCAACGATTACCGATTCTGGTGGCTTTCAAGTCTTGTCCCTTGGTGTTGGTTTTAAAAAAGTATTAGCGATGGATGCTAAAACTTTTCGGCGAGACGATGTAATTGCGGATAATAAAGAGCGCCTAGCCCATGTCGATGATGAAGGCGTCACATTTAAATCTCACTTAGATGGCTCGATGCATCGATTTACTCCAGAGATTTCAATGCAGGTTCAACATCAAATCGGCGCCGACATTATCTTCGCATTCGATGAGTGCACGACCCTGCACAACACCCGTCCCTATCAAGAGTTAGCGATGGATCGGACATTTGCATGGGCGATGCGCTGTTTGGATGAGCATAAGCGTCTAACGGATGAGCGAAGCACGAAGCCCTACCAAGCACTCTTTGGAGTAATCCAAGGTGCCCAGTATGAAGATCTGCGAAAAAAGGCTGCCGGGGATTTAGGCCAGATGAGATCTTCGGGTCAGAGCTTTGATGGCTTTGGGATTGGCGGGGCTCTAGATAAACAGGCCCTGGGCACTATCATCTCTTGGGTCAATTACGTCTTACCTGAAGACAAACCTAAACATTTACTTGGAATCGGTGCCCCCGAAGATCTATTTGTGGGAGTTGAAAATGGAATCGATACCTTTGACTGCGTTTTAGCCTCTCGAATTGCGCGTACCAGCGCGGTATATACGATGGAGGGCCGTTTTAACCTGTCTAACAGCCGTTTTAAGCGTGATTTCACGGCAATAGATGATGAATGTGACTGTTACACGTGTACGCACTACTCAAGGGCGTACATGCACCATGTCTTCCGCGGTAAAGAGATCATCGCAGCAACCCTTGCAACGATCCATAATGAACGCTTTATCGTCCGCTTAGTTGATCAGATGCGAGCGGCGCTACTTGATGGAAATTTCAAAGATATGAAGGCCGATTTTCTTGGTCGATACAAGCATCGAAGCGGACAGGCACGTGATTAATTAAGAGAGCTTGGCTAAATGGCGGTAAGTGCCCAAAGGATTGCCACAACATCTATAAGCTCTTGCGCCAGTGCGCCTTGACTGGCAGTGGCATACCCGGCGGCGCCGGCGAGCATTACTAAAAAAGATAGCCCCATGCCAATTCCAGCGGCCTGCAAGGCTTTGCGCCGGGAACTCTTGGCGATCTGGATTGCCTGTGAAAGATGTTGGATCGAATCTTCTACGATCACAACATCGGCGGCCTCACTCGCTGCCGTTGCACCTCGTGCGCCCATGGCAACGCCTACATGGGCCATAGCCAATGCTGGGGCATCATTGATTCCATCCCCAACAACGACGACCGTACCGTGGGATGTATTCATTAACTCTTGAGTTATATCTAGTTTTCCTTGCGCAGTAATCTGCGAGTACACCTCAGTAATTCCAACGCTGACTGCCACTTGCTGCGCCGTTGAATCTCGGTCGCCGGTCACCAGGGCAATCCGCTTGATACCAAGCTCTCGCAAATGTGCGATTACGGACTTTGACTCTGGACGAAGTGGATCGCTCAAACCGATAGCACCGATAAGAAATCCATTGCGAGTTACTGACACAACTAGTGGGTGTGAGAGCTCTAACCAATCTGGAGCTCTCTGAGTTAACTGCCCGACAGTTATCTCCTCTCCGTGTATGAAGCCAGAGATGTGATGACCTTGAACCTCTTTCACATTACTGACTTCAAAGAGTTCAAGGCCCTTATCCATAGCTGCGTTCACAAGTGATTTCGCCACAATGTTCTGGCTGTACTGGTCAACGCATGCTGCCAACTGCAGGACTTCATCAACGGTTGAATCACTTGAAACTACTATCTGAGCAATCATGGGACCGCCGTGAGTAATAGTTCCAGTCTTATCGAGCAAGACAACTTCTGTGCGTGCAAGTGCTTCAAGAACTGCGCCGCCTTTAATCACTGCGCCATGTTTGGCGGCCTTTGAAAGTCCAGAGACCACGGCAATTGGAACTGCCAAGATCAATGGGCAGGGAGTAGCAGCAACGAGAACGGCGACTGCTCGGCTGACTTGACCAGTTAGCGCCCATGCCGCCCCTGCGGTAACGAGGGCAATTGGAATAAAGGCCAACGCCCATTGACTAGCAATACGCACCCCGGGTGATGTGCGTGCCTGTGCCGATTGGACTAGCTTAATGATTGCAGCATATGTACTCGTTTCTGCGGTATTTGTTGCTACATATTCAAATGCATCTGCTGCATTGATTACTCCGCTAAGAATCTGTTCACCAGCATTTCTTGCAACTGGAAGTGGTTCACCTGTTAACGCCGACTCATCAAGGAAGGCAGGCAGTAATAATCTGCCATCTGCGGGTGTAATTTCCCCCGCCCGCACTAGTAAGCGGTCACCAATTTCGATCTCATTGACATGAATTTCAATCAGAGTACCTGTAGAGGTAAATCGATGAGAGCGTTGAGGAATCCTGGCTAAGAGCGATTTAAGTTGCCGTTCGGCCTGACCCTCTGCCCAACTCTCCAAAACTCGACCGCTAGCCAGCATAAGCGCTATAACGGCGCCGGCAAAAAGCTCATGGGTAAGGGAGGTTGCAAGCAGAGATAAAACGGCGAGAAGATCCGAACCTAGCCTTCGTTCGCGCAGATCTTTACCTAACCAAACGGCCGCTGGAATTAATCCAAGGAGTGCACCAACGCCCCAAAAAAACTCATCTATAAAACCCAGCAAAAGCGCCAACGAGGTAACGAGTAACAGCCCTCCATTAATACCTCGCGCCTTCATACGTACAGGTTACTTGCACTAAAGAGAGATAGGCTTAAATCTATGAGCGAGGTAACATGAACTCACTGGTCTATCTGATATTTATTGTCTTTTTCTTTAATCTAGCCCCAGCATTTGCGCCACCTACGTGGACTGTCCTGGTTTTCTTCACACTCAACTCAAACCTTCATCCATGGCTGATCGTGATTGTAGGTGCGATCTCTGCAGGTGTTGGCAGGTACTCCTTGGCAAACCTGACCTCAAAGTTTCGAAATAAAATTAAGCCCGAGGCGCTAAGTAATTTAATGAGTGCGCAAAAGCTATTAGAGGAAAAATCGGGAAGAAGGATCGCACTCCTGGCCTTCTTTGTAATCTCACCACTTCCATCAGCGCAACTATTTGAAGCCGCCGGTTTGATTGGAGCGCGAATTCTCCCCTTGACTCTAGCTTTCTTCTCAGGGCGCTTGGTTACATACTCCTTTTACGTAGCCGGGGCCGGCCAGCTCAAGGCGCGCGGCATCGGCGAGTTAATAACTGAGCAGTTCACCTCGATCTGGTCCATAATTTTTCAAATTGTGATGATTGGAGCCGTTCTACTCTTAACTAAAATCAATTGGAGTCGACTACTGCAGCGTTAGTATTTTAAAGCTTTAAGTTTTTAGTTATCTGCTCGGCATGTTCAACGGCGTGACGAGTATAAATCTCTAGCCAGCGCTCAACTGTAAATCTGCCTGACTGGCTATGGACTCCAAAGTTTTCCAGCTGTGCAGGTTGTAATCTCTTGATTATCGCAAGTGAGCCAGCACGAACGGCTCTAACAACGTCAATCGAATCAGCAACTGGTAGCTGCCTATAACCAAGAGTTAAATCCTCGGCCCATTTGCCTTCATCATAACCCTGGATAGTAGAACCAGGTTCGGCGATTAAGCGACGCAGTCGAGCATAGGATTGAGCTTCGCTATCGGCGCAGTGGTGAATGACCTGTCGAGAGCTCCAGTCCTCACCCACGTGCAGATCGAGTTTGTCTGTCGGAACCGACATCGCAATATCTAAAAACTCTTGCGTGGCCTTCTCGTATGCCAGTGCAATCTCCTGAATATTCAAACTCATCGTGCAACTTGAATCTGCTGAGCATGGGTTTCAATAAAATTACCCTCATCGCCAACCTTGTCAACTAAGAGCACGACAATAACCACTAATAACGCAGCGATGATCCCTAAGAGGAGACCGGACTTCTTATCTAGATTAATCTGCATGGCCTAAATATAGCTAGCAAATGAGAAACGGCCCAACCGCATCGCTGCAGTTGGGCCGTTCTGTCCCTCGAATTGGAAGGCTATTAGCCGATCTTTGCTACCTGAGATAGTGACTTCGCAAGAAGTGCGCCATCGATTACTGAGAAACCAAGTGCTCCGCCAACATCTTTTGCACACTTAGTGCTCAAGATGTAGTTGGCATAGGCCTTAACTGCAGCTGCAGTTGCCTTAGATGGGTAAGCAGTATCTGCTAAAAGGTAAGAGACGATACCAAGTGTGTATGCGCCTTTTTCCTTAGTTGCGTAATCGAATGTGAGGTATCCGTTTGAATCCTGAGTTGCAGATGCAAGGAATGCACCTACACCAGTTGAATCTGGAGCAACAGATGAACCTGCTGGGTTGATTACGTTGGCAATCTTGAGCTTGTTAGCTGATGCGTAGTTAACTTCATCGTAAGTGATCGAGTAAGGAGTCTTGCCGGCAAGCTGAGCTACACCAGTTGATGAAGCGGCTCCGACGATACGTCCGAGGTTTGAAATCGCATTGATATCTCCTGGGAAGCCATCCTTGAATACCTTATTCTTGTCCTTAGACCAGATTGTTGGAGCAGACTTGAACATGTAGTTCGTGAAGTTCTGAGTTGTACCTGATGAATCAGAGCGATAGATAACTGTGATTGCTTTGTTTGGCAATGTGTAGTGACCTTGAACGATCTGTGTACGAAGAACAATTGGATTGCCCTTTGCATCCTTCTTTGGGTTTCCATTGGCATCAAGCTTGTAAACAGTCTTTGTAGTTGAACGGTTGTTATCGGCTACAATTGCTGCATCATTCCAACGCGTAATTGTTCCAGCGAAGATTCCAGCGATAGTTGATGCTGAAAGCTGCAAGGTTGTCTTTGAAGGCAAGTTGTGAAGAACGGCAATAGGTGCGGCAACTAGAGGTACGTGAATGAGTGTTGAACGCTTTGTAGCAGCTGTGTATGCACCATCTGACATCCAGAAATCGCCGATTGACTTATCTGAGTTGGCCTGACCTGTGCCTGATGAAGAAGAGGCATAAACATATGTATTTGCACCTGAGTTGCTTGCGGCAAAGCCAGCTTTGCAACCTTCGATAAGTAGAGCCGGGAAGGAAGCACCTGAGCCCTGTAGATCAACTGCATATGCAGGAGAGCCTGCAACTAAACCAAATGCGAGTGCAATTACTGCAATCTTCGCAATCTTTGAAATTCTCAATTTATTCCCCTTTTAATTGGTGACAACGTGGACTACATGAGAAAGGTATGGCGGTGAGGTGAACGGTCGAGCATTTATACCTAAACGGAGTTCAACAGTTAGATGAACAGCAGGTGAAGGCTTATCCGAAACGTCCCGTCACATAGTTCTCTGTGCGCTGGTCTTGCGGGCGAGAAAAAATCTCACTTGTTGGTGCCACTTCGATCATCTGGCCCGGACCACCGTCGGATAGAAAAAATGCGGTGTAGTCAGAGACTCGAGCTGCCTGCTGCATATTGTGCGTAACAATAATAATTGTCATCGTGTCTGATAGGTGGCGAATAGTCTCTTCGATGCGAAGCGTAGAACCTGGATCCAGGGCCGAACATGGCTCATCCATCAAGAGAACTTGTGGACGCACCGCAAGGGCGCGCGCGATACATAAGCGCTGCTGCTGACCACCTGAAAGAGATCCGCCATGTGCGCTTAAACGATCCTTTACTTCACTCCATAAACCTGCACGCTCTAAACTCTCTTCGAGTAATTCATCCTTATTCTCAACTTTTAACTGAGCAAGCTTGAGCCCTGACAAAACATTTTCACCAATAGTCATCGATGGAAATGGGTTTGGCTTTTGAAAGACCATACCGATTTGTAAGCGAATCTTTGTAACATCTGTACCCGGGGCATAGACATCTTTGCCGTCGAGCAAGACTTCACCGGCCATTGCAGCACCAGGAATAAACTCATGCATGCGGTTGATTGTGCGAATAAACGTTGATTTTCCACATCCAGATGGACCAATGAGGGCAGTTACTGTGCCTGCTGCAAAATCTAGTGAAATGTTTGAGAGTGCATGATGCTTGCCAAACCATGCGTGAACGCCGCGTGTTTCAAGACCAGTGCCCATTGCGCGGGTTCCAGGTGTCTTGATTGATTTAGATTGCGCAACATCGGCTAATGAACTTGGCTTAACAGTTGTATCCATTTTTTCCTTCTCGTTTTCGTGTGATGTCATCATTTGGCACCTTTCCTAGATCCTAAGTAACGCGCCATAGTAAAGAGAATTAAAACCAGCCCAACAAGAACAAGTAATCCGGCCCATGCCCGAGTGATCGCTTCGGGCGAACCGGCGTTAAATGATTTCCAGATGTAATACGGTAAAGATCCCATTGGCCCATTGAATGCATTTGGATTTACTTTGTCGCCGCCGCCAGTAAGTAAGAGAATCGGAGCAGTCTCACCGGCAATACGTGCAACACCTAAAATAATTGCAGTGACTAAACCACTCTTGGCTGCAGGCAGAACAATCATGGCAACAGTGCGCCACTGGGTCGCGCCCAGAGCCGTTCCAGCTTCTCGTAATTCATTTGGAATCAGATTCAAAACCTCTTCAGAGGTTCTGGCGATCGTTGGAATCATCAAAATAGTTAAAGCCAGAGAGCCCATTAATCCTGAGTACGCCTTAGTAATGGGATACAAAACTGCAGAGAGAATAAAAAGACCTGCCACTATCGATGGGACACCGCTCATCGCTTGTACCAAGAAGCGAATAGGTCCAGTGAATCGACCCTTGATCTCAGTTAGATATAGCGCAGTCAAGATTCCAATTGGAACACTCAAAATAAGGGCTATGACGACGAGAGTGAGAGTTCCAGTAATGGCATGTAAGATTCCACCGTTATTGAGCGGATCTGTTGGTGTAGCAAGCGCCATATCATGGGTAAAGAGGCCAAAGCTAATACCAGGTAGGCCTTTCTTGAGTACCGTTGCCAAGATGCTTATAACCGGAACTACGGTGACGATTGCTCCGATTGCAACCAGTGAGTTGACTAATGCATCTTTAGCCGCTGCGCTACCACGTTGTGTCGCCTTGAATATGGAGGTAAGAAGCGCGTAAGCGATAAAGAAGATTGCAAAGTATGCAAGCTTGCCTTGCATGGGAGTAAGGGCGACAATTACAAAGGAAGTGAAGATTGCAACAAGAAAAATCGCAACGTCTGTTAAACGCTCACGCTTAGAAGCCTTCCAAGGTTTAGTAGGTGTTACTGTAACTGCGGCGCTCATCGACCAGACTTTCCAGTAGTTTTAACGATAAAATTCGCAAGGCCATTAACAACTAATGTCAACAAAAAGAGAATTAATCCGGCCGCCATTAAGGCCTTAATTTCGTAAGGACTTGCATCTCCAAATTTCAAAATGATAAGAGAGGCAACGTTTCCACCAGCTCCTAGAAGCATCTGCCAGTTGATTTGGAAAACAATATTGAGAACGGTAAAGACAGCAACGGTTTCACCCATTGCGCGGCCAAGACCAAGCATCGCACCACCGATAACACCACTTCGACCATGCGGGATAACAACTGCCTTAATCATCGCCCAACGTGTTGCACCGAGAGCATAGGCAGCTTGGATCCGATCAAGCGGGGCTTGAGAGAAAATCTCACGAGAGACCGAGGTAATAATTGGAATAATCATGATAGCTAAAACAACCCCGGCAACAAATGGTGAGCGCGTAAATACTGGCACTTGCATTTTAAAGATTGGAATGAACCCAAGGTACTTATGCAGGAGCTTTGCCCAGTACTCAACACTTGGCATTAGTACTAGAAAGCCCCAGATTCCAAAGAGGATTGATGGAAATGCAGCCATCATGTCAATAATAGTTACCATGATTTTTTTAAGCCACCCAGGTGCATAAAAGTTTAAAAAAAGCGCGCAAAATACCGAAACTGGAAGGGCTATCACAACGGCAATTAAGGAAGCGAGAATCGTTCCAACAAGCATCGCCGCTAAACCAAAATGGCTATCCATAACATTTCCCGCATCATCGGTAGAAATCGACCAATCGGAATGAGTTATGAAACCAATACCTTCTTGGCGCAATACTTCAAAACCGCGGTAACCAAGAAAGAGTGCAATTAAACCCAGAAGAACAAGAGATGAAAGCCCACCAGTAGTTACTACGCCACGAAAAACCTTATCGGAGCGACGAGGCTCTGTCGTTATCTCTCGCGCCGGTGGAATTATGATTTCTTGAACTGACATTATAAGGAGGCATACTTTCCAGTAACAAGAAAGTAAACTCTACGAGAAATAGAGACGGCATGATCTGCATAACGTTCGTAATAGCGGCCAAGAAGAGTTAAATCTATGGCACTCTCAATTCCATGTGGCCAATTCGGTTCGATTAGAACACCGATGAGTTCGCGATGTAACTTATCCATCACATCGTCATCTTTTTCAAGTTGAATCGCCATCTCAGTATCACGCGTGGCAATTACAACACCGGTCTTAATTGTGATTTTCTCAGCGGCCTCACCCATTGCTGTAATTGTCTGAATCAACTCAACAGGAACTGCGCTATCTGGGTGTCGAAGCCGAGTAATTTTCGCTACATGCTCAGCTAAATCTCCCATACGTTCAAGATCTGATCCCATGCGTAATGCGGTTACTAGTGCACGTAAATCAGATGCAACGGGCTGCTGGCGAGCGATGATGTCGATGATTCGATTATCAATTTCATGTTGATACTCATCAATCTTTTCATCTTCTGCGATGACCTCTTCTGCAAGTTTGAGATCGCGCGTCAACATCGCGCGTGTAGCCTTTGACATGGAGATAGAGACCATTTCGGTTAGGTCAACTAAGGACTGTGAGACGCTATCGAGCTCGTCTTGGAAAACTGATCTAATAAGGGCCATGGCGCAAAACCTATGTGGAGGTAATGAATAGAGGGCCATGGTTTGGTGAACGGAAGGTAAACTGGTGTTTTAAGCCTATAGAGTGGCGGCATGAAGTTCTTGCGTAGGGACTCAGAGGAGCTAGATTCTCGCGCCCTACCCGAAATGCTCCTTGAAACCCTAAAGATGCTTGACGGGGATTCGATGATTTTGGCCCCAGGGGAGATTCCACTTTTCCTGACCCCTGGCATTGAGGCCTTGGGTGTCTTGCGAGATGGCAAGATTCAAAGCCCAGAGCTATTGGCAACCATTCGTGTAGTACGCCGTACTCACGCTCAACAAGTTGGAAAAATCGATATTCCCCGTGGGCCAATTGGCGAGGGTAAGCATGAGTTCACAATTAAAGTTCTACCGCTAACAAAAGATGAATTAGTTTTAGTTTTAGTAAGTGACGAAAGTGAAGCTCAGCGAGTTCATGATGTTAGACGTGATTTTGTTGCCAATATTTCTCATGAGCTAAAGACTCCAATTGGTGCATTGTCACTCCTAAGTGAAGCTGTTTTAGGTGCCAAAGATGATCCTGAGTCAGTGACTAAATTTGCAACACGCATGCAGTCTGAAGCAAAGCGGCTAACTGATTTAGTTCAGGAAATCATCAATCTATCTCGAGTTCAAGACTCGGATCCACTTCAGCTTGCGCAGGAAGTAGGCGTTGAATACTTAGTTCGTGAGGCAATGGACCAATGCCAAATACTGGCAGATAATAGAAATATTTCAATTACTTATGCCGAAACCACCTCCGCATCCGTGCTTGGAGATCGTGATCAGTTGATTATGGCAGTTCATAATTTGATCGAGAATGCGATTAACTACTCACCCGAAGGCACGAAAGTTTCAATTACCACACAAACCACGAATGGAATTATAGATATTTCAGTTACTGATCAAGGAATAGGAATCCCTGATACTGAAAAGGAACGGATCTTTGAGCGGTTCTATCGTGTTGACCCAGCTCGTTCACGGCAAACTGGGGGAACCGGTTTGGGTCTTTCAATTGTAAAACATGTTGCTTCAAAGCATGGCGGCGAAGTAACGCTTTGGAGTGTTGAAAACGTCGGGAGTACTTTCTCTCTGCGACTACCTGTATTTGAAACTCAGATTGAGAGCGCACAATGACTAAAATACTTATCGTTGAAGATGAAAGTTCATTTTCAGAGGCTCTGGCTTACCTTTTAGGCAAAGAGGGCTTTGAAGTAAGTGTTGCCGAAGATGGACGTGCAGCGTTAAATACTTTCGCGAAAGAGGGGGCAGACTTGATTCTGCTCGATCTTATGATTCCTGAAATATCGGGTGTAGATGTATGTCGTACGATTCGTACAACTTCTCAGGTGCCAATAATTATGCTCACCGCAAAAGATGCTGAAATCGATAAGGTTGTAGGCCTAGAGCTTGGTGCCGATGATTATGTAACCAAGCCATACTCATCTCGAGAGTTAATAGCCCGTATCAAAGCCGTTCTTCGACGCGGTATTTCAGATGCCGATTTAAACGGCGATCTTGAAGTTATCAGCGTTGGGGGTATTAAATTAGATACAGCGCGCCATCAAGCTTTTAACAATGGTAGTCCGATAGCACTTCCGTTAAAGGAGTTTGAACTTCTTGAGTTTCTGATGCGAAACTCTGGGCGGGTCCTAACACGCTCTCAACTCATTGATCGCGTTTGGGGTGGAGACTACTTTGGTGATACTAAAACCCTGGATGTGCATATTAAACGCTTGCGCTCT
Organism: Actinomycetota bacterium; assembly: GCA_009698675.1. Classification (GTDB taxonomy): domain Bacteria; phylum Actinomycetota; class Actinomycetes; order Nanopelagicales; family Nanopelagicaceae; genus Planktophila. Next base: position 13,637 of record WLPT01000009.1, read on the forward strand.
AAGTTAGAGGCCGATCCTGCAAACCCTGTTTTAATTCAAACAATTCGTGGCCTCGGTTATAAGTTAGAGAGTTAATCCTGAGCGCCAGCACTCTCTAGAGCTTATATGAAGGCTTTTCAAAGTACCTCTGTTGCCTTTTAATCTTAAGATAAAACCATGACTTCACTAGAAGATATCCGCACAATAGTGATCGATCCAAAATATACATATCGCCAACGCATTGCTGCTCTAGCAAATTTGGCAGAGAATTTATTAGACCCGCCAGCTGTTCGCAAACAATGTACCGATGCACTTACAAATCGAATTATCTGCGATATGTATGAAGGCAGCGCACCTTATCGCCCTCGATATTTATTACCTGACTATAAAAAAGTTTTAGTCCATGGCTCGGCATTCTTAGAGCTCCCCCCAGCTAAAGATTTAGATGATGCGCTGGCTTTCCTTTTGATAATGTACTCGGCAACACCATCCATTACTGGATATCCCGTCTACTTTGGCGACTTAGATACTTTGTTATTGCCCTATGTCGAAGGCGTAGTCGACGAAGATCTATATGCAAAATTGAAGCGTTTTTGGATCAGTCTTGATCGAATGTTCCCCGACGCTTTCGCCCATACAAATCTATCTCCGGTTTACAACCGTGTTTCAAAGATGATCTTGAAGATAGAGCGCGAACTATTGCAAGTCGTGCCAAATATTTCACTCAAAGTCGATCCTGTGCTAACTAGTGATGAGTACATTTTGGATGCAGTTAAGACGGTCTTTGCCTGTGGAAAGCCTCACTTCATCAATGATCCAATGATGCAATCGGATTTAGGACCAGAGTATGCCGCAGTAAGTTGTTATAACTCCCTCAAGATTGGCGGTGGCTCGCATACCCTTGTGCGGATTAATTTGAAGGCGACTGTAGAGGCAGGCAGTGGAGGGCTCGATCAATTCTTCGAAACAACTCTTCCCTACTACTTAGATTTGACGGCCGAATTGATGGAGTCGCGAATTCTCTATCTCGTAGAAGAGTCCCACTTCTTTGACTCCAACTGGCTAGTTGCCGAGGGTTTACTGGAGATTGATAAGTTTGCGGCAATGTTTGGCATCTTTGGCTTGGCCGAAGCGGTCAATATTTTGATGGTTCGTGAGGGGTTAGAGGGAACCTACGGGCACAGCATTGAGGCCGATGACCTTGGCTACCGTATTACTTCTTTTATCTCGCAGTGGGTATCAGAGCGCACAATGCCTTACTGCAAAGGCAATGATGACCATGCATTTTTGCACTCACAATCGGGAATTGATTTAGACATTGGTGTGACTGCCGGAACTCGCATCCCAATCGGAACTGAGCCAGCGCTAATTTCACATTTAAAGACCGTTGCACGCCACCATCATCTCTTTCAATCGGGCATAAGTGATGTCTTATCCTTCGATGAAACGGCCGTGAAAAATCCACAGGCAGTTGTCGATGTAATTCGAGGCGCCTTTAAAAGTGGAATGCGCGACTTTACTTTCAACTTAGATAGCAATGACTTCATACGTATAACAGGATATTTAGTGCGCAAATCCGATCTAGCCAAACTCCCCAGTGCTCGACATGGGAGCACATATCTAGGTGCAGGTTCAGTTGCCGATTCGCACGTCGACCAACGCATCGTGAAAAGGGTAACGAGTGCTGAAAGCTCACCAAGCGCAAGTAGCTAGCCTCATCCCTTTCTCCTGGGTCGATGGCCCGGGAAATCGATTTGTTCTCTTTTTGCAGGGATGTAACTTTAACTGTTTGGCCTGCCACAACCCGCAGACAATTCCCATGCACACTCCCCGCGCTAGTCAAATGGGTGTGCATGAAGTTTTGGAGCAGATCCGAGCCGCAATGCCATACATCTCAGGTGTTACCGTTTCCGGTGGTGAGGCAACGGTGCAAAGTGAGTTCGTCATCGAACTCTTTAAAGAGATCAAGAAGCGAGCAGAGTTCTCAACTTTAACTACTTTTATCGATAGCAATGGCAATGCCCCTCAAGCAGTATGGGAGTTGCTCGCACCCCATACCGATGGCGTGATGCTTGATTTAAAAGCCCTAAACAATGAGAGTCACATAGCTTTAACGGGAAGTTCCAATGAGGTCGTTTTAGAGTCGATTAAGTATCTGAATTCAATTGATAAGTTATATGAAGTTCGACTATTACTAGTACCAGGACACAATGACTCCGATGAGGAGTTAATCAAAACTGCAGTCTGGCTCAAAGGCGTTAACCCTGATATGAAAATCAGAATTAACGCCTTCAAATCACATGGTGTGCGAGCGGCTGCTCGTGAGTGGCCAGAGGTAAGTGATGCAGATTTAACTCGCTATCACTCACGCCTAGATTAACTCCAGATATTCTCGCCTCGAAGAGCGGCATCTGAGCCACCATCAATATAGATAGTCTGCCCCGTTGTGTGAGTGTTCTCTAAGCTAGTAAGCCAGATTAAGAGATAGGCAACCTGTCGCGGCTTTAAGTAGTAATTCAACGGCATCGGCACCATTGCATCTATGGCTGTACGCGCATCCTGAGTTGCGATCATGTCGGCAACCATTGGAGTCTCGACGATTCCAGGGCCAACGGCATTGAGTGCAATTCCAGCTCCCGCCCACTCTGGCTTTATACATTCGCGACGAATCCAGCGGCTCACTGCCCGCTTTGTTGATCCGTAGATTAGGGATGCTTGCGCATCACCCTGATCAACTAAGCCCTGTGCAATGGCAACTGCCTTACTCTCATCCAAGGCCAACATCGCATCAACTAGCTCTGGGGAGTTAGGCATTAGCGATGCCATCGAGGATGTAATTGAAACTCGCGGTGCAGAACTCTTACTTAAAGCTGGAAGTAACTGCGTCAAGAACTGCGTTACTCCAAAGAAATTAACCGATACAGTCTTTGCAATTGGATGAGCCAAGCCAGCACAGGCGATTACCGCATCGACAGTTCCGCCACAGAGTTCTATCGACTTAGCGGCAGCATCTAAACGGCCCTCATTGGTGCTTAAATCTGCATTCACATCGGCGCCGTGAATATCTACGCCAAAGACGATCTCATTTCGCTCTTTTAGCAAAGCAACCGTTGATGCCCCAATACCTGAAGCGGCACCTGTCACGATATATTTTCTAGTCATTTCGAACTCCCTATAACATGTGCACTCTTTCTGCACAGTTAAATCCTCCTCTTAACCTTTGAAAGCGCTAGTGGTGGATCAAGAGATATCAAGCACAGAACTGGCGATTAAAGTGAGGCAAAGCCCTCTTCAAGCACAGTGAGCGCATCTTTGAGTAATTCATCGGTTATTACCAATGGAGGTAAGAAGCGAATGACATTTGAATAAGTGCCAGCAGTCAGGACCAAGACGCCCTTGCTCTGACAGAATTTAACAACTGCGTTCATCGCTGCAGTATTTGCAATCTTAGTGCCGGCCTCAACTAACTCAATCGCCTGCATCGCACCACGACCACGAACTTCGCCAATGATTGGATACTTCTTCGCCAATGCGCGAAGTGAGTCTCCCAATATCTCCCCGATATGTTGGGCGCGTGCAACGAGGTTCTCGGCCTCCATCGTCTCAAGTGCGCCAAGGGCGGCCGCACATGCGATTGGGTTTCCACCAAATGTTCCACCGAGTCCTGCGGCATGAACCGAGTCCATGATCTCTGCACGCCCTGTTATGCCTGCAAGTGGTAATCCGCCCGCAATTCCCTTAGCTGTAACAACAATATCTGGAACTATATTTTCCTCTTCAACGGCGAACATGTGACCCGTACGTGCAAAGCCGGTCTGAACTTCGTCGGCGATAAATACGATGCCATTGTCAGCTGAATACTTGGCCAGCGCCGGCATAAAGCCCTTCGGCGGAACAATGAATCCGCCCTCACCTTGAATAGGTTCAATTAATATCGCAGCAACGTTATGTGCACCGATCTCTTTTTCAATCTTGTGCGTAACCATCTCAATTGCATCTTCAGAAATCGTTGCTTGATTTCCCACCCAATGGAATGAATAAGGCATCGGTACACGATAAATCTCTGGAGCAAATGGACCAAAGCCCTCTTTGTATGGCATGTTCTTGGCAGTTAGGGCCATCGTTAAATTAGTACGACCGTGATAGCTGTGTTCGAAGACAACAATGGCTGGACGCTTGGTGTAGTGGCGGGCAATCTTTACCGCGTTCTCAACGGCCTCAGCACCTGAGTTAACGAGCAGTGACTTCTTCTTGTGCGTTCCAGGCGTCATTGAATTTAGTTTTTCACAGACTTCGATGTAGTTCATATAAGGAGCTACTGTGAAACAGGTGTGTGTAAATGCCTGCACCTGTTCAATCACTCGATCAACTACGCGAGAGGCCGAGTTACCGACACTGACTACCCCGATGCCAGAACCGAGATCGATAATCTGATTGCCATCGATGTCGAGCAAAATCGCATCACTTGCGCGCTCGATGATGACTGGAATCGCCATGCCCAATCCCCCAGATGTCGCCTCACTTCGACGCTTAAGCGCCTCAATTGATTTTGGTCCCGGAATTGCAGTGACCAGACGACGTTCTTGGGCAAGGGTTGCGAGTGTATTCATGGTTAAAGTCTAAGGCCTTATTTCTCTTGAGCGCTCCTAGAAGTTAGGCTTACGCCATGAGTTCACTGAGAGATTCGGCACCGTTGCTCGACGCCTATCTCTCCTACTTCGAAGTAAAGCGCCACCCATTCACGATACCTGGACATAAGCAGAGAGCATCTCGCTTAGATGCCGGCCTTGGCTTAGTCGTTGATAGCGATACACCTTTATATGGCGGCCTGGATGAAATTAAATTAACTAACCAGGTATTAAAGAGGGCGCAGCTCCTAGCTGCCACGTTATGGGGCGCCGACTATGCGCGCTTTTCAACTGGTGGGTCAACGCATGCAAACCAAGCCATCATCTTGGCACTTGGAAAACCAGGTGACAAAGTCGCCCTATCTCGCACGGCACATCGTTCGGTGTTGAGCGCCCTTGTCTTAGCCGGCCTTGAACCAATCTGGTTAACACCTGAGATTGATGCCGCTACTGGCGTTCCGATTGGGATCGCGGTTGGTGAGTTCGAAAAGATTCTCGATCAAGGGCCTATTGCGCTGCTCTTAACCGAACCTGGCTACCTAGGAACTATGTCAGATCTTCCTGCATTAATTGAGGCAGCCCATGCCCATTCAATTCCTGTGATAGTTGATGCCGCATGGGGCGCACACTTTGGTTTTTCAAGGCACGTTCCTGCGCACTGTTTAGCTTATGGCGCAGATGCCCTCATAACAAGCACGCATAAAGCCCTGCCTGGATACAGCGCCTCGGCATTGCTAATTGCTCAAGGAAGATACTTAAACTTTGATCGCATCGAACAGAGCTTTGAAACTACTCATACAACATCTCCTGCCGGTGCCCCTTTGGCATCTATCGATGGCTGCCGTGCACTCTTGCAAACTCGAGGCGAAGAGCTAATTTCCGAACTTGTTAGAAATATTGATGCATTCAAAAGTGCAGTTCAGTCACACTTTGACCTACCTATCTTCTTAAATACAAGTGATTTCCCCGCCGGACGTTTTGACCCTACAAAGATTGTTCTTCGCGCAAATCAATTAGGCGCATCGGGCATTGAGATTGAAAAAGTGCTACAGACTCAATTCATTCGCGTGGAAATGGCCGATAGTGACACAGTGGTTTTCTTGGCAACGTTGGCAGATTCGAAAGAGGATTTCGATGAGCTCGCACGAATGTTGATTCCGACTTTAAAAGCACAAGAAAAGACTCCTCGCCCAACTGCAACATCGCTTAGCTGGTCGGTTGTTCCAACGGTTGCAATCTCAATGCGTGATGCCTATTTTGCAGAAACCCAGATGCTCCTCGCCGAAAATGCCGTTGGGCATATCTCTGCCGATTTAATAGCGCCCTATCCCCCAGGCGTGGCCGTTGTGGCACCAGGAGAAGTATTAACAAAGACCATACTCGAAGGTTTATCGGCGACAAAGGCCGCTGGTGTGCGAATTGCCTACGCAACCGATCCGAACCTGGCTTCCTACAGAGTTGTTAAGCCTTAGCTTAAGCGTCGAGTAGTACCGATGTCGCCTGAATTGTTACGACGACATTTTTACCAATTGGGTAGTCACTAGCCTCGATACTTGGCATCTCTACGTGCAAAGTATTTCCATCGCTCATAACTTTGGCAGAGATTCGAGTCAGTGGACCTAAGAAGGTCTGATTCGTCACGATGGCATTGGCCGGTCTATCGGTAGTTGGGCTCCCTAGGAGTAACTGCTCAGGACGTACTAGAGCGCGTCCACTGCGAGCGGTTAAACCATCAGGATTTCGCCAGCCCACTGACTGACCATAAATCTCAAGTTCATTATTTGTCGTAACTACAGCTGGCAATAAATTCATAGCACCAACAAACTTTGCAACGCTCACATTAATTGGATTTAAATAGACGGCTTGAGGAGATGCGCATTGTTCAAGGACTCCATGACGCATGACTCCGACTCGATCGGCAATTGCCATGGCCTCTTCTTGATCATGGGTTACAAAGAGAGTGGTTGTTCCAACCTCAGTTTGAATTCTCTTAATCTCATCTCGAAGTTGAGTACGGACCTGGGCATCTAGAGCAGATAGCGGCTCATCCAATAGCAGAACACTTGGTTCAATTGCTAAAGCTCGAGCTAATGCAACTCGCTGCTGTTGACCACCGGATAATTGGTGGGATAGTCGCTTTCCCGTCTCTTGAAGTCCTACAAGCTCTAAGAGTTCATTTGCGCGCGCCACCTGCTTCTCCTTGGAGATATGTCGCACCCGCATTCCATATGCGATATTTTCAAGAACGGTCATCGTTGGAAAGAGTGAGTAGGCCTGAAAAACCATACCCATATTCCGCTTATTGGCGGGGACTCCCACAATGTCCTTTCCATCAACGAGAATCTGGCCAGAGTGTTGTGTATCTAAGCCGGCAAGGATTCGAAGCGCAGTGGTTTTCCCGCAGCCGGAAGGTCCAAGCAGGGCGACGAGTTCACCTGGTGCTATATCGAGATTAAAATTATTTAAAGCAACCACTGTGCCGTAGGTTTTAGTTACACCCTGCAGGTTCACGGATATTCCATGTTGATTGCTCACGACTATGCCTCCTGGTTTTGGTCTGAATGTTTACTTTTTGGTCCAACTGCTACAACGAGAACTACGAGCCATGCACCAACGAGAGAGAAGACTGAGAGAGATACAGCGCCAAGGACGTTCGACTGAGCAACGTTGTTGATCCATGTTGGGAAAGTATCCCAATGCAAAAGAACTGCAAGCGTGAACTCACCGAGAGCAAGGGCTACCGAGAGAAATATCGCACCATTAATCGCACTTCGAATCGAGGGCATAACTACGAGAACTAAGGTCTGACGCATTGTCGCTCCGGCAGATTTAGAGGCTTCAACGAGGGTTAACAAAGGAATCGATGAGAGCCCCACATCAAGTGCTCGATATGTATATGGCATAGTCACTATCACATAGAGAAATGAGAGCTCATAGACAGTTGACTGTAGGAAAATTGGCATCGCCGTGGCTACTCCCATGGCATAGGAAATAACTGGAACCACAAGTGGTACTAGACAGATAAATTCAATTATCCTCTTCCACCTGGCACCGCCAAGATGCAGATAAACAATTGTTGGAACCATGAGCAGCAAAACAAGAATTGCAGTAATTGCGGCCAGACGTGCCGAAGTAAATAGATTTGCGCCAAAGCCTTCTTGCGCCAAAATCCATCGGTAGTTAGAGAGCCCGTGTGTAGTTCCTTGGTCACCTCGCAGCGAGAACTCAATAGCTGCGATCATTGGCACGACAAAGAAGGCAAATGCACATAGTAAAACTAAGTAATTTCCGGCAGAGAGACGGCGCTTCACTTCTTCACCTTCGAATACCTTAAAACTAAAGCGTAGATCGTCATAACAATTACCGATACACCGATCATGCAAACTGCGAGGGCATGGCCTAAGTGCTTCTCATTTGCAATTACATTTCCATCGACTAAGTTGCCGATCAACAGAGGCATTAGAGGTAGCGTGCCCGATGTCATTGCTCGTGCAGTTGCATAGGCCGAAAATGCATTGGCGAAGAGCAACAAGCTTGTAGATAAAAATGCGGGAAAAAGAACTGGTATTGCAATTCGTCGGAAATAAGTAAATGGAGTTCCGCCTAATGAATCGCTAGCTTCGCGCCACTCGGGCTTCATATTCTCAAGAGCAGGTGAAAAAATAAGAACCATGAGTGGGATTTGAAAGAAGCAGTAGACAAAAGTGACGCCGGCAGCTGAAAAGAGAGTAAAGGAGCCTCCATAGAGATCCCAGCCGAGGAATTTAAGTAGCTTTGTTACAAGACCTTGTGCGCCAAAACTGGCTATAAACATAAATGCCAGTGGTACGCCGCCCGTGTTTGCCAGGACTGAAGATGTTGCTGCCACGGCGCGACGTGTGCGCTGACCAGTGCGCATAATTGAATGCGCAATGAAAGCTCCGGCAACGGCACCAATGAATGCAGAGATGACTGAGAGTCGAACCGAGACAAGGAAGGAGTGTCCATATACGCCCTGGAAACAGAGGGCAAAGTTATGCAGAGTGAAGTGTTTGTCATTATCTAAAAATGAGTCGCGAACAATAAAGGCAAGGGGAAAAGCTAAGAAGTATCCGATGAAGGCCAGGAAGGGAATCAATGGCAAAAGTGAAACCAGAGCGCCGCCTCGGCGGATGTAAGAGAGCGGACCAGCACCCTTATTCAGGGCGTTGGTCCGCTCTGCCACTACATGTGACAAATTGATCCTCTTAGATGTTTGGCCAAGAGTTTTTCAAGACAGTAAGTGCTGCCTCTTGGTTAGCAACCGATGGTGCAACAACCTTTGCCCATGAAGATGGAATTGTTACATCAGTTGGAGGGACGACATTTGTACGCTTAACTTTCATCGCCTTCTCAGTAATTGGGTGAGCACCGCCCATGATGTAAACATTCTGTCCACCCATGATTTGACGCATAATGTATGCGCCACCGCGCTTTGTAAGTGATGTTGTAATGTCCTTAGCAAGTTTTCCGCGGACACCTGACAACATGTACTCTTCCCACAGACGTGCTGCTGCTGGGTGTGGAGCGGTTGCGTTAATAGCCAAGATGTATGGAGTTCCTTGGATATTTACATCCGTTGGATAGACCCACTTCTGTGGCTTACCAATGGCTGCAGCTCCAGCGATTCCGCCGTGTGCGTTGTAATCCCACTGCAAGCTGATCTTGTAAGCACCAGCTGCATAGTTTGTGGCATCTGCCTTAACTGGAACGAAGATTCCTGCGCTCTTAAGAACGTGGAAGAAATCGACGCCTGCTTTAACGTTAGTAAGAGTTCCACCCTTAGCGGCGTTAACTGCAAATACGCTGATAAGTGCCTGCTGGGCAGATGTTGGATCTCCGGCGATTGCAAACATGCCCTTGTAGGCAGGATTGTTAAGTGATGCGATTGAAGTTGGAGCAGGTGTGACGCTAGCGTCATATGACATAGCTAGCTTTCCAGCATATCCACCAAACCAGTTACCGTTTGGATCCTTCCAATCAGATGGAATTGAATCCCAGGTTGTGACTTTGTAGTTTGCAAAGAGTCCAGCTGCTGAAGATACATATGAAGCTCCGATATCGACAACGTCTGGCATCTTGGCCATATTTTTTGTTGTTTGAATTGCGGCGATTTCCTGTGCTGAAGAGCCATCTGGATTGTCGCTGACAATTTTAATTCCGAAAGCCTTTGAGAAAATGTCGATTGCATCGCCGTAATCGGCCCAATCGCGTGGAGTTGCGATTAAATTAAGTGTTCCCTCTTTTTGAGCGGCAGCAACTAAGCCATCAAGGCCGCCGAAGTCGGCTGCAGATGTGGCAGTTGATGCATTTACCGCTGCCGATGCGCTCGTTGGCAAAGTTGCGATTAAAGAAACTGCTAAAACAGTTCCTGCAACACTGGCAACAAATTTAATTTTCGTTGACACGAGTTCCCTCTTTCTATTCAAACTAAATCGGGATGGAGTACCCCGATTTAGGTCCGTTCTGGGTTGAATGCAACCGCTTACGCCTTGGTAAATTACCATGAATTCCTCCAAATCATGCCTATTCTTTGTGACGATGAGATGACTTTCACGTGAATTTGAGCGCTAGTAACTAGGGCAATCTGCCGACTTCATACGGTGGCGCAGGTGCAAGCGGTGGAGAGCTTGAAAATTCGGCGTTTTAGTCGCTTCGAGGATGTGCTTCGACCCAGGAACGGGCTATGCTTAAAATCTGCGGTTCGGTAAGAGCCACTAAATTCTCATCTAGGGCATCGATTATCTTATGGGCGGTCTGGGGATGTTTGCGCTCTAAGTATTGAATTAGGTGCAACATCGAACTTGCTTTTCCATGTCCATGGCCGATCAATAAAATCTCAGCGGCCCCTGCAATCGAAGCGGCTATCTCTTCATAGTATGAAGCGGTTTGTGAATCTGCAGCGGCATTACTGTGCTTTGCATCGGTACGAAAATGGTGATGATTAGTTTTATCGGGTGCGAATATTCTTTCAGGCCTTTGGCCTTTCCCGATTCCCGTTGCCCAAATTCTTGTTTCATCGTGTGTAACGGTTACGACGATGAATTTATTGGAGATGTCGGGCATATTGAACTCCTTAGAAAACTTTCTATCTTCACAGTAGACCTATAACGAAAATAGGCGGAGGTTTTTGCTTGTGCTAGCCCTCACGTGGGAAATTACTAGCAATTTCAACCTATTTCTAATAGATTCATCACATGACAACGGAGTCAGCTTTCCAAACTGCGCGCGCGCAATTGCGCACTGCGGTAGATCAATTAGGCCTTTCAGAAAATGATTGGCAAACTCTTTCAACACCACGGCGAATTTTAGAAGTAGCCGTTCCCTTGCGACGAGATAACGACAAGGTCGAGATGTACAAGGGATATCGAGTCCAATACTCAACAACACGCGGGCCATCTAAGGGTGGAGTTCGATTTCACCCTCAGATCGATCTCGAGGAGACGATCGCCCTAGCCATGCTAATGACGTGGAAATGCGCATTAACAAACCTGCCATTCGGTGGAGCAAAAGGTGGCATCGCAGTTGATGTTGCAACTTTATCTGATCGTGAAAACGAACGTTTGACGCGTCGATATACATCAGAGATCTTGCCAATCATTGGACCAGAGCGCGATATACCAGCCCCTGATGTTGGAACCGATGAACGTAACATGGCATGGATGATGGACACCTACTCAGTTAATGCAGGATTTTCTGTACCTGGAGTTGTTACCGGTAAGCCGATCGTTCTAGGTGGTTCATTGGGCCGCAACTCTGCAACTGGAGATGGCGTTGCAATTTCAACTCGCGAAGCGCTACGCATGCGCGGTATTAATCCAGTTGGTGCAACGGTGGCGATTCAAGGCTTTGGAAAAGTAGGTTACTGGGCCGCGATTGCTCTTGAAAATATGGGACTTAAAGTTGTCGCAGTAAGTGATGTTAATGGCGCAGTGATTGGCTTTAAAAATATTTCCTATCTGTGGGCTCATTTCTTAGCACATAAAAACTTAGATGCTCCAGGAACAGATCGATTGAGTAACGAAGAGCTCCTTCACTTAGATGTCGATGTATTAATTCCCGCCGCGCTCTCTGATTCAATCACCGCTCACACTGCCGGCGGGATTAAGGCCAAGATTGTGGTGGAGGGTGCAAATGCACCGACCTCCCCCGAGGGCGATGCAATTCTCAACGAAAAAGGAGTTCTCGTTGTTCCCGATATCTTGGCTAACTCAGGAGGTGTGATCGTCTCTTACTTTGAGTGGGTTCAAGATAAGCAGAACTACGCTTGGGATGGCGATGAGGTCAAGACGAACTTGAATCGCATTTTAATGAAGGCATTTAGTGAGGTCGAAGAGATGGCCACAGGACGTAAGGTCACCTGGCGCGAAGCTGCACATATGCTGGGAGTTGCCCGAGTCGCCGAGGCACATAAGCTACGTGGCCTATATCCATAAACTTTCTACAATAAAAAAGTCGGGCGTGAGAATCTCACGCCCGACTTTTTTATTAATTTGTGATTAAGCAACTGCCTTCTTGAGCTTAGTTCCAGCGCTTACCTTCACACCTGTGCGTGCAGGAATCTGCAGAACTGCACCAGTTTGTGGGTTACGCCCTGAACGTGCAGCACGGGCAACTGCTTCGATTGAGATAAAGCCAGGAAGTACGAGCTTCTCCTTGCTCTGGAGCATTGAGATAGCCAGTGCTTCTAGAGCATCGAGCATGGCTGAGACAGCGCTTTCGCTCTGCTTTGAATCTGCGGCTAACTTTGCAACGATCTCTTTTTTATTCATTGTAATCTCTCCAGTACTGGGTTGACGTTAATAGGGTGAATCCTGCCAGCAAAGCCCCCTGAATCAGGCTAAACCACGCTAGTTCGCGGATAATTTCCCGCTATTTGAGGTAATTCTGGGTAAATTCTTGGCTATTTTCATCTAAGGAGGGATTTTTGCAGCCACTAGCTAAACTGTTTAAATGAGTATGCGGTGGGTTCGGATAGTAATCCGTAATCGCCTGGCCATAACCGGTATCTGGATCTTGGTTGTAGTGGCAGGTGCCTTTGCCAGCGCCCACATTGGTGGGCGTTTAACGACATCACTTGAGGTTCCCGGCAGTGAGTCGGCCACGGCCGATGCAATCTTGGCTTCACACTTTGGTGAAAATACCCAAGGTAGTTTTACGGTTCTCTATAAGTACGCAACATCGACACCTGCGCAGATTCAAGAGTTTAAATCTGCGATTGAAAAAGCAGCCCAAGTCATTCCAGATTCGGATGTGGCTCAACAGAGGGCGATGGGCGGAGTCCTTCTTGCAAGTATCACAACACCCCTTCGGCTTTTGGATGCGGCCTCCTATACCCAAGCTCTGCGCAAGGCAGTTGCGGCACAGGGATTAACCGGTGCGCTCATAACGGGACCGCCGGCCATCAATCATGACGTATCCCCCATATTAGCTAGCGACCTACACAGAGGCCAAGTCGTAGCAATTGTGATGGCGCTGCTTTTATTGATTCTTATGCTCGGCCTATCCTTTGCCGTAGTTATTCCACTTATATTCGCTGCAGCATCTATCTCATTGGCCTTAGGTATGGTCTACCTGCTCTCTCATATGATGCTAATGGTCTTGTATATTCCAAATATCGTTGAACTCTTCGGACTTGGACTTGCAATTGATTACTCACTACTAATACTCCATAGATTTCGCCGCCAATTGCGTGAAAAGCAAGATGTAGATGAGGCTATTGAAGCGACAATGGCAACGGCGGGCCATACGGTAATGGTCTCTGCTCTTATAGTTTCAGTAGCTTTAGCTACTCTGTTGCTTGTACCCGTGCCATTTGTGCGATCTCTTGGCGCTGCGGGTTTGATAGTTCCATTGGCATCAATGTTTGCAGCGGTAACTCTGGCACCCGTGCTACTTTCGATTCTAGGTCACAGAGCGCTCTCAACTATTGGTTTTAAAGGCATTATCGGCCGAAGCGATGCACTACAAGGCGCCTGGGCACGGATCGCACGTTTAGTTATAGCCAGACCTAAATCGGTTTTTATCGCTTCACTTGCAACGCTTGCAATTATGGCCGCCCCCATTTTTTGGTTGGCTCTAACTCCGAGTTCATTAACCGCCATCCCCACCAATCTGGAATCTGCCCAAGGAATATCAATGGTAGTTAACCGTGTCGGTCCAGGTGTCATTACGCCTCATGAAGTTCTCATCGATCTCGGTGCCAATCATTTAGCAACAACTCCTCAAGTAGATACCGCGCGCAAAAAGTTAGCTAAACAACTATTGAAAAACCCTGAGATCTTTATAGTTGCTACCGAAGACAAGGTGCCCTTCATCGATCCCAACGGTCGGTATTTGCGGTTCTTTGTTATTGGTAGGCATACATTAGGTATGCCCGAGAGCGAGCGGCTCGTCAGCAATTTGCGCACATTAGATTTAACGCAATCTGGATTTAGTGAAACTGCCGTTCTCTATCTTGGTGGCGCGCCAGCACAAGGCGTAGATTTAATAAGAAGCATCCTTAACTCAACTCCTTGGATAATTCTGCTAGCCCTGCTTTTAACGTACATCTTATTAACGCGAGCTTTCCGCTCTTTAATCTTGCCTATAAAAGCTATCGCTCTAGATTTAATCTCTACCGCCGTAGCTTTGGCATCTTTAGTCTCTGTTTTTCGCTTTGGTTTTGGATCTTCATTTCTACATACCTACCGGCTCGATCAAATAGAGGCCTGGGCGATTATCTTTCTCTTGGCTCTTCTCTTCGGACTCTCCATGGACTATGAGCTATTTTTAGTCTCAAGAATGCGTGAAGCGCGTGACCGAGGCCTCTCCAATAGCGATGCAATCATCGAAGGCCTGGCGCACACTGGAGGCGTTGTGAGTGCCGCCGCGATCATCTTTATCTGCGCCATCAGTGGCTTTGTTACAGGCCACTTTGCCGGGCTACAACAGTTAGGGATTGGACTAGGTATTGGGGTCCTTATCGATGCAACGATTATTCGAGGACTATTGTTGCCAAGCACTATGGTTTTGATGGGTCGATGGAACTGGTGGTTGCCGGCACCAATCGCGCATTTATTAAAAACTAAAGCCTCACCGCTGGATTAACCAACGATGAGGCTTTAGCCCCTAACTTCTCTTACTTCTTGATGTTAATTGCGAAGTGGAATGCTGGGATTTGATAACCCAGTGCAAGACCTGCAAAGTCACGATCAAATGTCAACACTGGCGCCATTCCATATGGAGTGTTCGCAAATGAAGGTTGCTGTGTATAGAGCAACGGGCGAAGATCGATAATGTGAGTACCAACTCCACCAAGTGCCCGTAGGTGAACAACTAGATAACCATTTGAATTGAATCCGCAGCCATAACCAATATAACTATTGTCATATGTGACGGCCAATGTGTTATCGAACTGAGTCCAGCCAACACCCTTAATACTGATGGTGAACTCTTCACCCTCTTTAAACGTGTTGGTTGGTGTTCCTGCTCCACCCTTTGCAAAGGCCTCAACTGAACCTGATACATCGGCTGTTGCCAGACCCATTCCAATTGTCTTTCCACTCTTATCGAGGAAGGGCATGATGCTCTCTTTGACATAGAAGGCTGTCTGAGCTTCGATCATGTCACCCTGTTTGATTTGAATAACGTGCCATCCACCTAAGTGGTCTGGGATAGTTACTTCTTTGCTTACAGATGGACCTGTTACATCAACGGTTGCCAGTGGCAGTGAGTTATAAACCCAGCAAGTTCCAGTCGTACAGTTGACTCGGTTTCCAACAACTGTTGCCCACACTATTTGATGTGAACCTGTTGTAGTTAACCCATTGATATTGACTGTAGTTTTACTTCCAACTGGACCGCTATCGACCGAGAGCGATGCAACGGCCTTCGTCGCTGGATCTAGACCAATACTCGATAACGTTGTGCGATTTGAAACCGTTGGCGTGACCTTTGATGGCCATTGAATATATGGCTTAAAGGCTCCATTATCTTTAGTAATCGTAAAAGTTCCCGAACCACTATTTGCATAAGGAACTGGTGACTGCATCACATTCAGATAAGAGAATGAGATCGCCTCATTAGCTTGAATAAAGTGCTTTCCTACTGCGCCAGATGCCAAGATGACTGCGGTTGCTGTTCCTCGTGTCCAACGCGCCATCATTTCGCCGGCAAAGTGGTTGTCATAGATGAGGGCAGAACCTGCTGCATAGAGCTTTGGTCCAAGGCCTGTATATGTGACAGTAATCGGAGTACCGACCGGTCCACTCGTTGGCTTCATTGTGAATCCACGTGCGACTTGTAATCCACCATGTCCAGCACCAACTCCATCGGCTACGGCGTAGATATCGTGTACTCCGCCCCAGTCAGATGGAATCTTCGTTGCAAAGCTAAAGGATCCAGTTGCATCGGTTGTAACCGTTGCCATGTTTACGTTGTAGTTTGAATAACTGGTGCCCATGTAGTTGGCGGTATTTGGTTCAATTCCCGCAACCCAACTGGCATCAGATGTTGACCAAGTAAGAGTGAAAGTCGCATTTGGCGCCATCGCCTTACCTGAAACAACGATTGGATCTCCCACAATTCCCTGTGCTGGAACAACACTTAAGTTGACCATTGTTTGAGGTGTAGTGAAGTTTGCCATCTTGGTACCGGTAAATGGCACCGCTGGAATATTTGGAATTCCTGCAGGTGCTATCAGTGAAGTTCCAACTGGTGCATCCGCACCGCTAGCTGGGCTCACCATGGCTATTGCCATAGTGAGCGCAACTGCAGCGCTAAATGCAACCGAGTTTCTTGCCTGTATATGTAGTTTCATTTTTCTCTCCGTATTTAATTATTTAGGCTTTAGGGACTGCGTAGAGTGTTAGCTTTGAGGCATCGGTAAAGTTAGATGCCCATGTAGCTGTTGCACCTTTAAGTGCTGGGCTAACTTGAACTGTGCGGTAATAGCTCACACGCTCATAAACCGTGCGACCATCGTCACCAATCACACGCTTGCCATCAACTTTCTTAGCAACAAGCTTGGTTGAAAGAACCTTCATGCTTGATGTGTCTTTTGCAACCATTGTTACTTTGTAGCTAATGATTCCAAGTGTGCTGTACAAAGGAGCTGCACCTGTCTTTAGGACTGCAGTCCAGAATGCGACTCCGCTGTGGTTTCCATAGTTCATTGGTAGTGGATCTTTAACACCGGCAACTTCAACAAATGCTGAGGCCGTATTACTTGAATCCATTACTGCGCCACCTTGATCAGCGTTATTGGCATAGATTCGAAAGACGATTGTCTGCCCAATAATGAACTCACTTGCAATTGTGCAGCCAACGCCAAAGCGTGGAGCTAGAACACCTGTTGAGCCAGTAGCCAGGATTGTGTCTACATAGATGTGAATAGGTGAGACAACCCCCTGTACTGGAACGCCGACCTTTACATTGAGCGCAGTTGAGGTGACGCCTTCAAAACTAGCTGCATCTGTAGGTGTTAATACACCGGTCAAAGCAACTGATCCGGCTGCTGCTGGAAGCCATGCGCACTTTGCGGCAAATGGTGCAACGGTTGTGGTTGCAGCTGCTTCGCAGCCAAGAATTGCTACTCCGCCTGCCAGAAATTTAACTGTACCTGCGTTGTTTGCAGTAGCTGTGATTGTAATTGGAGCTAATCCAAAGACACCACTACCACCTGAGAGGATAAGTGTAGAAGCTGCAGGTGCTGCATATGCAGGTGAGCCTCCAACGATTGCGCTGCCAAAAAGTGCAACTGCACCAATGACTGCGGTAGAGATTTTCTTATTCATTTTCGCTCCTTCTATAACTTAATACTTCATGGGTTTGAAAAGCTATTTTGTAATAATATTTCCAGAAATTGTGAACTTGAAAGCATCGCTTTCTTTCTTACCTGCACTACTTGATTGAATATTGAACGCACCTGCAGTTACTTTGAGCGTTCCGGAAGCCCCGACATATTTTCCAGTTCCGCCATTAATGACTGCGTTTCCTGTGAATGTAATTGAAGTTGGCGCATCTGAATCTGCAGCACATGCTTGAGCCGATGAATCAAATGTGACTTTTAAAGTATTTCCGCCTCCGCCGAGAGTGCCAGAACCATTGAACGTATCGCACTGATTTGCTGGTGCCGCAGATCCAATTCCTGACAGGTCGGTAAGTCCTAGAACATTTCCAGTTCCAGTGCCTTCGACAGACGTAGCTTGTACGTAACTGTCGCCCCAAAGCAGAGCAATCTTTCCACTATATGTCCCGGAGAATGCGACCACCCCTCCTTTAGCAGGAACTGCTGGCTTAACGACTGGTTTAGTAGTTGTGTATCCAGCAGGGCACTTTGGTTTGGCGGCAGTGACTTTTTTAACTACCGTTCCTTTGTAGCAAGTGATCGTCTTAGTAGCAGCGTTTGCACTTGGTGTTACAGCGACTAATACCGATAACGCCGTTAAGGTAACCAAGACTTTTGCTACAGTGGTTTTTTGTAGTAGTTTCATTTGTAATCCTCATCTCTCCCTGAAGTAAATCTATTTACTTACAGGTGAATCATTCCACTCAGCGATTTTAGAAAACATATTTTCCTGAGGGGTACCCCTATCATGACTATTAAGTGAATCACTTTGATAAAATCACATATTCCCTGCATCACATTTGCTTCACAAATACCCGTGTTTGCAAGGGGTTTTTGGTGTGTCTTGCGCAAACATTGGCTGCAAGCCCAGTGGTGCCTTAAGGTTCTGCAGTGATGAAAAATGTAGATGCCGACTTTCTAGCACTTCCTTTATCGGCCATAACTCAAGCTGCAATTAATTCTGCGAAAGATGCAGGCGCTTCGCATGTTGATGTTCGTATCGAACGTACTCGAACCGGTCTACTTTCACTGCGTGATGCCAAACCTGAAACGCAAAGCGATGAAACTAACGCCGGTATTGGGGTTCGAGTAATTGTTGATGGTGCATGGGGCTTTGCATCAACTCCTGAAATCACAGTTGATGCCGCAATTAGAATGGCACACACCGCAGTTGCGATGGCGAAAACTTCTAAACCTCTTTCTACTGAGCTAGTCTCACTAGTTAGTGAACCGGTATATGCCAATCAAGTGTGGGTCTCTGACTATGAAGTAGATCCATTTTCGGTATCTGATTCTGACAAGAAAGATCGATTGGCATATTTAAGCAATGAACTATTGAAATCGACAATCGTAAATCACACATCGGCCCATGCGATGTACGTAAAAGAGCAGAAGCACTATGCCGATTCTTATGGAACAAGCACAACTCAACAACGTGTGCGTATGCAGACGCAGATTGAAGCGATCTCCACAGGCGACCATGGTTTTGAATCTATGCGAACTTTGGCGCAACCGGCAGGCTTTGGGTGGGAGTGGATGGGTAATACACATTGGAATTGGGATGATGAGATAGCCGAGCTGCCCACACTATTGGCTGAGAAAGTAGCCGCACCCTCAGTAATACCTGGACGTTATGATCTACTCGTACATCCATCGAACTTGTGGTTAACAATTCACGAATCGATTGGGCATGCAACTGAGTTAGATCGAGCAATTGGTTATGAAGCAAACTACGCAGGAACATCTTTTGCCACTCCAGAGAAGTTGAATACTTTAAAGTACGGATCACAATTGATGAACGTGACCGGCGACCGTAATACTGCTCATGGATTGAGCACTGTTGGCTTTGATGATGAGGGCGTTGCAGCACAACAGTGGGAGATAGTGAAAGATGGCGTTTTAGTCGGTTATCAACTAGATCGTCGTATTGCAGCCCGTGTTAATCGCGATCGAAGTAATGGTTGTGCCTTCGCCGACTCCCCCGCTCATGTACCCATTCAGCGGATGCCAAATGTTTCCTTGGCGGCCAATCCATCTGGTCCTACCTATGAAGAGATGGTGGCATCGATTGAGGATGGAATTATTATCAAGGGCGATAAGTCGTGGTCTATTGATATGCAGCGTTATAACTTCCAATTTACTGGCCAGCAGTTTCATCGAGTAAAGAATGGAAAAGTGATTGGCCAGCTCAAAGATGTTGCCTATCAAGCCACAACAACGGATTTTTGGGGCTCGATGAAAGTTGTTGGTGGGCCATCAACATACGTATTGGGGGGCGCCTTTAACTGCGGCAAAGCACAGCCTGGTCAAGTCGCGGCAGTTAGTCATGGCTGCCCATCTGCAATCTTTGAAAAAGTAAATATTCTCAATACCGTTGCGGAGGCAGGCAAATGATCTCTGCACAGGATCTAATTGAGAAAATCACTTCGTTGGCTCAGTGCGATGACTGCATAGTTATCGTAAAGGATAAGACCCAAGCCAACTTGCGCTGGGCGGCCAGCACGTTAACGACTAATGGTGTTATTCAAGAGCGAAATGTAACGGTCATCGCCTTTGTAGCAACCGATGGCGGCATGGCAACTGGTGGAGTATCGCGAACAGATGTTTTGCTCGCAGATATTCCTGGCTTACTCGCTGAAGCGATCGCCGCGGCAAAGGCCGCCGGTAAGGCCGAAGACTTTGCTCCGCTTGCAACTAAAATCAGTATTGGTGATTGGAGCGCTCCTCATACTCCAACAGGCCCAGAGGTTTTCTCAACTTTTGCACCCGCGCTTGGCGATATGTTTTCACGCTCAGTTGCCGATGAGATAGAACTCTTTGGTTACTCCGAACATACCCATGAAACTACATGGATAGGTTCAAAGGGAGGGCTGCGACTTCGCAAGGATTCACCTGTTGGTCGCGTTGAGATGACTGGAAAATCTCATAATCGAACTCGCTCTACATGGAGCGGCGTAGAGACCCACGATTTTAAGGATATTTCCATAGCCGACATCGATTCGCAGATACGTCAGCGTTTAACGTGGCAGGGTAGAAAAGTTGAACTACCTGCAGGACGTTATGACACGGTTATGCCATCGGGTCCAGTAGCCGACTTGTATACATACATGATGTGGGTATCGGCTGCGCGCGATGCCTTTGAAGGCCAATCAGTATTTTCTAAAAAGGGTGGCGGCACGCGCGTCGGAGAAAAACTCTCAAATGTTGGGTTCCAATTCTTTAGCGATCCCGATTACAAGCAACTTCCAGCAGCCAACTTTGTAAGTACGGCAGTGAGCTCGCCCTTCTCCTCGGTCTTTGATAATGGCCAACCAATCAAGCGCGTGGACTGGTTTAAAGATGGGGTCCTACAATCTTTAATCCAAACACGTGCAACTGCCGAATTAACAAAGTTAGAGTTCACTCCGATTGGCGAAAATGCAATTATGAGTGTCGATGGTGGGGCTGGAAATCTCGAAGATTTAGTGACGAAGGTAGACAATGGTCTGCTTGTGACAACACTCTGGTACATCCGCATGGTAGATCCCAACTCCTTATTGTTGACAGGCCTAACGCGTGATGGCGTCTATCACGTTAAAGGCGGCGAAGTCGTAGGTGCTACTAACAACTTCCGTTGGAATGATTCACCAGTTTCAGCGCTCAGTCGCATCGCCTTTGCGGGGGCTACCGAATGGACGCAGCCCCGTGAATGGGCTGGCGATATGTCCAATATGGCAGTTCCACCACTTGTCATTAAGGATTTCAATATGTCGACGGTGAGTCCAGGAAGTTAAGCTTTTTTAACGATGCTCGATTTCAAATTCATTGGTCCGAAACCATCTACCTTTGCATCGATATCGTGATCGCCAGGTCCATCGATTAAACGGATATTTTTAACTTTCGTACCTACTTTAAGCGTTGCCGAACTACCTTTGACCTTCATATCTTTGATGATAGTCACGCTGTCGCCATCGGCCAAGATATTTCCAGCAGAGTCTTTAACAACACGCGGGCCAGTCTGGCTAACTTCGTTTTCAGTAGGAGCCCACTCATGCGCACACTCAGGGCATACTAATAGGGCGCCCATCTCATAGGTATACATAGATCCACATTTGGGACAACCTGGAAGTTCACTCATGGGTTTATCGTTCCAGTTGCGAGCAAAATTAAGAGCGTCGAACCAAGCAGGATTCGATAGATAATGAACGGCATAAAACTTTTAGTAGTGACGAATTTAAGCAACCAAGCAATAACTGCATAACCTACTACGAATGCGATGCAGGTCGCGATGAGAGTTTGGCTGAGAGTGAAAATCTGGACTGCTGCACCATCACCAAGTGCACCTTTGAGTTCATAGAGGCCACTACCAAATACAGCAGGAAGAGCCAAGAGAAATGAGTATCGCAGTGCCGCTTCGCGGCTATAACCAAGCAGACGCCCCATCGCAATTGTGGCACCGGAGCGAGAGACTCCGGGCATTAATGCCAGTGACTGAGCTAGGCCATAGTAAATACCGTGCGTTGTGTTCAACTGCTTCAAATCACGCTCTTTTTTACCGAAATGATCGGCCAGTCCCAAAATGATGCCGAAGACAATCATTACTGTGGCAATCAACCACAGCGAGCGAAGATCATTGGCGATAATATCTTGACCTAAATAACCAAGAACAATAATAGGCAGTGAGCCGACAATTATTAACCAACCCATTCGAGCCTGAAGTTTTTCATCGGCTGGCAATGTAGTTCGCAACAAAGTTTGTCGAAACCACGCCGCAATAATTCTTTTGATATCACCTCTAAAGAAGATTAAGACGGCGAGTTCGGTTCCAATCTGAGTGATTGCAGTAAAACGCGCACCAGGATCTTGGGCATTGGCAAAAAACTCGCCTGCAATTCTCTGGTGGGCACTAGATGAGATCGGCAGAAACTCTGTCAGGCCCTGCAAAATACCCAGGAAAATCGTCTCAAACAATTGCTCCACCTGCTTCTATCTGCTCTAGTCACTTGGGTTAAGGATAAGGATTTTCTCGGGCTTTCCGGCAAAATAACCCACCGCGCCTAATGCAATTCCAAGGAGTACGGGGAAAGTGAGTGCGATATTCCAATTCAAGGTGGCATCATAAATTGCACCGACTATTCCAGGTGCAAAAGCGGCCATTAAATAGCCAACAGACTGCGCCATGATTGATAGTGATCGAGTCTCCCCCGCTTCAACGCTTCGAGTCACCGTCAATAGAAGAGAAAGTGGGAAGCTAATTGAGAGACCAATATTGGCGATAAGCAGCCAGATGACAAGCCGCCAACCATTATCGAAGATGACGGCTATAAACGCTAATGAAATCATGATTCCAACAAGGGCTAAGAGTGCACGAAGGTTACTTAGTTTTGAGGAGTAGTGAGGGGCAACAATTCCAATCACCGATCCCAATAATCCAGTTATTGAAACCATGAAACCGGCATTGCTAAGTGATAAACCTTTAGAAACTAATATCGTTGGTAGCCATGTAGCAGTGCCATAGAAAAGCATCGACTGCAAACCAAAGAAAATGGCGATACTCCATGCACCGGATTTGTGTAAGAGTTCTCGATGAAACTTTGCCGATATCTGCATATGCTCACCGGATGCGCTCTTAGAGTTTCGTACCAGCCACCAAATCGATGAAATGAATCCCAGTGCAATCCAGGGCACCATCGATAGCCGCCAACCCCATGAAGTTGCGCGCGCAAGGGGCACTGCCACTGCAACTGAAGCTGCGGCAAATACACCCATAATCGTTATGTAAATGCCAGTGACTAAACCTGAATGATCGGATGTATTTTCTTTAACCCAAACCGGTAACGAGAAATTCAAAACCGCAATTGCGATTCCCACCGTAAGGGAGGAGAGGAAAAGCATTGGAACATTCCCAATAGCGCGCAAGAATATCGCCGCAGTCAAGACAATTAGCGCAATGGAAATCACTCGATTGGTTCCACCAATTTTTCCCACCAACGGCATTAAGAATGCACTTCCTGCAAAACAAAGCACGGTCAATGAAGTTAAGAATGAAAGGAGAAAAGAGCTTAAGTGATACTCCTCTTTAAGAATTGGGATCAATGGACTCATAATCGTCAACCCAGCGCGCATGTTAATTGCCGCAATGAAAATTGGTAGAGCTTTCCGGATTGCATCCCTATTACTTAACATCGCATCTGGCACTGGCCAAGACTACCTAGTAATGAAGGGAGCCTATGTTCGAGTTTTAGATCAATCTCCCGAAAATCTCTTATAAAGTGAGTCAAATTACGCAGGAGCCACTCCCTTGGTTATTATGCCTGCATGAGTAGAAACATCCTTGTTACAGGTGGCTCCGGCGGAATTGGCCAAGCATTTGTCGATCGCTTCATTCAAAATGGTGACACGGTTTGGTTCACATATCTAAAGAGTTCTGAGAACCCCGACAAGATTATGAACCTCTACGCACCTGGTGCCGCACGAGCCTTTCAATTGGATTTAAGCGATTATGCCTCGGTCGAAGCTCTAGTAAGCCAGCTTCCTGGTACTCCCGATGTCCTCATTCACAACGCTGGCCTTGGCTCTAAAACCGTTGAATACATCTCCGATCTGCCTCATGAGCGCTCACAACTTCTAATACAAGTAAATGCAATCGGAACGTTGTGGCTCAATGACCTCCTAATGCCTGCGATGATCGAACGGGGTACAGGCAAGATTATTCTCATCTCATCTGTCGGTGGAGGCATCACACAGTTTGCAGGCTTTAACTATGCAGATGGAATGTCGAAAGCGGCAATTGCCTTCCTGGGCCGAACTCTTGCTGCCGACTTAGTACATACAGGAGTTGAAGTATTTACAATCTGCCCCGGTGCTACCAATACCCCAATGTTTGCCGCAAGTACGTTAAATCATCTCAACGATTCTGAGAAAGAGCTCCTGGTTAAAGCACTTCCAAAATCACGGTTAATTGCGCCGCAAGAGATTGCCGAGCTTGGCTTTTTCTTATCGTCAGAGGCGGGAAAGATTTTGCATGGCGCTGTTCTAGATGCATCTATGGGCTTGGGCGTAAATCCAGGCTTACTGCAGAAGTAATTACAGTAAAGCTTTAAGTTGCTCAGTATGTGCTGCCATGTGGCTGCACGCTTTACCGATTAAGAATGAAACGCTTACATTGCCAGCCTCGGGGTGAATAGAAACTCTCTCCCATTGCTCAGATGTAATTGGAGTCAGCGCAACGAGCACCAACTTACCAACTGACTCGATGAGAGAGAGCGAAGTCGACCAATCTCGCCCTGCATAGTTGAGAACCGATGGATATGCATCCTCTTCAAATGGGATGATTGAAGGCGCCTCGATGGTTAAGGCGTTGAAATAACGAATTGCAAAATGCATCTCTGCATCGGCAACATGGTGCAGAACATAGGCTGCCGACCACTCATTATCAGCACCTGGAGCTTGGATGTTGGAGGCATTGAACTTTCTTGCTTGGACTAAGAAGGCTTCTAAGTTCGTGCCGTACTCGGCTAGTTTTTCATGGCTCATGGATAAATCCTACTTGATTATTGTGGGCATTTTCTTTCAATCTAACTAATCTGACTGTGTCAAGGGGATTCTAGACATCCAAAGCACTTGAGAATTGGCTTGCATAGAGATCAAAGTAGAACCCCTTGCTCGCCATTAAATCTTCATGGCGACCTTGCTCAATGATTGTGCCTTTGTCCATCACCAAAATCGTATCGGCATCGCGGATTGTTGATAGACGGTGGGCGATAACAAAACTAGTACGTCCATCACGCAACTTGGCCATCGCATGTTGAACCATGACTTCTGTTCGCGTATCAACTGAAGATGTTGCCTCATCCAAAATTAGAATTGCAGGATCGGCTATAAATGCACGGGCAATAGTTATCAATTGACGCTCACCATTAGAAACCGATGAATTGTCATCTGAAACCATTGACTCATATCCATCGGCGAGAGAGCGCATAAAGTGGTCGATATTTGCCGCTTTAGCTGCCTCGAGAACTTTTCCATTACTTGGATCTTGACTGCCAAAGGCGATATTTTCCCGCATCGTTCCGTCGAAGAGCCATGTATCTTGCAGCACCATACCAAACTGACGGCGCAGATCATCGCGCGTCAATGATCGAATATCGATTCCATCCAAAGTGATTCGCCCCGAGTTCACTTCATAGAAGCGCATAATCAAATTGACCAAAGTCGTCTTGCCGGCACCAGTTGGTCCAACTATGGCTATCGTCTGGCCCGGTTTAACAGTCAGATTTAATCCTTCAATCAGTGGCTTATCGACCTCGTAGCTAAAGTAGACATTTTCGAATCTGACCTCTCCAACTGCTCGCGCAATTTCAATTGCATCAACCGTTTCAGACTCTTCTTCGGTTGCATCTAGAAATTCGAAGAGACGTTCGGCCGATGCAACTCCTGATTGAACGCTGTTCATTAAGCCAGCAATTTGCGCCAGAGGCATGGCAAACTGTCGCGAATATTGAATAAATGCTTGAACATCTCCAAGTGACATTGAGCCTGTTGCGACGCGATATCCGCCAAGAACTGCAATACCTACGTAAATTAGGTTCGAAACTAACTGCGTCGTAGGTTGAATAATGCTGGACATGAATTGTGCTTTGAAACTCGAATCGCGTAATTTGGAGTTGAGATCACCAAACTCTTCGATCGCGCTTTCACGTCGACCAAAGACTTTAACTAATGAATGACCTGTGTGCATCTCTTCTACATGACCATTGAGCTTGCCTGTCCAATCCCACTGTGCAACGAACTCTCGTTGTGAGCGTTTAGCAATCCGAACTGAGAGAAAGATACTTACTGGTATTGCAATCAGAGAGATAAGAGCAAGCTCCCAGCTAATCCATATCATCATAACAAGAACGGAGATAATCGTTAAAAGCGAGTTAAGGATTTGTGATAATCCCTGTTGCAAAGAGTTAGCAATGTTGTCGATGTCATTTGTTACACGGCTCAATAAATCGCCTCGTGATTGGGTATCAAAATAGCTTAGTGGTAGACGTCCAATCTTTTCCTCGGCCATTCTGCGAAGCCTAAACACTGATCGTTGAGTCACTCCAGCCATTAGGTAGGCTTGAATCCACATAAGAAGCGAAGCAACCAAATAGATAGCTATCGCTAACATCAAGATTCGTGCAACTTGGCCAAAATCAATTCCTACTCCCGGAACAACCGAACTCTTGTTCAACATATCGGCTAAACGGTCCTGTCCCTGCGCACGTAAACCTGCGACGGCCCTCTCCTTTGAAATTCCAGCAGGCAAGCGCCTTCCAAGAAAACCGTAGAAAATATAGTTAGTGGCGCGGCCCAGAATCCTTGGACCAAAAGAGCCAATCACAACGCTTATCGTTATAAGAGTTAGAACTAGTGAAAGAGTTTTTCGCTCCGGTCCAAGTTCGCCCAGTAAGCGCTTAAGTGATGCTTTGAAGTTCTTAGTTTTTGCAGGAGGTGCCCCAAACATCCCCGCCATTGGCCCACCTCGTGGACCGGCGGCTCCTGGACGTGCAGCACTCATGCCGCCTCCTCTGGACTTAACTGGGAAAGAACTATCTCCTTGTATGTTTCACAGCTCTGCATAAGATCTTGATGTCTGCCAATTCCTACAATCGAGCCTTGATCCAAAACGATAATCTGATCTGCGTTTAAAATTGTGGTGACGCGTTGAGCAACAACGATGAGCGTAGAATCTTTAGCTGATTCCTCTAAAGCCGCGCGCAAATTTGCATCCGTAGTGAAATCTAGCGCTGAAAAACTATCATCCAAAATATATATAGAGGGCTTCTTGGTTATTGCTCGCGCAATTGCTAAGCGCTGACGTTGACCACCAGAAAAATTAGTACCGCCTTGTGCAACGGGTGCCTCTAATTTATCGCTGAGATCCTCTACAAATTCCCTGGCTTGGGCGGTTGCAAGTGCCTTCCACATATCCTCATCACTTGCATTTTCATCCCCGTACCGCAAGTTTGAAGCAATAGTGCCGCCAAAAAGAAATGCTCGCTGAGGCACCAATCCAATATTTTTCCAGACAGATTCCAAACCTTGATCTCGCAGATTAACTCCATCGATGAGAATCTCTCCAGCGGTCGGATCAATAAAACGTGGAATTAAATTAACCAGAGTTGATTTACCACTTCCCGTGCTTCCTACAATCGCAGTGAACTGACCTGGATTTGCAGTAAAAGTGATTCCGTCGAGAACCGGATGCTCGGCACCGGGATATCTAAATTCAACGTCCTTGAATTCAATCCGGCCAGTGTTCGTAAGTGGTCTCTGCGGCGTGGCTGTTTCCATTACCGAAGATTGGGTTAGTAAAACCTCTTGAATACGTTCGGCACTTGCTGCCGCTCTTGGAATCATGAGTGACATCATCACGGCCATCATGACACTTGAAAGAATCTGCATAATATAGGCAAGAAAGGCGGTCAGATTGCCGATCTGCATTTCGCCCGTATCGACAAGCTTTCCACCGAACCAAATTACGGCAACGCTTGTTAGGTTGAGAATTAACATTAAGACAGGAAACATCACTGCAAAGGTTCTCGTCACGCTAAGCGTAGTATTCATTAAATCTTCACTGGCTTCTGCGAAACGTTTCTCTTCAAATCTGGTTTTAACGAAGGCGCGAATTACACGAATTCCGCTTATCTGCTCGCGTAGAACTAAGTTAATTCGATCGATTTTGACCTGCATGATCCTAAATAACGGAACGATTCTTCTCAATAGCACCCAAATAAGAAGTGACATCAATGGGATAACAACTAATAGAAGTAAAGACAGGTGCGCATCGGTCTTAACGGCCATAATTGAAGCGCCGACTCCGGTTATCGGGGCGCTTAGCATCATCGTCAATCCCATAAACAAGACCATCTGAACTTGCTGTACATCATTTGTATTTCGTGTAATTAACGACGGGGCACCAAACTTATTGAGCTCGCGAGTAGAAAACCTCTCAACCGATGCAAATACCGCACTGCGAAGATCTGCGCCGAAAGCCATAGAAACTTTGGCACTTAAATAGGCTAAGAGAATTGAGGCACCCATAACCAGTGCTGACGATGCCAGCATAACAAGGCCGATTTTCCAGATATATGAAATATCGCCCTTGGCTACTCCGTTGTTAATCAAGTCGGCGTTGAGATTCGGGAGATAAAGATTTGCGATTGATTGAACGAGAAGCAGGATTGAGATAGCGCCCACTTGATAGCGGTATGGCTGTAAGAAATCTTTAAGTAACTTTGTTAACAATTAACTTCCTAACTCTGGCTTGAGCAAATGCCATATAACCATTGCTAACAAGGAATTAAACTTTCTGACTCCATGCGGTGTTGAGAGTTTCAATGAAATACTCGAGTGGTTGGGCCCCTGATATGGCGTACTTCATATCTACAATAAAGAAGGGAACTCCCGTTGCTCCTAACTGCGAAGCCAACTGCCTATCTGCGATAACTTCATCCTTAAATCGATCTGATTCCAGAATTTTCATGACTTCGACCTCTGCAAGGCCTATTGATGTAGCTATAGTGCAGAGATCTTGGTGAGAAAATACGGGTATTGAGTTTTCGAAATAACCAGAGTACATAGCCTCTAAAAGTTGATCTTGTTTGCCAATCGTTGCCGCCCATAAAAGCAATCGATGAGCATCAAATGTGTTGCCCGACAGGGTTTCATCCAGGTCATAGCAAAGGCCCTCACCATCTGCCACAGCGCAAACATTGGCCTGCATCGCCTTCACATCTTGAGGTGAAACCCGATATTTATCTGCCAATAGCTCTTTCGTGGGCATGGTTTCTTTAGCATCGGGCTGTAGTTCAAAAGCTCGGTGGCGAACTACGACCTCTTCTTTATGATCAAACTGTGACAGCGCCTTTTCTAGCCGACGCTTTCCAATGAAACACCATGGACAGACAACATCAGACCAGACATCAATAATCATTTAGCAACACTATCTCGAACCATGTGAATATAAAAACGGCCGGAATGACGTTGGCTTTCCTGCTTATGACCAGCATCGATAAAGCCAAGTGCATTGTATGCAGCGATTGCACTGTAATTATCGGCCCAGACGCCAAGGCCCTGACGCTGCCATCCTTTCCCTACTGCATGCTCATCCACGTATTTAAATAGAGAACGAAATGAACCCCTGCCGCGGTATTGCGGATTACTCCAACATCCGCCAATCCAACATGTTGCGCCATGATCGCCATCTAAAACCTGTACCGACATCAGAGCGATATCGACTCCATCAATCGATGCGAGTAGATAATCCAAAGTTGTACATTTGTTTCGCCATTGTTCTTCATCGAACGCACTCTCAACCTCGAGTTGGCCACCGAATGCATTAGGACTCTCCCTTAAGGAGTCAAGACGAATCTTTCGTAACCGCTGCCACTGCTCACCTGTCAGCAGCTCAACACTGATATTCGAACTCATAGATAGATTCTGCCCTATGGAAACGAAATCATGTGAAGAGAAATTCAAATATTCCCCGCTATATACTTGGCACGTGGATGGATATGAGAAGGAAGTTCAGGAGCGTTGGGGCCAGAGTGATGCCTACCGCGAATCTACAGCGAAAACATCCAAATACTCTCATGCAGATTTCGCTTTAGCTAAAATCGACCAAGAGGCTGCGACCGAGTTATTTGTATATGCCTTTGGCAACTCTTTGGAGGTTGACTCACTCGAAGCCCAAGCCGCAGTGGCGGCCCACCGCGCAGCTATTTCTAAATGGTTCTATGACTGCTCAGTTCAGATGCAGAAAAACTTAGCGATCATGTATGTCACCGATGAGCGTTTCAAGAGGTATTACGACGATCGCGCACGAGGTTTAGCGCAGTATGTCCACAATGCAATCATGGCTCAATAAATAGCACTCTTAGAAATCGTTAAGACCCTCCCCTTTTAGAATCTTTGGGGCGCAGCGTTGAACTCGTGCCTCTAAAGTCTTCGCCTGTTTTGCAGCTACAAAGTGGAGGACATAACCGTGCCGCCTACCCGGAGTGAGCCTATTAAAGGCAACAGATAGGCCAGGAATCCTCTTTAATGCCACCAGAACCTCTTTCGGGGTTTCAAACTCTGCAGCCTTCTTGAACTCTACCTTTGAACCGGACTCTTCAACTTCAATCGCCTGCGCAATGTAGCCCTTGATGAGCCTTTCCTTTGCAACAATCTCTTGAACATTCGTAAATCGCAGCTGGCGCCCCGATTGGACATTCTCTGTCTGTTGAATGAGTAAGCCCTTGGGATCTTTCAACAGCGCACCTTTGAAGAAAGCTATTGCGCAGTAATTCTTAAAGCCGTGAAGCAAAATAACATTTGCATTATTTAAGGTATAACAAGGATGGCCCCACTTCAAATCTTCGGTTAGCCCTGAGTCAAGAGCGATGGCTCGTAAAGCTTCAAACTCGGCTCGCCATTTCGTAACATTCTTTAAGTAGATATCAACCTTGCGATTCATAATGGTTAGTTTACCCAAACTATTGTGAGAACTATAGAGAGTTGAGTTTTTTCACAAAGTGGAAAAAGGGAATCGGTATTAATACCCCAGCTGCCATTAAAACCACCCACAGCTGCTCAAGATGTGCACCGATCAGAACTCCAGCCATTGCTGGCCCTACGATTCCGGAAAAGCCCCACTGCAAACTGATTAAGGCGCTAGCTCGGCCACGGATATGTTCGGGAGTTAACTCTTGAAGTAGCGCGGGACTTGTAGGCGCATGAACCATCTCGCCGAATGCGAAAATAAACTGACTAACACATAGTGCCACTCCGCTGACGAAAATCGGCAGGTAGGGTGAAATTCCTACGGCCAACCATGAGATCGCCCAAATTACTCCGACCGAGATGAGGGCTGTGTATTTTGAATATCGCTCGAGCGCTTTCAATACAAGCGGCTGAAATATAACTATCGAAATTGTATTAACTCCAAAAATAACGCCTAACCATTTCGGTGATAAGCCAAGAAACTGTGTGGCATATACAGGAATTCCCGACTGGAGCGGACCGTATCCAAATGTTAAAAGGATGACACCTGCGAAGGTAAGAACCGTTAAATCTTTACGCGAAAAAAGCTCACGATAACTTCCAGATTTAGGTTCATGTGCCTTTGCGATGTACTTACCGGCATGAGGAGTTTGAAGCCCAAGAACTATAAAGAGAAATAGCAGATATGTCAGACCATCTACCCAGTACATGATTTGAAATGA
Organism: Actinomycetota bacterium; assembly: GCA_009698675.1. Taxonomy (GTDB): domain Bacteria; phylum Actinomycetota; class Actinomycetes; order Nanopelagicales; family Nanopelagicaceae; genus Planktophila. The sequence continues at coordinate 45,313 of WLPT01000009.1, forward strand.
GAGTACCGAGTGTTCGCGAATGATTAACGATGAGAGCAATCCACCAATTCCAAGACCTAAATTAAGCAGCATGAAGTTGAATCCAAAAATCTTTGACCGATCTTCCTCAGGAGTCACACGCGTCAAAATCACCATCTGTGCTGGCCAGATACATTGACCGCCCAATGAGAATAGCGTCATTGAAAAAAATGCTTGCGCGTGGGTTGTAACTAGTGAAAATGAGAAGGCAGACAAAGACGCGATAATCAATCCAGGAATAATTACTTTCTTCGGGCCGATCCGATCGACGAGTGCTCCCAGCGGACCGGTGCCGACAATCCCAGTAAAAGCACCCCAGGCCATGAGCAGTCCACCAAAAGTTGTAGTAAAGCCACGTATGTCATGCAGATAGACCATCAATAACGAGAGCGTCATCCCACCCCCGATTGCATTCAGGGATATGCCCGTGATTATTCGCCGCGAGTGCGGATTGAGTATCGATGTGAACTCTTTAAAGGGCGCGAATTTGGAGGCCATTGCGCAAGTCTAGTCAAAGGCGGTGGCTGGAATTGATCGGTTTTAAAGCTCAATTACTTGCAGAAAAGAGGTAATACGCACTTAATCAAACTTCGTAATAGCATATGAGTAATAGTCACGTGGAATATCATTTTCTAGAAACAGAGCCCGTTGGATGCCTTCAAACTTCCAGCCAGCCTTATCGAATGCTTTGCGCATTGCGAGATTTCCCTCCTCGGTAGAACCCTCAAGTCGATGGCAGCCCATTCCAAAGGCATGTACGGCTCCAATTCGCAACGCCTGTGTACCGACTCCCTTTCCGCGGGAGTCGGCAGCTATTTCAATTCCCATCTCCCAGGCACCTTCAGGACGTGTCTTGTCACATTTACGAAGTTGAAAATCGCCGATTAACTCTCCATCGTTTTCGATCGCTAAATGAAGATAATGGTCATGCCAAGTGCTGGAATTTTCAAATCTTTGTCGAAAGCGCTCTCTTCGATCTGCACTATCGATCTCACGAATTTCGCAAGCTCGCTCAAACTCATCTGGTCTATAAGGGCGCAGGATGAGGGTCATTTCTTGGATCCACAGTTAGACTCAGTTGAATCGCATTCTGAAATCAATTCGTGAGTGCTAATTGGCATGACTGCATATTACTAAACCACATTCCTGAGAGTGCGCTAGCGGCCAAAACATAGAAAATGTCTTCATAGTCCAAGCCTCAACCCCCCAAGAGTGGGCGAAGTTCGACTCTCCTGTTGCAGGCTTTAGATCCATCAGCTGCGATTTGACGAGCAATCTCAAGGTTTGCCGCCTCGATGATCCAGAAGCCACTAAAGAACTCTTTGGATTCAATAAAAGCACCCTCTGTAGCAATGCCCGACCCGTTGCGGTTATCGATAACTACTGCACTACTTGGTGAATCCATCCCGCATGCAAACAGGCGCGCGCCTTCGGTTTGAATCCTTCCATTGAACTCATCAATGGCCTTTATCTCATCAGATGTATGAGGAGAACGAGTTTGGCTATCAATCACGGAAATTAAGAATCTCATATAGTAATTATAGGTTCCATCCCTTTAAATTTACTCATTGGGAAAACTGCGTTTTCTTGTAGAGCTTACCCTTTACGTCGTATGTGACCCACGTTCCCGTCTGCGTACCGTTTTTGAAACTACCAGATCGCATGATTACTCCAGTCTTTCGAAACCATTCCCACTCTCCATGGAGTTTGCCCGCTTTGTATTTACCTCTGGCCTTTAAGACCCCATTTGGATAGAAAACTAGGTACTCACCGTTGGTTTTTGGGTACTGTGAATTAATCTGAGTAATCTTTTCTTTAAGAATTTTCTTAAGAAGCTGCTTTGGAAAAGCTTTTCCTAAATCAAAGTGAATTGAACCTTTGGTTTGCACGTAATCTCTTAACTCGTTTTCAAATTGTGCATTAATCGATCCGCTGTAAGGGAAAAGACTATTATGGTTTTTATAACCATCGAATCCAATCACTGGTACACCTTCAATTACAAAGGTTGGTATCCCATATTTGATTACCTGCTCAGCAGCTGGCAATTCAGATGCAATGAGATCGCGTAAGGCCGTCAATAGCCCCCTTTGGGCAGGTGAGAATTTTCGCAAATGTGCCGAAACCTGTGCCGTAGACATTTGTAAATTATACGAAATTCCCGCCTAAATCTTCAGTTCTATTGTAAATTTATGTAAAATACCCGCATGACATTTTCTGGTTTGAACTTAATTGGCGTATTAATTGCATTCATATTCTCATTTGCCAGCGGTGGCATCTGGTTTGGCCCTAAGACTTTTTATCCAGTCTGGATGAAGGCTAAGGGCATCGCATCAGGTCAATTGAGTACCAGTCAAAATAAGCCCGTTCTGCTCTTTGGAGGGACAATTCTTGGCGTTCTCATTCAAACCTTTACAGTGGCATTGATCATTAACTCACTCGGAAAACATGTTGACATTGGAATTCTTGATGGGGCCGGAGTTGGATTTGCCCTCGGTGTTGGAGTTTCGATGTTTTCATCTCTCTCCCACAGATTATTTGGTGGTGAGAGCTTGAAAGTCTGGGTAATTGAAACCGCTAACGATGCGATTAATTTAACCATTGCTGGAGCAATTATCGCTTTCTTTAATTAGTAGGTTTTTGCTCAATCTCCTTCGGCGTATCTCCAATTCGACTGTTATGATGAAGTATGAAGTTACGCATTGCACTTGCATTAGCCGCTCTCTTGTTAACAAGTTGTAGCACTGTTGTGAACGGTGTTTCTACCGATAGAGTGGAAGCAGTCGCCGGCAAAGTACCCGCAACTTGTGAAATACCTGCAGTAGTAAGTGCATTTGCAACGCAAGTTCCTGGATCTAAATTTGTTCCAACTCATTGGCAACCTTCACCCAAAACCGATTTGGAAGCAGCTCTCAATAATCAAGGGATTGCCTGTACATATGGAATTCAGGTAGCAGAAATTGGTGGCACTATTCTTTGGGCATCAAATTCCAAAAATGTATGGGATGAACGCAAGCATTCATGGATTGATGCGGGTGAAACTCCAATTAATCTCCCAGGAATCGAAGAAACTGCTGCTTATATTTTGCAAGATGGGACTTCAGCCGATGAAATGCACGTATGGCGGATAAATCTGCTAATTCGCGGAGTGTGGATACAGGTCGGCGCATCCTTCTTGCAAAACCTTGATGAGGCACTTGCGATCATCAAGGCATCAATCGCGGCAATAGATTATTAGTAGTTTTTCAACCCTACTCCCATAAGCAGGGGTAGGGTTTAGCCATGAGCAAGAAGATTCACCCGCTAACGTTGCCTGCAATTGCCTTGAGTTTGATGACAGTGATTTCAGCTGTCGCTGGCCTCAACGTTGCGCTACCGTCTATTGCCAGAGATTTAGGTGCAACACAAACTCAACTAACGTGGATTGTGGATGCCTATACCGTTATTTTCGCTGGGTTGCTCTTACTCTCCGGTGCACTTTCAGATCGTTTCGGACGTCGAAATGGTCTTGTCTTCGGATTAGTTATTTACCTATCAGTTGCAGCATACGGCTTAGTTGTAAATAGCATCGGCAACCTAATCATTTTGAGGGCGGTAATGGGTGTTGGTGCAGCCTTTATCATGCCTTCGACTCTTTCAGTTATCACAGCATCATTTCCACGAGAGGATCGCTCTCGCGCCGTTGGCGTATGGGTAGGTGTGGCAGGTGGTGGAGCCTTCATTGGCCTATTCGGCAGTGCATTCTTGATGCGCTATTACTCTTGGCACTCTTTATTTGCAATGAACATGGTACTTGCTCTCTTAGGGCTCATTGGAGCACTCACTGTTGTTCCAAACTCCGCCGATACAACGGGTAAGAAACTAGATGTAAGCGGTGGTTTGATTTCAATAGCACTAGTCGGTGGATTGGTTTATGGAATTATTGAAGGCGCAGAGCTTGGCTGGAGTTCCACGCAGGCGCTACTTGGCTTCTTGCTCACTGGAATAACTCTGCCAACATTTATAATCGTGGAGCTTCGAAAAGAAGCACCTCTCCTAGACCCGAGATTATTTGCTAATCGAGGGTTTTCAATGGGGGCTCTGTCTATCCTTCTCCAATTTTTCGGCCAATTTGGTTTTATTTTTGTAGGTTTACAATTTCTACAATTCGTCTACGGATTTACCCCATGGCAGGCAGTACTGCGGCTGATGGTGGTGCCTCTAATAGTGTTGCCAATGTCTCGAGTAGCTGGTGTCCTTAGTAAGAAAATTCCACAAAAATATCTCGGATCGTTCGGTCTCACTTTCTTAGCATTCGGAATGTATGTATTTAGCACAATGTCATTTACCTTCTCTTACGTACATTTTTGGAGTGGCTTAGCCCTCTTCGCTTTTGGCATGGCCCTGGCCTCCACTCCAGCTACGACAGCAATCACTAATTCTTTACCAGCCGAAAAACAGGGAGTCGCCTCGGCTGTAAATGATGTCTCACGCGAGGTGGGAAGTGCACTTGGAATCGCAATCGTCGGGGCAATTTTAAATACTTCCTACCGAAGTGGGATGGCTGAGTCGGTAAAACAATTACCAACCGCACTTGCTGAAAAAGTATCGCACTCAATTGCTTTCACCAGCATGAAAACGCCCGCAGGAATGGAAACCCAATTTGCGGATCTTAGACAAAAAGCCTTTGAGTCATTCAAACATGGAACTTCGCTTAGTATGCAAATGATCATGTGGGTTGCTATCGCAACCGCAATTACAATCTTCATATTTGCACCTAAGAATATCCACGAAGTCAGTTGAGAAGAACCTGCCTACGAGCCGGAGAGTACATTGTTACGCGTGAGGACAGGTTCGATTCCTAAAGTGCCCCAAAGATTACTTACTTGGAATGGGGATCTCTTAGAAATTCACACCAGCTGGTGGAGTCGTTAGAAACACCTCGAGATCCCAAATAGCAAAGAATGGTAGAGATTTAATAGTCGACAGAAGACTAGATTCATCTTCACCAAAAGCCTCAAGAAATACCGTGCGCTTTGACATCGCTACTTTGATAAATCCAAGCTGACCACGCTCGGCTAATACTTTGGCCTGTACCTGCTCTGCTGGAATTAGCGCACGTATATCTTCGGGAGTTACACCCTCTTTGAATGTGGCAACGACAATATAGCTATTCATTTGATACCCAAATCCTGTGAGACGTTATTACTTGACATATCAACTATATCTGATTTAATACTCCTGTGGCACAAAAGGGTATGAAGGATCTCGATTCCAAGGCCTGGAGAGCATTCCACAAAATCGGCACCAGCCTCCTTCCCCACCTTGGTCGACAAATAACCAATCACTCTGGAATATCTGCGACTGAGTACATAGTGCTTATAGCTCTCTCTGAATTAACACTTCCAAGCGTGAACCTGAATCGACTAGCTCAAGGTCTTGGATGGGAGATTAGTCGCATGTCCCATCAGCTTTCCCGAATGGATGAGGCCGGCTTAGTAAAGAAAACAAAGAACCTTGAAGATTCTCGCTGCTTCGATGTCTCGATAACGGCAAAGGGAAGGAAAATAGCCGAAGCGGCCATTCCTTTGCAGTCCAAGGAAATCAACCATTGCTTTAGCCAGGTGCTAACGCAGGCTCAGATGAGGTCTTTAATAGAAATATCTGAAGCAATCTCAACTCATATGAAAGAAAATCACCCCCTAAATAAGAAAGTAGATAAATAAATGACAATCGCACTCGACATATTCGCAGCTTTGCTCGCATTTGCCGCTATTGGATCAGCCGTGTCAAAGCTTAAGAAGGTCCCAGATGTCATGGCAGCGATGGCTAAAGTTGGCGTTAAACCACATCAGATTCCCGTTCTTGCATTCTTGGAAATCGCAGGTGGGCTTGGAATTATCGCTGGTATATGGAACAAACCTCTCGGAGTATTAGCTTCTGCATGCCTGGCTCTCTACTTCGCAGGTGCGCTATTCACACACTTCTCACGCAAGCATAAAGTTGCAGATTTCGGGGCTGCACTTGGAATCTTCATCATCGCATGCATCACGACCGCCTTAGAGCTCAAGCGATAAATGGAGGGTAAAAGGGACGAGCCTGTAAGCCGGATCGAAACCGTACCGCGCTACAGCGGATTCTAAATACAAACCTTCGAGAAGTTCGAAGCTGATGGGAAACTATTTTGATTCAGCAACTACCTTGAGACGAACTAAAGTTTTCACGACGGCAATCTGAGCCCATGGGTAAGATTTACGTAGGTTGAGCCAGATCTGTGCGATCCCCGGAGCAAAAGTGCCATCGAAGGTTTCAGTCACCTGGGTTGAACCGTTTCCAAGATCTACTAACTCGTAACGCCATCTCCATCGACCTAGATGTCGCCAGGCAATCAGCTCATCCTTTTTATACTCAACAACCATGTTTAGTATTCGATAATCAATGACAAGGTGCATCTTCATGCCGAATTTGGAACTCAAGATTAATTCATCGGGGCCGCTTACACTTGCTTTGATTGATTCGCTCCCATCAATCTCTTCATGTCTCTTAGGATTACTGAGAATAGAGAAAACTGATGATGGTTTTGCATGAATAATAATTCGAGCAGACTTAATCTTGGGATTGCCAGTTTCGAGAATCTCGGCGCGAACTTTGTTTTCAGCCATGTATAAAGTATAAAAGAAAAGGTGCCCTATAAGGCAAATCTAGGCTTGCCTAAGATTTTAGGAACTCTCCTAGTGAATCAAAGTAGCTTTCGATTCCTTGTGTCATTAGAGCTATTTGCGCCTCTGGCGCTTTACCATATTGGCTAAATCTGGACCACGATTTCTCTCCCCGAGCCTCAAATTCAACCGATATTTGATGAGCTGGAGTGCTGAAATCTTTATGTTCAAATGCATCCTTAGATTCTGTGTAGTGCATTGAGTGCTCGAATCTAAGATTGTCTTGAATTAGAGAATATTTTCCGAAGAAATATGAAATTGATTCGCGACCGGGAACTTGGACAGCATAGGCCCACAATCCCCCTATCTTCATTTCAGATTGAGTCGATCCAGAAACACAACTCATTCCAACAGGATGATGCCATACTTCAAGAGCGTGAGCATCTGTCCACGCGTGCCACAGTTTGTCGATATATACGTTAAATTCACGTTCTACTGAGTAAAGAGGAGCCAAAGTCATTTCGTAATAATACCTTCTAACCGCAAGCAATAATTGAAAAGAAACCGCCCTATAAGCCGGACCCTTCAGCCGAAGGCTTATTATGGGCTATGGAGAAATTTGACTTGAAAAAGACATTGCCTGATTATTTCAAAGCTTCCCCTTCCAAATTCTCTGTCGTAAAATTGCCAAAATTCAATTATTTAATGGTTGACGGTAAAGGCGACCCAAACACTTCGCATTCGTACCTAGAAGCTATCGAACTTCTTTACGGGATTTCTTACACTCTTAAATTCATGAGCAAGGATGAGTTGGGCCGAGATTATGTCGTTCCACCGTTAGAAGGACTTTGGTGGGCAAAGGATTTGAATAGCTTCGAGAAGAGAGAAAAGTCTAAATGGAGTTGGACAATGATCATTATGGTTCCAAATGGAATAACTAAGGCTTTTGCGACGAAGGCAATAAAGACGTTCAAGGAGAAAAAACCTGAAGCAAACATTTCCAAGATTCGCTTCGATTCCTTAACCGAGGGACTTTCTGTGCAAATTCTCCATGTTGGTCCATACGACGCAGAGGGTCAAGTACTTGCTCGAATGCACAAAGAGTTTATGCCTGAGAACAATTATGTATTTAATGGGATTCACCACGAAATATATCTTGGCGACCCTCGAAAGACCTCGCCTGAAAAATTAAAGACTATTCTTCGCCAACCTGTTAAAAAGAAATAGAAGAGTCGCCCTAAAAGAGGGAAATCAAATATGTTTGAACTTAATTTCTTAGGCCCCGAATCCGTAAGGTGCGTTCACGAATAGGGGCAAATGCAAGTTTTTCAACAAGGATTCCAACAAACATAATTGAAAGAATTGCTCCTAAGACTAGAGACATATCTCCTAACTGTCTTCCAACATCAAGGAGCTGGCCCAACCCAACTCCCAAAGCTGGGGAAACGGCAATAAGTTCAGCAGCCATAAGTGAACGCCACGCAAAAGCCCATCCTTGTTCTAATCCGGCTAAAAATCCTGGAAAGGAAGCAGGTAGAACTATGTGGCGAATCTGTTGGATTCTTGTAGTTCCAAGAACACGTCCTACCTTTAAATATTGAGAAGGTATCTGCTCTATTCCTGAAGACAATCCATTGGCAATAGATGGTACTGCCCCAAGAAGTATCACAGCATAAATTGTTGCATTTGATAGTCCAAACCAAATGATTGCTGCAGGGACCCACGCAACTGATGGTAGTTGTTGAAGTCCTGTTGTAATTGGCTTAAGAACTACCCGGACTGTTTTGCTCAATCCAAGTGCTAATCCAATTGGAATCGCGATGATGATTGAAAAGAAGAATCCTTGAACTCCACGACTTAAAGAGTTCCATGCAGCCGTTAGTAAAATGCCTTCTTGATATTGATTTACTAACGCTTGGTAGACCTGATGCGGTGAGGGCAGGATGTATTCTTTAACAAGTTTCAAGTAAAAAAATATTTGCCAAATACCAATAAATAGCGCCAATGCAATCAGCGGGCCTGAAAAGTTAAACACTTTCCGCGCAAAAGAATCTGACTGGGTTGATTTGCTCTCTAGGGCATCAAGACCAGCAGATAATCTCTGTAGTTCACTTTGATCCTTATCTATTTCAGCCATGGCGTTTAATCTCATTGCGTAGGTGGTCGGTTATCTCGCTGGCAAGTGTTGCTACCTCAGGTGCATCGATCCGACGTGGTTCGGTTAGATTGATATCCCATTCCTTTATAAAGCGACCAGGCTTAGAAGACATCAAAATCACTCGCTGACCCAGTCGAACCGCTTCTCGAACGTTGTGAGTAACAAAAACAACAGTTAGGCCAGTACGTTTCCAGATTCCGATTAGTTCCTCATGAAGAAAGTCACGAGTAATTGCATCGAGTGCTGCAAAAGGTTCATCCATCAACAAAATTGATTTTTCTTGGGCTAATGCTCGGGCAATGGAAACACGTTGACGCATTCCTCCTGATAGCTCATGTGGACGTTTATCAAAAGCAGAACCAAGATGGACCAGTTCCAGTAACTCTTGGGCTCTGTTCCTGCGTTGCTCTTTTCCTATTCCCTTAATGCGCAGTGCAAGTTCCACATTCTGCCCAGCAGTTAACCAAGGCATGAGTGATGCATCCTGAAACATCAATGTTGGTCGATCTGCAACCCGAACTGTGCCAACAGAAGGAGAATCTAAATCAGCAAGAATGTTTAGTAATGTGGATTTACCACACCCCGATGCACCCAAAAGGCAGATGAATTCTCCCTTCTTAACTTGAAAGTCCAGTCCTTCAATGACAAATGGTTCTTCACCAAAGCGCTTGCTTAAGTTTTCAACTTCAAGGGCATAGCTAATACTCAAGCTACTCTTTTCCTAAACCCTGAGCAGAAATCTTTTTTTGCTTCAAAGCAATTAGCAGTTTGTTAAGAATACGAAGGTCGTAAATTCCCACCAGGCCACGAGATCCAAGATTTGTAAGCAAACCTGCATCTACTGCATTTTCAGCGCTCTTTATCAAAGTTGCTGGCAATGGATCGTAAGTAAATGTCAGATTACTCCAGGCACGGGCAATAACCGCATCTGATAAGCGTTTTCCTGTGGCTGCAGCAATCTGAGTTTGGACGGCTTCTTGTGCTAGAGCAGGTGACTTCTTTATTGCAGCAATTGCTTGCATGTGACCTTTGAGAATCGCCTCTACCGTCTTTGGATACTTGTTAAGAAACTGAGTCTCGGCAACAATCTGTGTTGTGAGGAATTGTTTCTTTGCCCACAAATCTTTTTCGTCGAGGAATACCTTCCCTCCTGCTTCAATTACTAATCGTGAAGCCCAAGGTTCTGGAACCCATGCACCGTCAATATCGCCATTTTGGAATAGCGTGAGGCTTTGAGCATTTTCTGTAGGAATAACAGTCACATCTCCGCCACCGGTAACTGAAGTCTTATAATTCTTGCTTGCAAGCCATGATCGCAAAGCAACATCTTGAGTATTTCCTAATTGCGGTGTTGCAATCTTCTTACCTACAAAATCTGCAATCGTTGAGATTGATGGATTTACGATTAACTGTGCGCCATTTGCAGTTGAGCCTGCAATGACCCTAATAAGAGATCCTTTTGTACTGGCATACCCTGCAATTGTTGGATTTGGCCCGATGTAAGCTAGATCAAGAGCCTTGCCTTTAAACGCTTCAATTGCACTTGGACCGGCATTGAAAGTAATCCACTCAATTTTTGTCTTTGTTCCCTTTAATGCTGCTTCAAAGAGTTTCATCTCTTTTGCATACAACGCAGGAGCGTGTGTGACATTTGCAAAATAGCCGATTCTGATCACATCGGCAACGCCAGCGTTAGCTTTGGGCGAAGCGGCAGAACCTGCAGCCACATTGGTGGCCATTAGGCCAGATACGAGCAGAACAGACAGAATTGGGCGAATTTTCATGTGAACCTCTCTTTTCCTATTTTCCTACTATACTACTAGGAATTAAGATTACTCAACCGACACGTCCATACGGCCTTGAATTGTTCGAACTACGCGAAAGAATGAGCCTGTGAAAATCTCAGCCAAAGTCGATTACGCCCTGCAGGCTGTTGTAGAAATCGCGGTTGCAACGAAAAAGGATTCACTGATCTCTACCGAAGAGATTGCTTCGAGACGGGATATACCTGAGAAATTTTTGGAAGGGATCCTGACTCTTCTTAGAAAATCTGGGGTCATAAATAGTTATAGAGGCCCATCAGGTGGTTACGAGTTAGCCAAGAAGCCTCAGGATATAGCCGTTGCTGACATTATTCGAATAATCGATGGCCCACTTGCTGCTGTACGCGGTTTCGCACCCGAAGAAATTGAATATGCAGGGCCAGTAAAGCATGTTGCAGACGTTTGGATCGCAACACGCGCCTCCCTTAGAAATGTGCTTGAGAACATTTCAATAGCCGACATCCTCTCCGGAGATTTCGATGTTTCTGTCTCAAAATTGCTCAATGAAAAAGATGCTCGAAAGCGACGCAAGGCATAACTGCGCCCACCTAATAGGAAGAAGAGTCGCCCTATAAGACCAGGGAATTGGAAAGGGCCTCGATCTCTCGAGGCCCTCCCATGCATATCTGAAGCAGCTCTTTTGACCATTACCAATAGATCGAGCTTCGACAGTTAAGACTGTGGTGGAGGCGACGGGATTTGAACCCGCACCTCGGGTTTGGTAAACACGAATGCTGCCATTTACATCACGCCCCCAACACGAGAGCGAAGATATGGCTTGAGAATTGACCAGTTTGCGAAACTACAAAGTGATGTGGATAAAATGTAAAAGGTAACAAGCAAAAAGGACTTGGCTATTAACCAAGTCCCAATTACTACCAAACCCGTAGTGCAAATTAATTATGGCACATTAATGAAGTTACTCGCAGTAACTAAATGTAAAGAAGAGTCGCCCTATAAGCCGGAGGAATTGGAAAAGGCCCCGATCTCTCGAGGCCCTCCCATGCAAAGCTGCTACAACTCTTTTGACCATTACCAATAGATCGAGCTACAACAGTTAAGACTGTGGTGGAGGCGACGGGATTTGAACCCGCTCCGACGATTTGGTAAACCAACAGGCTGCCAATTACAACACGCCCCCA